>JADJUV010000131.1 GCA_016716885.1 Candidatus Trichofilum aggregatum | reverse complement strand
GATTTGCAACGCCTGCCGGAAATAGTCCGCGGCCGCGTCCCACTGCCTCTGCGCCTGCGCCACTATCCCCAACTGGTGCAGGGTTCCCGCCTGTTCGTACCGGTCGTTGAACTCAATTTGATTTGCAACGCCTGCCGGTAATAGTCCGCGGCCGCGTCCCACTGCCTCTGCTCCTGCGCCACCATCCCCAACTGGTGCAGGGTTCCCGCCTGTTCGTACCGGTCGTTGAACTCAATTTTGATTTGCAACGCCTGCCGGTAATAGTCCGCGGCCGCGTCCCACTGCCTCTGCTCCTGCGCCACCATCCCCAACTGGTGCAGGGTAGACGCCTGGCTGTACCGGTCGTTGAACTCAATTTTGATTTGCAACGCCTGCCGGAAATAGTCCGCGGCCGCGTCCCACTGCCTCTGCTCCTGCGCCACCATCCCCAACTGGTGCAGGGTTCGCCTGTTTTAGCCCGGCTTTCCCTTTTACTGAAATGATGTTGCAGACGCTATTAAATCGAGATGCTGTTGATAAGCTTTTCGGGCTTGATCAATTGTTTCGTTGCAGGTAAGAGTTTGCCAATCGATCCTAGACAAGGAGAACCATTCACCTGGTTTGTTTTGTAACTATTCTAGTGGGTAATTGTCACGTTGGGCCATGATGGAATTGGCTAAAAGCAATAATTTCTTGGTGTTGTTGCAAGGCCAGGAGAAAACGGAACAGGGCTTCGTAGGCATCGTAAAAGTTGCTTTGGGCGGTCAGGGCCAGGTTGACGGCGGTGAGCAGGTTTTCGTACTCCAGGCCAATGAGGGCCTGCCCGGTTTGCCGTTCCTGGGGCTGTTTGGATGTGATCAACTGGCTCAACGCCTGGCCTACCTGCTGGTAATGCTCGCGGAAGGCGGTTTCAATCACCTGCTGGCGGGTCGCCTGGGCCGGGTCGTGCAGGCGGGTTTTGAGGAAGTAGGGCAGGACGGGTTGCAGGCGCAGGTAGCCGCCCCCCACCTCGTGGTTGGCTACCAGCCCCCAGCGGGCCGCTTCTTGCAACACCGCCTGCCATTGGGCGGCGTCGGCGGTTAAGAAACCCGGTTTCTCCGAGAAACCGGGTTTCTCCTTCTCCCTCTCTCCCCACGCCTTTTGCAACTGCCCCAGGTATTGCGCCAACCAACTGGCATTCACCACGCCGGTAAACGGGGCCAGGCACAACAGCATATCCTGCGCCAGCGGCGACAGGTTGCCGTGGGAGTAATCAATACAGCGCAAAATGCTCTTCGTCTTGTCCCCCGTATCGGCAGCCTTATCCAGCGCCACATCCGCCTGGGTCAACGCTTCCAGCACCTGGGCCGGGGTCTGCCCCTGCAAGTTGTTCAACACCACTTCCATCGCCAGCGGGTACCCCCCCAACAGCTTCAACAACTGCCGGAACGGTTCCCGGTGCGCCTCGCCACTGCGGTAATGGCTCTTGCCCAACCGCTGCAAAATCGCCTCGGCCAGTTCACTTTGGGCTTCCGGGTCGAGGCCGGGGAGGTCGTAGGTGGGGAGGTGGGAGGAGGAGGGGAGAGTGGGGACGGGGATGAGTGCTGAGGACTGAGTGCAGAGTGCTGAGCGGCCGACTGCTCGGCTGACTGCTGCCGACTGACTGCTGACGGCTGCGCTGGCCAGCGGCCCACCAGCCATTGCTCATCACTGCGGGAGCCGAGGAGAATGAGGGTTTTGCCGCCGACCAGATCGGCGAGGAAGGCGCGTAGGGCGGTTTGTTCGGCGGGGGGCAGGGTGTTTTGCACGGCCAGCCGTTCGCCGGTGATGGATTCCATGTTGTCGAGGATGAGCAGGTGGCGTTCGGCGCGGAGTTTTTGCCGCACCGCCAGCCAGGGCACATCCACCTTGCCAAACAGGGCCAGGGCCAGGGTAGCGACGATTTCCTGGGTGTGGTACGCCTTCACGTCGTAGCCAAAATAAAACACCCTCTGCACCAGGCGGGTCTTTTGCCACCACCAGGCCAGGTGATGCAGGAGCGTCGTTTTGCCCGCGCCGCCCATGCCCCGCATCAGGAGCAGGTTGCTCTGTTCATCCTTGAGCAGATGCCGCTCCACTTCCAGGATGTCCACATCCCGCCCCACAAAGCCGTAGTTGGTGTGGGGTGGTTTGTGGGCCGAGTCGGCTTCCTGCGCCAGGGCGGTCCAGTCGAATGTTTTGGCTGTTCAGGCGCACCGGTCGGTGCTGGTAGACGACGGGCAGGAGCCAATCTTCCAGTTCGATCTGTTGGCTGAAGGCGGCGCGGCGCGTTTTGTCGTGGTACAGCTCCAGCCGCGCCCGGCGGATGGCCGTCTCCAGGCTGTCCCCTTTGAGCAAATGTTGGTACAGGTGGGTCATCAGCAGTCTGGCCGCCGAGACCGTCACCGAATAGCCCATGGCCACCACCAACTGCACCCCGGCGGTCAGCAGGCGACTGCCCAGGCTGGTTTCTTCGGCCCCCACCTGTTTGCCCGATTGGCAGGCGTTGAGGATGGCGATGGGAACCTGCCGGGCATTGAGCACCTTCGCCAGCGCATCGGCGGCCACCAGGTCTGTGCCCCCCTCTTCCCCGGCAAAGGCCAGAAACGCCTTCAGCCCGTCGTATTCGGTGATCGGTTCCTGCCCGTATCCCTTATACGAGACCGCCTGCGCCGTCCAATCGGTTTCGGCTTTCTGGTACTGTTCGTAGGTGAGCAGTGCGCCGTGCACGTCGAGGTGGATGACGTGGTAGTAGCCGTCGCCGTGCTGGTCGCGGCTGTCTTCCAGGTGCTGTACCAACGCCTTGAAGGTTCCGGGGCGCACGATGTCTACGCGGGTGGGTAGCTGGCTGTTCTCCAGGGCGTCCACCAGGGGGCGGGAGATGGTGCGGTAGCCGACATCCAGTTTGCCGCCGGGCCGGGCGGTGACGAGCAAAATGTTGAGGGTGGGGGATGCTTTGACGGTCGCCGGGGTGTGGATGGCTTTGTGGTTGCGCCGGATGATGGCTTTGTCCACGGTGAGGGGGCGATCCTGGTCAGGGTCGTGCAGGCTTTCCCAGTGCAGGGTGTGGAACTCCGGCTCACCGATGATTTCGATGGTGAAGGGGTCGTGGCGCTGTTCCCGGTAGTCGGCGTAGAGGTTGGGATCGGCGCGGAATAGCTGTTTGAATAGGTCGTGACCGTAGGTGCGGATGCTCTCGGCGGCGTGTTGGGCGCGGATTTTGTCGGTGAACGGGAAGTTGAGCCACCGCTCGTAATACCATTCCAGTTCGGCTTCCTGGGCCGGGGTGAATGGGTCGGTGACGGTGATGGGGTAGGTGTTATACCCTTCAAAGCTGACCTGGGCCGGGAAAACGCGACGGTTTTGGGCGTCGAGGGTAAGGGGGGAGTTGGGGGTTTGGGTGATGAGGAGGCGCATGGTGGGGTTGGGGTGAGTGTTGTAAACACGGATAGGAAGGGACACGGATGGGGTGGGGGACGCGTGGTGCGTGGTGCGTCACGCTACGCAACACGCAATACGCACCACGTTTTCCCTCACTCTGTTTTTTGCTCCGGGCTGATGATAAGCAGAGGCTCGTAGTGATTGTTGGTGGTCTGGTTGATGATGATGGTGGGTGGGGGTGGCGGGGCGGGTTTGTCTGGGGGTAGGTATTTGGCTTTGAGTAGTTCGACGGTGAAGTTGGTAAGGATGGTGACGGGGATGCTGACGGCGATGGTGATGAGGGCGACGGCCAATTCGGTGGAGAAGGTTTCGGCGGTGGGGGTTTCGAGGTGGGCCGGGCCGTATTGGCTGGCGTAGGGGGAGTGGTTCCACGCGGCCGCGAACTGTTCAGCACTCACGTCTAATTGTGGATCGAGGGCGATATGGGACTTCATGGCTGGGTTCCTTTGGCTATGAACAGCGAGACAGTAAACGCCAGAGGCAAGTTGAGGAGCGACGATGTGTGGCTAATGATACCTGATTCTGGTAGGGAGAAAAAAGAGGGCTACAATTTGGGAGGCAGTTTTGAGTTTTGAGTTCAGAGTTTCGAGTTCCTAGAGTTCCACCGAGTTCCCAGAGTTCCCACGAGTTCCTATGAGTTCATCCCCATCCCCCCGCACCCGCTTCCTGCTCCAATCTAGCGTGATCGTCATGGTGTTGTTTGGTTTTGATAAGCTGTTGGGGCTGGCGCGGGCGATTTTGGTGGGCCGGGTGTTTGGCACGAGTGGGGATTTTGATGCTTTTACGGCGGCGAATCAGTTGCCGGAACTCTTTGTGGCGTTGATTTCGGGGGGGGCGCTCGCGGCCGCGTTCATTCCCGTCTACTCCGCCTACCTCAACAGCGACCGAGCGCGACAAAGTGCCCAACTTGCCAGTGCCACCCTCACCCTGGTGTTCCTGGTTCTCGCCCTCATCTCGGCCACCGGCATCCTCTTTGCCTCAGCCGTGACCGGCATCCTCGTGCCCGATTACTCCCCAGAACAGCAGGCCCTCACCGCCAGCCTCATGCGGATCATCCTGGTGCAAACGACCATCTTTGGCGTCAGTGGGGTGCTGAGTAGCATCCTCAACGCCCACCAACATTTTGTTTTGCCCGCCCTGGCCCCTAGCATGTTACACGCCGGTTATCTGTTTGGGCTGTTCGTGCTGGTTCCACAGTGGGGGGTGCATGGGTTGGCCTGGGGCACGGTGGCGGGGGGTCTGCTCCATGTGGCGATTCAGATTCCGGGGTTGGTGCGGCATGGTTTCCGTTACCGGCCCATGTTGGGGTTGCAGGTGCGCGGCGTGCGCGAGATCATCCGGCTGATGGGGCCGCGCATGGTGACATTGGGCGCGGTGCAACTGGCCGACCTGTTCTTGTTGCGCCTGTTGTCCGGGCTGGAAGCGGGCAGTACTTCGGCCTATTTTTACGGCTATTACTTGCAACAACTGCCAGAGACGCTTCTGGGCACGGCCATTGCCATCGTCATTTTCCCCACCCTGGCCGAGATGTTTAACACGCGGGATCGGGAGGGGCTGAAGCTGACGGCGACGGCGGCCCTGCGGATTATCTGGACGTTGACTGTGCCCGCGGCCGCGGCCATGGTTCTCGTCGGTCAACCGGCTATCCGGCTGGTGCTGGAGCGGGGGGCATTTGATGCCAACTCGACTTTGCTGGTGTACCGGGTGATGGTGTTTTTCAGTGTGCGTGTGGTCAGTGAGGCCACGTTGGAGATTGTGGCCCGGCTGTTTTATGCCCAACACGACACCCGCACGCCGATGGTCGCCAAGATTGGCTGGCTGATCACCAATGTGGTTTTGGCCTATCTGCTGGTAGATGGGTTGGGGTTGGGGGGGATCGCGCTTGCCAGCACGATTGCCTTTACCCTGGAGTCGGCTGTATTGTTGCTGTTGAACCATCAGCGGTTGGGGTTGGCGGGTTATGGTCTGTTGCCTGCGTTGGGGCGGGCTTTGTTGGCCGCGGCGGTGATGAGTGGGGTGATTGTGGCCCTGCGACAGGTGTTGACGGGGGATGTAGTTTTTCTCGCGGCCGCGTTGCCCATTGGCTTCATCGTCTACTTTCTTGTCAGTCGGCTCCTGGGGGGTGAGGAGATACCCATGCTCATCCGGTTGATAAGGGCCAGACGAGGGTGAATGAAGGGGTAGTTGGTTGTGGTGAGGAGGGAGACGGGGAGATTGAGAGACTGGGGAGACTGAGAGACTGGAGACTGGGATTTGGGTTGAGCGTTCCATGCAGTGCCTGGCACGGGGCGGTGAGTTGTGTTAAGCCCAGGTTCGTCTGCCTCGTGCCAGGCACTTGTTGCTCAACGCATGGACAACACCAGCATTAATTCGAGCAGGTACGGAGGTAAAGAACATGGTTGATCCGGTCGAAGAGCAACTACAAGCGTATAACGCCCGTGATTTGGAGCGGTTTTTGGCCTGTTATACCGATGATGTGCGTTTTGAAGATGGGGACAGTGGCCTGCTGTACCAGGGAATCGAAAAAATGCGGGAAAATTATGGGGCGTCGTTTGCCCGGTTTCCGCAGGTAGATTGCCGCATTGAGACGCGCATTCGCATCGGTAATTACGTCATTGATGAGGAGCGGATTACCGGTATGGGGCCGACGGAGCGCCATGCGGTGGTGATTTACCGGGTGGTGGGGGAGAAGATTGATCGTGTGCGTATCTTGAATTAGAAGTGGGAAGTAGAAAAGAGCTTGTTTGTAGTGACCGCTTTAGCGGGCTGGTATCAGCCCGCTAAAGCGGTCACTACAAACCAATACCGGAACATCGATCGTGCTTATTTACGGTTCGGTGCGGCCGCATCTAAAACCAATATCCCGTTCAAATGTGGCGGGGCGCATGGGTTGGCGATTCGTGGCCCGTAAGTCCGGGGCCGGACTCCGCCAACCACCCCCGCGCAATACCCGCCCCGCCGTTGTGACCGTTTCTGGCCCTGTAGGATTGCGAGTCGGGCTGGTGGCGTAATAATCAGCCTCATACCAATCGTTGGTCCATTCCCACATCGTATTCGATAAGTCATATAGCTTTAGCGGCGTCACACCATCAGGAAAATGGTTGACGGGTTGCAGGTTGGCTAACGTGGCCCCGCCAAACAGAGCCAACGTATCGGAAGGTGGCTCACCACCCCAGGGGTACAGATACCCCTCGGTTCCTCTGGCGGCGTATTCCCACTCAGCCTCGGTGGGTAGACGGGCACCGGCCCATTCACAGTACGCGGCCGCGCCGTACCAACTCACATAATTGACCGGATAATCAGCAAAACCGGGCGCGGCCGCAAAAGATTCATCTGTGTTTTGGGTCAGGTAGGTGAAGCTCGATTCAAACAACGTCCATACACAAGTAAAGCCATAACATTGCTGTACATAACTGCCCAGCGTGTTCAAAAAGGCGGCGTACTGGCTCACACTCACTTCATATTGATCCAGATAGAAGCTATCGAGGGCGACCGTATGGCCTGGTTTTTCATCGTCCTCAGCGTCGGCGTCCGTCTCGTTGGCCCCCATCACAAAACTCCCCCCCGGAATCAGCACCATAGGCATACCGTCTTGCTCCCGCACCAGAATGACGATGGGGGTCGCTGTGGGTGTGCGGCTGGGGGTCGGCGAGGGGGCAGAGGTCTGGGTGGGCGCAACGACGACGAGCGTGGCGGGGGCAGTCGTGGGTTCGGGTGTTGGGACCACTGTGGCCGGGATGGTAGCGGTGGCCGTGGCTGTAGCCGTGGGGCTGGCGGTGGTGGTGGCAGTGGCGGCTGGGCTGACCGTGATCATGGGCGTGGGGCTGGTGGTAGCCGAGGGCACAACGGCGATGGCCGGGTTTTCAACCTCGTCGCCCGGTAATAGATAGGCGGCCGCGACAAAGATCGCGGCCGCGAGCAGGAAGGATGAGAGCAGGTAGAGCCAGAAGCGGCGGCGGCGGGGGGGGAGTGGAGACTGAGAGACTGGAGACTGAGAGACTGAGAGACTGGGGACTGGAGACTGAGAGACTGGAGACTGGGAGACTGAGAGACTGGAGATTGGAGATTGGGGACTGGTAGCACTCAACTCGGAACTCTGAACCCGGAACTCTGAACTCTGAACTCTGAACTCTGAACTTTCCCCGCCCACAGCGGCGGGTGGGGGCGGGAGCGGGTTGTCTGGGGTGGTGATGGGGTTGGGCAGCTCTGCGGCCGCGGGCAGGTTGGCGGGTTGAGGGGGCAGGGGCAGCAACTTGATGGGTTCTGGTTGGGGTGGATGAGGGGGCGCGGCCGCGATGGGTGTGCCGTTGAGAGCCTGTTGCAACGCCTGTGCCAACTCGGTCCCCGTCTGATACCGTTTGCCCGGCTCCTTCGCCAACGCCTTGATAATCACCGCCGATACCGCCTCGCTGATATCCGGGTTAACCAGATGGGGTGGGCGTGGGGCTTCACTCAGATGCATCATCGTGATGTCGAGCGGTTCACCCTTGGTGAAGGGCAATACCCCACTCAACATCTCGTACAACATCACCCCCAGGGCGTACAAATCGCTTTGCGGCACCACATGGGCTGAAGAGATAGCCTGCTCGGGTGAAATATAATCAGGCGAACCAAACACCTCGCCGCGTGAGCCTAAATCGGTGAGCAAAGCCAGGCCAAAATCCATGACAATGGCGCGTCCCCGGCCATCCAGCATCACATTGCCTGGTTTGACATCCCGGTGAATCACCCCTTTACTATGGGCATAATCCAGGGCCGCCCCAATGTCGCGGCAAAACGCCAGAACCCGTTCCGGCGGCAACGGTTTGTGCTGATGCAGATAAGCCGCCAGCGTTTCCCCTTCAATATATTGCATCGCCATGTAGAGAAGCCCTTCAGCCTCACGAAAGCTGTACAGGCGAACGATATGGGGATGTTCTAGCTGGGCGACGGCGCGGGCTTCTTGTTTGAAACGGGCCTGATAATCGTCATCGGTGCGGTAGGGGGTGTCAATGACTTTGATGGCGACCGGACGCCCCAGGGAGATGTCTAAACCCCGGTAAACGCGGGCCATACCCCCGCGCCCCAGGTAGTCGGTGATGCGATATTCGTCTATTTGCTGGCCCAGTAAGGTGTCACGACCGGGTGAGGCTTGCAACGCGGCCGCGAGCGCATCCATCAATGCTTTCCCCGTAGGGTAACGCTCGTCTGGCTCTTTGGCCAAAGCGCGGAGCAACACCAATTCTGTCAGCTTGTTGAGGAGAGGGTTGCGCTGCCGAGGTGAGGGCACAGGCTGGGTCATGTGCTGCACGGCCAAGGTGGCGGGTGAAGGATCATCAAAAGGCAAAACGCCCGCCAGCATTTCATAGAGGATGACCCCCAGGCTGTACAGATCCGATTGGGGGACAGCCTGGGCGGAGCTACGAGCCTGTTCCGGGGAAATATAAGCGGGTGAACCGAGGATTTCGCCAAAGGAGCCTTGTTCGACATGCAGGGCCAGGCCAAAATCCATGAGAACAATACGCCCGTCCTGACCTAACATGACATTGGCTGGTTTGACATCACGGTGGATAACGCCTTTGCTGTGCGCAAAATCCAGGGCGTTGGCCATGGCCCGGCCCAGGCGAATGACTTCGTAAGGGGGTATCAATTGGTGCGCGGCCGCGTACTCAGCCAGGCGGTGGCGTAAATCGACTCCTTCAATGTACTCCATGACGAAGTAATACAGCCCCGCCTCATCGTCGGCATAATAAATGTGGATGATGTTTTCGTGGCGCCATCGGGCCACGGCGCGGGCCTCTTGCACAAAACGCTGGGCATAACCGGGGGTATCCTGGTAATGCGTATTGATAACTTTGACGGCGACCGGCCGATCCAGTTTCAAATCCCAGCCTGCATACACAACCGCCATCCCTCCCCGGCCAATTTCCCGGTCAAGACGGTAGTTTGCTAATTGTTTGCCTACAAGTGGATCATACATGGCGGGTTTGATTTTACCCTAAAGCTCGTGGTGAGCGAGTGACTGTTTTGTCCCCGCTTTCGGTTGCGGGTATTATCCCGACTAAACGGTTTTACATGTGATTTATCAAAGCGTGGTGAGAAGGAGAGAATAATTAATGGGTGAATTTGTGAATGGGTGAATGATTAACGGGGGAGCGACTACCGCTTCATTAACCGTTCAACAATTCAACTGTTCAACAATTGATTATTTGCACCTATACAGGTGGTAGAAATTATTCCTACGCTCTGCGTGGGAATACCATCCGGGACGCTCTGCGTCCTACGCGACGCAGAACGTCGCAGGAAGCATTCCACGCGGAGCGTGGAACGAGCACCTGTATAAATTATTCAATCTACTTGCCGCACACTTTTTACCAAATCCCCCCACAAGGAGATTCCTGAATGTCTTCCCATTTACCCCAGAGCGTTACCCCTTTTATGGATTGGTCGGCGGAGCAGTTGCAGCCGGTTTATGATGAACTTAGGGCGCGGCCGCTAACGGCAGAGAGTGTTGATCAATGGTTAGCGGATTGGTCCCACCTGACGGCCTTGTTAGATGAACGTAGCTCACGCCTTTATGTGGCTAATACGCTGAATACGACGGATGAAGCGGCGGAAAAGGCCCTGTATCATTATTTGGAGAACATACGCCCGTTCGCGGCCGCGGAAGACCAAAAGCTCAAACAAAAGTTGCTAGAAAGTGGTCTGGAACCAGCCGGATTGGCCGTTCCCTTGCAACAGATGCGCGCTGATGCGGCCCGTTTCCGCCAAGAAAATTTGCCCCTCTTTACCGAAGAAGCCAAGCTAGGCACAAACTACAACAAAATTATCGGCGGGCAAACAGTGACCTGGCACGGGCAGGAATATACCCTGACCCAATTACGCCCCCTCTTCAACACACCGGATCGGGCGGCCCGGGCGCAAATCTGGCAAAGCATCGCTGACCGCCAACTGGCTGATCGGGCGGCCATTAACGACAACTGGACTAAATTGCTCCAATTGCGTCATCAAATGGCGACCCAGGCCGATTTTGCCGATTATCGGGACTTTGCCTGGCAGGCCAAACATCGCTTCGCCTATAGCCCAGATGATGCCCTGACCTTCCTTCAGGCCATTGAAAAGGTGGTGGTTCCAGCCGCGACGCGGGTGTACGAGCGGTATCAGCAGCGGTTGGGGCTGGATGTTTTGCGCCCCTGGGATATTAGCGGTGATGCGTATCTGCTGGCTTTCAACGATGAACGGGTTTTTCAGGATGGTACCGAACTGGCGACCAAAGCCTCGGCGGTGCTGCATCAGGTGGATGGGGAGTTGGGTCAGCGGTTTGACATTATGCGGCAAGAAAGTTTGCTTGACCTGGACAACCGTAAGGGTAAAGCCCCCGGCGGTTACTGCACCAACTATCCGGTGAGCCAGCGACCGTTTATTTTTATGAATTCGGTGGGCATGGAAGGGGATGTGCGCACGATGTTGCATGAGGCGGGCCATGCGTTCCATGATTTTGAGCTGTACAACCTGCCTTATGTGTGGCAACGGAACATCGGCATGGAAATTGCTGAGGTTGCTTCTATGTCTATGGAGTTGCTCAGTTTCCCCTATTTGAGTCAGGAACTCGGTGGCTTTTTTGACGACGAGCGGGTGAAAACCTACAAACGGACCCAAATGGAGCAGATTATTCTGTTCTGGCCCTACATGGCGATAGTAGATGGGTTTCAACATTGGGCGTATACGCATCCAGACGCGGCCGCGAATCCCGCCAATTGTGATGCCGCCTGGAGTGATTTGTGGGATCGTTATCTCCCGGCGATTGATTTCAGTGGCCTGGAAGCGGTCAAAGCCACGGGTTGGCAGCGCAAATTGCACATTCACCGGGCACCGTTTTATTACATTGAGTACGGGCTGGCCCAGGTGGGGGCGGTGCATGTCTGGCGCAATGCCCTGCAAAATCAGGCGCAGGCGGTACGGCGTTACCGGCACGCGTTGGCGTTGGGCTGTACGGCGGACTTGCGGGAACTTTTCGCGGCCGCGGGGGCTACCTTCAGCTTCGACGAACAGGCCATGCAAGATGTGGTCAACTTACTAGAAACACAGTTGGCGAACGTTTAGATGAACAGCGCGTTTCCCCCACCCCTAACCCCGCCCCCAGGGGCGGGGAATTTTTCAGGTGTCATTTTTCGAGGGCCTACGCCCTCGAAAAATGACACAAACGGGGGTATGTACCCATTTTCTGACATGAGGTTTCCTATGCAATACCGTAATCTTGGCCAATCTGGTTTGAAAGTATCCCGCATCTGCCTGGGCATGATGAGCTTTGGCAGCTCCCAATGGCGTGCCTACACCCTGGATGAAGCCGAAAGCCGCCCCATCATCCAACGGGCCATCGAACTTGGCATCAACTTTTTCGATACCGCCGATATGTACTCGGTGGGTATCAGTGAAGAGATAACCGGGCGGGCTATCCGGGATTTTATGCCCCGGCAAGAAGCCGTGGTGGCGACAAAAGTGTATTTTCCCATCGGCCAGGGGCCAAATGGTGGCGGGTTGTCGCGTAAACATATCATGGAAGGGATCGATAACTCCCTGCGCCGGTTGGGGATGGATTACGTTGACCTGTATCAGATTCACCGCTGGGATTACAGCGTACCCATCGAAGAGACAATGGAAGCGTTGCATGATGTGGTCAAGGCGGGTAAGGCCTTGTACATCGGCGCGTCTAGCATGTTTGCCTGGCAGTTTGCCAAAGCCCAACACACCGCCGAGGTTCACGGCTGGACGAAGTTTGTCTCCATGCAGAATCACATGAACGCTGTTTACCGTGAAGAAGAGCGGGAGATGTTGCCCTTGTGTCTGGATCAAGGGGTGGGCGTAATTCCCTGGAGTCCGCTGGCCCGTGGCTTTTTGGCTGGCAACCGCACCCGCGAAGGCTGGGGGGAAACAGCCCGCGCCAAAAGTGACAGCATGGCCCAGGATTATTACTATGGCGATAATGATTTTGAGGTGGTAGATCGGGTGAAACAGGTAGCTGAGGCTCAAGGGGTAAAACCGGCGCAGGTGGCGCTGGCCTGGCTGTTGCACAAACCAGGCGTGACGGCCCCCATCGTGGGTATGAGCAAGATGAGCCAGTTGGAAGACGCGGCCGCGGCCGTAAATATCAAACTCACCCCAGAGCAGATCACACTCATTGAAGAGCCGTATCTGCCCCACAAAATCTTGGGCCACGCCTGAGAATGGCCTTCTATTTTTCGCCGACGGTTCCGGGGGAGAGGGTGATAGAGCAGGTTGAGGGCTGTTTCGCGGCCGCGAACCTCACCATCACCCTCAAATCCACCCTCGCTACTTACCCCGGTTGTACCCACTGGCATCTCAAACAGGGCCAACAGCCGGGCACACTGGAAGCTACCTACTGGCCCCAGGAAAACCGCTTCTGGTTCAAAGTGGCCCGCAACCGCTCTGCCCCCTGGATTGATACAGCACTCCCCCCAACTTCAAATTTGTATTGAGTCAGTTACCAGCCCCTCAATAACGTTGTAACCGCAATATCTTCATCACCTCAGCAATTCTCAAATGCTGAATTCCGTTAGCGCTTGGATATCCAACAATTCCGCGTTGACTTCTTTTTGCCCCCCCCCCCCCCGCCCCCCCCCCCCCCCCCCCCCCCCCCCCCCCCCCCCCCCCCCCAGGGGCTTCGGGCCCCGCGGGGGGGGGGGGGGGGGGGGGGGGGGGGGGGGGGGGGGGGGGGGGGGGGGGGGGGGGGGGGGGGGGGGGGGGGGGGGGGTGTGGGTGTGGGGGGGGGGGGGGGGTGTTGTTTTTTTTTATTCCTCAGTACGCTTTAGCGTACTTTTTATATCAGCCGGGGAATTAATTCCCAGGCGATCAAGCCTCTGGATAAAACCTGCCAACCCCTTCACCCCATGTTATAATCCCCTCGTTCCTTGACAATCATTCAAACACCCTGTCAATATTCCTAAACCCACTGGAAACGATGCCCTCTGGTGTTGACGCACCACGCAACACGCATCCTGTTTCCCCAAAAGGAGTCCCACGTGAATCTCAACGAATATCAGGCCAAGCGGCTTTTCAGCCAGCATGGGGTGCCGATCCCCAAGGGCAAAGTCGCTACTACCCCCACCGAAGCCCGTGATATTGCCCGCGAATTGGGCGGCAAGGTGGTCATCAAGGCGTTGGTGCTGACCGGCGGCCGCGGCAAAGCCGGTGGTGTCAAACTCGCCCAAACCCCCGACCAGGCTGAGGAAGTTGCCAGCCAGATTCTGGGTTTGAACATTAAAGGGTTTACCGTGCATAAGGTGCTGGTAGACGAACAAGCTCCCGGTATCAACCAGGAGATTTACCTGGCGGTGCTCATTGACCGGGCCGCCGGTCTGCCCATGCTCATGGCCTCGGCCGCGGGTGGGATGGACATTGAACAGGTGGCGAAGGAAACCCCAGAAAAACTGCATAAAATCCACATTGATCCGTTTTTGGGCCTGCGCGGCTACCAGACAACCCAGATCGCGGCCGCGATGGATCTGCCTCAAGAGCTATGGCGCGAGTTCCACAGCATCGCCACTGGCTTGTACAACTGCTTCCAGGCCAACGATGCGTCGCTGGTTGAAGTAAACCCCCTGGTCATTACCGGCCAAAACAAACTTATGGCCCTGGACGGCAAAATTTCCATAGACGACAACGGTCTCATCCGTCACCCGGAGCTGGCCGAACTGCGCGACCTGGATGAAGAGACCCCCGCCGAACGGGAAGCCCGCGTCGCCGGTCTAAATTTTATCCAACTGGATGGCAACATCGGCTGTATGGTCAACGGGGCGGGGCTGGCGATGGCCTCCATGGACATCATCAAACTGTTTGGTGGTGAACCGGCCAACTTCCTGGACATTGGCGGTGGAGCGCGGGCCGACAAGGTAGCTACGGCTCTGCGGCTCATCCTCTCTGACCCCAAGGTGAAGGCTATTCTGTTTAACATTTTTGGCGGCATCACCCGTGGGGATGAGGTGGCGAAGGGGATTTTAGAAGCCCTGGAGCAGATCAAGACGGATGTGCCGATGGTGGTACGTTTGGTCGGCACGAATGCCGAAGAGGGGATGGCCCTGTTAGCCAATGCCAACATGCTGACGGCTAAGACTTTATCGGAAGCGGCGACGAAAGCGGTCGCGGCCGCGCAAAATTGAGAGACTGGAGACTAAGAGACTGAGAGACTAAAACTTGTCTCCAGCTATAACAAAACCATGAGCATTTTAGCCAATAAACATAGCAAAGTAATTGTCCAGGGTATGACGGGCCGTGAAGGGCAGTTCCATACCGAACAAATGATTAAATATGGCACACCGGTTGTCGGTGGGGTGACACCGGGCAAAGGGGGTCAATGGAGCATGGGTGTGCCCATCTTCAACACCGTGCACAACGCCCGCCAGGCCACCGGAGCCAATGCCACCGTTATCTTTGTGCCACCCCGGTTTGCCGCTGATGCCATTTTGGAAGCGGCTGATGCCGGGATTGAACTGGTGGTTTGTATCACCGAAGGCATTCCGGTTCTGGATATGATTCGGGTGAAACAGTATCTCAAAAACAAACCCACCCGCCTGATTGGGCCAAACTGTCCCGGCCTGATCACGCCTGGGGAAGCCAAACTAGGCATCATCTCCGGCTCCATCGTAACCCCAGGGCCGATTGGGGTGGTGTCCAAAAGTGGTACGTTGACCTATGAAGTGGTGTACGCCCTGACCATCCGGGGCATCGGTCAGACCACCTGTGTGGGTATCGGTGGCGATCCCATTCAGGGGACAAACTTCATTGATGTGCTGCAACTGTTTGAGGATGATCCGGACACGGAGCAGGTGATTATGATTGGGGAGATTGGCGGGGATGCGGAAGAGAAAGCGGCCGCGTACATTTCCCAGTACATGACCAAACCGGTGGTTGGTTTTATTGCCGGGCGCACCGCCCCGCCCGGACGGCGCATGGGTCATGCCGGAGCCATCATTGAAGGCGGCAGCGGCACGGCCGAGGCCAAAGAAGCGGCCATGCGGGCCGCCGGGGTGCGTATGGCGGAGCATCCGGATCAGATTGTGGAGTTGTTGGTGTAGGGGAGAGGGGACTCAGGGGAACTCTGGGAACTCGTAGGAACGTCAAAAATAATGAAACAGCCCTGGTGATGAGCCAGGGCTGTTTGTTTTTAGGCGCGGGTGCGTTGGTGGCGGCGTTCGCGGCCGCTGCTTTCGCTGGGGGAGCTTTCACTGACGCCATTGGTTTGCCACAGGCCAGTATCGGTTTCGCCAGTGGCGAGGGCCTGGGCCATGCGCTGGATGTGGGCCGGGGAGCTACCACAACAAGCACCAATGAGCCTGGCCCCGCGCCGGTGAATTTCTACGGCGTAACTAGCCATGACCTCTGGTGTGCCGCTGTAGAGCAAACCACCTTCGGCCCAGACGGGGATGCCCGCGTTGGCTTTGGCGACGAGGATGAGGGACGGGTCTACGGCGTGCATCTGCTCGATGGCGGCCATGCTGTCGGGCAGGTTGTTGCCACAGTTGACGCCGATGGCCGCCAGCCCCCAGTTGCGCATGGTTTGGGCGGCCTGGGTTCCGGTGATGCCCATCATGGTGCGGCCGCGGGTGTCAAAGCTCAACGTGGCGACAATGGGCAGGTGGGACGCAGACCGTGCCCCTTCAAAAGCGGCTTTGACCTCGTTCAGGTCACTCATCGTTTCGATCCAGAGGATGTCAGCACCCCCTTCGGTAAGGCCACGGGCCTGGTCGGCGAAGGCGGCCGCGCATTGGGCAAAGCTCATACTGCCCATCGGCTCCAGTAGTTCGCCGGTTGGCCCCATCGAACCGGCCACGAGGACGGGGCGGGTGGTATGGTCGGCGACGGTGCGGGCGGTGCGCGCGGCCGCGGCGTTCAACTCAACCACTCTATCCTGTAAATCATGGAGCTTCAGCCGGTAAGCCGTGCCGCCAAACGAGTTCGTCAGGATGATGTCGGAGCCAGCATCTACGTAGGCTTGATGAATGGCGGCGACCTTTTCCGGGTGCTCGACATTCCATAATTCTGGGGACGCCCCATTGGCTAACCCGGCAGCAAAAAGCATCGTGCCCATCGCGCCGTCTAAAATAAGCGTTTCTTTTTGGGAGAGTAAGGTGTGGAAATTCATGAGTCCTCGTGGGAAGGGAGATTGAGAGACGGAGAGACTAAGAGATTGAGAGATTAACCAGTCTCGTAGTCTCTCAATCTCTCAGTCTCTCTCTTCAATTCAGGCTGACGCCCGTATACAACAACTTAAACCCCACCGCCTCATACAGTTTTTGGGCGTTGGTGCGGAAGTCGAGGACGGTGAGGCCGACCTGGGGCATGTTTCTATCGGCAAAGAGCCAGTGCAGGGCGGTGAGCAGGAGTTGTTTGCCCACCCCTCGGCCCCGGGCCGCTTCGTCTACGCCGATGAATTCAATGTAGCCTTCGTCCTGGCTGTCGCTGGCGGCGTAGCAGTAACCGAGGATGGTGTCGCCTTCGGGATAAACGAAGATGCGCCGTTCTTCATTGATGGCGGCGATGGCCTTGTCAGCGGTTTCAAAGGTTCCGGCGAAGATGATGTTGTGCAGGCGGGTGAACGCGGCCGCGTCCCTCTCTTCAAATAACCGTACCTGCGGCGAAGGGGGCAGGGCATGTTCCGGGCGCGGGGCCACATAAATGTGGGCGATCTGTTTTTCGACGAAGCCGTGAGCCTGATAGAAGGCGCGGCCGCGTTCGTTCTTCAGGTGTAAAAAGGCGGCTTGTTTGGTAATGGCAGGGGGGAGAGAAGATTGCCATTGTTGCCAGAGGGCGGCCGTAACGCCATCCATTCCCCGGCCAACACGAACGGCCCCCACAGGAAGGCCATCTCCTCGTCCAATTCACCCCCCAACAAACCAACCAATTCGTTCTGTTGCTCGGCCTGCCACATGACAAAACGGCCTTCATCATGGAAGTGGTGCATCTCGGCGGCAATCGCCTTAGCCTGGTCACCGCTATGGATGCACTGTGTTTCGGGTTGGCTATTCTGCGCGGCGATGGTTTCCGCCAGGGCGGCGAAACGTTCCGGCGGGGTAAGCTGAATGAACATATTCCCTCTTGTCAGTAGAATGGGCTGGATTGTATCCCTATCTGTTGGTGGTGTGTAGTTCAAGCGGCCGCGTTGATGTTGATCTAACCTGGATAAACCAGAACCAAAGAGGGTTATCCGCCGATTAACGCCGATTTTCGCTGATTAAAAAATCCGCGTTAATCCCCCAATCTGCGGATAATTTTCTGGCCTACCATATAGCAAGTAGGCGCGATTGGCGCACCTGCTTTATGTGGCAATTGGCTATAGCCAAATTTGCTAATATTTGTAAGATTAACCGTGCCAATTTCGTAACTGGTATGCTCTTATGACGACTTCTTCCCCCACTGCACGACAAGAATTCCTGGCCGGTTTGAAGGCGGAATTGCCTATTGCGGTAGGGGGGATTCCGTTTGGGCTGATTTATGGGGTGTTGGCGTTGGCCTCTGGTTTGCCACCTCTTCTGGCGTTGGCGATGTCCCCGATTGTGTTTGCCGGGTCGGCCCAATTTATTGGGGCGCAGTTGATGGGGGCAGGCACACCGGGGTTGGTCATTGTGCTGACGACGTTTGTGGTGAATTTGCGCCACGCCTTGTATAGCACCTCGTTGGCCCCGCAGATGAAACATTTGCCGCGCCGCTGGCAGTTGCTTCTGGCTTACCTGCTCACAGATGAGGCCTACGCGATAACGATTATTCGTTATCAGCAAGACCGGCGCGATGAAGCCCCTAACAAACATTATTATTTCCTGGGAACCGGGTTGCTGCTCTGGTTAGAATGGCAGATCAGTACGGCGGTGGGCATTTTTCTGGGGACGCAGGTTCCGGCCAGTTGGCAGTTAGATTTTACGCTAGCATTAACCTTTATCGGGCTGGTGATTCCGACGCTGAAGGACAAACCGCATGTCGCTGCGGCGGTGACGGCGGGGCTGGTGGCCCTGTTGACCTATTCGTGGGATTACAAACTGGGGCTGATCGCGGCCGCGCTCTCCGGCATCGTCGTGGGTGTTTCATTGGAGAGAGTTAACCACGGATAGAAAGAAACACGGATAAAAGCCAGGCTATCACGCACCACGCACCACGTCTCACACTATGACACTTCTCCTCACTATCCTTCTCATGGGCCTCGTCACCTATGCCATCCGGCTGGGGCCAATCTTATTCTTCAGCCAGCGGGAAATGCCGGATTTGCTGCTACGGGCGTTGCGTTATGTGCCGACGGCGGTGCTGACGGCGATTATTTTGCCGGAGATGCTATACCCCGGCGGGGAATTGGCCCTGTCGTTGCTGAATATGCGGCTGGTGGCGGGTGTCGCGGCCGCGCTCGTCGCCTGGCGTACCCATAATTTTTTCTTGACGATTGCTGTGGGTATGGTGGTGTTGTGGGTGGGGAGTTGGGTATTGGGATAGGGGGCAGAGTTGCAGGTTGCAGAGTTGCAGGTTGCACGAAACGATTTTACTTTGCCCCTTTGCCCCTTTGCTACTTCTCAGGAGACGTGATGCAAACCTTTACGATAACTGATCTTTTGCTGCAACAAAACCAACGTGACGAGCGGTATCTGGAATTTTTGCGGGTTCCGGCGTTGAGTATGGGGTTGTATGTGTTGCCTGCTGGTGGGGTGGATAGGCAGAAGCCGCACAACGAAGATGAGGTGTATTATGTGGTACGCGGCCGCGCCACCATCAACGTTGCCGGTGAAGATCAACTCGTCGAGCCGGGCCGCCTCATCTACGTCGCCGCCCACGTGCCCCACCATTTTCATCATATCAGCGAAGAACTGGCCGTGTTGGTCTTCTTTGCTCCCGCCGAATCGGAGTAATGGGCCGTTAGCGGCTGGCGGCTGGCCGTTGGCAAATGCCAGCCGCTAACCGCCAGCCGCCAGCCGCTAACCGCCATCATGCGTATCCCCATTGACCGCCACAGCGACACCCCTCTCTACCAACAAATCGTCGGCTTTTTGCAGACGCAGATAGAGGCTGGGGCCATCCCACCGGAGACCCGCCTGCCTGCCAGCCGCGAACTGGCCGACAGCCTGGGCGTGAGCCGCCTCACTGTTACCAACGCCTATGCTGAACTAGAAGCGTCTGGACTCGTGGTGAGCCGGGCGGGCAGCGGAACCTACGTGGCTCATCCGCTGGTGCAGACACCTTACCGCAACGGCCATACCGAAGACCATTGGCCGTTATGGCAACAAGATTTGCGCTACCGGGTGTATCCACCCACGCAAAACGATTTCCGGCAGCGGCGCAAAGAAAACCAGCAACCGGAGATGATTTCCTTCCGCGATGGGCTGGGGTCTATCAACCTGTTTGCCACGGAAGAGTTTCGTAAGACGATGCAGATGGTGTTGAAGCGGGATGGCGCGGCCGCGCTCGGTTATGGCGACTACACCAGTGGTGGTTATCCCGGCCTGCGCGAAACCATTGCCCACATTTTGAGCAACCAGGGCATTCCCACCCACGCCGATAACGTCCTCATCACCTCTGGTTCCCAGCAAGCCATTGCTCTGGTGGCCCGTTTGCTTTTGCAACGAGGGGACACTGTGCTGGTGGAAAGCCCCACCTATGGGGCGGGGCTGGATTTGTTCCGCTCGTTGGGGGCACGGGTGGTGGGCATCCCGATGGATGACGAAGGGATGTTGATGGATAAGCTGGAGACGGCTTTACGAACCACCCATCCCCGGCTCATTTACACTATTCCCACCTTCCACAACCCAACCGGACGGTGTATGTGTACCACCCGCCGCCGCGAGATGATCGCTCTGGCGAACCATTACAACGTGCCCATCCTGGAAGATGATTTTGTGGGCGATTTGCGTTACGAGGGACGGGCGCAACCGGCGTTGAAGGCGTTGGATAACACCGGCACGGTCATCTACGTCAACACCTTCTCCAAAGTGTTGGTTCCGGGGTTGCGCATTGGTTATCTGGTAGCTGATGGGCCAGTGTATGAACAACTATTGATTCACAAATGGCTGAATGATCAATCCACCTCGGAGTTACTCCAGCGGGCCTTGCAGGCGTTCATTACCGTGGGGCGGTATCAGGCCCATTTGCGGCGGGTGTGTCAGGTGTATCGGGTGCGGCGGGATGCGATGTTGGATGC
>JADJUV010000130.1 GCA_016716885.1 Candidatus Trichofilum aggregatum | reverse complement strand
TGCATTCTCACCAGGGAGCCAATCGATGTCTACCATTCTTATTACCGGAGCCACGGATGGCCTGGGGCTGGCGATGGCGCGACAGTTCGCGGCCGCGGGGCATCACCTGCTCCTCATAGGCCGCCGCCCCCTGTCCGACCTGCCCGACCCCCTTTTTACCCCCCAAACCTATTGCCAGGCGGATCTGGCCGAGCCGGCCGCGGCCGCGAACATCGTGGCCTGGTTGCAACAAAACGGCGTCCGCCAGATTGACCGACTCATTCACAATGCCGGGTTGGGTTATTACGGCTCACTGGCCGAACAGTCGCCAGAGAATCAGGCTACCTTGCTGGCGGTCAACGTGTTGGCTCCCATCCGCCTGACCCAAACGTTATTCCCCTGGTTAGCTACGGCTCAGGGCAAGGTTGTTTTCATCAGTACGGTGGCGACGGCTGTGCCCACACCGGATTATGCCGTTTATGGGGCCAGCAAAGCGGCGTTGGAAGGGTTTGCCCGCAGTTTGCGCGTGGAGTGGCAGGGCCAGGTAGTCGTACAGATTATTCGCCCTGGGGCCAGCCGCACCTCTATGCACCGCAAAATTGGCCTGAGCCGCGAGGTGTTGGATTGGGAAAAATTCCCCCCAGCCGAGCAGGTCGCGGCCCGGATGATCCGGGCCATGTCTAGCCGACAACCCGTGGTCACGGTTGGCTGGGGCAACAAGGGGTTGACCTTGGCTGGACGATTTGGCCGTCGCCTATTAGACCCCTGGCTGCGCCGACGCCGACCGCCGTTGCCGCTGGCTTCATCTCCGGTGAAGACTCCGCGCCAGCCGGTGTGTGCCATCACTGGGGCGGCGGATGGAATTGGTAAAGCTTTAGCCGGGCGGTTTGCCCAGGCCGGGTATGCCATTGTGGGCATTGATGTGGATGAAGAGCGCGCGGCCGCGACTCAGCAAGAGCTAACGGCGCAAGCGGCGACTATCCGCTTTATCCTGACGGATTTGAGCACGGCTGAGGGGTGCGCGGCCGCGTTGAGCCAATTATCGGCCCTGGCGCCGCTGGATGTGTTCATTCACAATGCCGGGATCAATGCGGTGGGCCGTTTTGCCACCCTGGCCCTGGCCCAACAAGAGGCCGTGTTAGCGCTCAATTTGTTGGCCCCCATCCACCTGACCGCCGGACTGTTCCATCGCGGCCTGTTAGCCGAGAGAGGTACGGTCGTTTTTCTGTCGTCGTTGTCCCATTATGTGAGCTACCCGGGCGCGGCCGCGTATGCCGCCAGTAAAGATGGCCTCACCCATTATGCCCGTAGTTTGCAAGTTGCCTGGCGGTCGGGCCATGTCCTGACCGTCTTCCCAGGGCCAACCCGCACCGCCCATGCCCGCCGCTACAGCCCCGACAACCGCCGGGAAACCAGCCGTATGCCCCCTGAAAAACTAGCCGAAGCCATCTTTCGCGCCTGTTACACCCGCCGGGCCAGACTCATTCCAGGGGTAGGCAATCGGCTGTTTGCTGTGGCTGGACGTCTCTGGCCCCGCTTACTCGAATGGGCCATGAAAAAGACCATTCTGGAGAAGCTGGCCTAACCCAATGCATCGTTAAGTAAAAAGTGTGTGTGGCTTCTCTGGCACGCAAGTCACGCCCGCTGAAAGGCTGAAGTTAAAGATGGCATTTTTCTTTTGTAGACAGTCAAACCCACTGAAAGAAGCCACGAATGGCACGAATTTCTCTCCAGTGACTTTGCAACTTTGCGCCTTTGCAGCTTTGCAACTTTGCGCCTTTGCCCCGTGTAAATTTGAGCCACGTGGCGATGCAAGCCATTTTACACCCTGTTTGTATGCCATGCGGCCGCGCAAAAAAGGCCTCTTATCTATAATATCGGCATCAAGGGCAACAACGGGTAAAAAACTCCTCTTCCTCCAAAAAATCCTCCTCATAATTCCTCCTGAAATAAGAGACCCCCTCCAAAAGAGGGGGTCTCTCCGCTTTACCAGAGAGTTGGCCTGTTCACTCCTTGTCACCCTACCCCCTTGTAGGTAAGATTGACCTCATGACCCCAACCTCAACAGACATGCACTGCGCACCTTTGTCGCTGGCCCAAAATAGCTCGCTGGCGGGCACGGCTACGGTTGTAGAAACCTGGTTTTTACTGGAGTACAACGGCTCATGGACAGCTAAAGCCACGGATGACAATCATTTGCCTGAAGCCGTGCAGGGGTGGTTAAAGGGGTTACTTGAGCAGGTTCCTCACAGTCGAGTTCAGTTTATCAAACATCCCACGGCCCCTACGGTGGGCGGGTTGGCTTTTTATACAGCCACAGGGGGAAAGTTGTACCAACAACAGGTGGCGCAGTATGCCGATTTGTTGTCCCTGAGTTGGACGGAACTGACGGCCCCGGCGCATGTGTGTGAGGAGCAGTTGTACCTGGTGTGTACGAATGGCAAACGGGATTGGTGTTGTGGCAAATTTGGCGCGGCCGCGTTCCGTTACCTTGATCCCCTTATCCGCCAACACCCGGCCCCTATTGCTGAAAAAGCCTGGATGACCACCCACCTGGGCGGCCATCGTTTTGCGGCCACATTGCTGTTTCTGCCCGCTGGGGTGTCTTATGGCCTGGTGCAACCCGATGAGCTAGAACCGTTGCTGCAAAGCCACCGGCGTGGGGAACTGGTTTTGGAGCGGTTTCGCGGCCGCAATGCCTACCCCAAACCCGTACAAGCCGCCGAAGCCCTTCTCTACGAAAAAACCGGCGAAACCCGGCTGGACGTGTTTACCTTCCGGCAGGCCCAAAAACAAGAACCCAACACCTGGCAGGTACAGTTTTATCAGCCCGGTAACGGCCTTCTGCACACCGTCAACGTCACCGAACAAACCACCCCTGAACCCGTTTTAGTCAGTTGCACACATCCCAAGTGGGACGTAGAAACCGTCTACTTAACATGACCCCAGAAACGATTGGCCGGTATCTCATTAAAGAAGAGTTGGGACGCGGCGGCATGGCGACTGTCTTCCGTGCCGTTGATCCCCGCTTCAAACGAGATGTAGCCATCAAGGTGTTGCCGTGCCAATTTTTGCATGATCCCACTTTCCGTGCCCGTTTTGAACGCGAAGCCCAAACCATCGCCGCCCTGGAGCATCCAGCCATTGTGCCCGTGTATGATTTTGGCGAAGATGACGAACAACCGTATCTGGTGATGCGCCTGATGAGTGGTGGCACATTGGCCGAACGGTTACACATGGGGCCTTTGCCTCTGGCGCGAATTGCTACCCTCTTGGGCTGGTTGGCCCCGGCCCTGGATGAAGCCCACCGTCAAGGCATCATTCACCGCGACCTGAAACCATCCAATATTCTTTTTGATCAATGGGACAAGCCATACCTCTCCGATTTTGGCATTGTTAAACTGGTTGAGAGCAGTGGCGGCACGTTGACCGACACCAGTACGGCTCTGGGCACACCGGCCTATATGAGTCCTGAACAGGTGTTGGGTGAGGGCAAACTGGATTCGCGCAGTGATATTTATGCCTTTGGCGTCATTTTGTTTGAGATGCTGACGGGCAAAAAACCGTATGTGGCGGATACGCCGATGGGGCAGGCGCTCAAACATGTCACTGATACCATTCCCCATGTGCAAAAGTTTAATGCCTCGTTGCCGCCGGAATGCCAGGTGATTATCGCCAAAGCCATGGGCAAAGACCGGGCCAAGCGGTATCAATCAGCGACAGAACTCGCGGCCGCGATCCTACCCATCGCCGGTATCACCCCCTCATCCGAACTCCTCTACTGGTCCGAAGTCAAAACCCCATCGCCAGCCCCGGCTGACTACGCCCCCGATGAGGCGACGGCGTCAGTTTCGGGTTCCGAGCCTCAAGTTTCGAGTTCCGAGTTTAGAGTTTCGAGTTCGGAGTCTGAAGTTTCAGGTGACCAGTCTCCAGTCTCCAGTCTCTCAGTCTCTCAGTCTCCCCATCTCTCCCCCACCCCAGCCAGCGAACCCACCCGCGTCATCGGGCGGGGGGTGAAGCCGGTCGCCATTTTGCCGCCGGACCCGGCCAGAGTAAACACACCAACACCCCAACTCGCGGCCGCACCCGCTACCGCCACGCCCACCCCATCACGCCGTTTTCCCACCTGGGCACTCCTCGGTGGCAGTTTACTGCTCGTGTTGATCATCGCCGGACTCCTGTTTCTGCGTGAAGACGATACGGACGCCGAAGGCACACCCACGCAATCGGCCGTTTTGTTGCCGCCGCCTACGCTCAGGTTTACCCTGGAGCCGGGCACGACGCCTATCCTGGACACTACTCCCTCTGCCAGCACACCCACCGATGAGCCACGCGTAACGCCGACAGCGCGGCCGCGAATCTCCTGCCCACCACCCCCATCAGCCTGGCCAACGCCGCCCAGGTCAATGAAATCACCTATTGGGGCCGGGGCATTCCCAACGAAGTCGCTTTTTCGCCCCAGGGGGATCGGTTGGCCCTGGCGACTACCGATGGTCTGTTCGTCTATGCTATCGAAGCGGGACAGGTGCAGTCTGAACCCCTGCTGGCGATTGACCCGCAAACGGTCATCAACACCGTGGCCTACTCGCCTGATGGAACCCTCATCGCTACCGGTGACACCGATCGCACGGTGCAATTGTGGGACGCCGCCACGGGTGAACGGCTCCAGGTGCTAGAAGGGCACGAAAATTGGATTCGTTCGGTAGCCTTTTCGCCTGATGGCACGATTTTGGCCTCTGGCTCCAGCGATGCCGCCGTGCGCCTCTGGCCTATTAACAACGGCGTGGCCGGTGAAAGCCAGGAGTTGATTGGTTTCAACACCACTATTTGGGGTGTGGCCTTTGCCCCGGACAGCCAGACATTGGCCGTGGCCCTGAACGACAACACCATTCAACTGGTAGATGTCGCCAACCCGGACAACCGGCGCACCTTCGAGGGGCACACGGGGCGCGTCTTTGCCGTCACCTTTTCCGCTGATGGCACCCGGCTAGCTTCGGCTTCGGCCGATGGGGTGGCGCGTTTGTGGGATGTCGCCTCGGGCGAAACGCTCACCTTATTTGAGGGGCATGTGGGTTGGCTGCGCAGTGTGGCCCTCACGCCTGATGGTGAACGTCTGGTTACGGCATCTTATGACAGCACGGCCCGCCTCTGGAATGTGGCCGATGGCACGACCACAGCTACGCTTTTCGGCCATTTGGGGCTGGTGGTGCATTCAGCCATCTCGCCGGATGGGAACCTGATTGCCACGGTTTCGGCGGATGGCTCGGTGCGGCTGTGGCAGGGGGATGATGGCACGGCTTTGGGAATCTTGGCCGATGGCACGGGCCGGGTGCTGGCGGTGGCGGTGGATGGCGCGGGGGAGTTCGCGGCCGCGGGAACCTATGATGGCTCTGTTCGTTTATGGCGTATCGAAACGGGTGAACCTGTCCACTTCCTTACCGGACACCAAAACTGGGTGCGTGCCGTAGCCTTCTCTCCCGATGGCGCTTTTCTGGCTTCTGGCTCCGATGATCGCACCGTGCGCCTGTGGACAGTCGAGACGGGTGAACTTTATGCCCAGCTTACCGGGCATACCAGTCGTATTCGCTGGCTTTCCTTCTCCCCGACTGGGGATCGCCTTTTTGTGGGCACGGGTGATGGTTCGGCCTGGGTCTGGAGTCTGGGCGCAGGTGAACCAACCGGGGTTGAGGTGTTACCCGCCCAACCAGAAAGTGCCCTAACTATCGCTTTTTCACCTGATGGCTCACTGATCGCCACCGGTACAGAGTTAGGACAGGTGCGGCTGTGGCGGGCCAGCGATGGGGGTCTGGTGCATGACCTGACCGGTCATGCAGAACGGGTCAACGCCTTGACCTTTTCGCCCGATGGAACCTTGTTGGTTTCGGCTTCTACGGATGGCACCGCCCGTTTGTGGCAAGTAAGCGACGGCCAAACCCGAACAGTCTGGTCCGCTCCGGGCGAACTCATACCGCTTACTGGTCTTGTTTTCGCCGCTGATGGTCAAATGCTCGTGCTCGGCTCCGAGCAGGGGCACATCTGGTGGGTTGATATTGGCTCGAATCAAACCCTGCAAACGCAACAAGAACACAGCGATCTCGTGCGTGCTCTGGCTTTTACCCCCACGCGCAACCTGTTATTCTCCGGCTCCGATGATGGTACGGTTGTTTTGTGGGGGGTTCGGTAGGAAGTTTCGAGTTTCGAGTTTTGAGTTTCGAGTTACTAATCTCTCAGTCTCTTAATCTCTTAATCTCTTAGTCTCCTCCCTATGAAACCCTTCCAAACCCTCACCCGCCAAACCGTCTGGTCGTGCCCCTGGTACAGCATCCGGCAAGACCAGATTATTCTGCCCAACGGCCAACCGGGTGTTTACAATGTCATTGTCAAAACCCCGGCGGTCTGGATTATCCCGGTTACCACTGAGGGGCAGATCGCTCTGATTTATACGTACCGTTACACGATCGATGACTGGTGTTGGGAGATTCCGGCGGGGAGTGTCAAACCGGGACAGACGCCCCAAGAAGCAGCGATAGATGAGTTGCGGGAAGAGGTGGGTGGTAGCGCGGCCGCGTGGCAGTTTGTCAGCCAATTCTATGCCGCCAACGGCATTTGTGACGAGGTAGGGCACATCTTTCTAGCCACGGGTGTCAGCCTCAGCCAGCCGGATCACGAACCCGCCGAGGTGATCCAGGTACATCCCAAACCCATCGCCGAGGTACTGGAGATGGCACGTTCCGGGCAGATCAGCGATGGCCCCTCAGCTTTAGGGTTGTTATTAGCTGAATCCAAACTACGTGGTTTATCCATTTGATGGAGATAACATGACTCATCCAACCATCCCTGACGAACGAGGCAAATTTGGCCCTTACGGTGGGCAATTTGTGCCTGAAACACTCATGCCCGCTCTGGCGGAGCTGATCACCGCTTACCAGGATTGCCAGCAAGACCCGGCTTTCCAGGCTGAGTTTCACCATCTGTTGACCACGTATGTGGGGCGGCCCTCGCCCTTAACCCTGGCTAAACGGCTAACGGCCAGCCTGGGTGGAGCGCAAATTTACCTCAAGCGCGAAGATTTGAATCATACGGGGGCACATAAAATTAACAACGCGCTGGGGCAGGCCCTTCTGGCCCAACGCATGGGCAAAAGCCGCATCGTGGCTGAAACGGGCGCGGGACAGCATGGTGTGGCCTCGGCGACGGTGTGTGCTTTGCTGGGATTGCAGTGTGTTGTTTATATGGGCGCGGTAGATATTGCCCGGCAAGCGCCTAATGTGGCCCGGATGAAGCTCCTGGGCGCCGAAGTCCGTTCAGTAGAAAGTGGCAGTCGCACGCTGAAGGATGCCATTAATGAGGCCATCCGAGATTGGGTGACGAATGTAGGTGACACCCATTACCTGCTGGGTTCGGTGCTGGGGCCTCATCCGTACCCCCTTATGGTGCGTGATTTCCAGAGTGTCATTGGGCAAGAGGCGCGGGCGCAAATTTTAGCGGCCGCGGGCCGTTTGCCCGATAAGATTATTGCTTGTGTGGGTGGGGGCAGTAATGCCATGGGCATTTTCCACGCCTTCCGAGATGATGAAGCGGTGGAGTTGATTGGCGTGGAAGCCGGGGGTAGAGGGATTGCCGGTGGGGAACATGCGGCCCGTTTTGCCGACCTGGCGGTGTCTCGGATTGGTGTACTCCACGGCACCAAGAGTTATGTGATGCAAACGCCAGACGGGCAGGTGATGGAGACGCATAGCATTAGTGCCGGGCTGGATTACCCCAGTGTGGGGCCGGAACATGCCTGGCTGCGGGATCAGGAACGGGCTTATTACACTTATGCCACCGATGAAGAAGCGTTGGCGGCTTTTCAAATGTTGTGCCGGTCTGAGGGGATTATTCCGGCGTTGGAGTCAAGTCATGCCATGGCTGAGGTGATAAAGGTGGCTCCCCGTATGCGCCCTGAGCAAATTATTCTGGTGAATGTGAGCGGCCGCGGCGACAAAGATTTAGATACGGTGCTCGAAATACTGGGTTAATGCCTTGAGTTCTGGGGTGCGTGTACCTATTCCCAATAACCGCGCCCATTCTTACTCGATGTAGTATGACGAGGTGTTTCATCTCGCGGCTCAGAAGGCCAGATGAGGTAGGCTACCCCTAGCAGCCCTAAAACCAGAAGCAAGATGAGGATAATCATCAACGTTAACTCATTCATAGGGTTATCTCCGGCAAAGATGTTTACGAGAAAGTGAGATTAACTTAAAGCGACTGGACGGTTATTTTTGACTTCCAATCGCAGATAGTACGCTAGTACTATGCCATAGATAGCCTTACGAACACATTAATGGGCGGTGAAGAAGGCGTTAAATATGATTTATCTGCTCTTAACCGTGAATGGACTACTGATGGTGCTCACCCCTTTAGCCGTGGCGGGGTTGCTGAGGCGGCACCGAGGAGCGGGCTGGTCCCTATGGGGTATGGGGGCTGCGACCTTTGTGCTGAGCCAGGTAGGGCACATTCCTTTTAACAACCTGGTAGCCCGGTTCTGGCAACCAGACCTGTCCACGCAACTTGTCCCGTATCTCATCTTTCTGGGGCTTTCGGCGGGGGTGTTTGAGGAGAGTGCCCGTTATCTGACCTACCGCTTTTGGGCCAAAGAGGCCCGGAGCTGGGGGCAAGGGCTGATGGTGGGGGCGGGGCATGGCGGTATTGAGGCGATTCTTTTGGGGGTGCTGTTTTTTCTCCAACTGGCGAATCTGGTTTTTTACCGGGCCGGGTTGTTAGACAGGGCTTTGCAGGCGGTTGGTGCGGATGAGATTGCGCTGGTGGACGCGGCCGCGAACGCCCTTTTCTCTATACCCTGGTATGAAGCGCTCCTGGGGGGCCTGGAACGTATCTTTGCCCTCTGTTTACACCTATCAGCCTCGCTGATGGTGTTGCGGGTGGTGACGACCGGTAATTGGGGATGGTTCGCGGCCGCGATTGGTTGGCACGCTTTCGCCAATACCGGTGTTGTCTACCTGGCCCAAACCATCAACCCCCTGGCCGCCGAGGGGTTCCTGTTCATCATCGCCCTGCTCAGCCTCGGCTTCATCTTTGCCATTCGCACCCCCGAACCCGTTCCCCCACCCCTCGAACCATTGCCCGCCCCTGAACCCGTCATCCTCAAGCCCGTTGTGTTTGATGCGGATAAGTTGGATGAGAGCCGGTTTGGATGAGGAGGGAGGGGAGATTGAGAGACTGAGAGATTGAGAGACTAAGAGACTGACCGGCTGAAAGCTGAAATGCTGACAAGCTGAAATGCTGACAAGCTGACCCCCTAGCAACAGGAGTCCCTATGAGTGCCCCTTTTACCCCCCGTGTGCGTGCCCCGGAGTTTCCGGTGGGCCTGGATTGGCTGAATGTGTCGCGGCCGCTGACTCTGGCGGATCTGCGCGGCAAAATAGTCCTGCTCGACTTCTGGACCTACGGCTGTGTCAACTGTATGCACGTCATCCCCGACCTCAAGCGGCTGGAAGCCAAGTATGCCCAGGAATTAGTGGTCATTGGGGTGCATACGGCCAAATTTGAACATGAAGGCGAAACGGAAAACATTCGCCGCCTGGTGTTGCGGTATGAGCTAGAGCATCCGGTGGTCAATGATCGCCATTATCAGGTGTGGGAAGCGTATGCGGTGCGAGCCTGGCCCTCATTTGCCCTGATTGATCCGGGTGGTTATGTGGTGGGTCATCACGCCGGAGAGCGGGTTTATGGTTTGTTTGACACGGCCATCGGGGCACTTGTGCGCGAGGCCGAGGCTAAAGGCACCCTCGACCGCCGACCGCTGGCAATGAGCCTGGAAAAAGTGGCATTACCCGATTCACCGCTCCGTTTTCCCGGCAAAGTCCTGGCCGATGGGGCCAATAACCGGCTGTTTATCGCCGATTCTAACCATAACCGCCTGGTTATTACTGACCTGACCGGCCAGGTGCAGGCGACGATTGGCAGTGGCGAAGCAGGGTATCAAGATGGCGATTTCCAGACGGCGCAGTTTCATCGCCCCCAGGGGATCACCCTGGCCGATGCCCAGACACTCTACGTGGCCGATACGGAGAGCAGCACCATTCGCCGGGTGGATTTGACCAGCCAGCAGGTGAGCACGGTGGCAGGTACGGGGAAACAGGATTTTATTCGCCCGGCTAGCGGCCGCGCCCTGGAATTGGCCCTCAACACACCCTGGGATCTGCTTTTCCACCAGGACACGCTGTATATCGCTATGGCTGGGCAACATCAGTTGTGGGCCTACAGCCCGACCATGGGCACGGTTTATCTGTTAGCTGGCACGGGCCGGGAAGCCCTGGTGGATGGAACCCAATTGCAGGGCTGCCTCAACCAGCCGAGTGGCCTGACCACAGATGGCAAGTTGCTCTACTTTGCCGACGCTGAGGCCAGTGCCATTCGTTCGGCGGGGCTGGACATCGGCGGGCAGTTGCAGACACTAGTGGGTACAGGATTGTTCGATTTTGGTGACCGGGATGGGGTCGGGGATGAAGCCCTGCTCCAACATCCGTTGGCGGTGGCCTACCACGAAGGGCTGATTTATGTAGCTGACACCTATAACAGCAAAATCAAGGTGTTGGACCCGGTCACGCGGGCGGTAACAACATTTTTGGGCGGTGAGCGGGGGTGGCAGGATGGCGTGGGTACGGTGGCCCGTTTTGATGAGCCAGGGGGCCTGAGCGTGGCTCTGGGTCAGCTTTACATTGCCGATACCAATAACCATGTGATCCGTGTGGCGGATTTAGTCACCGGGCAGGTGAGGACGTTGGCGATAGGGGCGTAGGGGTGGTGCGTAGTGCGTGAGCTGTGGCCGGTCTCTGACCGAGCCACCCAACTGAATTTCGAGTGAACCCTAACCTGGACCAGCCAGAACCAAAGAGGTTTTTGCCACGAATTTCACGAATTAGCACGAATGGGAAAATAAAAATTCGTGTCCATTCGTGAAATTCGTGGCAGATCGTCTTGCTCGCTGTACAAGAAGTTGGCTCGTAAGCGCCTAATCCCCACTGCCTGTGGGCGCAGTAGCTTGTACCAACGACCCCACGGAGCCAGTTTTTTGTTGGGTCTGGCGGCGGGCACGGCGCAAAGTGGTAAAGACAGACCACATCATTTTGGGGTGAAGGATAGACTCTGGCCCGGCTATCATCTGCTGAACTTTGAAAAATTGGGCCGTTAGATCGGGATTGTGGGCCATGGCACGCATATATTGGTCCATGTATTTTTGTACCAGGCGGGTGGGCAAATTAATTCCCTCACCACCGACGGTTTTGGGCCAGCGCATATCTTCGCCGGTTGCCATTTGCCAGGGGCCTTCAATGACTTTGCGTAGCTCTTTTTGGAACTGACGCGCCAAGCCGGTCAACGCGGCCGCGTCCCCACTCCCACCACACGCCTGCAAACTACGCCCCAACGCCTGGCTACCCATCGTCGCCACCGTCATGCCTTGCCCGTAAATGGGGTTCAGGGCATACACCGCATCCCCCAACACCACAAACCGCTCCAGATAACGGGGTAGACGGTCATAATGGTACAGTCGGTTCTCCGCCTTACGATAACCGATGATGTTGCCTTGCGGC
>JADJUV010000129.1 GCA_016716885.1 Candidatus Trichofilum aggregatum | reverse complement strand
GCCGGAGCCAGTTACCCTACCTGTTCCGCCTGCTACCAAACCATCGAACAGTTCTGGCTGGCCGATTGGCATGTCTTGCTCGAACGGGAGCACATCCAGCCCGGCTCCCAGGACGAACGCCTGCTCGCTGAAGTGGTCATGGCAGAGTCAGAGCGCCATCCCTGGACGGTCGTAGACATCGCCATGACTCTGCTCACCTGCCCGGAATGTGGTCACGAATTGGGGTCGCGCTATCAGGCGTGTACCGCCTGTTATCTCGCTTTTGGCCAAGCGTTGGCCTCAGAGTACGGCGTCACCGGCAACGAACATGCCCTGCACATTGGCCGCTGGATATTGCGCCATCCTCACCAGCATAGCCAGAACATCCTCACCGCCTGGCGGGGTAGCGTGCCCCATCTGCTAACGGGCTGGCTCCCCACCACCGCCGAAGCCCAACGCGGCATGGCCCAGATCAAACGGGGCCAGGCGACCGATCATTAGAGTTTATCGGTAATAAGAAATCTCACGCAAAGGACGCAAGTCGCCAAGAGAAAATCTTTGCGTCCTTTGCACCCTGGCGTGCGTCTTTTTAGTAGATTCCACCGCTCCCCCTTCCTAATTCATCCCTCATCCCTCATCATTCCCTACTCCGGTTCTGCCATGAGGAGTTGAATATATGCCTCCGTTTCCTCATACGCCCGCTCGCCGATGTGCATGTAGCGAATGTTGCCCGCTTTATCAATGAGGTAACGGGTGGGCCAGTACCGTTGCTGGTAGGCTCGCCAGGTCAGGCCGTCATTGTCAATGGCGATGGGGTAGGAGATGTTGAGCCGTTCCGCGGCCGCGCGCACATTCTCCACCTCTTCCTCATATTTAAACTCCGGGTAATGGATACTCACCACCTGGAAATCATCCCCGGTGTACTTCTCCGCCCACGACTCAATGTAAGGCAGCACCCGCTGGCAGTTGATACAGCCAAAGGTCCAGAACTCCAGCAACACCACCTTGCCGCGCAAATCGGCTACCCGGAGTGGTTCTGCGCCGTCAAGGTTAAGCCAGAGGTCATTTTGCCACTCCGGGGCCGGGCCGAGGTCGGCCAAAGGGGCCAGCGTGGGGGTTGGGGGGATGTCTAGCTGACCAGAAGCAATAATGTCAACACCGCCAACATTGGCCGTGTTGGGGGTATTGTCAGACGCGGCCGCGCACGCTGTCACCCCCATCATCAACACCACAATCAATACATAGGGGGCATAAGGTCGGATCATCTGTTTTCTCCCACGAAAATAACGAACCGCAGAGACGCAGAGAACGCAGAGAAAAGAAAAATCTGTGTAAATCTGTGAAATCTGTGGTTAAAATTTTCATTCCTCTTCGTACAGCAGGCTCTACTTAACAGGTGTGTGGCAAAGGATGGGACAGGTCATGCCCCATTAATCATTCACCAATTCACCCATTAATTATTTTCTTCGTCTCACCGAATCCACCTTATCCCTTCTCCCTTACACCCCTCTTACTAACCCCTTACCGCTCCCACAAGGAGACCTAACTGCGTACGCGTTGCGCAACTCTTCCCAATCTTCCCCCTTTACCGCCACAGCCAAATCCCCCAACCGTTCCCCCAAAAACGGGCGCGTTTTGGCATTGTTTTGCAGCTTATCCAAAATCTCGGCGTCCTTAACCCGTAACACAACCAGTTGCTCCAGACGCCCTTCCGTCCCCTTTTCCAACCACCGCTCCACCGCCCGTTTGGTGCTGGCAGGGATGGGGCGACCACTGGTTTTTTCCAAAAATTGCAATACCCGGTCCGGTTCAATCCCCTGTGAACGCGCCAGTTCCAAGGAAGCCGGACTGAGCCGGTAGACAAATGGTTTGCCGGGTTCAACCGGAACCGGCTCGGCCACCCGGGCAATCTGGAAACGATGTTGCCGTTCGGCATTGAGCGGCACCAAAATCGTGGCATCCACCTGCACCACCGGCGGAACCGTGACCTCACGTTCATCTGGTTTTTCGGCGTTCAGCCAGGCCAGACCCGGCGCCGTCAACCGATACAGGTGTTCCGTGGCTTCCATTGCCCCCAACCAGACCAGTGGCCCCTGCACCAAAAAGCGCAATAACCGCCCCTCCACCCGCTCCCAATTCTCAAAGCCAGTGATATAGCCATCCTGCGCCTGATCGCGAATATACCAGGTGTTGTAATCGCCATCTGGCCGCTGGAAATCAGGGTTGTTTTCTTTGACAAAAGCCACCAATTCACCGAGGGCGTACCAGTTATTGTCTCGTACTACGGCATCCAGCAAACCGTTGCGGGCCAAAACAGGCTCGTTTTTCCAGCTACTGCCCTCCCAAGTCAGCCCCGGCGTATGCCCCAAATCATTCCAGTCGCTACCGCTCCACGCTTCCAACAAGGCGCGCAATTGGGCCGGGCGACTCAGTTTGAGCCAATCTACGGCGGGGCGCGTGGGGCGCACGCCGTTTTCGGCCTGGCGCAGCAGGTTCATCTCCCAGGCCAGGGTGATAAGCAGATGGCACCGGTCGGGGTGCGGATCAAGCAGGTAGGGGTAAAGCTGTTCCAGTTTGGCCTGGTTGAGGGTTTCTCGTTGCGCGGCCGCGAGAATGGTCGTCAAATCGTCTACGGCATCGCTGGTAGCCGGGGGGGCATAAGTCGGGGCCGTGGTTGGTTGCAGGACGGCGGCAGGCGGTGGCACAGGGACAGGCGCGGCCGCAGGTTTGCTGGCAATAGGTGTAGGGGTTGGTATTGCGGCCGCGGGTTTGACAATGGCGGGCGGCGGCGCGGCCGCGGGTTTGACTTTGTTGATGGGCGTGGGGATTGCTGGTTTAACTTTGCTGGGTACGGTGGGCGTTGCGGCCGCGGGTTGGGGCTTATCCACTACTGGCGGCGGCGGCGGCGTCGGCGGGGGAATGACTTTGGGTTGTGGGAACTGCTCCAAAAACTCATCCGGCAAATAATAAAACTCGATCAGCCCTTCTGCTGACTCCTGGAAACTGCGGTACAAAAAGCCACGATACCACAACGATTCAGCCACACTCACCGGGTCATACCACGGCTCCTCGCGCTCCATTTTGGCTGGCCCCATCTGGCGCACCTCACCAAACTCCCGGGTAAAGGTGGCGACCGGCAACCGCCCCTTGTTCAAAATGAGACGATTAATCGCGGCCGCTTCCTCAGGTGAAAGGTACGACACCTCATCCGGCATACTCAGGTCAGTGAGCGCCTTCACCAACGCTTTGGCACTTTTGGCTTTATCCGCGCCGGTCAGGTCAAGTTCCCACCACTCCCCAATCACCCGCAAAACAATCAATTCATGATCCAGTAGAGCCTGTTCCAAAGTTGCCATAATCGTGCCTGTTTTATGTGTTGACGTTGTTATCGTGATGCCCCTCACCCTTGAGCGAGGGGCCAGAGTGGCGTTAATTATACCCACTCCCTCTTCACCCTCCATAACCGCTTCATCAACACTCCGGTTTCAACTAGTACAGCTTTACACAAGTTCTTAGCCGGTTTAGTCGGAAGACCCATCCCCCTGACCCTCGACATTGGCGTTTTTTGTGCTGACCTCTGGAGACTAAGAGACTGAGAGATTAAGAGATTTCCAGAGGTCGTCCAAATTTTCGCCAGAGTCGAATTAATTCTTGATCCTTAGGGGAAGGTTTGCATACTCAGGCGGCGCACATAGTTGACTAGATGCCAGATTTCTTCATCCGTGTATGTTTCACCGTAGGCGGGCATGGCGGAACCGGTAATGCCATTTTGAATCCAGTAAAACAGGTCGCCATCGGAGTGGGTGGCGGTGTGCCCGGCGGCAAAATTGACGGGAGCCGGGTTTAGCCCTACGGCGGATGGGCCATCCCCCAGACCAGCCGGGCCGTGACAGAGGGCACAGTTTTCCTGGTAGATGGTTTCGCCTATGGTGATGGATTGGCTATCGGGCAACACAGGATTGGTGAGAAATTTGCCAGGGGTATAGTTGAGGCTGAAAAAGGTGTAGGTCTGGTTTACCCCTGAGATGAGCATAAACAAACCAAGCCCGAGTAAGGGAATGAGTTGCCAGCTATGACGTGAGGCTTTGCGGCCCAGAAACAGCCAACTCAAACCTAACACAATAAAGAATGGGCCAATAACACCCCCACCCATGATGGTCATAAAACGAGCGAAGCGCTCAGCCAGCCCCACCTCATTACTTGTCTGGGGGCGGATGGTTCCCCCCAAACCGGCTTCTAAGCGGTATGGTGCAAAACTGTCGTATGTCCCTGGACGACGAATGGCAATTTCGACCTGCCATTCGCCAATAAGGCTGATGTAGCTGCCGTGTAGCTGGTAATGACCGTCGTCGTGGGTCATGGCTTCACCCACATCCGCGCCCAGGGATTGGCCCAGGAAGGTGTAACGCACGCTGACCTCGCTGGCATTAGTAACCGGGTTGCCTGCGGCATCGGTGAGGAAAATGTCGAAGGTGTTGTTGCCGATAAGGGCTGGCTCGATGGCCAGGGTAACGGTGAGGTCGTCTACGGTTTGTTCAGCGAGCATCCGGCCCGGATCATCAGCCAGGAGAGGGGCATCGGCGGCCCGCTGGAGTTCGATGAGCGCACCAGCGGCCAGGAGAATGAGCACGGCGGTGATTGTTTCCAGCCGCACCAGGCGGCTGAAACGTTGTAGAATGGCCGGATTGGGAGAGGTTTGGGCCAGACGGGGTTTGATGATGAGCAGGTTGAGGGCGGCGATGAAAAAGGTGGGTAGAACGAGCGCAATTTTGGCGATGAGGGTTAGGCCGTAGGGTGTACCGACGAGGGCTGACCAGGTGGCGACATGGGTGTAGGCCAGGAAACTACCGCTGATGATGAGCAGGCCAACCGCGGCCGCACCCACGGCCGAAAAGTTCAGGTTTAGCTCCAGGTTGAGCCAGGTCCGCTCCTCACTGGGCTGGTTCCGGCTTTGCCAGAGGGTGAGTGTTAATTGAAGGAGTGCGCCAACCCACACGCCCGCGGCCGCGATGTGCGCCAAATCTATCACCGTAGCGACCAGACGACCCTCTCGTAAGGCCGCGCTATGGCTGACCAACGAACTGGTTAGCCCTAACCCCAGGCTGAGGGCCAGCCCCAACCACCAAAGCCAGTTTGGCGAATCGGTACGGTTGGTAATTTTGCGCCCTAAAACGGCCAGCAAGTAGCCACTCAGGCCCGTGAGCAAAAGACGCAGGAGCCACATCTGGCCGAACTGCGTGCCGACCCAGGACTGAAAGTTGCTGATTTGCCACAAGTCATATTGATTGGATTGATCAATCAGGGTGAGAACAAGACTCAGCCCCAGCAGAATGAGGCCGACTAGCGGCAAGCGGAGATGGGTGGTGGTCAACGCATATCGGCTGGGCAGGATGAACAGGCGGAAGGCATACAACCCCAAAAGCAAAGCGACCCCCAACAAGGTTCCCCAACGAGCGGCGATACTTACGGGAGAAATGCGTACCTGAGTATCGGTTGCGCCACTGGTGATGCCTAGCGAGGTGACACCCACGCCGAAGGAGAAGGTTCCACTGGTGCTATGCCCATCTACGGCCGAAAGCACCTGCCAACTGACCAGGTAAGTGCCATTGTTGAGCGGCGGCAGGGTCACGCTGATGATGGTGTTGTCGCTGGTGGCACTGAGGGCAGTCGTCTCAACCTCTTGCCCAAGCTGGGTGAGAACGGTGAGGCGGCTCAGATTGGGCACAACGGGTTCGCTGAACTGGATAGAAACTTCGCCGGGGGCGGTGTCTAGAATGGCGTTGGGCCGGGGAGTGGAGAAAACCGGCACGGCATGGGCTTGAACGGGTGGGGCCAGGGTGAGCAGGAAAAGGAGCGCGGCCGCGGCCAGCCAGGTGAAAGGTCGTTTCGCTAACATAAAGGAGCCTTGTTGGGAGGGGAGGAGACTAAGAGATTGAGAGATATTCAGCTTCATCCACGTGGATGTGCCAATGGTTGCCATTGGCTTCTTCTCCCACGGGGAAATTTTCAATTTCGACCTCAACCACAATGTCTTCATTGGCAGTGAAAGTAGCGCCTTCGGTCGGGGAGATGAGCCGGATGACGGCCCCATTGTTGGGGATCATATCGTGGCTTTCCGCTTCATCGTGTTCGTGTTCACCTTCGTTATTGGCGTGTTCATGGTTGTTGTCATTGTTACTGCTGGAAGAGCACGCGGCCGCGAAGATGACCACGAGAAAAAGAATCAAGGCTGTTGACAGTTTGCGATACATGTTGTTCTCCTGTGAAAAAAGTTTCGAGTTTCGAGTTTCAGGTTTCAAGTTTGAGTTCCCCTGCAAACCGTTCTAGAGTTCCCCTGAGAACTGCCCTATTTTTTGCGTAACAAGCTAACCAGCCCTAAACCAAACCCGATTACCCCGATGGCGATGGCCACAAAGGCCAGGGTTCGGGCTTGTTGGAGTTCGGTGGTTAGAGTGGCGATTTGTTCGTTGAGCGCCAGGCTGTCTGGGAGCGCTTCGGGGAATTGCAGGCGCGCGGCCGCGAAAACCTCTTCTGGTTCCACGGTAATCTCCACCTCGGTGTCGTCAATCGTGCCGAACAGGTGCAAATTGTATTGCCCCCGCACAGTGGGAATGAGATCAAGGGTGTATTCACCAGGAATTGGGCCAGGATTCAGATTTGCCCGGAAGGTTGTAGCGCCATAAATAACTTCGGCATCCAGGGAAGCTTCAACCCCGGTGACGGGTTCGCCGGTTGCCTCGTGGCTGACAATGAGCAGGATGGCGTTCCGTTCGCCCACGAGAGGGGGTTCATTGACCCAGCCCACGACCAGATTGTATGGTCCAACCTTGGTACTGCCGTGGGCGAAAGTGGTGGGTGTCGCGGCCGCGAGCCAGAGCAAAGCCAGCAGAAAGCCAGCAGAAAGCCAGGGAAAAAGGCGTTTGTGCAACATAAAAAACTCCCTTGAACGGTTGATTGAACAAGCTGAAAAGAAGTTGAAAAACGAGATGGGGTGACCGTTTAGCGTGGAGGGGGCTTGATGGGTAGTAATGTAAATGGAGAAGGCAAGAGAGACGGGGCATTGGTTGCGGCCGCGAGCCAAATAACTCCAGCCGCCATGAGCAGACCCACCGGTAAGTCCATCTGAACCGTCGGTAAAGGACGCTGCAACACCTCCTGATTAGCCAAAACCTGCGCCAGGCAAGTTTCACTCCCCGACATGGTGTCCAGTACATTCCCACAGACAAACACAACGGTTGGCGCAAAAATGAAGAAGGTGAAAACGAGAAAAACCAAAACCCAACGTGACATTCGGCTAATAATAACCAGAAGATCATCACTGTGCCAACTTACTAACCCGTCTCTCCTTTCCACAGTTCCAACATTATGTTAAAATGCCCCCACACTGGTTTAGGAAGGAATAGATGACCAGCAAACGGGAATTTTTAGCTAAACACCCCCTCTTTCACGAGTTATATGAAGACGAGCTAGATGCTCTGGCCGAAATCACGGAAGAGCGTGACTATGCTGAAGGCAGTGTTGTCGCCTACCAACGGGATGTCGCCGATAGCCTCTATCTCGTTCGTAGTGGCCATTTGTTGGCTCTTTCGGTTAATCAGATTGGCGAAGTCATTACCGAAGATAGAAAACATTACATGGCCGGTCAGTTCTTTAATGATTCCTGGCTCTTCACCCCTGATATCCATCCGGCTACGGTTAAGGCAGTTCGTCCCAGCCGGGTTCTCATCATCAAAGGGGAACCCTTTCTCAAATTTATAGAGAAAAATCAGATTTCTCTAGAATATTTGGCCCTTACTGAAAAGGCCCAAACAGAGGCCCGGCGTAGTCGGTTAGCCCTGCCCAAACGCCAATATGCCCCCCTTAAGCTCCAGCCAGACGAATTAGTAGAGTGGCAAGCTCGTCGTAGCCCCTACATTTTGCTCTTGCGCGGCGTTTTGCCAGGATTTCTCATTCTTATTATCCCGCTTGTTTTGTATTACCTGCTTACCACCTTCGTACCCGTTGCCAGCCCGGTTCTGACGGTTGGCATAGCCCTGATTCCGGCACTCATTGGGGCCGTGATCATGGGTTTTCACATTCTGGACTGGTCAAACGATTACTTTCTCATTTCCAATCGCTATCTCATTCATTCCGAATTTGATTTACGCTCCTTCAGCGCCAAAGTAGATAAAGTACCGATTGATCGGGTGCAGAGTGTTGAGATTGAAAAACCGACCTTTTTAATGAACCTGTTTGATGTCGGTTCAGCGCGTATAACGACGGGTGCCCAAAACCAATCAATCCGGTTTGATTTTATTGATAACCCACAAGAAGTGCAGGATACGCTAAACCGGATGCAACAGCGGAGCAAAGCGCTGGATTTTGGCCGTGAACAAGCATCCATGCGTGAATCAGTTGAGGGATATTTTGCCTTGCCCCCCCCTTTTAAAAAGGTGGAAGAGCCTAAACCCGATGCCCTGGCTGGGGATCAGGGACCAGCTCCGTTAGGTGAACGACTTGTTATGGCCATCCGTGAGGAGATAAGGCAACGCTTGAGCCTGCGGCTTGAAGAGGGCAATACCATCACCTATCGTAAACATCCGTTGGTGTTATTGAAAGCCTTAAGATGGCCTTTTTTGATGACCATTCTGCTTCTTGTCATCAATTATGTGGTTAATAGGTTTTCCCTGGGAACGTCTATTTCCTGGTTATGGCTGTTGGAAGGCCCAGCTTTTCTGATTATTTTTGGCTGGTCTATCTGGCAATTTCTGGATTGGGACAACGATCTTTTCCAAGTTTCGGATCGGTATGTAGTAGACATAGACCGGGTTCCGTTTGGTTTTGGGGAGAGCCGGAAACAAGCAGACCTGGGTAATGTGCAGAATGTCAGTGCGACTCGCCCCTCGTTTTTGGCGACGCTGTTTAATTATGGCAGTGTGCAAGTTGAGACAGCGGGCGCGGCCGCGAACATCATTTTTGAAAATGTGTACAATCCTAACCGGGTACAAAATGAAATCTTTGCCCGGCGAGATGCCTTCCAACGCCAGCAAGCCTTGAATGCCCGCAAACAGCAGCGCCGTGAATATGGCCTGCTACTTGATGTCTATAAACAAGCCCTGGAGCAAGGCCGAATTCCGCTCCGCACACCTACGGGTGATATGCAAGAATATGCGGATGAGGTTCCGGAAGGTGAAGAATCGTTGTTTGATGAGTATAATCAACGGCCCTAAAAACAATTTTGTGTTTCGTGTTGCGCTTACCGTGGACGCAAGGCGAAACATGCGACACGGTAGGAATTATGCCTAAGCTAGACGTTTTAACCCCCAAAGAACCTATTTTGCGCCGTAAGGCTCGTCCCATTGTCCGGTTTGACCCGGAACTGCAAACTTTGATAGACGATATGATCGAAACCATGCGTGAGGCCAAAGGTGTAGGCCTGGCCGCGCCGCAGGTTGGTCAGCCTATACGGTTGGCCGTCATCGAAACGCCCCCGGATACGGATGATGAAGGGAATGATATTGAAGGTACTCAGGAATTGTTTGTCATTGTTAACCCGGAAATTACCTGGAAATCGTCGCGCTTGACACGAGGAATTGAAGGGTGTCTTTCGATTCCCGGTTGGGTGGGGGAAGTGGAGCGCCATGAGGCGATTCGGGTGAAGGGGTTGGACCGACGCGGCCGCAAAATCAGCTACCGCCTCAATAGTTACATCGCCCGCATCTTCCAGCACGAAGTAGACCACCTGGAAGGCGTTCTCTACATTGACCGCCTGACCGACCCCAAACGGTTCTGGACGGAAGAAGAGTACGACGAAATCATCAAGAAGCAGCAAGAAGAGCGGGAAAAGCGGGAACAAGAAAACCAAAGTGAGCCGATGGGGGGAGATTAGTATCTCACGGTTAAACTTCTTGACCAGTTGGCAAGAAGTTTAACCGCAGATTTTGGGGATTAACGCAGATTCTTTAATCAGCGAAAATCGGCGTTAATCTGCGGATAAATTTTCTGGTTTATCCAGGTTAGGGTAGTGAACAGTTTGTTGTTGACCATTCACCATTCACCATTCACCATTTTTAGACCATTCATTCCCATTTTTTAGAGTTCCCATAGTTCCCACCTCCCTATGCTCACCTTAAACGAAGTCGAAAAAAATCGCTCACCTGGCCCGGTTGGAACTGACCGAGGCCGAAAAGACGCAGTTTCAACGGCAGTTGTCCGATGTGCTGGATTATATGGCCCTGTTGCGTGAACTAGATACACAAGATATTTTGCCCACGGCTCACGCTGTTCCTCAACAAAATGTGTGGCGGGAAGATGTGATTCAGCCCTCGTTAGCCCGCGAAGATGTCTTCTACAACACCGCCCAACACGAGAATCAACAATTCAAGATTCAATCGGTGTTGGCAGACGATTGATTTGGCCCCAACGTGGCGCGTGGTGCGTGTTCCGTTTTACTGTAGCTTACGCACCACGCACCACGCAACACGTTACCCATGAACCTACCCTCTCTCACCCTCACGGAACTTCGCCACGCCTTACATACGGGACAAACCACCAGCGCGGCCGCGACGCAGGCCATCATTAACCGTATCGTCGCCGTAGATAACCAGGTGCAAAGTTACCTCACCCTGGCCGATGAAATGGCGCTGGAGCAGGCCGAAGCGGCTGACCAACGGATCGCCGCCGGTGAAGAGACACCTCTCCTGGGTGTGCCCGTCGCTCTCAAAGACATCATCTGCACCGCCGGGTTGGAAACGACCGCCGGCAGTAAAATTCTTGACGGTTTTGTCCCCCCCTACGACGCCTTTGTGGTGCAAAAACTAAAAGAGGCCGGAGCGGTCATCATCGGCAAAACCAACACCGATGAATTCGCGATGGGGTCGTCCACCGAAAACTCGGCTTTTTTTACCAGCCGTAACCCGTGGGATCTCACGCGTGTGCCGGGGGGGAGCAGTGGCGGCAGCGCGGCCGCGGTCTCGGCCCAATTGGCGTATGGGGCGCTGGGCACAGACACCGGCGGCAGTGTCCGCCAACCGGCCAGCCTGTGTAACCTGGTGGGTCTGCGTCCCACCTATGGCCGGGTGTCCCGCTGGGGCGTCATCGCCTTCGCCTCATCGCTGGATCAAATCTCCCCCTTTGGCCGCACGGTGGCCGATTGTGCCGCCATGCTCCAGGTGGTGGCCGGGCACGACCCCCGTGACAGTACCTCGCTCAATGAGCCAGTGCCAAACTACGCGGCCGCGCTCACGGGCGACATTCGCGGCTTACGCATCGGCGTACCGGAAGAGTTTTTCGGTGAAGGGCTGAACCCCGAAGTCGAAGCCGCCGTCCGTCAAGCCATCAACCAACTGGCCGAACTAGGGGCCATCATCCAACCCGTCAGCTTGCCCCACATCCGTTATGCTCTGCCCGTCTACTACCTCATCGCCCCGGCCGAAGCCAGTGCCAATCTGGCCCGCTACGACGGCATCCGTTATGGCCCCCAGGTGAATGGGGTTGATGTGATTGATTCACTTAAGAAAACCCGTGCCCTCTTCGGTCCCGAAGTCAAACGGCGCATCATGCTAGGAACCTACGCCCTCAGTTCTGGCTATTACGACGCCTATTATGGGCAGGCCCAAAAAGTTCGTACCCTCATCACCCGGGATTTCAAAGAGGCCTTTCAGCAGGTGGATGTCATCGCTACCCCTACCAGCCCTGTCACCGCCTTCAAAATTGGCGAAAAGGCGGACGATCCCCTCAGTATGTATCTGGCCGATATTTACACCCTACCGCTCAATCTGAGCGCCAGTTGTGGCCTCTCCGTTCCCTGCGGGTTTGATAGCCAGGGACTGCCGATTGGTATGCAACTGATGGGTGATACCTTGCAAGAAGCCACCATTCTAAATGCCGCCTACGCCTATGAACAGGCGACAGCGTGGCACAAGCAGTTGCCGGTTCTAGAAGAAAGTGAACAGTGAGCAATGAACAGTTTGTTGTTGACCATTAACCATTGACCATTGACCATTTTTCGAGTTCCCAGAGTTCCCAGAGTTCCCAGCGGGGACACCCTATGAAAACGATTGTTTTACTGGGTGGATATGGAACAAGAATGCGGCCGCATACCTGGAGCCGCGCCAAACCCCTTCTCAAAGTGGCCGGAAACACCATCATCGGCCATCTGCTAGACCTGATGAAAGATGTGACCGATGGCCAAGTCATCTTTGTCGTTGGTTACCTCGGCGACCAGATAGAAGCCTGGTTGCGAAAACATTACGGCCATTTAGACGTGCAGTTTGTCGTGCAAGAGCAGGCCCTCGGTCAGGCGCACGCCCTCTGGCTCTGCCGTGAGTATTTGGACAGTGATGAAGATGTGTTGGTTGCCTTTGGTGATGGCATCGTCAAGGCTAACTATGTCGGTTTAGACCGGAGTGCGGACGCCGTTTTTTACGTGAAAGAGGTAGAAGATCCGCGCACGTTTGGCGTAGTTGTGCTTAACGAAGCGGGCGATGTGACCAAGTTCGTGGAGAAGCCCAAAACGATGGAGAATTGGCTGGCGATTGCTGGGGTGTACTGGTTCAAACGCGGCCGCAAACTGCGCGATGCCGTAGACACCGTGATCAACACCGGGCGCAAAACGCTGGGTGAATATTACCTGGCTGATGCCTTTGAGGTCATGTTAGAGCAGGGGGACAAAATCCGCGTGGACACGGTAGAGGTGTGGGAAGATGCGGGCAAACCAGACACCATCTTGCACACCAACCGCCGGATGCTCTCAGTGGGTTATGCCACCTTTGAAGCCCTGGAGCGGGGTTATAGCGAGGGGTTTGTGGTTATTCCCCCGGTTTTCATTCATCCCGAAGCCGATATTGAATCGGCGGTGATTGGACCGTTTGCCAGCATTGAAGCCAAGGCCGTCATCCGCAATGCCGTGGTGCGTGACAGCATCATTGACGAAGGGGCCAAAATCGAAGATTGTGTCATTGAGAACAGTTTGATTGGCGAAAAGGCCCAGGTGAAAGGCCGCGGCCGCGAACTATTCATCGGTGACAACGCCATCGTAAATTTAGGATAATTTTGTCCACGAATTTCACAGCTGAGTTCACTGAAAGAAGCCACGAATTGCACGAATGTTTCTCTGGTGGCTTGGCGTCCTTTGCGCCGTTGCGTGTTTCAGTAGACTCATCTGTGTACCTAAAAGGCTTTTAATATGCGGAACTTTGTTTCGGAACGTGTCGCTAATACCCCACCGTCAGGGATTCGCAAATTCTTTGACATCGCCGCCACCATGAAAAATGTTATTTCATTGGGCATTGGTGAGCCGGATTTTGTCACCCCTAAACCGATTCTGGACGCCGGGATTGCCTCGTTACAACGAGGTGAGACGGCTTACACCTCGAACAGCGGCACGGCCGAGCTGCGCCACGCCCTCAGCCACAACCTGGAAACCCGATATCAGGTCCATTATGACCCGGAAACGGAAATTATTATCACGGTGGGAGTGAGTGAGGCGCTTTACCTGACCATGACCGCCATCCTTGACCCGGGTGATGAGGTGATCATCCCGGAACCCTGTTTTGTGGCGTATGTGCCGGAAGTGACTTTTGCTGGGGGCGTGGCGGTTACTGTGCCCACTTACATGAAGGATCAGTTTGAGGTAACGGCCGAGGCGATTGCGGCCGCGATCACCCCCCGCACCAAAGCGATTTTCCTCGGCTACCCCAACAACCCCACCGGCGCGGTCATGACCCGCGAAACGATGACCCAAATCGCCGCCCTGGCTGAAAAACACGACCTGCTCATCATCTCCGATGAGATTTACGACCGGCTGGTGTATGGCATGGAACACACCTGTGTGCCCGCCCTGCCGGGGATGAAAGAGCGCACCATTTTGTTGGGCGGTTTCAGCAAAGATTACGCCATGACCGGCTGGCGTATTGGTTATGCCTGCGCTCCTGTTGAACTGCTCTCGGCCATGCGTAAGGTGCATCAGTACACCATCATGTCTGCCCCCACAACCGGGCAAGCGGCCGCGCTGGTGGCCCTCACCAACCCGGAAGCGGATGAGTTTGTGGAGCAGATGCGCCAGGAATATGATCGCCGTCGCCGCCTCATCGTAGGGGGGTTTAATAGCCTGGGGATGGATTGTTTTGAACCTAAAGGAGCCTTTTATGCCTTCCCCAGTATCGCCCGGACGGGCATGAGCAGTGACGAGTTTGCCACTCGCCTGCTCGAAGAGGAAGAGGTTGCCATGGTTCCCGGTGACGCCTTTGGGCCAAGTGGCGCTGGCTTCGTACGGGCCTCTTACGCCACCGCTTACGAAAAAATTGAGGAAGTTCTTGTCCGTCTGGAACGATTTATGCGGCGGCATGGGTAGGAGTTTCGAGTTTCGAGTTTCGAGTTTTGAGTTCCAAGTTTCAGGTTGACCAGAATGAGTGATTACGAAGCGATTATTGGCCTAGAGATTCATGCCGAGTTGATGACGGACTCGAAGATGTTTTGCGGTTGCCGGGTGGTAGATAGTGTGACGGCTCCACCCAACACGGCCGTTTGCCCTGTCTGCCTGGGGATGCCGGGCATGTTGCCGGTCATCAACAAACGGGCCGTGGAATTTGCCCTGCGTGTGGCCCTGGCCTTGAATTGCACCATCAATCAGGACAACATTTTTGCCCGCAAGAACTATTTTTATCCTGACCTGCCCAAAAGTTACCAGATCAGTCAATACGAACAACCCATCGGCGTGAATGGCTGGTTGGATGTGGAATTAGAGGATGGTACAAGTAAACGGATCGGCATCCGGCGGGTACACATGGAAGAAGATACGGGTAAACTCACCCATCTGGATGGCGGTGGTTCCCTGGTGGATTACAACCGTTCCGGCGTGCCCCTGCTGGAAATTGTCTCGGAGCCGGAGATTCATTCGGGGGAAGAGGCGCGGGCCTATGCCATGATGATTCGCCAGATTTTACGCTATTTGGGGGTGAACTCTGGGGACATGGAGAAGGGGGTTTTGCGCGTGGAGCCGAATATCAGTTTGCGGCCGCGAGGCACCACCCCCTTTGGCAAACGCACCGAACTCAAAAACCTCAACAGCTTTAAGGTGCTGGCCGATGGCACGGCCTACGAGATTGAACGGCAAACCGCCTTGTTGCGAGCCGGGCAACCGGTGCTTCAGGAGACCCGTGGCTGGCACGAAGGCCGCCGGGAGACATTCAGCCAACGCACCAAAGAGGAAGCCGAGGATTACCGCTACTTCCCAGAGCCGGATTTGCCCCCCTTGCACATTCAGGCGGCGTTTGTGGCCCAGGTTCAAGCCGGGTTGCCGGAATTGCCCGCCGTCCGGGTGGCGCGTTATCAGGGAGCCGGGTTGTCGGCCTATGAGGCGCGGGTGATTGCTGAGGATAAAGAGGTGGCGGATTGGTTTGACGCGGCCGCGGCGCTCCACCCCTCTCCCAAAACCATCGCCAACTGGCTCATCAACGACCTGTTCCGCCTGCTCAACGAGTCCAAGTTAAGTCTTAACGAACTCAAACTTACACCAGTGATGCTGGTGGAACTGCTTGGCCTCATTGACAAACAGACGATCAGCGGGGGCACGGCCAGAGAAGTGTTGGCTGAGATGGTGCAAACGGGTCAGACGGCTGAAGCCATTGTGACAGCGAAGGGACTGGCCCAAATCTCCGACGAAGGGCATATTCGGGCGGTGGTGGAGCAGATATTGGCGGCTAATCCGGAGCAATTAGCTAATTATCGCGGGGGCAAGGTGCAATTGCGCGGCTGGTTTGTCGGCCAGATCATGCGCCAACTCAAGGGCCAGGGCAACCCAGCCCTGATCAATCAACTTCTGGATGAACTTCTGAGCACAGAAGATTGAGGGCATCAGGCAGGGGATCATCGAAATCATCGGCCCTGAATAACCCCTTGTTGTGCTCGCCCAGCCCCTACAACTATTGAAGATTTCCGAAATAACAGTGGCATAGAGAGGAGTGAGCACGCCCACGTGCGAACGAGTGTAAACCAGGCGGCACGTAGGCGTGCCTTACTCCTCAATACCCGTATTAATTTGTTAAACCTCAATCGTTGTTCAAATAATCATTTGGGGTTTTGGTTTGTAGTGATCGCTTTAGCGGGCTTGCGTCAGCCCGCTAAAGCGGTCACTACAAACAAATCAGTCGCAACTCCCAAGCCTGAAGACTCAAACAAACCTTATGCCCACCCTCATCATAAACCAGCAGACAGTTTATTACACCGATAATCGTGTCAGGAATGAGGCTCCGGCTTTGGTGTTGGTGCATGGGGCGGGGGGAACGCATTTTAGCTGGGGGGAAATACGGGCGGTGAAGTTCGCGGCCGCGTACAGCCTCGATCTCCCTGGTCATGGCCGTTCCCCCTTGCCGGGCCGCACCTCAGTGGACGCTTATGCCGATACCGTCATGGCTTTTGTGGAAGCCTTGGGTCTGAAAAAGGTGATTGTTGGGGGTATTTCCATGGGCGGGGCTATTGCTCAGGCCGTTGGTTTGCGTCAGCCAGAATGGTTGGTCGGGCTGATTCTGGTGGGTACGGGAGCTACCATGCCGGTGGGTGAAGCGATTCTCAACCACATTTTGCCTGACTTTCACCAGACGATGCGGTTGATTGCTAAACTGGAATGGCCCAAAGGCACAGACGAAGCCATTGTTGAGCGGAGTTACCAGGAGTTAGCCAGCCACGACCCCCAGGTGGTGTATGATGATTTTGCCGCCTGCCATGCCTTTGACGTGCGGCCGCGGCTCAACCAAATTTCTGTGCCCACCCTCATCCTGGCGGGAACGGCTGACCGGCTTACACCACTCCCCCAACTGGAATTTCTGGCCCACCATATTCCCCAGGCTAAGCTGGAGTTGATTGAAGGGGCAGGACACATGATGGTGTTGGCGCGGCCGCAACTCGTCGCCGCCACCATCGAGTCCTGGCTCAGCACAATCCTGAAACGCACCCCCTAACACCCACCCCGTTACCGCCCCAATGTTTCACGTAACAGAGGCAAAATAGCGGCAATGGCGCGGCCGCGATGACTGATCACATTCTTCTCCTCAGCCGCTAACTCCGCCATCGTTTGGTCCTTGCCGGGCAGGTAAAACACCGGATCATAACCAAACCCACCTGACCCTCTGGGAGCCAAGGTGATCATTCCCTCACAGACCCCATCCGCCGTGCCAATCAGCCCGGTGCTATCGGCCAAAGCCACGGCACAGCGGAAGCGGGCGGTGCGTTGCTCCCAGGGCACATCCCTAATTTCGCGCATGAGCCGGGTATAAAGCGGGTTTTCGTCGCCCCCGTACCGTTTGCTGTAGACGCCGGGTGCGCCGTTGAGAGCATCCACTTCCAGCCCGGAGTCATCGGCTAGAGTGAGAAGTTGGGTCGCGGCCGCGTAATATTCCGCCTTCAACATAGCATTCTCGGCAAACGTGGCTCCCGTTTCTTCCACATCTTCCGTAATACCAGCCTGCCCCAAATCAAGGCATTCCACGCCTAAACCAGCCAAAATTTCATTCATCTCCCGGATTTTGCCCGGATTGTGGGTAGCAATCAGTAATTTCAAGTGCTTCTTTCTCCGTAAATGACAAGGTGATGGGGTAATGGGGTGATTGATGAGTTCCCAGAGTTCCTACAAATTCCTCTGAGTTCCCCTCTGTCTCCCTCTGTTAGAAATGAATAACAGTCATGGCGAAGCAGATTAGACTATGCTACACTTTTCAACCTTAATCGCCAATAGTAAGGAAATTAAACGTGAGCAGTAAGAAAAACGCCCCTTTGCGTTTCAACGTTGGGTTCATGTTGGAAGGCAATGTCGGCGAAAAACGAGAATACGAACTGGATTACCCCTCTGTCGTCATAGATGAGGTAACACTGCAACCCTTACAAGGAACAGTCATCCTTTCGCGCAACTCTCGGGGCATTTATGTGGAGGGGAAATTAATCACGAACATCATGAGCGAATGCTCTCGCTGTTTGACACCCCTTTCCGTACCGGTTGAGATGGAACTAAATGAACTCTTTTATTATCCACCCACCACTGCCCCTGAAGGCGAATATAGCATTCCCGCGACTTGTGCCCTCGATTTATCACCCTTAGTACGCGAGGTAAGCGTCCTCTCTGTGCCCTTGCAACTGTTATGTCAACCAGATTGCCTGGGTTTTTGCATGGAATGCGGTCAAAACCTCAATGAAGGGGATTGTGGCTGTCAGGATGACGATGTTGACCCCCGCTTAGCCGCCTTGCGCGGCCTACTGAACAGTTAATTGGTGTCGTGGTGTATTAGCCCTCTTGTTTGCTAATACACGCCTATACCAATGTACCAATCCACCGATATACCCTCTTATGTTTTATGACTCAGCACGAATTTATGTAAAAAGCGGCGATGGCGGCGATGGCATGATCAGCTTTCGTCGCGAAAAATTTGTTCCCCGAGGTGGCCCAGATGGCGGCGATGGGGGACATGGTGGCAACATTATTTTTGTTGTCAACCCCAAGTTAAACTCCCTCTATACGTTTCATCGGCAGGTGCATTACCGGGCGGGGCGGGGTGTGGATGGCGGCCGCAGCAATATGACGGGGGCAACCGGCGAAACCCTACGGCTGGAAGTGCCACCCGGTACCTTGATCCGCGAGGCCGAAACGGATAATTTGCTGGCCGACCTGATTCATCCCGGTCAGGAAGTGATGTTGATGAACGGCGGCCGCGGCGGCAAAGGCAACGCCCGTTATGCCAATAGTGTCAACCAGACCCCCCGTTTGGCCGAACGTGGCGAACCAGGTGAGGCCCAATGGCTTATCCTGGAACTAAAACTGATCGCCGATATTGGCTTAGTGGGTGTACCCAATGCCGGTAAATCGACCCTGCTCTCGGTCATCAGTGCGGCCCGGCCCAAGATTGCGGCGTACCCTTTTACCACGCTGGAGCCAAGTTTAGGGGTGGTGGAGCTAGATGACTACCAAACGATGGTGGTGGCCGATATTCCCGGCCTTATCGAAGGGGCGGCGGAAGGGGTGGGACTGGGTCATGAGTTTTTGCGCCACATTGAACGGACGCGGGTGCTGATTCATTTGTTGGACGGCGCGGCCGCGGAACCACTCGAAGATTGGGCTACCATTAATCAAGAGCTTTCCCTTTACGATCCGGCCCTGCTGGATAAACCCCAACTGGTGGTTCTCAACAAAATGGATTTACCCGATGCCATTGCCTGGGAGCCGCTTATTCAGGAGCGTGTAGAGGCTGAAGGGTACGAGTTTTGTGCCATTTCGGCCATCACCGGCCAGAATATTCGCCCTATGCTTTACCGCGTGTGGGAGTTGCTCCAGGCGTTGCCCCCCGTTACCTATGTGCAAGATGAAGAGCCGATTATCCGCCCCGAAGCCGATGAGAATGATTTCACCATCGAACGGGAAGGGTCCGGTTGGCGGGTGCATGGCATTCGCATTGAGCGGGTGGCCGCCATGACCTTTTTTGAGTTTGAGGCCACTGCTCGTCGTTTCCAGGCCATTCTGGAAGGCATGGGCATCAGTGCGGCTTTGCGGAAGGCGGGTGTCAAAGAAGGGGACACCGTTATGATTGGTGATGAGACGTTGGAGTGGAGTGATCGGTGATGCGGTTGGGCTTGTTGGGGGGAACCTTTGATCCACCGCATATCGGTCATCTTCTCCTGGCAGAGACAGTCCGAATCGGTTTACAACTGGATCAGGTGCTTTTTCTGCCGGTGGGTGATCCCCCGCATAAAGCGGGTCAGGTGATCAGTCCCGCCCATCACCGGGTCGCCATGACCCGGCTGGCGATTGAGAACAATCCCGCTTTTGGGGTAGACACAACCGATGTGGATCGCCCGCGGCCGCACTATACCTTCACCCTGCTCCCTCTCATTCAGCAAACTTACCCGCAGGCCGATTTATGGCTTGTCTTGGGGTCGGATTCCCTGCGCGATTTGCCTCAGTGGCATTGCCCGGACGCTTTGTTAAAGCAATGCCGCCTGGCCGTGCTAGAGCGACCGGGCATTTTCATTGATTGGGTGCAATTAGAGCGGGAGCTGCCCAGTTTGCGTGACCATCTTGATTGGGTAACCGGCCCTTCGGTGCTGATATCGAGCACGATGATCCGAAAGTACGCGGCCGCGCACTACTCTTTGCGTTATCTCGTCCCTGAGCCGGTGCTGGCGTATCTCAGTGAGCATCAGCTTTACCAATAAAGCGCTGGCGAAGACGGGGGATCACTAATGATGATAGCGGGTGTATTTCATAAGACGAAGAGAATAATGAATGGGTGAATTGGAATGAGATGAGGGGAACGCATCATTCACCATTCAATGGTTCAACAATTCAACAATTAATTATTCAACTGGCTTGAAACACATCGACTGATTATTCCCCTTGCGCCGCTTCTTCTTCTGTTGCTTCTGGGGTGGCTGCCGGAGCGGGGGCGAACCGTTTCATTTGGGCCACGGGTATTTTGATATGTTTCCGGCAGTTGGGACATTCAACAGCGTGGGTCTTCTGTTTTTGAGCCAGAGCCTCAGGCAAGATAGCGCCGATGTAATCTCGGCTCAGGTTAAAACTGTGGGAACAGTAGGAACAACGGACGGGCATAGTTCACCTTCCATAACGAACATGAGTTTAGAGTTCAGAGCTAGAGCTAGAGGGTTTTCCAGACTGATTTATTCTAGCTCTTGCCTCTCGCTCTAAACGCCAGAACAGATATTTATTGATTGCTAAGGGTTGAGTTTACCGCTATACCGGACTTTATGGCAACTTGCTCGGGGCCAACCTTTGGGTACACAATGACAATATGGACAAACAACCTTCTTCTCGCGGCCGCAAACTTCTCTGGTTTTTTCTTCTTATCCCTGGGGTGGCTCTCGTGCTGGCTCTGGCCTACTTTACTGGCCTGATAGACCGGGTTCAGCATACGAATCTCGTTATCCGTTGGACCACCGAAAATGAGATTGATGTGTTGGGGTACAACCTGTACCGGGCCGATTCGCCAGATGGGGAGATGGTGCAAGTGAATGATGTTTTGATCAAACCGTCGCTGGATCCGTTGGTGAGCAGTGAACATTCGTTTGTGGATGAAGGACGGGTACGCGGCCGCACCTATTATTATGTGCTAGAGACCATAGACCGCAACGGCAACATCAAGTCCCGCACCGATCCCATCCCCATACCTTGATTAAGGAACAAGGATTAAATAACTTGCGGAACTGAGATGAGAGATTCGACCAACTTTACCCAAGTCGTTGGTAGATTGAGTCGGAAGACCCGCCCCTGGGGGCGCCTTCGCGTGCGACTCTTGACTTTTCAGAGAGGGGAGTTTGTTAGAGACAGAATGGCTTCTTTCATGGCCGGGTTGATGGGGAAATGTTGGTCGAGGAAGTGGATGATGGCGTTTGCGGCCGCGGGAGTTCCCTCATACCCTGGCATAAATTCCGGCAAATGCTGGGCTATCCCCGGAAACCGCTGCTCAAACCGGCGTTCATTGACAAAAATATCCGCGTGCCCAGGTTGAGCCGTCTCAATGTGCCCAGCCAAATCCACCACCCGCCCCAACGCATACACCTGCACAAACTGAAACGCCGACAACTTCTCCCCCCGCCGATAACGCCCCATCCCCACATACAAATTGGTCAACGCTTCACCCAACAGCCACTCTACCGAATGGATTGATGGGTTGGACGGTTTTACCGGAACGGCTATTGTCTCACTCACCCCATTGCGTTTCCAGACAATCCGCCCCGGCGCGAAAGGTATGTGAGCCAATTCTGCCTCTTCAAACACGGCGAACTCACAAAATACCCCGTCGGCAAAGAGCAGTTTGTAACCATCCACGGTGTTCTGGAAATGGTAGGCGATAGGAGCCAGCCCACTCAGCCAGTCCAGGTTGGTGAGGAAACGGCTTTTCTGTTCTGGCTCCACAATGACAAAAAAATCCAGGTCAGAATAATCATCCAGCCGGTCCAACTCCCGACCCACAGACCCCAACCCAATCAGAGCCAGAGCCTTACCGGTCCTTGCCAGCGATTGTCCAATTTCGTCCAGGCGATTGAGCAGTTTCTCTTGGTGCTTCATCATTAAATTAAACGAGTGTATTAGTCCGTACTCACAGGCAAATCCAACCGCTCATCAATCCACTCCCGCAACAGGGCACTGGTGGATTTGCGTGCAGCCAGGGCTTCAGCGTGGAGAATCCCCTTCGTGACATTGTCCAGGTGAACAGTCAAAGATTCTGGGACACGTTACTCATCGGTATAAGGGTCAAAAAGGCAGATGGCATAGAGATAATCCTCTCCCTCGTTGCTCTATCACACGTAAGTAATCTCGTTCCGATGTTGGCAATGTGTTGTAGACTTTGCCGATGGTCAGACTGGCTTCATAGCCCCCATTATTGAGGCAACGAACATAGGACATCATAGAAAAATCCACGGGCACTCTCCACTGATCTTTTGAAATGTTGAGCTTATTTTAGCACATTGCGCCAGCCGGTTGATTGGTTCCAGGGGTCGGGAAGGGTGAGGGGGCCGTTGGCGGTGGGTCGTTGGCCGCTGGTTTGGCCGGATTTGCCCATGAGGAGTTCGGCCACGGCGATGGCTAACAGGGTGTGATCGTCGGTGGGTGGGGTGGCTTGCCAGGTGGGGAAATGTTGGCCCAGGAAACCAGTGTGGGTTTGCCCGGATTGGAAAGCCGGGTGCTCTAAAATTGCCAGCAGGTAGGGAATGTTGGTGGTGATACCCAAAACTGTGGTTTCATGCAGGGCGTGGCGCATTTGGGCGATGGCGTCGGCCCGATCGGCACCCCAGGTGATGATTTTTGCCAGCATGGGGTCGTAGTACGGACTGACGACGCTCCCTGTTTCGATGCCATCATCCACACGAATGTTGGGGCCATGCGGCCGCGCATAATACGTTATCGTACCCGTAGAAGGCATAAAATTGTGGGCCGGGTCTTCCGCATACACCCGGCTCTCCAGGGCATGACCCCGTTGCCGGATGTCCGCTTGTTGTAGCGTGAGCGGTTCACCACTGGCGATACGAATTTGCCAGGCGGCGATGTCCACCCCCGTCACCCATTCCGTCACCGGGTGCTCCACCTGTAAGCGGGTGTTCATCTCCAACAGGTAAAACTGATTCTCCGGCGTCAGGATAAATTCGACGGTTCCGGCACTGGCGTAACCCACTTCCTGAGCCAGAGAGACCGCGGCCGCGCAAATTTCTTCTCTTACCTCGACCGGCACATGCGGGGCGGGGGTCTCCTCAATAATTTTCTGATGACGGCGTTGCACCGAACATTCCCGCTCGTATAGGTGAATAAGATGACCGTGCAGATCACCCAACACCTGCACCTCAATATGGCGCACCTGGGTGAAATATTTCTCCAGAATCAGGTGATCACTACCGAAGGCGGATATACTTTCGCGCCGGGCGGCCTGCACGGCATCCAGAAACTCACTTTCGGCATCCACGACGCGCATCCCTTTGCCGCCACCGCCAGCACTGGCTTTGATGAGCACGGGGAAACCAATCCGGTGCGCGGCCGCGAGCAACCCTTCGTCGCTCATGCCTGCCCCATTGACCCCTGGAATGACCGGCACACCAGCGGCCTGGGCCAGTTCGCGGGCACTGGCTTTACTGCCCAACGCCCGCATCGCGGCCGCGCTTGGCCCCACAAAAATAATCCCGGCATCCACACAGGCCTGAGCAAAATCAGCATTTTCGCTGAGGAAGCCGTAGCCAGGGTGAATGGCTTCAACGCCCGCCTGCTGGGCGATGGCGAGAATGGCAGATTGATTGAGGTAGGTGTCCGCGGCCGCGACGCCCTTCAGCGGGTAGCGCTCATCGGCCAGGCGAGACCAGGGGGCCTGGGCATCGGCCTCGGAATAAATAGCCACGGAGCGCACGCCCAATAAACGGCAAGCCCGGAATAGCCGGGCGGCAATCTCACCGCGATTGGCAACCAATAATGTTTTAACCATAGACAAACCTCAGCCCGATTGTTCAGATAGCGATAACCCTCATACAATTAGAATGTGTTTTGCCTGAATAGGGTTAGCAGTGAGTATAACGTGCCACTCTATGGCTGACTAACAAAATGGAACTAACAATCTTCAGTACACAAGAGGTGCCGGGGCAGTTTGCGGCCGCGGAACCCCATCTCCAGCAGATCAACGGCCTCATTGAGCAGGCCAACGATTTGCGTGAGAGCAATCCCCAGCGTTCATTGGCGATGGCCCAAGAAGCCCTGCGCCTGGTTCAGAAAATCAAGCTGGTGGAGCGTCTCTTAACCTGTTACGTGACCCTTGGCGCTACCTATAGTTACCTGTCTGATCACGAACAAGCCATTGCCTGTTCCTTAAAAGCGGTGCAATTGAGCCAGGAGAGAGATGATAAAACTCATCTGTTTCATAGCCTGAATCAGGTGGGGGTTAGTTATGCGCACATGGGGTTGTACCCTGAAGGGTTAACCTATTTGCTCCAGGCCCAGGCCGTGGCTGAGGAATTCGGCAGTGTGAATAATCGCACCGCGGCCGCGAACAATATCGGCTGGTTATACTTAAAATTGGGCTGGTTTGACGAGGCCCGCCGCTGTTTTGAAGCAGCCCTGCCCCTCGTCATGGCGCATGACAACAAACAACGTGAGGCCGATTTTCATGATAACCTGAGCCAGGTTTATCAAGGACTGGGACAGCTTGAAACGGCACTTCAGCATGGGGAACAAAGTGTCGCTACGTACCATCAGCTAGGTTCCGTGCGGGGGGAAGCGGAAGCCTGGACGACTTTGGGGCAACTGCATTTTCGCCAGGCACACCACGAGCAGGCGATCCTCTGCCTGCAAAATGCGCCTCGCTTGTTCCATCAGGTGGATAACCCGCAAGGCATTGTGACGGCACAACTGGTAATGGGACAGGTTTATGAACAGCAGGGGCAGTTAGTCCTGGCCTTGACCCATCTGCACGAGGTTTTGGCGTTGGCTGAGGTACTTAACATTCAGCGGGAACAGTACGAATGCCACGAGGCACTATCCCGAATTTATCAGACAACGGGTGATCTGGCTTTAGCGCTGCATCATTATCAGCAATTTCATGGGGTCAAAGAGAATTTATTTAATGAACAGGCCGATAGCCGGTTGAAGAGTCTGGAAGTACGGTCTCGGGTGGAGCAATCCCAACAGGAAGCCCTGGCCCTGCAACGGGAGATTGAAGAGCATGAGCGCCATATTGCCGATTTGGATGCGTTTGCCCATACCGTGGCCCATGATCTAAAAAGCCCTCTGGGGATAATTGCCGGATATAGTGAGTTGCTGCTGGAAGATTATGAGGTGCTGGACGCGGCCGCGCGGCAATCCATTCTCCAAACCATCGGTAAAACCACCCGCAAAATGGTGCGTATCGTGGACGATCTGCTCACCCTGGCCCAGGTACAGCGGCAAGTCATTACACCTGAACCGTTAAACATGGGCTACATCTGGCAGGATGTCGTTGCCCGTCTGCAACAGGAAATTGAAACCAGTCAGGCCACACTCCACCAACCCGACACCTGGCCCGTTGCCTTGGGTCACGCCAGTTGGGTTGAAGAGGTTTGGGCGAATTATTTGAGTAACGCCCTTAAATATGGCGGTCAGCCCCCGATCATCAAGGTGGGAGCCACGCCCCTTGAGAACAACGAGATTCGTTTTTGGATGCAGGACAATGGGGCGGGGTTAGATTCAGAGGCGCAGGCCAAGCTGTTTCAGGATTTCAGCCGCCTCAACACCCAGCAGAGCAAAGGCCACGGTTTGGGCTTATCCATCGTCAAACGGATCGTCGAGCGGTTGGGGAACAGTGGGCGTAATGAGTGTGCCTGGGCAGGGAGCACCTTCAGTTTTACCTTGCCGTTTATTGCCGATGGATCAAATTCTTAGTACCCGACTCTTCCGTTTGTCTGAGGTTGCGGTTCCTGCTAAAGTCCAACCACCTTTTGAGAGTAGCCACGGGCGGTGCGCCCGTTCAATGAGTGCAGAAACAAGACCACGAGCTTCGGAGTAGACGCTTTAGCGGGCCAGCGTTGACCAGCTATAGCCTTGATTCCGATACCAATTCGCCAGGAGTTCGACTCTGGCGAAAATTTGGACGACCTCTGGAAATCTCTCAGTCTTTTAGTCTCCAGAGGTCAGCACAAAAAACGCCAATGTCGAGTCAGTAGTAGAAAAATTCCATCAGACTTTGTCGAGGTTTTTATGAGTGTGAGTAATTTAGCCAAACAACGGGGCACGATCCTCGATGAAATTATGCGGTATCACCGGGAGCAGTTGCCTAAGACGATGCGGGAAATACCGTTGTCGGAGCTGAGAGCACTGGCTGCGGTTGTACCACCAGCGGTAGACTTCGCGGCCGCGATCCGTCTCTACGGCGTCTCCATCATTGCCGAGTGCAAAAAAGCTTCTCCCAGCAAAGGGTTACTCGTGCCAGAGTATGACCCCGTACAACTGGCAACCACCTACACCCGCGCCGGAGCCAGGGCCATCTCCGTCCTCACCGATGGTCGCCACTTCCAGGGGTCCCTGGAACACCTGCGTGATGTCAAAGAAGCCTTAAGCGATTTAGACCCCATCATCATCGGCAAAAGTGATCCCCGGCTTAAAATTGGCCTGCCTGTCCTGCGTAAAGATTTTATCTTCCACCCTTTATCAGGTGTATGAGGCCCGGCGTTGCCGGAGCCGATGCGGTACTTCCTCCATTGCCGCTGTGTTAGGGCCAAACGACATGAAAGAGTTGCTGGCCCTCACCCATCAGTTAGGCATGAACGCCTCATTGAAGTTCATACTCTGAAGAAGTAGAGCGCGTTTTGCCCCTCAATCCCCGCCTCATCGGTGTCAATAACCGTAATTTACAAACCTTTGTCGTGGATTTTGACAACACCGCCCGCCTGCGCCGACTTATCCCTGCCGATGTGCTGGTGGTTGGCGAAAGTGGCATCCAAACCCTGGACGACGTGCGCCAGATGAAGGTCATCGGCGTGGATGCCGTTTTAGTCGGGGAGACCTTTGTCAAGAGCAAAGATTTGTTCAAAACAGTACAAAGTTTTGTCAAGGCTGGCATTTAAGCCTGGAGATGGCCGCCGTTTTTGAAACCGTGGCACTACCCCTTTTACGCAATTACCTCATCCCCTCGAATATCACCAGGTTGAAGTTTTCCGAAATAACGCTGGCATAGAGAGGAGTGAGCACGCCCACGTGCGAACGGGGTAGTACCCCAAACGGCACGTAGGCGTGCCTTTCACTCCTCAATACCAATATTAATTTGTTAGCCTCAAAATGGTGGGGCGCAGACCTGACAGGTTTCTGAAACTTGTCAGGTCTCTCATAAAACGTGGGCTACTCCCTGCCACGGCTTTTCCAAAGTCCGATTTCTTAGCGCTGCACCATCGTATCGGGCATTTTCCCCCACCCCTAACCCCGCCCCTAGGGGCGGGGAACTTTTCTGGGCGCGGTTTTTCGGGGCCTTCGCCCCGAAAACCGCGCCAGTCAAGCTCCCTCTCCCCGGGAAGGGGGGTTAGGGGGATGGGTCTTCCGACTAAATCGGCTAAGGACTTGTGTAAAGCTGTACGAGTTGACTTGGGAAAAGCCCTGACTCCCTGCTCCCTGGTTCGTAAATCCACCCGTCAATCGGTATAATCAAACGGTCTTTTTAACCATTGAACCGAACAATACGTGGTCTGTCGCATGTGATATAACCCTTAAACGGTACACCTCACGCCACACGCACCACGCTCTGGAGTATCAACATGGACGAGCGCAAAATCCGCATCCTCATCGCTAAGCCGGGCCTGGATGGGCATGATCGTGGCGCCAAAGTGATTGCCCGCGCCCTACGTGACGCGGGTATGGAAGTGATTTACACCGGCCTGCGCCAGACCCCGGAAATGGTCGTCGAAGCGGCCCCTGCATGAAGACGTAGACGCCATCGGCCCCTCAGCATTCTCTCCGGGGCACACAATGCCCCGGTTCCGCGCATCATGGAATTAATGGCCGAGGCTGACCCGAACGATGTGCCCGTTTTCCTCGGCGGTATCGTGCCTGAAGATGATGTTGTCGCCCTGAAAGCCAAAGGGGTGGCGGGTATCTTTGGCCCCGGCACATCTACCGATGTCATTGCCGCGAAGATTCGAGAAAAAGTCCTGGGGGAGAGAGCATAACCAGGGAATCCAAAACTCGAAACCCAAAACTCGAAACTCGAAACTAACTATGTCACCACTCCCCTCTACTGCCCCCACCCTGGCTGAACAGGTGCGCCAGGGCAACGTGCGGGCGATTGCCCGGCTCATTAGCCAGGTGGAACGCAAATGAAGAGCCGTCTGCTCAGGCGTGGGAAATTCACTCCAGATTGCCGCTTTGTATCCTCGCACGGGCCGGGCACAGCCATTTGGCGTGACCGGTGCACCCGTACAGGCAAAAGCAGTCTGGTCCAATGAACTGGCGAAAGAGCGCCACACGTACGCCGCCGGGAGAAAACGGTAGCTATTGTGGCTGTGAGTCCCAGTAGCCCGTTTCCAGCGGGGCGCGGCCTGCCGGGGGGCGACCGGGTGCGGATGCGTGATCTGGCTAGGCGACAAGGGGATTTTTATTCGGAGCATGGCTTCGCGGGGCCGTTTTACCGGGGGTGGGCTAGTCCCGGCTGCTTCGACGGCTGGGGTGATCAAAGTGCTGGACGCGGCCGCGTACCATACCATCCTCATCGAAACCGTGGGCGCTGGGCAGGGCTGAGGTAGATATCGCCAGCGCGGCTCGGCACCATCGTCATCGAAGCCCCCTGGCCTGGGCGGTGAACAGTTCAATCCATCAGGCGGGTATTCTAGAGATTGCCGACATTTTAGTCGTTAACGAAGCCGACATCCTAACAGCCAGCACCGTCAAATCCTGGAGATGATGCTCCACTTTGGCAGTACCGACAATGGTGCGTCATCATAGTGAGATGATGCTGGCGGATGACGGTCACACCCCAACCGACGACAAAGCCCTGATTGGGAAGTTAAGGTATACGAAACGGTAGCCACGGCCAGTCGGGGGATAGACAAAGTCGTGGATGCGCTTAAAGCCCATCTGGTTTATTTAAAATCAGTGGTGAGTGGCACGAACGGGAAAGTACGGGGTCGGCAGGAAGTGGAGCAGTTGCCCCAGGCCTTAATGTTGCGTCAACTTCAGTCACGGTTTCACCCGTGGAACGGGAGCAGTTGATCGCGGCGGTGGCAGAGAGGGAGATGGACCCGTACGCGGCCGCGAATCGCCTCTTCATCCATTTGAATCATTAATTCGGACGGGAAAGGATCAAACGATGGAACGCATCACACAACCATTTGATACGAAAGGTGTACAGATTCCTGGTTATCTCATTGAGCGATTTGGCTATCAACCTGGCACGCAAGTTGTCATTGAAGTTGATACGAAAGGGATTCATATTATTCCGGCTACCCTTGAGGCTGAGGCCATTGAGAGACGGGCGATGACCTATGCCCTGCACAATATCGGTGACGCGGTCTCGGTTGAAGTGGAAAAACAGTTACATCATTGGCTTGTCACTGTTTATGGGACAGAAGAATTGCCAGAACCTATTGGCTATCTGGTTTATTCGGAGAGTGGGGAATTATCTGAGGCCGAGTCTACATCTCCTGAAGCCATGTGGGAGAAAGCCGCTACCTTAGCTACAGCCTTATGAAACTGGCTGTCCCCCATTTTCGCCAAACCAAATCCTACACCTGTTTACCTGCTTGTGTACGAATGGTTCTGGCTTATTGGGGACACGAGTATTCTGAAGACGAGCTGGTGGCGATTTTTGGTGTGCGGCCCTATGTTGGTACTTTAGTTGATAATGTAGTGGTTGGTCTGGAAAAGATGGAGTATCGGGTTAAATGATTTGAAAAAACCTCAGTGCCTGCCTTAAAACAGCTTCTTAATGGGCGTTGGCCCATTATTGTTCTATTGCGGCAAAATTTACCAATCGGCTGGCCGCGGTTATCATGCTCTCGTCGTGTATGGGATGGAGAGTAAGTCGTGATATTTTGCCGCGAATCCATTTAGAGGATGAACCGCGCATCTTTACCATACCCCTTTTAGGAGCTATCTGGGCGGAGACGGACGGTCAAGGATTGGCGATCTGGCAATGAGTGCCATTGAGAGGGAGAGATAAAGAGGATGGGATTACAGAGTTACGGGGACATACAAAGATTTTTGCCAGGTCGGGTGTCCAGATTTAGCCCAAAAATTGCGCATTATGTTCACCGACCCTTATCAAAATGGGATGTCATTGAATTTCCCAGTTAAAATCTTATGGTCAAACTGCGCGGCGGTGTGCGAAAGAGGACAGGATATTTATCTGATCCAGAGCCATAGCCGCCCGGTGCATCGCAATATTATGGAGATGCTGATCGCCATTGATTGCCTCGAACGTGACTCGGCGGGGCCGGATTGCAGTAGTGGTACCGTTTTATGGCCTATGCCCAAAGCGACAAAAAGGATCAGCCCCGTGTGCCGATTACGGCCCGTTTGCTGTAGGATATGATTGAAGTAGCCAGGGCGGACCGCTGGATTACAATGGACTTACATGCGGAGCAGATTCAGAGGTTTACAAAATTCCGGGTGACTCGCCGGCGACCTTTCACATCTTGACCGAACATTTTCGGGCCAAGAAGTTACAGAATGCGGTGATTATCGCGCCTGATTTGGGTTTTTGCTAAGAAGGAAGAAACTTCGCGACGCGCTTGATCTCCCCTCGCCTTTGTCGAAAAACGCCGCTCCGGCAATGAAACCGGCCGCGAGGCCCCTCAGCCTCATCGGCAATGTAGAGAGCCGAGGGCAGCGATCATCGTGGATGATCTGGTAGACACCGGTGGCAGCATCAAATCAGCCGTGCAACTCATCAAAGAAAGGGCTGGTGAAGTGTACGTGGCTTTTGCCCATCCTGTCCTCTCCGACCCGGCCTGTGAGCGTTCGCGCGACTTGCCCATCAAAGAAATCGTTACCACCGACACATTGCCTATTCCCCAGAGAAAATGTTGCCCCAACATTACCGTCCTCACCGTGTTGGCGGACTCCTGGGAGAAGTGATTCTCCGCTCACACGAGGACGCAATGGCCGGGCGAACTGTTTAACGAATAAAGGGGTTCAGGTTTCTGCTTGCAACCTGAGAGCCTGCAACCTGAAACGGGAAACTTGAAACCTTCACCCTGCTAACTATTCTCTAAGACAAAGCGAGTACAATCTCACCCATGTTTCCAAAAAATTAGTCAGCGCCGTTGTCGGCGATCCACTTCACGATTAACGAAAAGATTGCGTACGGAGGTCAGCCAGGTTGCCAGTCACGAAACCGAAAACTAGAAAAACTGTCACCCATTGAGCTGAAAAACCAGACCTTTGTCCTCAAAAAGAGCGGTTGACCAATGGCGAAACCCTTGATGACCTTCTGCCTGATGCCTACGCCCTGGTACGCGAAACGCCCGCCGTTCCACTGGTTTGCGCCACACTACGACGTGCAAATCATGGGTGAGTATCCTGCTCCATCAAGGACAGGTGGTGGAAATGCGTACCGGTGAGGTGAAACCCTGGTGGCGACCACTGTACCCTTTACCTGAACGCCCTGGCGGGCAAGGGGTGTTCACCTTGTCACCGTCAACGGGTACCTGGCCCGCCGCGACGGTGGCTGGATGGAAATAAGAATTACCCACACCCTGGGACTGACCGTAGGCTGTATTGGCCCACAAGGGTACTCCGCTCTGGCTGACCCAGAATATGCTCAACCCGGGGCCGAACTGGAAGATGAGCGGCTCGTTCACTGGCGAACCTGCCACCCGTGCCCCGAGCCTACCAGGCCGATGTCACCTACGGCATCAGCAGTGAGTTTGGCTTTGATTACCTGCTGCGACAACATGGCTGTGAGTCAGGGCGATCTGGTTCAGCGCGACCTGTACATGGCCGTCATTGACGAAGTAGACAGCATCCTCATTGACGAATCCCGCGCACCCCGTTGATCATCTCCCGGCCCGACCAAATCAATCCAGCCCGCCTCTATAATGAAGTTTCGCCGAATATGTGCAGCAACCTCAAACGCAGACACACCGCCGATGAGGGAAGAACCCACAGAACATTTTGACATTGACGAAAGAAAAGCCGCAGCATCTCAATGACCGAACGCGGCATTGTCAAAATCGAAGACCGGATTCCTGATGTAGACGTGGATGCCGAGGAGAAGTCTGTACGATCCCAAACTGTTACAAATTAACCTACTACCTCGATAATGCCCTCAAGAAGCCCAATATCTGTTCCACCGGGATAAAGATTACATGGTGGATGGCACCGGTCAGGTCATTATTATTGACGACTTCGCCGGACGGCCCATGCCGGAACGGCGCTATTCCTGATGGGCTACATGAAGCCGTGAAGCCAAAGAAAGGTGCAGAGTAAAACGGGAAACGGTGCCCGTCGCCACCATCACCTTGCAGAACTATTTCCGCATG
>JADJUV010000128.1 GCA_016716885.1 Candidatus Trichofilum aggregatum | reverse complement strand
ATACGTTCTGGAACCATTGTCCGCCCAGATACCAGGGGCGTGGCGGCAGATTCTCCGGTAATAAAATCGTGCCCTTGGCATCTAGCTGACGAAACGCATCTACTGCCCGATACAGTAACTTTTTGCGATTCGTGATCGGCTCATCCATGCTCATCCCCCCCACATGGATCACCACACCCACCGGGCCACTGAAATGGGGTTGCAACGCGGCCGCTTTATCTATCGTCCGTTGCACCAGTTGCATAGAACGTTCCCACCACTGATCATCAGACGTACATAAATCCAACAATCGGCTTTCCATAAACTCTGGCGCATGGATAAACAGTTGTTGGGGGTATGGTGAAACGGGAGGTGTGAAGGGAAATTCCACATCCGCTTCACTGAAATGCAGTTCTACTAATTTCGGCTTCTTTTCCAGAATCTCCTGCAAATCATAGAAACGCGCCTTCAAGCCCCAGGTACCATGTAATCGCTCTGGCTGAATCACTTCCTGTTGCCCGGTTATTAAATCCCCCTCATAAAATAATCGTCTTGAGCAATATCCCGTTCCAGGCAGGTGCCGATTAACTCTTCAATTCGTTGCGGGTTAACCTTTACCGGGGCCTTTCACCTGCACCATATCTCGGGTTACGACTGTGCCTTTGCGCAAATCAGTGGCGGCTACCAGGCTTTTCCGTAATACTTGCCGGTTCAGCATCTCCATGGTTGACAAGTGCTTATTAGCTCCACCTAGGCTGTTTCCACATGGCGAATATCTCGCACCAGTTTTTCGATCCCTGATGGTTCCAGGCTGGCGGATGATCCGGGCCAGGCAAGGTACGATCCAGGGTGATGTGTCTTCACAATACACGCCCCCAATGTCACTGCCGCCAGAGGAATAGCAATGCCACGCTCATGCCCACTATAACCAATCGGTATCTCAAACTGCTTTAATGTTTCAATAAAACGAAGATTGAGACTTTCAAAGGGGGCCGGGTAAGTACTGACACAATGAAGCAAAGCAAAAGAGGCTTGTTTCCCTTTCAGGAATAGGCCACCGTCCGTTCAATCTCAATTAACGTTGCCATACCGATGATAAGATCAGCGGCTTGCCCGTAGCGACCATGCGTTCCAACAAAGGCCAGTTCACCAAATCAGCTGACGCCACCTTAAAATTTGCACCCCAGATCATCCAGGAAATCCAGGCTGGCTCATCCCACGGGGCACACATAAAGAGAGGATGCCCTTTGATCCAATACGCCTTGATGGTACGAAAATCGTCATCCGTCAGTTCAGTTTGTTTCAGAATGGGGAGCTATATTGGAAAGGCCCATTCGGCTGAATTAGGATCGTTGAGCAAAGCTGAAGGGTAAAGGCTTTTGAGTTCCCGTTTTTGGAATTTGACAGCATCGGCCCCAGCACTCAAAGCCACATCTACCAGCTTGAGGGCCATTTCCAGGCTGCCGTTATGGTTAACGCCCGCTTCGGCGATGATAAAACAGGCTGCCCGTCACCGATCAATCGTTCACCAACTTTTATCAGTGAGGCAGAAACATGTTGCGCTTTTGTGTTCATATGATTGAATAAATCTTATTTGGAGTAACGATATAACCTGACGAAATCAAGCAACATCAGCAAAAACCCCTTCCATGCGGCGAAAATAAAACGCCCCAGAAAGGGCGATAAAAAAGCGGATACGGTTCCCAGCCCGATTAAATCCCAGGGCATGGGTGGTATTCAGCAACGCCGCCCGGAACCTTCAATGACCCCCGCCATCGGGTACAGGCCATAAATCAGCCGGGCGGTTTCGCCGAACCGTTCCGTCAGGGCCGAAACGGGCCATACGACTGGGGCGGCATACATGAGCAGTTGTGTCGCAAAACTCATGGCATGTTTCACATCCCGGTACTGTACCGCCAGCGCGGCCAGCCACATCCCCATTCCTAAAGCGGTTAAAATCATGAGCAAGATCAGCAGAGGCAGGAACAAAATGTTGATGGTAGGCACAACCTGAAACCCAATCATCATGACAATGATGATGATAAAAGCGATGGCAAAATCCACGAGTTTAGCAAAGACGGGAGCCAGGGGGAAAACGAGGCGGGGGAAGTACACTTTGGTCAACATGCCGCTGTTGCCGATGAGACTTTCGGTGGAGCCAGTGAGCGCGGCCGCGAAATAGGTCCACGGAACCAACGCTACATAACTAAACAGTGCATAGGGCACACCATCACTGTTCACCTGGGCTATGTTGCCAAAAATAATGGTGAAAACAATCATACTGAACACAGGCCGAATGATGGCCCAGGCAAATCCCAAAATCGTCTGTTTGTACAGAACCTTGATGTCCCGCAGAACCAGAAAATAAAACAGGTCTTTGTATTGCCACAGTTCGCGCCAGTTAATAGCCTGCCACCCTTTAGGGGATTCAATGATTGTCTGATTTAAGGGTGCTCTTCCAATATTCATGGTTGTCCTAACGCCTCCAGGCCCGCCTGAGCCTGCGCATTATCCGGTTGTAAAAGCAAGGCTTGTTCATAGGCCTGGACGGCCAGAGGGGTATCACCGGCCTGCGCGGCCGCGGCCGCTAACTCTAGCCAGTTACTCAAACGACCTGGTTCCACCTGGGTGGCTTGCTGAAAATATGCCACCGCCTGATCATATTCACCTAAACGAACAGCGATGCGTGCCGCGCAGAATAGGCTGGCCCATAATCAGGTGATACTACCGCTAATTGCGCGTACCAGTCATTTGCCTCAACCAATCTTCTTCGGCTTCGGCTATTTGGGCTAGATAAAGGTAGGCTATAAGAGCATTCTGGGTAAATTTCAGACCCCTGCTAAAAGTACTTTCTGGCCTCTTCCAGATGGCCCGTTGCAAATAAACCTCGCCCAAGAATCACGGCTGCAAAACCCAATGATAACGGCTTGCTGGAAAGCTCAATTGCCCTTTCGTACTGTTGATCTAAAACGAGCCGTGTCCCGAGACGATGCCAGGCTATGCCAGACGTTGGGTCAACCTGGGTCGCCATCTCGTAAAAAGGAATTGCTGCCTGGTTGCCCATTCAGATCAGAGGAAAACCCCTGCTCATCCAATACTCTGCGGTGACATGTCCCTGGCGACAGGCCGCGGCCGCGTCAGCCACGCGCCCCGCATCCCAATACCACAGGCAAAGCTCCAGGGCTGTCAACGACTGACTGTAATCAGCCAGACCACTCTCTAACCAAACCTGCGCTTCATCCGGTTGCAACTGCGCGGCCGCGCGGGCCGTCAATCCTGTCACACCCTCTGCCCATTCAGGCAAAGAACCGGATTCACCCTGCATCACCATCTTTAGGAGTTGGTGATGGAGCAGGTTCGTCTGCGCCACCAGGGCGACTCGCCAACCCAGGCCCAACAGCACCATAAAAACAACGACCCCAAACCCATAACGAATCATCGATAAGTTGCCGTTACCCTGCTCCGCCTTACTGACCTCGGCGTCATCTTTTTCTCTACACACAAAAAACACAGCCCAAACACGCGGCCGCAACCTCCAGCACCCCCTAATGAGAGGGGCAAACAGTTATTGTGACAGTCCGGCGAAAATCCTAGGGAGGGATTTGATCAATCCTAGGGAGGGATTCGATCAATCCTAGGGAGGGATTTGATCAATCCTAGGGAGGGATTTATGAGGTCTGGTATACCAGTCGTGAAAACCGTACCAGACCCCATAAAAAGATGTTTATCACCCCTAAATGTTTACTTTTTTTACCGATTGGTTCAATCATGAAGATTGAACCAATCTTACCCGGTTAAAACGAGCCAACCCTTAACTGACCAGATTGTCAGGATGATCGGCATTCCACATGGCTACAAGCTCGTCAGCCGTTTTGCCAATATTGGCTTTGTTATCAATCTCGCCCTGGTACGCACCCCCGGCATTCAACGCCTTAGACAAGGCTCTATCGGCGAGGTGAGTGATTTTTAGTTTACCCTTGAGGTTCATAGTGACACCATAGGTTCCCAGTCCCTCAAACTTTACGGCTCGACCTTGCCGATTGAAAAATATAGACGCGTCACGTAACTCCAATAAAACCTGACGGACCCCACTCTCATTGAGACCGGTACTACGGGCGATAAAATCCACTAACTCCTCAGTACCCGCTGTGCGCCCCAATTTGACCTTCGGACGATACGCATTAATCGCTTCAATTCGAGTTGCCATACAAAGACCTCCTAAATTGTTTCTAAAAAATAAGTTTTATAAGCTTTTCCACGACAATAAACACGGCCGGGAATTGGGGTCATAATATGGCATCATTCTCAAAAAAGTCAATCCCTAACACAAACAGGAGTACAAATGACTTGTTGTCACAGGCAATCCGGCTCAAATTTTAATATAATTTTGCTATCAACTCGTGACTGAAACAAGACAATCCAGCGTTCTTATCCGCCCTAACCTGGACAAGCCAGAACCATAGAAGTTTTGCCACGAATTAAACGAATGAGTTCACTGAAAGAAGCCACCAATTGCACGAATGAACACGAATTTTTCTCTGGTGACTTGGCGGCTTGGCGTGTGTTTTCATCCATGTTTCCCAAGCCTTCCATTTTTCAGGAACATCGACAATTTTTGTCGATGTTGGCGCGTAAGCGCCTACCCTCTCCTCTGTCGTCATGTTCCATACATGCTCCGCCCTTCCGACATCGGAGCCATTTTTTCGTAACGATTCCCCACCAAGACACAACACAAAGGCTTAAGCGCTTTCCTGGCGGTCTGGGCAGTTCAATTCTTAAGTGAGCGTTCGTAATTAACTTAGCGGTTTTTAGATTGCGGCAGTCTTGAAGACTGCCGCAATCTAACGAACTTATTCACGAACGATTACTAAGAACCTGAACCGTTACATTTTTCTCTATAGACGCAAAAAAGGATGCGCTTAACACCGGGCCAAACCCACGACCCGGCACGCGGCCGCATCCTTCCTCATCATTGTTTTAGCCCGTACGCCGCCCCCTACACAACCAACAACCGGGCTGAACCTCACAACCGCTCATACTGCTTCTGACTCCCCTTCACCTTCACAACATCCGCCACATGCAACTGTACCGGCTGAGGAAATTTGCTTAAAAACGACAACAACACCTGCACCCGCTCCTTAGCCGGAAGCCGGGCATCAAAAATCGCTTCATAACCAGCAAAAGGGCCACCCGTAATCCGCACCCGGTCGCCTGGCTGCAATTCCGACCAGGCCAGACCACCCATCGCACGAATCCGGTTAATGCGTTGCCGCAATTCAGAAATCAAATGATCCGGCACAATAGCCGGTTGCCCCCCAAAAGAGACCAAACCCACCGTTCCCGGAACCCACTGAAAGGCATTCTCCCCTAAAATTGCCAGATCGGCCCGCACAAAAAGATACCCAGGGAAGTAAGGCCGTTCCTTGGCCGCACGCGGATTTTTGGGCTGTACCTGCACATGAGGACAAAAAAGCGTAAACTGCTGCGTCTCAAGCCATTCCCGCACAAATCGTTCCTTGTGAGGTTTAACGCGCAAGGTGTACCAAAAAGTTGACATCTCTCTTTGTTCTCCGGGGAGTCATTTTAGCACAAACTACCCTGCCAAACCCAACACCAGTACCAAAGGGAGGGCAATGATGCACTCAATTTTTTCCCCTTTTTAACCCAGTCCCAGAGGTAGGAATTTTTTAATGGCCGTTTTTCTCGGTAAAAATGGGGCATTATATTCGCACAGGACTGAAGCCCCCGTGTTATAGATGTTCAGATAATCCTTGGCGGTTCTCGTTCGTAGTGACCGCTTTAGCGGGCCAGCCTTCACCGGCTAAAGCCTCGACTCCGGACACAAATTCGCCTCGTTCCACGCTCCGCGTGGAATGCTCCCTGCGACGCTCTGCGTCGCGTAGGACGCAGAGCGTAGGAATAAGCTCTAACACCTGCATAGATACATTTTGCGAATAAAGGCTGATAGAGAGAGGAGTGAGCACGCCCACGTGCGAACAGTTCGGCATCCGGGGATACCTTACTCTTCGATACTATAATTGTTCAGGGGGTTCCCGTTCGTAGTGACCGCTTTAGCGGGCTAACACCAGCCCGCTAAAGCGGTCACTACAAACAAAAACACACCCACCCTACGACCCTCGAATTACCATGAAAAACCAGGAAAACAGCCCCAACACCCGTTGTTTCATCTTACCCGGGTTATATCCGGTTCGATCCTTTTCCTGATAATCCGCCTGATAATAATAAGTGTAGCCATAACTGTTCTTGCGGCTCATCTGATTTAACAACACACCCGCTATGTGCCCATTCACATCAGCAATACGTCGGCTAGCGACCGCCAGGGCCTGAAAAGCCGTTTTCCCACCCTTTACCACCAGCAGAGTCGCATCAACCATCTGCGAAAGCAGAACGCTATCCGTTACCGCCAGCACCGGAGGGCTATCAAATATGACAAAATCAGCCTGCTCTGTCAGCCAGGTTGCCACCTCCGCCATACGGGCAGAACCCAACAACTCCGCCGGATTAGGCGGCATCGGGCCTGAGGTCAACAGGCGTAAATTGGGCACCATCGTAATTTGTAGGCAACTGGTTTCTTCATTGGCTCCCAACAACAGATTGGTTAACCCGCAGATATTGGTATAACCAAACAGACGATGTAAATGAGGCCGACGCATATCCGCATCTACCAAAATGACCCGGTTGCCCGCCTGGGCCAGAGCAATAGCCAGGTTAGCCGATGTCACCGTTTTGCCCTCCCCACTGTTCGGGCTGGTAATCAACAGCTTCTTCAAATCACGACTGACACCCACATATTGGATATTGGTTCGCACCTGGCGATAAGCCTCGGCAATAGGAGAGCGAGGCTGCGTAACCATAATCAAGGTTTCTTTAATATCTTTATAGGTAAAGGTAGGCACAAACCCTAAGGTACTTAAATCCAATTCTTGCTCCATGGAGAGCGGGTCTTTAATGGTGTCATCCAGATATTCAATGACAAACGCCAGACCCGCCACCAGCAAAGCACCAACGACGGTGGCTAAAATGGTGTTGCTCATGGTGCGGGGGCTGATGGGGATGGTTGGGGTGCGGGCATGTTCATCTATCAGGATGTTGTTCAAGCTACTGGCTTCCGCGATGCGGATGTCTTCGTAACTTTGTAAGAGGCGGGAATAAGCATCACGCATCCGTAGGACATGGTCTGTCAGGCGATCAATTTCGGTTTGCGCGGCCGCGTTGCTTTCTGCTTGCGTCAGCGCCATCTCCGCACTGTTCACCTCTGCCTGCTTACGGGCCAATTCTGTTTCCAGATTGGCTTTGGAGTCGGCGAATCGTTCCAACTGCTGCTCCATGTTGCGGGCAGCAAACACCGCCGGAATTTCATTGGCTAACGCGGCCGCGAGTTCCGGGTCGGTCAACTCAACACTAAGAGCAATCAATTGTGAATTATTGATGGGCTGTACCTGTATCCGCCCCCCCAAATGATCAGGGCTTATATCGGCCTCTACATTCGTAATGGATTGTTGCAGTACCTCATAATTGGTCAGCCGTTTGATATAGGATTGAGCCAAATCTTCACTGTATTGGAGAGAACTACGATCATTGATGACCGTGCCTTCTCTGATGAGCAAAATAGCCGTGGCCTGGTACACTGGTTCCTGAGAGCTATTCCAATAGTACGCGGCCGCGCCCGCTATCAACGCGCCCAACAAGACGACCCAAAACCATCGGCGTAATAAGTTCAGATACTGGTTGATTTCCATTATTTATAGTTCCTTTCCCAAAAGTTTTTCTCGCCATTGCCCACCCTCACCAGCGAATAAAACCTCTAGGGTTTGGTTGTTATCCATTTAAGCCTGGTTCAAATCAGATTCATGCGTCTACTCAAATAACGCATCCAAAGGCGCAAAGGGCGCCCAGTCACCAAAGAAAATTCGGTATCTATCTCACGTTCCTGTTCCACGCTCTGCGGGGAATGCTGAATACTCCGTATCACCTGACCGTAGGTATAGCTGGTTAGATAATCATTTGGAGTCTTGGTTCGTAGTGACCGCTTTAGCGGGCTAGCACCAACCCGCTAAAGCGGTCACTACAAACAGAATCTTTTTCTTGAAGGCTATAGTACGGACAAATCATACACCGAACTTGTCCTGCTTTTTTATGAGCAGGTTTTTTTTCACTGATTCCTTACGACTTCTCTGATTGGTTGTTAGAGTAGGTCTTTAGGAATTCGTCGAACAACCGCGAATGAATGGGCGACCCCTCCCATAAATCCTATGACCTCACCAGAGGGTTTATTACGAAAAAAGCACAATAGCGTCGTATATTGTTTTTTCGCAATTAAGCGGTCTTGCATCGCAATTAATAATATACCATAGAATTCCGATTAAATCACTATCTCTCTTCATAGGGCAGCAATTCTCAATTTAGAGCGAACTTATCGTAAGGGCCGGACAGGTGGGCCAGGATATGACAAGAACGGGAAACCCACCTTCCCACCTGTCTCGCCCTCTTGTGAGTAAAGGTGAGTGGGCGAGACAACGCGGAAAAATAGGTTCCTGGTTTGCCCCCATTGAACCCGCATCGCTCAGCCACCATCACTCTGGTTTTTGCGACCTATTTGGGCTTATGCTAGAATTGTGAAAAGTTACACGAATGAAATTCGGCTTAACAAGGATTGCCACTGTGTCCGAGGAAATACCCGACATCGTTATAGGGCGCTTACCCGTTTACCTCCGCGCCCTCACCAACATGGCCGAAACCGGCAGCAAACTCACTACCTCATCCCATGAACTAGGGGAGCGATTAGGCATAAGTTCCGCTCAAATCCGCAAAGACCTCTCCCATTTTGGTGAATTTGGTAAACAGGGCACAGGCTACCACATCAACTATCTCATCGATCAGTTGCGTCAAATACTTCACCTGGACCGCGAATGGCCGGTGGCTCTGGTGGGGGCCGGTCATATCGGCCATGCCTTAGCCAGCTACAATGGCTTCCAACATCGGGGATTCCGTATTGCCTGGATATTTGATAATGATAGCCAGAAAATAGGGACAACCGTTGGTGGCCTTACCATTCAAGCCATTGATGAACTGGTTCCCACGCTCAAACATGCCAAGACCCAGGTGGCTGTCCTGGCTGTTCCCGCCCCAGTCGCGCAACAGATAGCCGACAAAATTGCCCAAACCTATATCCGGGCCATTCTCAACTATGCCCCGGTTCACCTGAATGTCCCCCCCCACATTCATGTCCGCCACAACGATCCCGTCATCCAGATGCAGCGCATGACCTTTTATCTGGATATGGATTTGGCTTAGGGCCGTTGGCGTCTGGCGGCTAGCCACTGGCCGCTAGCCGCTGGCATCATTTGAGTGTATCGGTAAGAATTCTCACGCCAAGAACGCCAAGTCGCCAAGAGAAAACCTAGGGCCTTGTTAAGTTAAAGATTGAGGAGTGAGCACGCCCACGTGCGAACTGTTGGGCACAATGGGCATCTTCAAGTTTCTTCTTACCAGAGCACCAGGCGTCCTTTGCGCCTGGTGTGCCCTCATATTAATTCCGATAAGGTCTATTCTTCCAGAATACAAAAAGCCCGTTCAAATGAACGGGCTTTTTCTTTAGCTCTACCGAATCGGCCGGGATAATTCCGGAGTCGAGGCTTTAGCCGGTGAGGGCTAGCCCGCTAAAGCGGTCCCTACGAACGAGAACCCAGGAATTCGTCACGATCTTGCAGTTTGGTGGATGCCTGATCAACTGAATCCTGTCATGCTGAGGTCCCCCGAAGCATCCCCAAGTCTGGAATGACCAGGTTGTTGGGATTCTTCGCTCGAGACTTCGCACACTTCGAGGCTCCTCTCAGAATGAAGTTTAAGGTAGCGTTATGCCCTTTTAGAAAAGTGCGAACTAGTGTCCGGAGTCGAGGCTTTAGCCGGTCAAGACGTTCCGACTAAAGTCTCCACTCCACCGGATGAAACCCAACCTTTAGTTTCTCTATAAATCAGGAATGCTACGTTGCAAAATCGGTAACTCAGCCAGCGCTTTACCTGCTCCCAAGGCAGTACAGGCGATGGGATTATCCGCTACATAGGCGGGCACACCCGTTTCCTTGGTCAGCAGGGTATCCATTTCGCGCAAAAGCGCTCCCCCACCCGTCAGCGCCAGACCCCGGTCAATGATGTCCGAAGACAGCTCCGGCGGGGTTTTCGCCAACACCGCCCGCACCACGTTCACCATGGCGCTGAGCGGCTCCGCAATAGCCTCAGCCACCTCGCTAGACGAAATGGTAATGGTACGGGGCAAACCAGCGACCTGATCCCGCCCTTGCACCTGCATTTCTAGCGGCACATCCAGCGGTAGGGCCGCGCCAATTTTGATTTTTATCTCTTCGGCGGTGGGTTCACCAATGATGAGGTTGTATTTACGGCGCACATAAGCCATGATCGCTTCATCCAGGCGTACACCCCCCACCCGCACCGATTCGGCACATACGATGCCATTCATGGAGACGACAGCCGCCTCAGTGGAACCACCGCCCAGGTCAACGACCATGTTTCCCGTGGGAGTACCTACGGGCAAACCGGCACCAATCGCGGCCGCGAGCGGTTCATGGATCAAATGGACTTCTCGTGCCCCAGCCGTCAGGCAGGCTTCACGCCACCGCCCGTTTTTCCACACTGGTAACCCCATAAGGAACTGTCACCATCACTACCGGGCGGCGCAACTTAATCCGGCCCGATACTTTGTCAATAAAGTAACGCAGCATCGCTTCGGTTACAAAGTAGTCAGCAATGACTCCTTCACGAAGCGGCCGCATCACTTCAATTTCTTCCGGGGTGCGACCATACATCTCACGGGCCGCCCGCCCCACTTCCACAATCACCGTGCGTATGCCATCATCCCGAATAGCGACCACGGATGGTTCTTGCAGAACCACGCCGCGCCCTTGTAGGTGAACGAGCACACTTACGGTGCCTAAATCAATTGCAATATGTGGCGTAAAAAGTGCCATAAGCTAAAGGTTGTTTATAGAGTTAGCGTGAGCGTGAAAGGCAGTCATTATGACGATCTGATCACCCTGGCTAAAAAGAAAAGACCAAAGACGACGGACAAAGATAAAAACATATCTCGTCATTCGTCTTTGGTCAACCGTTAAAC
>JADJUV010000127.1 GCA_016716885.1 Candidatus Trichofilum aggregatum | reverse complement strand
CAGTTAGCCGCTATCACCTTTTCTTAATTGTGGTTATTGGCATTTTGGCTTTCATCTTTCAATTCCCTTTGTGGAGCATGGTTGTGCCAATTGTCCTGTTCATTTTATTGGGCATTTATGCCATCACAGAGCGATTAGAATTTATGCAATATCGGCTGGTCAAAACCAATGCCCGGCTGGTCATATCCCTACCGCAAACTGGGGCCTGGCCCTTTGTAGACAATATTGAATTAAAAGGGTTACCCACTGTATTGGATACGAACTGGTCTCGTAACCCTATCTGGCGCATTTTCCAGGTATTTACTGGGGCACGCGATTTATATATCAGCATGTCGGGGTATCAGTTTGTGGAGGGTTCGGCGAAGGTAAAGGATTCGTTACGCATTCCTGACGTGATGGCTGAAGATGCCTTTCAACTAAAGCGACTTGTGTTCCCGGCTCCCGACAATAAACCGGGTAAGGTCACATTAGTAGAACTTTCACCGGAAACGCAAAAGCAGATTACCGACGCCTTGCAAGCCGGAACACACCATTTGCAGCCGCTAAGACTACGGCGTAAGATAAAAGACAATCCGCCAGGAACCCTTAATCGGCCCGCGTTCAACTAGACGTGGGCTTTTTTTATGGTTCAAATAAATTACCCAAACCTGTTACACTCGTACTGGCAAATTTTAGACAGATGTCACTGATGCGTAATCACCGACTTGAGTATGATGGGTCTGTATTTCAAGGAAGGGTGAAATGATGCCTGCACGTCGCTGGTTACTTCTTTTGTTTCTTTTATTATCAGGTTTCACGGGTTGGTTGGGTTGGCGCTATACCAGTCCTGTCACCGTGGAAATAAGCAGTACGGTGCTCAATCTCCCTTTTGAGGTAGAGACCATTCCTTCGGGGGTGGAAGCGAAACCGGGTGAGATGATGCGCGTGATTTACCGGGTCACCAACAATAGCCTGACCGGATTAGAAGCGTATGCCACCATTACCATTGAACCAGGCCAGGCGAGCGAACAGTTAGAAGTGTTTCTTTCCCAGTGTACGGGTCTTAACACGTTTCAAAACAATCGCCCGGAAGAGTATGAGGTGTTGTTTCGGGTAGAACCGGCAGGGCTTACGGGGAGTCAGCACCTTGTTCTGCGCCACACCTTTGAAGCGGCGACGGCGCGTTACCCTGAACTGGATCAGTAAACGAAAGGATGATGTTCAATATGAACGATTCTCTCTCTTCAACCCATGATGCCCCATCTTCACCCGTTATCACCTGGCTTAAGGCCCGGTGGCGCTGGGGCTTGTGGCTCATTTTGGCGTTGGCCGTAGGCCGCGGCCGCAACCGGGGCCATGGCCTGGTATGAATACACCTATCACACCCTATCCGGGGCAACTGTCGAACCGACCGAACGTGCCCCTGATTTCGTCTTAACCGACCAAACGGGTGAAGCGTTCGCCCTGAGTGAACTAGAAGGCCAATGGATTTTGCTCAATTATGGCTACACCTCATGCCCGGATGTTTGTCCGGCCACATTGGCCGTGCTGGGGCGGGTACAAAGCTACTTGAAGAGGATGCCGAACAGGTGCAATGGTTTTTGTGACAGTGGACCCAGACCGGGACACGCCAGCCAAAATGGGGGAATACGTCAACCACTTTGGGCAGGGAACCATTGCCCTGACAGGCACAGCCGATGAGATCGCGGCCGCGGCCGCGCCCTATGGTGTTCGTTACGCCCGTGTCGATCTACCCGATTCAGCCATTGGTTATGCCATGAATCACACAGCCTTCGTTTATGTGATCAACCCGGATTTTGAATGGTTTATGGTTTACCCCTTTGGTATCACCCCAGATGCCATTGTAGCTGACCTGCAATTCTTAATGCGGCAATAATAGTTCTGGCCAGTGCAGGTTTTTCAGTCGTCCATTTCTTGACCACGATTACCGCCACCCCTAACCCAGCCCCATGAACGGGAACTTTAGCGGGGAGCCAGACTTTGCGGCCGCGTCTCACCATTCCCCCTTCACCATTCACCATTCCCAATTACTGCGCCACGGATAGGAGAAACACGGTTGCGGCCGCGTTGTTGTGTAACGTGATTAGAGGGAAAATGAGACGCGGCGCGGCGAGGTTTCTTCTTGAACAGGAACATCTCACCACAGCAAGGTATGTTGTACTCTCCACAGGAGTAAATGATGTCATCATCTGTAATTGTTGCGATAGGAGCTATATTGTTATTCTCAAGCTTTGCTTTCATTTTATATCACGGCGTCAAATTTGCAGTGATAGTGCGTCGCGAATTAACTATTGAGAGCAAAGCCGTAAAGTTTGTCATGGTTCGTGTTGCCAGTGCATCCTTTTTGGCTGGTACTGCATTTGGCTTAATAGCTGATTTTACAAATGATACTTCAACGTTTCCGATGAGTGTACTAATCTGTGCACCTTTATCAATCTTGTTGTCGGTGTGTTTGGTGGGCAATTAACTTTATTGCACTCGTACGTGGCAAAAAAGAGTAATAACTAACGATCAAATAGTATATTCTTCTTGATCCTCTAGAGTGATTCCAGCGTCGCGGAATGAATGGGTAAACTAACTATGAGCATAGTAGGGATGATTATTTGGAGAATTGGAACTTCTTTGGGTTTCATTGGCGTGACTTGGCTGTTAAGTCGTTGGTTTCAGATTCAAGGAGAAAAGATGCTAAAAAATGCCGAGACTGATGACTTTCTTGGATCCTATCAAGCTTTTGTAGGAAGTTGCATGATTGTTGGCAGTTTAATTGCTAAAGCAATTGGAATACTTGGTGCTTTTGGATTATTGTTCAACTGATTGAAGCTTTTTAGGCTGCACAAAGTTGCCGTATTGCTCACGGTGGATAGGGGTTATGTGGGGCCGCCGCATGACAATAGCATTATGCCGATTAAATCTCTCGTTTTGCTTCTTACCGTGTGGCCTTCAATTACGTCAACGGATTGGGAAAGGACGGATTAAAATCGCCCTCTGAAAAATCCGTTTGTTTCTTTAATCCGTTGATGTAATCCTGTGATGCGGCCGCGTTCCCCCCTTTCATCCTTCATAATTCATCCCTCATAATTTGTGTTGCGGCCGCGCCGTGGGCAACCCGATCCTAGCGTCAGGTTGGCGTGGTCTGGGCAATGGGTGAGCGTCATGCGGCCGCGTCTTCCTTCCCCTACACTGATAGCATCATTAACCAAGAGTCAAAAACTCGAAACTCAAAACTCGAAACTCGAAAATAAAGAGGAGTGTGCCCCATGTCCCGCCGCCTGACCCTGCCTGGTTATTTCTGTTTGTCGGTTTGTTGGCCGTTGCTGGTTTGTTCTTGTTTAGCCGGGATAATGCCCGCGCTCAGGGAGGCCAGGACACCCCCACCCCCAGCCTGGACGAAGCCACACCCATCGTCACCGCCACCGTGCCCACGGCGACACCTGAAAAACTGCACATTTGGGTTGATGCCGCCGTGCCGGTTACAGCTTTTGGCCCCCATGATGCCTTCGTCCTTCACTTCAGCCAGCCAATGGACCCGGATACGGTTCTCTCCGCCCTGATGATCGAACCAACGATGGTGGGTCGGGAAACCTGGAGCGACCACCGGCAAACCCTCACCTTCACCCCGGAAATCGGCTTGACCGCCGACATGACCTACACGATTCGTCTGCACCCGGATTTACGGATGGGTGATGGGTCTTATTTATCCGGCAAACTAAGCTGGACGATTCGCACCATTTCTGGCCCTGAGGTGGTAAGCGTTATCACGACTGAAAATCACCTGGCGGCCCGCTACCCGACGATAGCCGTAACGTTTGACCGGCTGATGGATGAGGCAAGTGTCGCGGCCGCGCTCTCTGTCTCCCCTACCATCACCTATCAAACCACCTGGATCAGCCACACCCTGTTCATCACGCCCACCCAGCCCCTTACCCCCAGTCAAATCTACACCTTCAGCCTCACACAAACCGCCACCGATCACGATGGTCTACCCCTGCGACAACTCAGCAGTTGGGACATTGCGTTGCCCAAGAGTTTAGAGGGCACCAACCATTTCTATGATCAGGACAAAGGGGATGCCCTTGTTTTCACCTTTGCGTACCCGGTAGACCCGACCAGCTTTATCTTGAGTGCGGTTCCGCCGCTACCCGGCGACCTCAGTTGGAACCAGGCCCAAACGGTTATCTCCTACACCCTCACCACCCGCCCGTTGGGCAATAGCCGCTACCAATTCACCCTGGCCGAACCCTTACGCGACACCAACGGTGATCCTTTACCCTTATTCAGCTCTGTCTTTTACATGAGCACCACCGACCGCATTGTCTCGTTTAGCCCCAGCCGCAGCGGCGACCCCATCAGCGTCCTCAGCCCCATCAACCTCAAATTTGCCTTGCCGATGAATCAGGAAACGGTCGCGGCCGCGCTGCACATCACCCCCACCCTCACCGGCGACATCACCTGGCAGGGCAACGAGATGGTCTTCCAGCCTACCAGCCGCCTGCAAGCCGACACCACCTACCGCGTCACCCTCGATACCACCGCCACCGATGCCGACGGTTATCCCATCCAACACAGTCCCACCACCTGGCAGTTCACCACCGGCCCGGCCCAACAACTGGTCGGTTTTGGCACCGGCAACCACAACCAGATGATGGACACCCGCGGCCGCAGAGCCGTGCAATTTTCCTTCCCTTACGACCAGGAGCCACTGCCCGTCAGCTTTGACCTCTATCAGTTGAGCCTGGAACAATGGCAGGCCGGTTCCGCCGGGCAGTACCTACAAAGCTGGAACGAAGCCCCCACCCCCCGCAGCGAAAATTATGTCCATGTGCAGGAAACCTTCCTGCCCGACCATCTGACCGCTGGTATTTACCGGCTCGACATCAGCGCCGCCGGCCAGATCGAGGATCATCTGTTCCTTTTCCTCAGCGATAACGTCATCTTGGTCAAGCAAGACGACAACGGTTGGCTCATCTGGGTGGCAACCCTCGCTGGCTCCGTTGTGGCCGATGCCCAGGTAGACCTTTACGACACCAACAACCAACCCCTGTTCAGCGGCCGCACCGATGCCGAAGGTCTTTTGTGGGTAGACAACACGGCTCTCGCGGCCGCGCCCCATCTGGTTTTGGCCGTCGTCGGTGAAGATGTCAGTTTGAGTTATCTCACCGGTGAATGGCAAAACGAATGGGCCGCCGGGGTTCCTGCGCCAACCGTAGGCATGATATATAGCGACCGCCCGGCGTACCTGCCTGGTGAACCGGTCAATTTCCGGGCTATCGTCCGCGGCCGCACCACCACCGACCTCACGCTCCTACCCACCGGAACCCCGGTTACCGTGCAAATGCACTACCAGAGCGATGTGTATGGGTATGAGTCTGAACCAGTGGCAACCATGACCCTTACCACCAACGATTTTGGCACGGTGAACGGGGCGTTTGTGTTAAGCGACGCGGCCGCGACCGGCTTGTATCAGCTCCTCCTCGTCGTGGGCAACCAGGTTTTCCGCCACGAATTTACCGTTCAGCCCGTTATCACCAACACCTATCACCTGCAAATAACCACCGATGCCCCCCTCTACATTCAAGGCGATACCGTCAATCTGACTGTCACCCTGCGCGACAGCCAGGGGCAACCCGTCGCCGACCAGTATGTGCGTCTGGAAACACATATTTGGGTCAGCTATTTTGGGGCCTGGGGGTCACTCGGCAACGATGGTTACTGGGGCAAATATGGGGCCGAAACCACCCGCTACCGCACCGACAGCCAGGGGCAAATTCAGGTCAGCCAACCCGCCGAGATGGACTATGTCACCCACAGCGGGCCGGGCAATAGCCAACAAACCACCTGGAGCATGGTCGCCACAGCCGTTGTTGAAGGGCAACAGTTGCGTCATTTTGCCGTTTGGGAAGTCTCCGACCTGGCCGAGACGGTGCGCCTGACGATGGGCGAAGGTCAATTGAAAAATGCCGGGCAATCGTTCCCCCTCATGGCGGAAGTGGTTGATCTGGCCGGGGAACCAGTCCGCGGCCGCGACCTCACCCTGACCCTGCTGGGTTATGTGGCTGATGGTTACGACTACGGCTACAGCCAGGTCATTCAGACCACATCACTCACCACGGGGGCGGATGGGCAGGCCAGCCTCGCCTACACCATTGAGCAACCGGGTCACTACCAGATACAGGTTCGCGGCCGCGATGCCTACGGTCACGAGTTCCAAACCAGCCGCTACGTGTACGCCTACCACCCCGATTACCGCGAGAGTTATGGCCCATCTGGCTCCTTCTCCATCGAACCAGAACGCACCACCCCCTACCAACCCGGTGAAACCGTCCGCTTCATCGTCCGCACTCCCTTCAGCGGCCCGGCTCTGTTCACCATCGCTGGCAACCACCTGCTAGAGCAACAAGTGGTGCAACTCCAGGCCCCGCTGACCATTTTGGAACTGCCCGCCACCGCCGCCTACCCGGCCGATGTGTATGTGAGCCTGAGCATCTGGCAACGCCATCTGGACAGCTTTAATACGGCTGATTATTTCAGTTACCAAAGTTTGAATGATGGGGAAGTTCGGGAAACATCGGGGGCGGTTCGTTTTGAGGACGCGGCCCGGCAGTTAAATATAACCATCACCCCGGTTGAAGGAAGCGATATCACCCCTGGTACACAGGCCACCTTTACGGTTCGTGTGACCAATGGCCTGGGCCAGCCCGTCTCGGCGGAGTTGTCTCTGGCCCTGGTGGATGCGGCTCTGTTTGCGACCCAGGCTGACCACACGGATCGGATTGGGGGGCGGTTCTATCACACCTGGCCGGAACGGGTGAATGGTTATCATGGCTTGCGGCCGCAACGCGACCTGTCCTGGGGCGGTGGATTTGGTGGTTGTGGGGGCGGCTGCGGGGGTGGTGATTGGTTTGAACCAACCATCCTCTATGCGCCCTTTGACAACGCGGGGGCCTGGTTCCCCATTCTGTACACCGATGGCAACGGTGAGGCCACCGTCACCCTGACACTCCCCACCAACAGCACGGCCTGGCGTCTCACCGCCATCGCCACCACGGCTGATACCCAGGTTGGTTTTACCACCTTGACCATTGGGGAAAATTAGACGAGGGTATAGGGGTGTATTCGTGTATGGGTTGACCCATACACGAATACACCCATGACTTTTTTACGCCACAGCTCCCTTCACCAAATCCACAAACCCGGCCTTGAGGCTGGCTCCACCAACCAAAGCCCCGTCAATATCGGGGTGGCTCATGTAGTCGGCGATGTTTTCTGGGGTGACACTGCCGCCATATTGGATGCGAATGAGTTGCGCGGCCGCTTCCCCATACAGGTCCGCCAATGTCCCGCGCACCGTCAGGCCAATAATATTACCCGCCTCACTCACACTAGCCGACTTGCCCGTGCCAATAGCCCAGATAGGTTCATAGGCCACCACACATTTCGTCGCCTCTTCGGTGGGAATCCCGGCAAAAGCGGCCCGCACCTGCCCACTCACAAAGCTGTGGGTTTCACCAGCCTCGTTCTGCTCCAGGCTCTCCCCCACACAAATGATGGGTGTCAGGCCATGTTTCAGGGCCGCCTTGGCCTTCTTGTTCACCCCGTCATCCGTTTCCGCAAAATAAGCCCGCCGCTCCGAATGGCCCAAAATGACATACTGGCAATAAGGTTTCAGCATATCCGGGGCAATTTCACCCGTATAAGCCCCCTTCTCTTCCCAGTGCATATTCTGCGCCCCTACCCCAATTTTCGTCGCCTGTAACGCCTCAGCCACCGCCGCCAACGCCACAAACGGGGGGCAGACCACAACATCCACCGCCTCAATTTGATTCAGGGCAAAACGAATCTCCCGCACAAAAGCAACAGCCTCTTCGGCTGTTTTGTTCATTTTCCAGTTACCCGCCAAAATTGGTTTACGCATGATAGTCTCCTGCGAAAGTAACGAACCGCAGAGACGCAGAGAACGCAAAGAAGGGATCTTTGCTTCGCTATTTAGCGAAATTGACCGCGCGCGTCTCCCGAATCACCGTCACCTGAATCTGACCGGGATATTGCATACTATCTTCCACCGTTTTAGCGATGTCTTTTGACAACCGAATTGCCGCCAGATCGTCTACTTTGTCCGGCTTAACAAAAATACGGATTTCCCGACCCGCTTGCAGAGCGTAAGCGCCTTCTACCCCCTTGAAGGACATAGCAATGTCTTCCAGGGTGCGCACGCGTTTGATGTAATTTTCCAGACTCTCGCGCCGTGCTCCTGGCCGCGCTCCGGAAATGGCATCAGCGACTTCCACGATAACGGCTTCCACACTTTCCGGGTCTACCTCATGATGATGCGCCGCTACGGCATTCACAATGAGCGGGTGAACATTAAACCGCTTGATGAACTCGGCCCCCAGCATGGCATGAGTGCCTTCCTGATCATGGTCCATCGCTTTACCGATATCGTGCAGCAAGGCGCCGGTCTTGGCAATATTGATATCCAAACCCAGTTCTGCCGCCAAAATAGAAGCCAGTTTTGAGGCTTCTACGGCATGATAAAGCTGGTTTTGCCCATACGAAGTACGGAATTTGAGCCGTCCTAACATCTTGATGATTTCGGGATGCAGGCCGTGAACGTTGGCTTCAAATGCAGCTTCATCACCCGCTTCCTTGATGACCTTGCTCACCTCAGCGGTTGAGTCTTTGATGCACTTCTCGATACGGGCGGGGTGAATACGCCCATCCACAATCAGTTTTTCCAGGGCACGGCGGGCAATTTCCCGGCGCACCGGGTCAAAGCTAGAAACGGTCACCGTTTCGGGGGTGTCATCTACCACAATATCTACCCCAGAAGCAATTTCAAAGGCGCGGATATTACGACCATTACGACCAATGATCCGCCCTTTCATCTCCTCGTTGGGGATGGTCACGACGGATACCACCATCTCAGCAACCTGATCGGTGGCAATACGCTGGATGGCCAGGGCCACAAGATTACGGGCCTTGACCTCGGCATTTTCTTTGGCTTCATCTTCAATCTGGCGAATAATGCGGGCCATATCTTGCCGGGTTTCGGTCTCTACGGCGGCCAGAAGTTCCTTTTTGGCCTCATCTTGGGTAAGTGTGGCAACTTTCTCCAACTCGGCTACCCGTTGTTGTTCAAACTTAGCCATCTCCTGTTGCCGCTTGTCCATCTTGCTTTGCCGCTGGTTCAGGTTTTGCTCACGCATTTCGATTTTTTGGATCTGCTTGTCTAGCTGGGCCTGACGGCGATCAATCCGTTCTTCAGCACGGGCGATGTCCTTGAAACGGCGCTCGATAAGCGTTTCCGCTTCGGTGCGTGCGTTCTTGGACTCGGTTTCCGCTTTGTTAATAATGGCGGCCGCATCTTGTTCAGCCGAACGCCGACGGGAGATGGCATCTTCGTCGGCTTTGGCGTAGATGGCATCGGTACGAGGCTTCAAGGTGTACCATATCCAACCGGCCCCGGCCCCACCGATCATCAATCCGATAATGAGTCCTATGACGATTTCCATGTCTTGTTTCCTTAGTTATTAAATCCCAAACGAGTCAATTTCTTGAACCATGAGCAAGAATATCAGCCACGAATTTCACAAATTGGCACGCATTTTTCCCATTCGTGCTCATTCGTTCAATTCGGGGCAAAAACCTCTTCTGGCTCGTCCAGGTCAGGAGGTGAGAGAGTTATGATGGCTGGTAGGGACGACTCACCTATTCCAGTTTCTACTCTTCAGCCTCATTTTGTTCATCTTTTATCTCACGCCAGAGTTCATCTATAACCTGGCGGATGGTATCGTAACGAAAGCCGCGCCGCTGTAAATGACTACCCAATTTGGTGCGGAATTGTTCTTGGGGTAAATGACGGAGGCTGTTGAGTTTGCTTTGGGCGGCGGTGGTCGCGGCCGCGACCTCATCTACTTCATTCAACAGGCTTTCCATTACATCCTGACTTACCCCTTTTTGTTTTAGTTCATAACGCAAAGCCATCTGGCTACGGGGTTTAAACGTAAGTCGTTGATCAATCCAATATTCAGCGAAGGCGGTATCATCCAACAGATTCATCGCCTGCACCCGGCCCAGAATTTGTTCTACCTGAGCTTCATCGTACCCTTTGCCCTGCAAATAGCGGCGTACTTCAGTCACACTTCGCGGCCGCTGCACAATGTACCGGATAACCTGCTCTTTCGCTTTTTCCAGCGAATCTTTAGCCTGGCGCTCGGCGATCTCCGTTTCGCTGATCGTATCGCCAATTTTCAGACCCTGCGCGGCCGCGCTCGCCAAGCTAAAGGCGTAGCGATCATCTAGGAAAATATTGACCCGGTCTTTGTTTTTAATCTGGGCCGTAATGGCCGTGATTGTTTGCATGTTGTTACGGGTGTATGAGCATATTTGCCATCTAGCCAACGATACGAATACACCCAAATAAAAACAGCCGTGACATTTCTGCCAACGGCTGTTGTAGGATAGGTTAGATACGGGAACGGGGATCGAACCGATCACCGTCACTGGTTATGCAAAGTGGTGTTGTCCACTTAAGTTTAGGGCTACACGAGCACGAAAGGGCAACCAATTCATTTACCCCTTCGCTCTTCTTCTCGTTCTAAACGGCAATTAACCAGTGTATATTGTTGAATGAGCTTAATCTGTATCAGGTAACCTGGATTACGCAGCAGAAGATGAAGTTCTGACGATGTCGTTACCTCTTCTGTTTAACATACAATATTACGCACGAATTGGTAGCGGATGCGGCCGCGTACAGACAAAATTCCCTGAATACAGTTCTAACGTCTGAAGATACCTGCCTCAAACGATCTCAGCAACGACTTGGCGTTCTCGTTCTGCACCGACAACCGGACCCACCCGGTTGAACCTCAACAAAGCTGTTGGCCTAGCCAAACTCTACCTCACTCTCATCCGAGACGACAGTGGTAACAGGTAGGCTGGCCTGCTGGCGGATAATGGCTTCCAGTTCGTTCAAGAGAACCTGATTAGCCGCCAAAAAATCCTTGGCATTTTCTCGACCCTGACCTAAAGCAATATCCTTATAACGGAAGTAAGACCCTCGTTTTTCAATAACGTTGCTTGTAACAGCCAGATCAAGCACATCACCAGAGCGGGAAATGCCCTGGTTATACATGATGTCAAACTCACACTCTCTAAACGGTGGAGCGACCTTGTTCTTTTTCACTTTCACACGGGTACGGTTACCAATGACATCACCACCCGTTTTCAAGGCTTGTATGGAACGAATATCCAGGCGCACTGAGGCATAAAATTTAAGGGCATTGCCCCCGCTTGTTGTTTCCGGGTTGCCAAACATAACCCCAATTTTATGACGAATCTGGTTGGTAAAGATCGTGACGGTATTCGTTTGTTTGATGATGCCCGATAGTTTACGCAACGCCTGCGACATGAGCCGGGCTTGTAGACCGGGGTGGTTATCACCCATCTCCCCTTCGATTTCAGCGCGTGGAACCAAGGCGGCTACCGAGTCCAACACGACGACGTCCATGGTGCCGGAACGAATGAGGGCTTCGGCTATTTCCAGGGCTTGTTCACCGGTGTCTGGCTGGGACACATACAAGTTGTTGACATCTACACCCAAACGGGCTGAATAATACGGATCAAGGGCATGTTCCATGTCCACAAAGGCACAAAGGCCACCCAGTCGTTGGGCTTCGGCAATGATGTGCAAGCAGAGGGTGGTTTTACCTGACGACTCGGGGCCGTAGATTTCAATGATGCGGCCGCGTGGCACACCACCTACCCCTAGAGCCAGATCAAGCGAAAGACAGCCCGTAGAAATTGCTTCCACGACCATATGTTGAGCATCACCCAAGCGCATAATAGCCCCTTCGCCGAAGCGTTTTTGGAGTGTTGCCAGGGTCGTTTGCAACTGTTGGTCGCGGCTATTTTTTGCCATCAAAACCTCATATGAGCAGGATTTTTCCCAGTGAAAATGATTATGTAGTGTACAATAGGCCCTATCATCCGGCAAATTTAGACAGCACGGTTTTTCCTTAGTCGTGTTTGAAATATCGCATCCCCCTGCCCCCTTTAAGGCAGGCAGAGAGAAATCCGGTTTGTGCGGTATGGCGAGGCCTCGCCGAGAAAACAGCCGCGACTCCGGAATGAGGGCAACCACAACGGTTGCCCCAACTCTAGGAAGAGAATAATGAATGGGTGAACAATGACGATCCGCACGGCTCAAATCTCTGACCGACACCTGCTGGCCCAACTTTGGCAAACAGCGGGTTATGTACATGTTCATGCTGAATGGCAGTTGCCGGTTGATTGGCTGGGTGAGCCAGGGTTTGTAGTATGGGACGAGTCCACGACGCGGCCGCTCACTTTTCCCCCACGCGAGGAGATGATTTTGCGTGCCTGCCTGGCTCTCATTGCCGACCCACTGCCCTCAGCCTGGGTGCGCATCGCGGCCGCGCACGACCCCACCACTCTGATCGATTCTTTCCAGCCGTTGCTTGCCGCTGTCTGGCCCACCTTAATCGAGCAGGGGGTCACAGAAGTTGGCTGGCTGGTCATGGAACCACCCACCCAACTTCTGCTCCCTCATCTGGGATTTGGCCCCATGACAGAGTTGGAAACCTACGTGAAGAGAGATTTGCACACGGCCGAACCCCCCAGCAATGAACGGGTGACGCTTCGGGCCTTGCGGCAGAGTGATATTGAGCGGGTGACGGAGCTAGACGCGGCCGCGTACGCTCCCTTGTGGCGTTATAGTGCCCAGGCGTTAACACTGGCGCGGCCGCAGGCGCTCACCTTTACCGTCGCTCTTTTGGAAGACCAAATCGTGGGTTATCTCTTTAGCACCGCCAGTGATGAACCGGGCGGGGCACATCTGGTGCGGCTAACCGTCAGCCCTCAGATGCAAGGCCAGGGGGTGGGTCGAACTTTGTTGAACCAGTTTATACGTGAGTGCCGCTTGCGGGGGCTTGATCATATCTCCCTCAACACCCAAACAGACAATCTCCCTTCCCAAAAACTCTACCGCCAATACGGGTTCCGGTCCCTGCCCTCACGCATAGCCGTCTGGAACCGACCCGTGGATCACAAACCGGTTTAACCAAACCGGCACGTAGCAGCCCCAAACACATCCATGACCAATCTCCCCATCTCCCAGTCTCCCAGTCTCTCAATCTCCCAATCTCCTAATCACCCCGCCCAAAATACCGCCACACCCCATCCACCTCCTGCTCCACCACCACCCCTTCTTGTTTGAGCAAATCCAGATAACCAACCACCATCCACAAAGCCGTAAAGCGCAGTTGTGACGGGTAATCAGCGTACATCGTGTCTACGATGGTGGCGACGGTGTTGACTCCGGTGCGAATGAGGGCTAGACATTGCCGCTTGCGCTGATGAATGCGGCCGCGTTGATAAGCAATTAACTGCCGGTGATTCGTAAACGGGTCCCCATGCCCCGGATACACCCACTCAATATCTAACTGTTCCACCCGTGCCAACGAATCTAGATAGACCGGCAGACTTGGGGTGCGGGTTTGTCCCGGTTGAGGTTGCTCCACCACTGGCGTCGGCGTTTTCGGCAAAAGCATATCCGCCGAGAGAAACTGGCGCGTCTCCGGCTGATAAAAACAGGTCATCATGCTGGCATGACCCGGCGTGTGCAACACCTGCCATTCTTGACCCCCCAAATGAAGGGGCGCATCCAGACCAAAAGAAACCAATCGTTCCACGGGTATAGAGTCTGTTTGTTGCACGATGTGGGTCATATAACCCACAATGAGCTGTTCTGCCAGAGGCGGCAAACCCAATTTGCGCAAAAAATGGTCACGGTAAAAGCCAGTGCGCTCTTCCCACAGACGAGGAAAATCAACAAGCCACGGCTGTCCCATCTCATAAATCCAAACCGTGGCCTCCGATTCGGCAGCGATGCGCCCAGCCAGACCACAATGATCCACATGTGGGTGAGTGATAATGACCCGGCTCAAATCGGCTATTGTTAGTCCGTACTCGGCCAGGACATTAACAAGGGTTTGATAACCTTGATCCGATTTGATGCCTGTATCTATGAGCACTGGCTCCGGCGTGGGGAAAAAATAAGCATTAACCGTGCCAACATCTAGACCAGTTTCCAGTTCAATTCGTCTTGGTTTCATAGCGTAAGTTCTCAGCGTGCCCGCAAATACCAATACATCTTTACAGTGTCTTTAGCTGAATTGTTGTTCTGTAGGTATGCCAAGAAGTGTGCGAAGTCTTCGGAGCGAAGAATCCCAACGCCTTGGTCATTTGAAGCGAATGGATGCTTCGGGGGACCTACTCATGACAGGACCCCCAGTGTCCGAATCCCCAGAATCTTGGTTAGCCGGGAAAGATTCCTCACTCCGAAGACTCCGTTCGGAATGACAAGCAAATGTCATGGCCTCATTGAACGGACATCGCCCGTGGATACTCTCAGCATGACACGGCGAGTATTACTGGTTTAATTTCTTAACTTTTATAAACCGTTGGCTCAGGTGGTTGTCACGGGTAACAGGACATGAAAAATCGTACCTTGCTCCCATTGGCTCTGGACTTCGATGTGGCCGCCTAACCCATCAATGTAATCTCTGGCCCAAAATAGGCCAAACCCCATCCCCCGGGTCTTGGTTGACCATTTCATGGCAAAAATATGGGGCAAGTTCTCAGACCGAATACCTATGCCATTGTCTTGAATCACGACATGAATGAAAAGGCCATCGGGGTAAACCTTCACCAGTAATTTGCCGGGTCGTTTGGCCTCAATGATGGCGTCCACACTGTTATCTAGCATGATTTTGAACGCTTCAGTTAACATAACCGGTATGGTGTACACGGCGGGCAACCCATCGGCAAATTCCTGCTGTAGATCAATCTGGTAAGCGGCGACATGGGTGCTGATTTTTCGCAACGCTTCTTGCAGACATGCCAGGACTTCGGTAGCCGTCTCATCAGCCGTTTGCCAGGGTTCATGCAAACGATCTAATAAGCGCAACGTATCATTCAGTTGTAGGGACAGATCGTGGTTAATCTGCAAAATGTCGTCTTGCTGTTGCCCGCTCAGTTCGCGGAACTGCTGCATGAGGTACAAGTGCATGCGTACGGAGCCTACGCGATTGCGTAGCTCATGCACGGCGGCGGAGGCGCTAAAGGCCATTTTGCCAAAGACAGTCGCCACTTCTTGCTGTTCACGGATGCGGCGGTAAATACGGGCGTTGTTAATGGTCGCGGCCGCTTGCCGACCAAACGCCTGAAGGAGTTCAATTTCCTCGCTACTAAACCCCCCGCTTTTATCCGTAGCCGCGAATAAATTGCCAATAATCTCCCATTTCCCCTTATCCACTTCCAGATAAAAGGGCACAGCGACCAGTTGTTTGATGCCCAGGGCGGGCTGCACCACATGGTTAATGATGGGCCGGGCAATCATAGGCAACACCGGTGTAAACAGGGTAAAGAGTTGGTCGCTCGTTACCGGATGACCGTGCCGCACCGCTTTCACACTCAAATTGTTCTGGTACTTGGCCTCATGGACAAAGACCCGGGCAAAAGAAGGATCAGGGTTGAGAATGCTAACCGAGCGCCCCATAAGTTGGGAGATGCGCTCTTCCCAGGCTCGTATCTGTTCTTCCGTTACTATCTGGGGAGATACGTAGGCGGCTCGTAAAGGTAACGAGCCATCTGCTTCGTAGGTGGAGACCATAGCCCCGACATAACCCAGCCCGGTAACAATACCTTCGACAATCTGGCTGAGCACCTCTTCTTCGTGGTGAATGCGGGCTTGCATCTGGATGGTGAGATGGTGGGCAACCTGGAGTACACGCTGGCGATGACGCTCTAACTCCACCGCGGCCGCGGCCTGTCGCCCAAACGCACTCAAAATGCGGATATCCTGCGCTGTAATCGTTTCCCCTTTCCCGGCAAACAAATTGCCTACAATTTCCGACTCCTGGCCGGGGATTTCTATAAAAAAGGGCACGGCCACAATCTGTTTCACGCCGACAAAAGGCTGAATGAGTCGGTTGACAATAGATTCAGTAACGGGGGGCAAAATAGGGCCAAACAAGGTGTATAAATCATCCGTGACGACAGGCTCACGGTTTAAGGCGGCCTTGACGCTGAGATTGGCCCGATGTTCATTGGCGTTGACAAAAACACGGGCAAAGTCAGGGTCTGGCTCCATGATGCTAACGGAGCGTTGCATCAGTTGCGAAACTGCTAACTCCCATTCCCGGATTTGGGCCGTAGAAGCCACCGCCGGGTTGACATAAAACGCCCGCATCGGCAGGGAATGATCCGGCTCATAGGTGGCAATCATGGCTCCCGTATAATCGAGGATTTCCACAATATCGCGCACAATTTGGCGAAAGGCAGTTTGAAGGCTACTACTCGGTTCGTCACCGGGAGAGGGCATAGGTGGTGTCCTGAAAGTTAAATGTGAAGGGTGGCAGAGTGCGGGAACCAGAGGTTACAAGACTGACCTGATCGCCTGCTTACTCGTAACTCGAAGCGTCTATTATTCCCTAAAAATTATGCTTAGCCATTCTTGGATTTCAATAGGATGAAGGAACTGACCCAAATAACGGTCGCCCAACCATAGTTCAAAATGTAAATGCACATCAGCCGCCGGGTCTTGTTGGGTGATGGGCGAGCCACTGTTGCCCACATTGCCCAATACCTGCCCGGCAGTTACCCGATTACCCACTTCCAGGCCAGGTGCTATGGCACTGAGATGAGCATAATGAGCCACCCAGCCGTTATCGAGTTGGAGCCAGATTTGGCGGCCGCGATAAAAATCGAGCGCATCCGGCGGGGTATAACCGGCCAGGAACACACTGTCACGCATCAGGCCAAACTGGCGTTCGGTCGCTTCCACATAAGCCTGATCAGCCCGGATGATGATGCCCGCAGCCACAGCTTGAACGGGTGTACCCATGGCTTTGTAGAAATCCATACCTTCGTGAACGCCCAGACGATAATGGCGCGGCGCGCCAGGTAACTGGAATTCACGCCCGGCCATAGTCGTATTGGCAATGGGCAAAAATAATCCCTGCAAACTGGTGAGGTTATGGGGGTCCTGAGGCTGACCGGTAGCTAAAAGGTCGCCGCCGCTAATGGTTGCCAGTAAATCTGGTTGGCCCACAAAGTAGAGCGTATCACGCTCGGCCAAAATCAGCCGCTCACCATGCGACCAAAAGGTGCTTATGGGTTGGGTGAAGCGCCAGTGACGTTGTAAAACCCCGGTAGCCGGGTCAAAGGCTTGTAGGCGATAACCGGCCTGATCGAGGATGATGAGGCTGGTGGAAGTAACGTGGAGTTGCCGCGGCCGCGTTAGTTCCCCCGTTATCTGCCATTCCACCTGCACCCGCTGGGCCGCATCCACCTTCATCACCTGCCCCACCTGGTCAGCCCCTTGGGTCAACACATAAGCAAACCCATCGCTCACCCCCATATCTACCTCTTGCGAGCTGCCGGTCAGCCAGGCATACGTATCACCCTGAACCGTATAGGCCTGGACAAATTTATAGCTGGTTTCCAGCAGGAAGCGGGTTCCCGCTGCGGCCGCAAGCGCGACGTAATAGTGGGATGAAACATCTCGCACCGCCCGATCATACCGATCCAATTGCCACGATTCAGCCAAACTATCATAACGGTATACATCTCCGGCCCGGTCCAGCACAAAAAGGGTGCCCTCATCACTGGTCAGATCAAATGGCTCCAACACTGGCACGTTGTCTATCACCATCCCTGGTTGCAAAATGACCTGTGGGGCCAGGGGCTGGCGCAGATCAAGGCGGAGTACGCGGCCGCTATCCAACAAATAGGCCATCTCACCGACAATTTCCAGGGCGCGGGGATGGATGAAGCTGTTGGTTTCATACTGCCAGAGGCCCGTATTGCCGAGACCCATCTGCCAGGCACGGTTGGCTAAGTTGTCAGTTTTGGGGGGCAGGCTGGCTACGGTGGGAATGATGGGGCTGGGTGAAGGGGTCGCGGGCGGGGCCGGTTCGGTGGCGGTGGGTTGAGGTGAAGGGGTCGCGGCCGCGGGCAGGGCCAAGGGGGTTGGTGAGGGTTGTACGGGTGAAGGTGGAATGGTTGGCCCACAACTCACGAGAAAAACCAACCAGACGATAAGCCACCCTTTGCCTCTAAGCCACATGCCGCAAGTCTAGCACGAACATAATTATCGCCATAATTCGTATCTATACAGCCCCTAACCCTCTCCCCGGTTGTTGATTAAATTTTTAATCGGGTAATGAGTGGATTCTCCCATCCCCCTACCCCCTTCCCGCTGGGAAGGGGGAAATACCAGGCAGGAGTGCCGGTTTTCGAGCGCGTCGGCGCGCTCGAAAACCGGCACTTTAGAAAGTTCCCCGCCCCTGGGGGCGGGGTTAGGGGTGGGGGAAACCGGGTTACCTGACTATTTTTTTAAACTACAAGTGGGGAGAGGGGACAAACTCTTTTCTCCCTCATATTTCATCTCGTTCAACGGCCCGGAACCTGAGCCGAAGCAGGACATGGCCGGTTTCTTCGTGAATCTTCTCTGCCAGTGGCTCAAAACCATAACGCTCATAAAAGTTCCGCCCAATCATATTAGCTTTGAACACTTCCACTTCCAGATCCCCACGTAAGCTTTGGACCTGATCCATCAAAGCACGTCCCGCCCCAGAGTTATGAAACTCCGGCTTAACAAAGATCGCTCCCACTTCATGGCTAAGCAAAGAAATGAAACCAATCACCTGCCCATCTTGTTCCAAAACCCATGTTTCGGCCTGGGGCAGATAAAGTTCAGGAATATTGAGGCGTTCTTGTTGCATAAATTCCTGGCTCAAAAAAGGATGGGCAACGCTGGATGCGCTTTCCCAGGCCGTTAAAACATCGTCTAAATCTTTCTCTTCGTACTGGCGAATGAGTCGTTTCATCATGATTTGGTAAACATTCAGTTGGATTCGTTTATCTGTCCAGACCGCCTGGCCGTAAAACGGGTCGGGCTATGGGTACAAAAGCCGTTGGCCTGACGTTTTAGCCCGTAGGGCTTGGTATGTTTAGCCCGCCGGTTCGACCGGCGGGCGGACTAACTCAGACCTGACAGGTTTCCGAAAACCTGTCAGGTCTAAACCGGGACATTGTTTTTAGATGCCCGCTTATGTGAGCCAGATGCTTTCAGAATGGAAGTAGTATCGAAAACAAAGTGATTTGGCCACGCCGTGAGAGGCGGTGTTTTGTTGGTTACAGCGGTATTGGGGGATAAAACCGTGTTCAATAGACCAGCTACACAACGCCCCCACGACTGCCTTACCTAAACCGTGGCGACGGTATCCGGGATGGGTCAGAACGCCGATGTCTATGAAACCGGTGCGTTGATAACCGCTCGCGGCCGCGACCAACTCCCCCTCCACCAAACAGCCAAAAACAACCTCGTGGTCTACTTCCACATACCCCTCATCCACATCTTCAGGCGTATTGGCCTGGTGCAACGCCTGCATCAACCCGGCATCTGCCAGCGTCAACGGACGTAGAACAAACGGGGGCGACGGTTGATACGGGGGTAAATCCGGCGGGTACAGATAATGCACCAGACCGATGTCGCGGGATTTGATCGCTGCTGAACCCCACATTTGTTGCACATCATCTCCACGCAAGGATGTATCCGCGGGCAACGCCTTGACGACCTGTTCCAGGGCCTGAGTGTAGGCGGGATCATATTGGACAAAGGTATGAGTACCAATATGCCAGAGCGCCAAAACCTTATCCCCGGCGTATTTATCTTCCGGCAAGAGGGTGGTTCCTGCCTGTTGCAACATCGCCACCGGGCAATGAAAATGGCTGGCCCAGTGGCTGTTGATTTCCTGATTAAATGAAGTGAGGGTCATGGGGCACTATCTTTGCATTTTTTACTGCTACCAGAGAAAACAAACCGCAGACGCGAAGAACGCAGAGATTTTCTCACTATATCTTTTCCTCTGCGAACTCTGCGTCTCTGCGGTAAAACTACTTTGTAAACATAGTGATAGGAAAACCTGGTTTCTAAAC
>JADJUV010000126.1 GCA_016716885.1 Candidatus Trichofilum aggregatum | reverse complement strand
CCAGAGCAACGTCTCTACCCGTTTGAGCAAAAGGGCGGCCTGCACCGGCTTAGAGACAAAATCAGCCGCGCCGACGGCAAAACCACGCATTTGTTCGGTTACGCCTACCTGGCCTTTGGGGTGCGTTCAGTCTACTTGTCCTTTGGCGGTCAACATGAGCACCGTAATATTGGCTGTGGCCGGGTCGGCCTTTTGAGCTGCTCGCACATCTCATACCCATTTAATCCGGGCATCATGATGTCCAAAATGATGAGAGAGGGTTGGAGGGTGGCGGGCCAGTGTACGCCCAGTTCGCCGTCGTAGGCGGCGTGAACAGCGTAGCCGTGCCGTTGTAGTATCTGTGGCTCAGAAGGCTGACAATAATTGTGTCATCATCAATAACCAGGATTTGGGGTGACATTTGTTTCCTTTTTACGCCCATTTCTTTACCGGCTAAATTGTATGGAGGTGCCTACGCCATTGTGGGTGGTAATGTTGACCAGGTTAGTGGTGTTAGGACCAACCGGGGGCAGAAGGCGCAACCGGATTAATATTTCTTCGCCGGGGTTTAAAATGCCCGGTTCATAGAACTCAGGCGCGGCCGCGGCCGCGTCGCTGTACAGGCCAATCACACTCCATTCCCCCTTGGCTGGTTCACCGGTTATAGGTGTGATCCACTCAACTTTGTAGTCACCGGGGGCGGTGTAATATTGCACGATGACATCCCAGGTATGGAAATCCAGCAGGCGAGTGTCGCCATCATTGCGTAGGACAAGCTCTACAATGGCCCCTGAACTTTGGGTAACAGCCGTGAGTGGCGTCAGATCGGTGTGTATCTGGTCGCCCATGCGGGTTTGCACTTCTTGCCAGCCCACGCGCAACGTTTCTTGCGCCTGCATATAGCCGTGAAAGGTCGTCAGAACGGCAAAGAGAATCAGGGCGATGATGATAAAGGTGGTCAGGATGTTTTCCATAGTCAGTTAAGCGGTGCGGTCGGGCTTTTGGTTTGTAATTTGGTGTGTGTTAGGCCCGATTTACAGATGGGAGTTTGGCGTTTTCAAAGCTCACGTTTGGAGACTAAGAGACTAAGAGATTTCCAGAGGTCCTGTTAATTTTCGCCAATGCCGGGTTATTGACTAAAAATATAGTCATCGCTGGTGCCGTTGGGGGTGGTGAGTTTGATGAGGTAACGACCGGAAGCCAGGGGTGCGCTGTATTGGAGTGTGATTTTGAGGGTGGCAGTGGGTGTCCACGCGGCCGCGTTTTCTAATTGCCACGACCAGTAAGGGTAGCCCGCGGCCGCGTCCACATGGGGTATCCGGCTAAAATTTCCTTCCGGCCCAAAAACAGGTCAATCTGCTCCAGGGCTATCATCCGCACCGAACCGACATTTTTCACCCAGATAAAAACATCGAATGTGCCATTGTTGTTGCCATCCTGCCACCAACCATCGCTATCCAGCTCACTAGCCACATGGATGATGCTAATCTGGCTGAGAAGTTGCTCGTTGGCATGATTGGTCATACTGGCCATGGCATCATTGCTTTCGATGATGGCCGGGTAAGCCGCGTTAAACAACAAAACACCCATCACCGTACTAATGACAATGAGCATCGTCGTCATAATAGCTTTGTCCATAATCTAGCTCCTGGGAAAATAGTGCTGAGTGCTGAGTGCTGAGTGCTGAGTGCTGAGTGCTGAGTGCTGAACTGCTGAAATGCTGAAATGCTGAACTGCTACCTGACCGGGCTTCGTTCGCTGTCGAGGAGTTGGTTAAGTTGCTGGAGCATGTCTGCTCCCTGGTGCAATTCCTCGTCGTCATTGTATAGAGTGATGAGTTCGTTGAGGGTATCGTGGATGTGAGGGGGAATGCCGCTCGCGGCCGCGCGCAGGGCTAAAATCTTGCGTGTCCGTTCAGCGCCTACCTGACTCACACTCTCCGCTACCCAGGTCGCCAGGGCGGCAAAGTTGTCTGGGCCTGTGGTTAAGGGGGCAGTGTTGGCTGGTGCGGCCGCAGACCGTAAATCAGCCAATGAAACCTGACGTACCAGAGGAGTTGGGGCGGGCGTAGGGGGATAATCCTGATAATTTATGTCAGCCAGCTTATTGGTTGCGGCCGCGTGCCCATTTCCATTCCCGTTTCCCTCAGCCGATCTCAGGGATGGGTGGTGACGGAGCAAAACCTGTTCCTGAACATCCAGAAGCGTTTTCTGAATCTGGTTCTTCAAGATTTTCATCTCCTGCTCCAACGTCTTAACCCTTTGTTCCATGTCCACAGTACCCTCTCTTTGTCGTTCCTAGATTATTCAGATAATCATTTGGCGTCTTGATTCGTAGTCACCGCTTTAGCGGGCCACTTCTGAACGACTATGGAAGTTTTCCGCATGAATGCTGTTATTAGGAGGTGACACACCACTCGAAGTTCACCTGGTTACCCTCGATACTGTATTTGTAAACCGCCATTACAAACCTACTGGGAAAATCCCGACAATCTCTCATTCTCTTAATCGCTTAGTGAGCGTTCGTAATTAACTTAGCGGTTTCTAGATTGCGGCAGTCTTTAAGACTGCCGCAATCTAGCGAACTTATTCACGAACGATTACTTAGTCTCCAGAGGCAAAACAAGAAACGCCAAACTCAAGTAACTAGTACACCAACAACTTCTTCCGTAAACGGCAGTTTGGCCGGGCTGATTAGCCCGGCCAAATTAGTTATTGCGTCTTGTCGAGTTGCTGATTAATGGAAGTCCATCACTGCATCGAAGTAAGCCGGGGTCGTACGTTGGATGGTCAAGGCCGCACCCTTGGGGGGTTTCATTTCCAGAGAGAAGGCAGTGTTGATGCCCAGGGCATTGGTTAAACTCGCGACGTCTACTGTGATTTCGACCAATTCCCCTTTGTCCAGTAATTCGTCACCATCGTTGGTAACGATCCAATTGGTCGTCCAGGTCATGTCATTATCAAATTGGGTCGAATCTACATAGTTGATAACCATAACCGGGGCGGTTGTGTTCAAATCTATCGGTTCACCACCAACCACGTTGCCAATCGTGAAAACAATTTCGTCCAGTTCAGCCAGGGCTGTGCCGGTGACACTCGCTGTAGCGATGAGCGAACCTTTGACTTCCATCGAAGATTGCACTTCGGCCAAACCAGCGTATACCGCTTCTTTGCCTCGTTCCGTTGAAAATGTACCAGCCGACAGAATGGTGAAGGCGAATACTGAAGCGACGACGATAAAGGCGATCAAGATGATGGCTGTTTCCAGAGCGGTGATACCCGCTTCATCCCGATGCAGATTATGGAAAAATTTGTTACCGTTCATTTTTTGCTCCTTATAGCAAGTCTTAGGTTGTACACAATTTTGCTCGGGGTCCGATTTGTTTGATTGCTGTTTCAAATCTTTCCCGTTGCGTTATGTACTTACTTTACAACCAATTTTGCTTGCGGAGCGTATGCTTTGTGCGAGTCTTGCGTGAGGACAACGTGAGGGCTTGTATCCTGGTGGTTCCCTCGTAAACAATTTTGAACAATGTAGAGTCGTTCCATATCTGAAGATTGCATTACCCTCAATGAGCGATAGCTTTTCAAATAATCATTTGGGGTCTTGGTTCGTAGTGACCGCTTTAGCGGGCTTGTGTTAGCCCGCTAAAGCGGTCACTACAAACAAAAACTTTATAGTTAGGAATCGGCCAACATGTAGCCCATGCGCCCTACGGTACGCAGGAATGCCGGGTGCTGGGGGTCAGGTTCGATCTTGAGGCGCAGATTTTTGATGTGCCAGCGGGTGAGGCTGGGATCGGCTGTGCCTGGTGCATACGACCATACTTCTTCTAGTAGCTCCTGGCTGGAAAAAGGGGCGGTTAGGATGGGACATCAAGTAATAGAGGAGATCAAACTCGGCCGGTGTAAGCTGGGTGGGTGGGCCGTCTTGATAACGCACCCAACAGGCTTGCAAATGCAGCGTGAAGGGGCCAACGGCCAGTTGCGTATGCGGTTCTTCCACGGGGTGGTCTCGCCGCCGCAAGATGGCCCGGATACGGGCTTTGAGTTCTTTAGCCTGGAATGGTTTGGTGAGATAATCGTCCGCCCCCTCGTCTAGTCCGGCTACTCGTTCATCCAGGCTATCACGAGCGGTGAGGAAGATAATGGGTATCTGACGCAAATGAGCATCCGCATCCAGACGCAACCGGCGGCAAAGTTCCAGGCCGTCCATCCAGGGCATATTGACATCCAAAACGATGAGGTCGGGCTGGGTGTGGTGCGCAGTCTGTAGACCTTCGAGGCCGTTGGGGGCGGTGCTGATCTCGTAGCCTTCCTGAATAAGGCTGGCCCGCAGGCTACGTACCAGTTCATGGTCGTCATCTACGAGCAAAATACGGGTAGGGTTCATTGGGGAACTCCTGTGGGGATAAGGGGCAGGGTGGCAAAGGGGCAGGGTGGCAAAGTGGCAGGGTGGCAGGGTGGCAGGGTGGCGAGTTCCTCTGAGTTCCCAGAGTTCCTCTGAGTTCCCAAAGTCCCCCTTAATCTTCATCTATCTCCTCGCTCATGGGGAACTCCACCGTAAAGATGGCCCCTTGGGGTGGGTTGGCGGTTGTATAAATGCGGCCGCGATGGGCTTCTACCACCATCCGGCAAAAAGCCAGACCCAGCCCGACTTGTTGCACGTCACGCCGCCCCGTCGCCACGATGCGGAACTTGTCAAAAATGATCTCCCGATGTTCCGGGAGGATGCCTGGCCCTTCGTCGCTGAGATCAAGGCGGATATGGTTGGGCCGCGGCCGCGTTACCTGCAAAACCACCTTGCCCCCTGTCCGCGAAAACTTGAGCGCATTCATCATCAGGTTGTCCAACACTCTCTGCCACAAGTGAGCATCCATTACCATCATTGGCGACTCCGGCGGCACATCCACTTGTAGGCGAATCCCTTTCTGCTCGGCCAACGGCGCATAATTCTCATACACCAGCCGAACCGATTCATTTATATCCACCGGGGTGGTCTGTAAAACCAGTTGACCACGCTCCATCTTGGCCATCATCAGCAGGTCAGTGACATACGAACTGAGCCGATTCACCTGAGCAATAATGGTCTGAAACGCGTCGGTTCCCGCTGTAGGAATCAGGGGCGCTAACAAATCACAATAAACATTCATCGTCGTTAACGGGTTGCGGATGTCGTGCATGATCATGTTGCTCAGGTCTTCGCGCAGTTGCAGTGTGCTTTGCAGCTCATCATGCCGTTGTTTAATGCGTAACATCGAACGAACCCGTGCCCGAAGCTCCAGGCCATTCACCGGTTTGTTAATAAAATCGTCAGCTCCGGCATCCAACGCCCGGACCATATCCTCTTTGCTGTCCAGGGCGGTAACCATAACCACGGGAACGTGTTGCCAGATAGGATGCGTTTTGAGCTGTTGACAGACGGCAAAACCATCCATGCCCGGCATCATCACATCCAACAAAATGACATCCGGGACCAGGGTTTCCAGGAAGGCCAGGGCTTCTCGCCCATTGGTGGCGAAGTGCAAATCATATCCCTGACGCAGCAGTAACATTTCGACCGTTTGCCGGGCGGTGTTATCGTCGTCAACAATAAGGATACGTGGTAGGTGAGTCATGGGTTAATGAGAGCAGAAACAAGGCTATGCGCTTCGGAGTAGACACTTTAGCGGGCCAACGTTGACCGGCTAAAGCCTCGATTCCGGACACGCTCAGTTCCGCAAGTTATTTAATCGTTGTTCCTTACCTTCTGCCGCAACATTTCTATGGTGGTGATTAACTGTTTCAGGGCGACAGGTTTGCTGAGGTACTCATTGGCGCCAGCGGTCAGGCAACGTTCGCGGTCGCCGGGCATAGCCAGGGCGGTGAGTGCGATAATGGGCAAGGTTGCCGTAACGGTACTCTGGCGCAGGCGTTGAATGACCTGCAAGCCGTCGGTATGGGGCATCTGGATATCCATCAGAATGATGTCAGGCTGACAGATGGGGACGCTGTCCAGTACTTCTTGACCGTTGCGCGCGATAATGACTTGATACCCTTTGGCGCTGAGATAGTTGGCATACGTCTGGATATTGGTTTCGTTATCTTCGGCCAACAGGATGGTGGCGGATAAAGGGGCCGTAGGGACAGGAATGGGGGGCTGGGCCGCGGCCGCGTCGCCACCCATCATCACCCAATCATTATCCCAAGGGAGCGAGACCGTAAACCGGCTACCCTGCCCCGGTTCACTTTGGAGCGACACACTGCCCTGATGTAACCGGGTCATGCGGTAGACCAACGATAGCCCCAGGCCGGTACCACTGTATTCGCGGGCCAGACTACTATCTAACTGCACAAAAGGTTGAAAAAGCCGTGGCATGTCCGCGGCCGCGATGCCAATGCCCGTATCCCACACAGTAAACTCCACCCGGCTTTGGTCCGGGTTGGTTTGCACCTCCAGACCGATGCGGCCGCCAGGGGGCGTAAACTTCACCGCATTACTCAGCAGGTTAACCAAAATCTGCTTTAACCGCCGTTCATCCCCTTCCAAAATGGGTACCGTGGAGTCTAACGTTTGCTCTATCTGCAACTGCTTTTTGTGCGCGGCTTGCTGCACGAGGCGTAGACTGGCCTGGCATAGGTCGGACACGGATATAGGCCCCATTTCCAGGGTTAGTTTGCCCACTTCGATTTTAGACAAATCCAGAATGTCGTTGATAAGGGTGAGCAGATGGCGACCACTTTCTTCAATGCTATGAAGCGATTGCAACTGTTTGAGGTTCAATTCACCGTACACTTCTTCCTGCAAGGCTTCGGACATGCCTAGAATGGTGTTGAGCGGGGTTCGTAGTTCATGGCTCATGTTAGCCAGAAATTCATCCTTTAGGCGGGCGGCGCGGGCCAGTTCGGCATTGGCGGAGCTAAGGTCGGCGGTGCGCTCGGCGACGCGGCGGGCCAGGAGTGATCGTTCGGCCACCAGAGCGGATTCGGCCTGATGCCGTTCGTTGATTTCCTGGCGGGCTTGCTCGTACAGTTGGGCGTTGCCGATGGCCGCGGCCGCGGGGCCAGTCAGCAAGGTGAGTAAGCGCAAATCATGGTCATCAAACGGCCCACTGGCTTTATTCATGGCCTCGATGGCGCCCAAGGTTTTACCCTTCAGTTTGAGGGGGACACAGAGTACCGATTGGGCCGAGAACTGGCTGTCCTGATCGAATCCAGCGAAGTGGCGTTGATCGGTTTTGGCATTACCCACGAGTAAGGGTTGTCCATGTAGGGCTACCCAGCCAACAATGCCTTGCCCCAGCGGTAGCCGCTTGCCCAGTACAAACTCAGAGGCTTCACCGGACGCGGCCGCGAACCACACCTCATTGGCCGCCCGATCAACCAAAACCACCGAGGTGGCCGCTACCTTGAGCAATTGTGTGACCTGGGCCGTTACCAGGGTCAAAATAGTGGCTAAATCCAACGACGAAATCACCACCTGGCTAATCTCATGCAGCGTTACCATCTCGGCCACCCGCTGTTGCAGCGCTTCATACAACTGATTGCGCTCCTGGCGCTGTGTGTACTCGGCGGCCTCGGCCCGCTGTCGCTCCGCGATCTCACGTTGTAAAAATTGATTGGCTTGCTGTAATTCGGTTGTGCTTTGGGCGGCGCGCAGGTAAATGGTGATGATGCTGGCTATCAATCCGGCCAACACAAAAAGGTAACTTGTTAATTTGAACCAGAGGGCCAGCTCAAAGTAAGCATCAAACGGTTGCGCTGAGTAAAAAAGGAAAAATGCCTGACTCAAGAAGGCCAGTAACAGAGCCAGGATCAACCAATGTTCAAATGGGTCATGTTGCCAATGTCCTTTGGCCAGATAGCTGACCAAGGCCCACAAATAAAAGGTCGTGGAGATGATTAATTCAATCCGCCCCAAAATGGTAGGCGCTACGTTGACAGTAAACGGCACCAGAATGAAGAGGAGTACGTTGACAACCGTCAGGCTGGCGAATAACACAAAGAGGCGTGAGCCGTTCATGCGCCCATACCAACCCGTTTCGACTTCCCGCCGCCAGGTTAACCAGCTACCAAAGATGAGAATGGATAGGAAGGTAGGTGAAGCGTTCCATACCCAGCGTGCGGTGAAGGTCAAGCTGGGGAACATGGTGGTAAGAAAGGGGTTGACCACCAGGGCGTGATAAAAATCGAGAAGCCCTGCCCCCACAAACCCGGTGCCAATGAAGAGGAAGACTTTGTCGTGCCGGGTGTAAAAACGAACGAGGGCCAGTAAACCGACGAAGAGCGCTAGCAGCGCGGCCGCGAACTCGCCTACCGTATGCCGGGTAACATTGCCTTGCCAGGCTGCAGTGGCTACCAAAAGGCGGGCCAATACCAGGCCAGTAAAGAGCAGGCCGTACATTGTTACCCGCCCAGAGGCTCTCGTCATCGCTACACTTCGCATAATCGTGCTGAATTGGCGTCTGTTTCGTATGAATTATGGTGAAACAGAGATTGTTATTATACAAAATCGTATTATACAAGTTTTGAATTTCCCTAATGTGAAAGTGACGTAGAAAAGTAGGGCGATTGCCTACGCTTCTTCAAAATCAACCCATCCCCCTAACGGATCCCGGTGGAAAAGGGGGAAGATCAATTTGGGCCGTTTTTCGTGGGCGTTAGCCCGCGAAAAACGGCCCTTAAACAGAATTTCTTGATAAGTTTGAGGGTAGGCGTAAATACCTTGTTACGTGACTTGAAGGGGAGGAGTGAGCATCCTCAGATGCGAACGGGTCGGCATCTGGGGATAGGGGTAAGTTCAAAAAACGCCAAACGCTCGTTTTTTAGGTTTCCCGAAACGAGGAGAGGGGGACGCAAGCGGTAACACTCGCACCCTTCCCGGGCACAGATTCTATGTTGACCTGCCCACCCAGCAGTTCAAACCGTTCTTGCATACCTGTCAGCCCTAGACCGGCGTTGGTATGGATTAAGGACGTGCCTTTTGTCTGGGCAAAGCCGTCCCCGTCATCGGTAACGGACAAACAGACGCGATGCGAAAGGGCCGTGTAGGTGAGTATCGCTTTGATGTGACCAGCATTGGCGTGTTTGGCGATGTTGGTCAAGGCTTCTTGCAAGAAACGATAAAAAGAGATGGATACAGGATCGGGTAAGGTGGGCAAATCTGTGCCTTGGTACTCAATGCGGAGTTGGGTGCGGTAGCCGAAATCAGTACAAAGACCCTCAAGCGAGGCATTTAGGCCGAACGTATCTAAAACAGGCGGCCGCAACGCATGAGCCAGTAAACGTATCTGTTCCATGGTCATGTTGGTCAGATCGGCGGCCTCCATGATTTGGTCACGTATCGCTTTTGCATCATCTGGCAAACTATAACGGATCAAATTCAGGCTGATCTTTAAGGCTGTGAGGGCCTGACCGGCTTCGTCATGCAGCTCTCGGGAAACGCGCCGCCGTTCATCTTCTTGAGCGGAGATGACCTTTTGGTTCAGACGGTACATCCGTTGCCGGCTCACGAGCACTTCTTCATATAGACGGGCATTTTGTACGGCAATGGACGCCTGGCCTATCAGCGCTTCCGCCATGAGGCGATGTCGTTCGTTGAAGGTGTTGGCTTGCTGTTTCCCGGCAATATACAGGCCAAGAACTTGCTCCCCGGCTAACAGAGGAACCCCCAACCAACTTCGTGAGAGCACACCATTACCCAGAGGCATTGACCAATTCTTAATGGCGGCCGTGTCAGGAATGAGGAGACTGTGTTTTTGCTCACAAATTTCTTCCAGGGAAGGAACCCCATTTACCTCGATGAGATCGTCTTGGTGATGTGCCCAGGCTCCACGGGCGCTGGAAATGCGTAACTGATGACCTTCAGGGAACAAAACACAGCTTTGATCACTGTTGATCAGGTCGTCGAGATTGTCCAGCAAGGTCTCGACGATTTTGTTTAGCTCCAATGTTTGGGTGAGTTTGAGGTTAGCATTGCGGAGACTTTCGGCTGTCTGGCGGGCGTATTGTTGGGCTTCAAAAAGGTGGGCGTTGCCAATGGCGACGGCTGTCCAGGCCGCGGCCGCGGTCAATAATGGCAACACGTCCTCATTAAACCCGTCTGTCTGCTGATGGATGGCTTCCATTACACCGATCAGGGTGCCTTGTAATTGTAATGGAGCTACCAGAAGCGCCTGGGGTGCAAAACCGATACTTTTAACAAGAGGGGTGAGAACGCGACGGCTCACTTCTTCATCAAAAACGGCGCGGGCCTGACCTGTTTGGAGGACTTCTGCGGCCACCCCGGCGCCGATGGGTACGCGTTGACCTTGCACCGTTTCGGCTCCTAAACCATTCGCGGCCGCAAACACAAGTTCATCCCCCTCTTGCAGCAAAATAAAAATACCATCGGCCCCCAATAATGGGCGTAATTCGGCTAATACCCGGTCAAAAATGAGATTGAGATCGAAGGTAGCCGTGACCATTTGGCCCATCTGGTTTAGCGCCGTTAGCTGTTGGGTTTGATGAGCCAGCCGAGTTTCTACCTTTTTTTGGTTGGTGACATCCTGACCAGTGCCAATCATCTTACTTAGTTCGCCCGCTTCATTGAGGATGGGCTGCCCTTGGGCAAACAACGTACGTACCTCATTATTGGGGCGGATAATGCGGTGGTAATAGCTAAAGGACTGTTTGTTTTGATGAGCGTGCTGAATGATTGAATCGACATAATCCCGATCATCAGGGTGAACTAATATGAGAAAGGCTTTGTAGGACGCGTCGAAGGTGTGTGGGTCTAGGCCGTAAATGCGATATAGCTCATCAGACCAGGTAACTTTGTCGTGGATGACGTCCCATTCCCAACTGCCCAACTGGGCCAGCCGTTCCGCTGCGGCCAGGAGGGTTTGGCTTTCCTGGAGGGTTTGTTTGGCGCGCACGCGTTCCATAACACGTCCCAATTGGGTGCCAATGTAAGCCATGGCCTGGACCAGTTCGTCATTTGGCTCGGTGTTGTCAGACGAGAAAAATTCCAGGACGGCGACTACTTCGGTATTGATGAGGACGGGGAAGGCAAAGCCTGAGCGCATACCCAACCCGGTTATTGTTTGTCTGTACGGGAACTCCAGTTCCCCTTCCAGGTTGACGCTCCAATGGGGGGAACGCAGACGAAAAACCTGCCCTATCCAGCTATGGGAAACGGTAAAACGGGATTGTTGGCTATAAGATTGAAACTGGCCGAGGTGGTTTTCATCGGGGCAATGGTAGAGGTTACCGGTGACCATTTCACGGCCATCGGGGGAGATCATGTAGATGTGCCCGATGGGCCAGTTGGTGTAGGCGCAGATTTTGTCCAGGGCAAATTGAAACGCGGCGCGATAGATTCAGCTGTGTTCGCGGCCGCGGCTACTTCTTGCAACAAGCGCACCAACGCACTTTCTCGGCGCAGAGCCTCTTCCGTGGCTTTGCGTTGGGCAATTTGCTCTTTTAACAAGGCCAGTTGTTTCTCCAACCGCTCCTGTAATATTTCTGGCTCCGGTCCAGGTGGCTCCTCTGCCAATAATTGGCTCCCTTTGGCGTGGGGAGTAACCTTTTTTCTATCCGTACTCATGAAATTCCTTACCTTTTTGGTTCTACCGGAGCGAGATGAATCAGGAGTCGAGGCTTTAGCCGGACGCCCTCCCCGGACTCATTTTTCAGCGCAGTCATCGTATAGTTTTACTATACCAAAGAGAAAATCACCATAGATGTATTCAATAATGAGGCAACAACCATCTTTTTGAGTTTGCTGTGGCCTGTCAC
>JADJUV010000125.1 GCA_016716885.1 Candidatus Trichofilum aggregatum | reverse complement strand
CAATAGCTGTTGGTAAAGTGCCACCACGACTCAAAGATAAAGGTGTCGTCCAGGAAGTAGGCCAGAAAATCGGGCACGCTAAACATCATCGGGCCAAACATGGTGTCGCGGCTGAAATGATAGGCGGAGACGAACGCATCTTTGGGGCTACGCACCACGGCGATGTAACGGGCCTGCGGGGAGTAGGGGATGTGGTTGAAGGCGAGATGGGTTTTGACGACACGCAGGTTGGTCGCGGCCGCAATCGGGGCCTCATCCAGCGATATGGCATAACCGGGCATACTGTCTGGCCAGGCGATGACATCATGCACATGCGCAAACTCCCCCTGACCCTTCGTGGCAATCTGGTGGGCAATTTGCATGGTCCAGTTGGTGCCGCTTTTGTAATAGCTACAGACAAAGACATCTTGCGGCCGCGGTTCATACCCCACCATCCCTTTCAGCATCGTGTTGCGCATCATGGGGCCAAGCTGTTGCAGCAGCTTCACCGCCATACCCAATTGGCGCGCCAGCCAGAGCGCCGGCACAAACAGCAGATAAGTGGGGGGAATCATGACGTAATGAAGCACCGTCATGAGGCGTATCATCCGCTTCCGGCGTAGACTTTGTTGTTGTTCTGGCATGGGCAAACTCCTGAACTGGGGTTGCGCCTATTCTAACCTACTAGAACCGTAAGAAAAGCGATTGCAGCATCTGAATTTGAGAATCCGCAAACCGGCGCTCCGGCTCCGGGGAGGTTCCTGCACCACGTCAGGTTGTACGATCATTCATAGGGCAGGACAGGGGTGGGCCAGGATGAGGTGAAGCGGGCAACCCTGTTACACTTCGTGGCGTACCTACCTGACCTGTCTCGCCCTCTTGCGAGCTACAAGCGTAAGAGGGCGAGACGACGCGGAAGAATCGTTTGCCGCTCATCCGCATTGAACCCGCGTCGTCCCGCCCCTACCCAACCAGGCTTCCATCGTTATAATCCCCTTGCTATGACTACCTTCTTCCCCTATGACGAACTGACCTGGCCCGAAGTGGCCGCTTTGCCGCGTGATACGCCGCTGGTGATTCCCCTGGGAACCGGGTATGACCAGGATAAAGTGGCTGAGGCGTTAGCGCGGCCGCAACGCATCGCCCTGCTCCCCCCCATTCCCTTTGGCTGGCGGGGCAGTGGGTTGGCTGTGCCGGAGCCGGTGCTCACCCAATTGGTGCTGAACCTGCTCGACAGTCTGCGCGAAGATGGCTTCAGTCGCGTCTATGCGTTGACGCCGCAGGACATGGAACTCAACCTCGGCCCTAACCGGATCACGCTGCCCCATGCCACGCAATTCCAACCGGCCCCGGCTCTACCCTCGGACAGCGAACGGGGCAAGGTGATTCTCATCTCTATCGGTCATGTGGAACAGCATGGCTACCATCTACCCCTCAGCACCGATAACCTGATTATTGAGGCGATTGCCCACGGCGCGGCCGCAACCGTCCCCGATCAAGCCTTCGCTCTGCCCACCTTCCCCTATGGCGTTTCTACCCATCGCCAATCGTTTGCCGGAACGTTGAACGTGCGCGGCCGCGCCTTCGAGGATTTCTGGCTGGCGGTCGTAGATGGGTTGGCCGGACGGGGGTTTGATCGTTTCTATCTGATGAGCGGGCATGGCGGCAACTGCTCCTTCCTCGTCAACGTGATCAAATATGCGGGGGAGCGACACCGCCGCATTTTTTGTGCCACGGCCTGGCTGCATACATCAGGGGACGCGGCCGCGCCTATTGTCCAGACCACGCGCCGTTCACAACGGGGCGGTATGGGTCATGCGGGGGAGCTGGAAACGGCGATGATTCTGCATTTGCGGCCTGATCTCGTCCACCAGGAAAAGGCGGTAGATGAGGTGGATTTCATCAGCACGGCTAACTATTACATGGATTGGATAGAAGGGGGTAGCCTGATCGCCAACCCGCCCTGGGATGACGATACGGCGACGGGGGCGTATGGAGCCGGTTCACTGGCTACAGCCGAGAATGGCAAGCTGTGGTTGGAAGCGGGCATGGCCGAAAAGGTGGGGCATATTGCTGAGATTCACGAGCAGCACACGCGCCGCGAAGCCCGGCGCAACGCCGGTTTTGGCCTGTGGGGTAGGGGGAATCGTTAGCCCGTGCCTGGCAAGGGGCAGGCACATCTTCTCTGACCAACACCTCGCACCCCTTGCCAGGCACGAAGGGGTACTATTTTTTGAGGTAATGCACCGCAAAAAACCCTTTGCTGAAGCGTTAAAACAACTTTTTGCCCATAATTTTGATTACGGCTAATCTATGTTTGTGGCAATTGGTCCACAGCTAAAACTAAAGGAGAAACATGGAAACTGCCCTAAGCATTTTGGTATGCGGCCTGACACTTGTGAGTGTACTTCTCGTTCTAAGTATAGTGAGCAAGAATGGGCGAAAACCCTGGGTAAAATTCCGGGTTGCGCTTCCTGGAGGGCTAGGATTCGAGTTCGTCGTGTCTTTTTCTGATACTGATGCTGTGAGTAACTAAGTTGTCGGCGGATCGGGTCTCTGGGCGAGCGGAACCCGATCCGCATTTTTTTCTTCTAATTATTCGAGACCAGATTTTTTTTGTACAACGGTTTATTAGATTGCCATTCAAACCAACTTCAAGCCCTCAAACTTCAAACACGTAACTTGCTACTCGCCAACGCGCCAACTCGAAACCGGGGTGAGGCAACCGGGAAGGTAGGTTCCCTGTTTTGCCTGCGCTCGCCCCGGTTGCCCCACCCCTACACTCGCAAACTCGCCACTCGCAAACTCGCTAACTCACCCTTACACCAACTCCCACCCCGGTAGGTTTTGCACAATTTGTACCGTCTCCAGGCTGACGGTGATAACTTGCCTGATGAGGCGCAGGATGTAATCCGGGTCGTCGGGGCTGTTGGGATCGTAGCTAAGGCCGCTCCGTTAGGTGAGGGGGTAAAGGGGCTGGGTTTCGTAGTTGATGTCTCTTGCCATTACCGCTCATAAGAGGGCGAGACAGGTGGGAAGTGAGGTTTCCCGCTCTTGTTAATCCTGCCCCACCTGTCCCGCCCCTACGATTTACTATTTGTTATTGTTGGTTTCCGGCCCATTGCAATACGGCCAACATCCCATTCATATTTTGTCCGCCATCGGTATCCTCGTGGTTGGTCAGTTCAACAGTGATGGCCGGAATGCCTTGTTGGGCCAGATAATCGCTGGCGTCGCCGGTAATGGGATAACCGAGTGAGGTGTTGTTGGGGTAGTTCGCGGCCGCGCGGTACACCTCGGCCAGTTCCAATGATGGGGGATGGGTTTCTTCACAGCCACCAGGGATGACCGTCGCGGCCGCGCTGTGCCAGAACACCACCCCTTGTATTTGTGGTTGCGTCAGGAAATCCCGTAACACCTGCGTCTCCCGCTCCGAAAAAGGGGCACTCCCCACTAATCACCTGATCCCGGAAGAAAGCAGTTGCCGACCAGCGACAATCCCAGTTGCGATTCAAATCAACCTCATTGGCATTAAACCGACCCGGTAGCAGATTTAGCGCATCACCAGGCGGAATATCCGCTGCACGGTAAAGCGGCCTTCCTTACCCGTCGCCAGAAAAAGGCCATCGGGGTTGGCGCTGGGAATAATGTGCAAGGTAACGGTGGGGGGAACAGCCTGGGGAAAGGCGGTGAAATAATCAATGGCCTGATAAGCCAGCACCGTGGTATTCCATTCATAACCACCATGCATACTGCCCACAAAAACAATCTGGCTGGCCCCATCACCAAAGGTATACCGTTCGATGGGCCGGTTTTGCTCGGAGTAACCCAGGGTGGCGAGGGTGAAAGGGGGCGCGGCCGCGGGCAAGCCCAGAACCCGTTGCCCCTCGGCATCTAGCGGCGGTATGAGAAGCTCCTGGCCCACAAAAATCGTGTTGGCATCCACCAGGTAGTTCGTCGCCATCAAATAATCAAGCGCCAGTCCGTACTGGGCGGCAATCGTGATCAGTGTTTCCCCAGACTGGATGGCGTGTCGTTGCCAGGTTAGAGGGGTCGGTGTGGCGGTGGGGGTAACGGGTGGTAGGGCGGGTGTGGGTTGGCGCGATGGGGGTTGGGGGGTAGGGGTAGGGGCAGGCATGGTAGAAATAAGGTTCGCGGCCGCGGCCTGAGTAGGTAGACTGCTGGTGACTGTCCTATTTTGACAAGCACCACACAACACGAGAAGCACGATAAGCACGATAAATGAGGGTAGGGGGAAAGGGCATGATGGGTGTTTCATCGTAATGACAAAGCTGACTGGCTGAACGCTGACAGGCTCTCCTCAGCGGAGTATAACCAACTTCGCGGCCGCGAGAAAAAGATTTGGTTCGTAGTGACCGCTTTAGAAATGAGAATTAAACAACTTACAGGAGTTCCCCAGGCTCTGCGGCGCACCAGGATGGATGAAACCGCCGGGAACTCGTAGGAACTCAGCGGAACTCCTTTAGGAACTCCTTCTTTATCCGTGTTTCATTCTTCAGTGGCTATTTTCGTAGGAGTTTCTCAGGCTTCGGCGCACCAAGATGAAAATGAAAATAACGCCACCATTTTCATCCTCATCCGTGTTCTTTCCTATCCGTGTTTCCATTATCAGTGGCTATTTTCGTAGGAGTCTGGTGACGAGACCCACATGACGAAAGTCAGACCTACGTTTTTATGACCCGCTTCACCCTCGGTTTGTCGCCGGAAACCCCCACCCCTAACCCCGCCCCCAGGGGCGGGGAACTTTTCTGGGCGCGGTTTTTCGGGGCGAAGGCCCCGAAAAACCGCGCCGCTAAGGTTCCCCCTTCCCCCCGGGAAGGGGGTTAGGGGGATGGGTCTTCCGACTCAATCTACGAAGGGCTTAGGTAAAGCTGGTCGAGTCTCTATTTTTCAACCCGTTTTAACCCGAGTCCAACGGTTTTAACTGTTGGCAAAATCGGCACAACGTTCAAATGGAGAATTGCTGGTAAAAAAACAAGCCAAATTTTAACTTATCGGCATATATGTTATACTTTTCTCCAGTAAGAGGGTCGCTCACAGGGGCAAATTGACCGAGTTAGATCCATCTCTCACATGCCCAACTGGCTCGCACCCTCCACCTAGCTGAGCATACCCTCCGCTACCGCATCAACCGCCTCATCACCGAAAAAATCATCCAAACCCGTCGCTCAGGCGTGAATCAGCTATAGCTGACAAGCTGATAGCTGACTGGCTCTTCTTTCAGGAGGTGCTTCCCCCATCTATCCCAATCCCAGTTCCCTACACAAATTTATGGTCCAATTAAGTCAATGGAGGAGAAACGATGAACCGCAAGAAGTTATGGTTAATAAGCTTGTTACTGGTATTAGCAATGGTATTAGCCGCCTGTGGTGGCAGTGGGGGAGATGAAGAAGCCGCCGGACCGATGGAAGAGATTGGTGATGGTGAGGGGGAAGTCAGTATTGTCGCCTGGGCTGGTTATATTGAGCGTGGCGATACCGACCCCGCATTTGATTGGGTAACGAGCTTTGAAGAAGAAACTGGCTGTACCGTTAACGTCAAAGTAGCGGCAACCTCGGATGAAATGGTCGCCCTCATGAACGAAGGTGGGTTTGACCTCGTAACCGCTTCCGGTGATGCCAGCAACCGGCTCATTTCCGGTGGCAAAGTACAGGAAATCAACACCGACCTCATTCCCAGTTGGGATACGGTGGACGAGCGTCTGCAAGATGCCGCCTGGCACACCGTAGACGGCAAACATTATGGCACGCCCTACCAATGGGGTTCCAATGTACTCATGTACAACACCGATGTCTTCGGTGACACCCCACCCGATAGTTGGAACGTTGTGTTTGAGGAGACCACCTTACCCGATGGTGCATCCAATGTGGGACGTGTCCAGGCGTATGATGGGGCCATCTACATTGCCGATGCGGCTCTCTACCTCAAGGCACACAACCCGGAACTGGGCATTGATGATCCCTATAGCCTGACCCGTGAGCAGTTTGATGCCGCCTTGAACCTGTTGCGTCAACAACGCGCACTGGTTGGTCGCTACTGGCACGATGCCTTCATCCAAATGGATGATTTCAAGAATGAAGGGGTAGCCGCCTCTAGCTCCTGGCCGTTCCAGGTCAATATCTTGCAGGCTGAAGAGCAACCCATCGCCAGTGTGGTTCCCTCAGAAGGCGTGACCGGTTGGGCTGACACCACCATGATGCACGTAAACGCCCCTCATCCCAACTGTGCCTACATGTGGTTGGAACATTCCCTCAACCCCAAACTCCAGGGAGACCTGGCCGCCTGGTTTGGTTCCGTGCCTGCGGTGCTGGATGCCTGTGAAGGCAATGCCCTACTGGGTGATGGGGGTTGCGAGACCAACGGGCTGGGCAACTTTGAGCGCATCTCGTTCTGGCGCACCCCCACCAGCACTTGTAGCGACGGCTCCGAGAACTGTGTGCCCTACCACGAGTGGGTGACGAACTATATTGCCGTGATCGGCGGAAGATAAAGCAGATAGGAACTCGTGGGAACTCTAGAACTCATAGGAACTGACAGTTTGAGTTCCCCTGAGTTCCCACAAGTTCCCCTGAGTTCCTCTCCACATTAACCTATGACTTCTGCCACAACACCTGCCATTCGTTTTACAAACGTCAGCCGCCACTTTGGGGAAGTGAGGGCGGTGGATGATCTGGACCTGGATATTGAGGATGGGGAGTTCTTCACCATGTTGGGGCCGTCGGGGTCGGGGAAGACGACCTGTTTACGCATGGTGGCGGGGTTTGAGATGCCGACCCGCGGCCGCGTCTTCCTGCATGGTCAAGAAGTTACCCATCTACCCCCTTATGAACGAGATGTAAACACCGTGTTTCAGGACTATGCCCTCTTCCCTCACCTGAGCGTGGCCGATAACGTGGGTTATGGCCTGATGATTAAGGGGGTCGCCAGGGCCGAGCGGCTGAAGCGGGTGGAAGAGATGCTGGCGATGGTGCGGTTGCCGGGACTCGGCGGCCGCAAACCCAGCCAGCTTTCCGGGGGTCAACGGCAACGGGTGGCCCTGGCCCGCGCCCTGATTAACCGGCCCCGGGTTTTGTTGTTGGATGAGCCATTGGGGGCGTTGGATTTGAAGTTGCGCCAGGAGATGCAGAGCGAACTCAAACAGATTCAGCATCAGGTGGGCATTACTTTTGTGTATGTAACCCATGATCAGGAAGAAGCGCTGACAATGAGTGATCGGCTGGCGGTGTTTAATCAGGGCAAGATTGAGCAGGTGGGACCACCGGCCGAGATTTACGAGAAACCGGCGACGGCGTTTGTGGCCGGGTTTGTAGGTATTTCTAATTTGATAGAGGGGAACGCGGCCGCGAAAATCACCGGTTCGCCCCAACTTTTCTCCGTGCGCCCGGAGAAAATCCATCTGGTTGCACCAGATACGCTGGCCCGCCCCGACCAATTCCTGGCCGATGGCGTGGTGCGGGAAGTGATTTACCTGGGCATGTTTACCCGCACCATCGTAGACCTGCCCGGTGGCGGGCAACTCACCGTGGCCCAACAAAACCTGAGCACCTCTGCCAACCCCATCCGCGCCACTGAGGGTCAGCCCGTGCGTCTGATATGGGATAAGACGCATAATCACCTCATCGGATAAACCCTGATGCCACTCACCCAACGTCTCTCCACCTATTTGTACCAGCGGCCGCGAACCTTTCTCGCCATTTTGTTAGGCCCGCCGGTGTTCTGGCTGGGCATTGTTTACCTGGGATCCCTCCTTACCCTCATCGTGCAGAGCTTCTTCCGCCTGGACAATTTCACCGGGCAGATTGTGCGTGAGTTTGGTCTGAGCACCTATGGGCAGTTGTTTACGGCGTCGAACCTGGACATTGCCCGGCGCACGGTGAGTATGGCGGCGGTGGTAACGCTCGCGGCCGCGTTCCTGGCCTTCCCTCTGGCTTATTACATGACCCGTTACGCCTCTCCCCGTCTCAAAACCATTCTCTACCTTTCCGTCATGTTACCCTTGTGGTCGAGTTATCTGGTGCGGGTGTACTCCTGGAAACTGATTCTGGCTAAGGAAGGCATTGTTAGCTGGTTTGCCACGACGTTAGGGTTGCAAGGGGTGATTGATGCCGTGTTGCAGATTCCCGGCATTGGTGGGCCGTCGTTGTCCATCTCCAACATTGGCGTGTTTATCGTTTTCCTGTACATCTGGTTGCCCTATATGGTTCTGCCCATTCAGTCGGCGTTGGAGCGGGTTCCTTTTTCGTTGTTGGAAGCATCGGGGGATTTGGGGGCGCGGCCGCGGGAAACCTTCCGCCATATCATTTTGCCCCTGGCCTTTCCGGGGGTGGTGGCCGGGTCTATCTTCACCTTTTCCCTTACCTTAGGGGATTTCATTGTGCCTTCGGTGCTGGGCAACTCCAGCTATTTTATTGGTCAGGCGGTGTTGTCCCACCAGGGCACGTCGGGCATACCTCCGTGGCCGCCTTTGCTTTGGCCTTAGCGATGACCACCTATTCCTATGGGCATTATGGCTATTTACCCTCATTGGCCCGGCGGCTTGGGGGGACTTCGTGGTTTGGCGCGTTTGGGAGCCCATTATGAGTGAAGTGGGGAGCGGATGGGAGGACTTTCCATTAACTAGCTGCCGCCGTTTGCTCCTTATGATACGGTGTTGTGCCGCAGCCCCCTCAGATCGGTTGTTTGCCGTTCGCGGCCGCGTTCACCGTGCTCTTCCTCAACCTGCCGGTGTGGATCATTGCCCTGTATGCCTTCACCACCGACGAGGCCACGTTTTCTTTTCCCTTGCCGGGATTCACCACGCGCTGGTTTGCCGTGGCCTGGGGGCGGGAAGATTTGTGGGCGGCGTTGGGATTGTCGGTGCGGGTGGCCTTACTGGCAACCTTCATGGCCCTGGTACTGGGTTCGTGCGCGGCCGCGGCAGTTTACCGTTACCCCTTCTTTGGCCGGGAGAGCGTCTCCTTCCTGCTGGTACTGCCCATCGCCTTACCTGGCATCGTCACCGGCATCGCCTTGCGCTCGGCCCTGGGGCTGATGGAAGTGCCCTTCTCGTTTTGGACGATTGTGGTGGGACACGCCACCTTTTGTGTGGTGGTCGTCTACAACAACGTCATCGCCCGCTTCCGGCGCACATCCAATTCGCTCATTGAAGCCTCGATGGATTTGGGGGCTAATGGGTTCCAGACGTTTCGTTATGTGGTGTTGCCGCAAATTGGCACGGCTTTGTTGGCCGGGGGAATGCTGGCCTTTGCCCTGTCGTTTGATGAGGTGATTGTGACCACTTTCACGGCGGGTCAGCAATCTACCTTGCCGATATGGATCTACAGTCAGTTGACGCGGCCGCGGGACCGGCCCGTTACCAATGTCGTGGCCCTCTTCGTGATACTCCTCACCACCATCCCCATCCTGCTGGCCTACCGCCTCACCCAAGATCGCGGCTCCGTGCGTTAATCGCCCCGCCAAAATGGTTTAATCGGGAACCCCGGTGCAGGTCAGGCCACCCCAAAACCGCCACGAACGGTTCTGGTTCCAGGCGGCGCGCTGGGCTAGCGCCAGGGCCAGCGCCACTGGTTCCCCGTTGGCCAAAGCGGCATAAAAGTCATGCATCAGGCGCGGCATTTCCCGGTCGGGTACGGGCCAGAGGCTCCCCACCACCGTCTGTGCCCCCGCCGAGAGGCAGGTGGTCGCCAGGCTGATGTGCTCATCCCCTTCATACAATTTGCTCTTGCTTCCGCTACAAGCCGATAACGTGACCAACTGGGGTAGGGGGGCACATTGCCATAGTTCATCCAACGGCACATCCCGGTCATAAAAGGAGATACCGCTCAATCGCCCGGTGAGCCTATCGAGGACGGCATGGCTGGCAACGTGCCAGAAGGAGAAACGGGCCAACCCTTGTGCCTGCCCTAAGGCCTGGAAGTTGGCCCAGGTGGCGTCGGCTTCGCACAATGATTGGCTGTTTGTGCCCAGATGCGGCCGCACCCGGTCACATTCTGCCACCACGTCTGGTAAGGGCTGGCGGTAGTCAGGGAAGGTAGACGTTGCCAGGAGCAACCCAGAGGTGAGGGGGGAGGGATGGGTTCGCGGCCGCGACCAGAGCGACATCAAGTTAGACAGAGAGAGGGTCAGCGCCGGAATGCAGGCGGCTACCAACGGTTTGTCTCCCACCTGCAAGGCCGCCCAGGGCACATAATGCAGCCGCCGATGCGGCGCAATGATCAACACGGTCGTTGGTTTTAGCTGACGCAGTACCGCTTCAGGTATAAGAAATTGCCCCAAAGTACGCAGGGGCGAACTGCCTTCATCCTCATCCGTCTGCCAGCCGTAACGCTCCATATCTAACAAAGCCCGCTCGGCCTGCTGGTTCATTTTTTTGGCCCAGGTGTAACTGCCGCCAGGAGTAATCACCACCCCCTGTAACTGCTCATCGGTCAGGTAATAATCCAGCGCCAGCCAATCCGTCCCCAAAACCTCTGTCGCCTTGTGGATGAACGCGCCCTGCTCAAACGGCACATCCAGGGGCACACCAGGATCCCCCTGCTGATCTCTCATCCACCGACTACGTGCATCTCTGTATGCCTCGACATGGACCGCCAATTCCTGGTTAAGGGGATTCTTTTTTACGCGTGAATAGGTGGTACGAGTCGTGTGTAGCTGTTCCTGGAGCCACCGTATCTGGGCCAGACGCGCTTGCAACTCTGTGGATGACGTCGTGGTGGACTGATGCTGGCCGTAGCGGATTTGTCGGGCAGTCAGGCGGGCTTTGTTTTCTTCGATGAAAGCCAACACATCCTGGCTGGTGCCTACCCGGATAGCGAGATGAACGGCCCGATCCAGGGTAGCCGCCGGTCGTTGGCTGAAGCTATTGACCAGTTCCGGTTGCCAAAATCCTTGCCGGAGTTGGCTCAGGGCTTCCTTCACCTGGCGATAATGCGTAAGGGCGGTGTGGTTCTGGTGCTGGTTTTCCGCCAGAAGGGCTAACCCCGCGGCCGCGTGCCAACTTATATCCGGCATGGTGTCCAGGCTCCATTCCAGAGCCTCTTCCCAGGCCATACTGGCTTGGGCATCATCCCCGGTTTGCCGGTAATAATGACCCCATTGAATCCGGCAGAGCATGACCTCCATGACCATGCCCATTGTCTCAAAACTGGTGCTGGCGCTAACCAAATAAGGCCGGGCCTCGGCTGGTTTTTCCTGAGCCAGTAACATCTCCGCCATCGCTCGCTGCATCAGCGCCAGGCTGTGAGGATCATTTTGTTGGTGCGCAATTTGAAGCCCCTCTTCCAGGGCATTCAGAGCCGCCGACCTATCAGCCTGATGAGCATGAACCACAGCCTGGCGATAATAAAGGTAGGGCCAGATGGTGGGATGGTTGGCCTGGCGGGCGTGTTCACTGGCCTGGTTCAGGTAAAGGTGGGCCATTTGGGCCTGACCCAAAGAAAACCAGGCACCTGCCAGCCGCAGTTCACATTCGGCCAGGCGACTGGTCATCGCCAACTGTTTGAACTGGTCGTGGCTTTTTTCCAGGGTGCGCAGGGCTAACTGGTAACGCCCTAGTTGCATGTAAGCGTCACCGAGGTGCATGAGCGCGGCCGCGTACATGCCTTGATTCTCCATCCGTTCATAAATTTGAGTAGCTGACTGGGTGTGAACCAGGGCCTTTTGCGGATTGCCACTCTGTGTTTCGTACCATCCCAGGTCCAGCAACACATCAGCCTGCACCCCGATAGCGCCATAGGTTGTGGCCTGGCTGAGAGCCTGTTGCAGGAGCAAGGGAACGTCCTGCAACTTACCCGTGGTGGTATAAATTTGGGCCAGACCATCTTGCGCCTGAGCTATCCCTATGGGCATATCCAGGGCTGTGTATATCCGGGCACTCTCCATAAAGGCGGCTATTGCTCCTTCATAGTCTCCCTGATTTAGCCAACGTATATAACCTTTTTGCAAACTCACACGCGCTTTTTCAGCCGGCCAATCCGCTACCAGATTCCAAACTTCGTCTAACCAACGCAGAACAGAATCCATTTGTCCGGTGCGGCGCCCGCAACTAATCTTGGCTAACAAACAGCGCCCCAGGTTAAACGGGTCCCGGTTGGCGCGAAAAATCTGTTCGCAGCCCTGGATATGGGGTCGGGCAGAAGCGAGATCGCCGACCATGAGTTGGGTGGTCGCCAGGGTGAAGCGGCACTGCGGGGCTAGAGAAACGAGGGTGTCCTCGGCGTTTTCCAGGGTTTCCAGGGCGTTTTGTAGGGCGGTGATGCTCTGGGGCAGGTTCAGGCTAGCCGAGGGCAGGGCATTTTCTTGCCAGGTGCAGGCGGCTAACCAGCCCGGCTCGTTGAGTTCGGTAAAGAGGTGGCGCGCCTGAGCCAGAGTCTCTCGTGCTTGTAGGGGGCGGGCGTATTCGTTGTTGAGGCGACCCAGGTGCCAGGCGGCTAATGCTTGGGGAAAGGGGGACAGATGGTTGGTCGCGGCCGCGGCCGCGACCGCCATGATCGCCCAACCTTGCCGAGGTTGCTGGCGACTGGCAGAATTCGCCTGGTGGATCAGGTCATACAGGGTGGACTCATCAAGAGGAACCTGCCTCATGACATCAGGCAGGTCGGTTTCTACCAGGCGGCGCTGGTGGAGGTCATTAGCCAAGGTGAGGAGAGCATTGATAGGCATGGGCAGGTCGTATGGAATTGTAAGGAAACTACAAGGTAGTGATAAAGATTATAAAGAAATGCCGGGGTGGAGCAAAAAGTCGCGGCCGCGGAATTTTCTGGGTGTTGATATAGATACCAATAATGCTTACTTATCGGTAGCTATAAAAGGCAAAAAAACGTAACAATACAGCCGGACAAGAGACCGGACTGGCGGTTTTTTTGCCTGGGGTTTCGTTAATTGTGAAGAGCTAAGGTTCAAGTGTTGATGAGGGTTGGACGAGCAGAGCTAGAAGGCACTTTGTATTCCAGTGCCAAGGATACGATTATCCCAAGAAGCATGATAAAAGGTAACCACCAAAGCCTATCATCACCTGGGTTGAATTTGAGCGAAACGATTGAAAAATAAAAAACAAGCAACCATGTTGTCAGTAGAACCAGGCGGGAAGATGCCTTTGTCAGGCGCACAGCTGTGTCAATAAATAGAGGCAGAAGTAAAGTAAAATCCCAGCTCCATATATAAGGGGCTGCCAGGGTTGTAAGAGCCATGCTCCAGAGAACTGCCTGACTTGGATGCAATTTGATCCACAAAACTGTGCTTAACGCCAAACAAGAAATCGCAATGACTAACCATAACAAAAACCCTTGATGGCCTAATTTTACCTGTAGTTGTACTATGAGTGCTGGTTGAAGCCAATCGCGATTTTCCTGTAAAGACCCTATTAAATCGTTTAGCCAATGTATATCAGCAAGCCAAAAGGGAATCGTCAATGCTATCACGAGCAGACCGGTGGATAGGGCTAGCCTTAAGCTGTATTGCCCTTTCTTCTTAAAGATTAAAGAAAGTAATGCACCCGGTATCGTTAAGAAGCCAATTTGTGGTTTTGCCAGCACCAGGGCGAAACCAAAGGCTGTCAGTGGTACTTTTTCTTTTGCCAGCATATAAGCACTGATTATCATAGCGGCAATCAAAACAAAATCAGCTTGCCCAAGCCGGAAATGTGAAACGCTAGGCGGAAAAAGAAAAACAGCTACCAATACCAACCCATAGATCAGCAAATTTAGGTTGTCACGTTTAAATTGCCGCATGATAAAACTTGTCAGCACGACGACTGTTGAAGCATTTATGATGATCCACAGGTTTGAAGCCTGTTGTAGCGGGAGCAAACCAAGCGGGGAAAACACAGTAATGATCTGGGGAAACCAGAGGGCAAGACATCTACAGTTGTCAAGCAAGGGCTTGATGTTATAAGGTGATTCCCCGTGCATAAGCAAATGAGCAGGGGCCCATAAGTTGTTACGAAAATCCCATCCTGTCCATTCAAACGCATAAATGAACCATCCAATCAATAAAATTATCAGAGTCAATAAGAAAATGGCGACGGGTTTGGGTTTTCTCAGCATCATCTAGTTTGAATCCTTGTGCCCCACCTCTTGCTGAATAAGCCGCTACACGTTCCTTTATCGTAGCATTGCCTGACCGCGACCGCAAAACAGTATCTCAGTAATAGTGCAAAAGGACAATAAGACGATTTATTCAATCACAGCCGGTAGCCCGGCTGTTTCCCAGGCGACCATGCCCCCGGTCATATTCGCCAGGTTCTTATAACCGTCCTTCTGCAAAGCATAAATGATCTGGGTGGTGCGCCGCCCGGTACGGCATACCAACACGATCTCTTCGTCACGTGGGAGTTTCACTTCCCGGCTCATTATTTTCGGCATAGGGATAAGCTGAGCCTCGGGAATGTGGCCCGTGGCGAATTCCTCTGGCTCACGCACATCAATAATCCGCGGCCGCGAACCATCCCCCCCCACCCTTTCCCACAACTCCTGTGGCTCTACATGGGCAATCCTGGCCGTGACTGGTACCAGCGTGCCCGAGGGCACCCCCTTAGGGTTGTAACTCTTGGGCAAACTCTGGCACTCCTTCCAAATCTTCACCCGACACTGATAAATACACACCCCTGGGTCCATCACCTGGTAAAAAATATGTTCAATGGCCCGTTCCTGCGAGGGAAAATGATCCACCCCCAGGAAACGAGTAAACCCACTGGCGGTAAACTTCTCCCACACATCATGGCGCACCCCCACCATAAACACATCCCCACCCCGCTGCCGATACAGGCGCACAATCGTCTCCAGCATATGCAGACCGCTAATGTCACATAAATTCACCCGGTGCATACGCAACAGCAGCAGCTTCTGCTCCGGGTGCATCTCCATATTATGACGAATCTCTTCCTCAACATGGTGACAAGCCCCAAAATAGAGCGATCCTTCGATGGTCATGACCGCCAGTTGGGGGCAGACCGGCTTCTCTGGTTTGTGCACAAAATGGGCAAACTGCTCGTCGGGCAGGACAGAATGCACGGGCGGGGTAGAGGTGCGGGCGATGTAACGTCCAAACGAGGCCAATACCCCGGCCAGTACGGCAAACTCCAGCGGCAAAAATAGCGTCGCCAAAAAGGTGGCCACCATAATGCCGCTATCCCCTCTGGATGTGCGCCATACCCGCTTCATCTCTTGACGGTCAATCATGGTGTAAGCAATGACAATAATCGTGCCTGCCAGGGCCGCTCTCGGTAAATAGGCGGCCAGTGGCGCAAATAGCAACAGCGCCAGCAAAACGAACACGCCCGAAAAGACGACGGCCAGAGGCGTTTTGGCCCCGGCACTATAATTAACGGCCGAGCGGGTAAAAGAGCCGGAGCAGGTGTAGCCGGTGAATAATCCGGCGGCAATATTGGCTAAACCCTGCCCCACAAATTCCTGGTTGCTGTCCAGGTGTTCCCCGCTACGGGCGGCAATGGCGCGGGCAATAGACATGGCCTCAACCAGTCCAATCAGGGCGATGGCTAAGGCCCCGGTGGAGAGTGGTCCAATCAGGCGCAGATTGAATTGGGTGAAATCGGCCAGGGGTGGGAAGCCGCGTGGCAGTTCACCCAGAGTAATGACGCCCTGCCCGTCTAAATTTAGGGTTGCCACCAGGAGCGAGGCCAACACCATGGCGATGAGCGCCCCCGGCCAGGTGGGTTTGGTGCGGCGTAGAAACAGAATAAGGACCACCACGCCCAGCCCAATGAGTAAACTGGGCAGGTGGCTTTCAGACAAGTGGGTTAAGAGGGCGCCCAAGATGGAGAGGAATTCGTCGGAGCTACTGCCCGGCAGGCGTAGCCAGTGACGCAACTGCCCCGCCCCGATGAGCACCCCTGCGCCCGCCGTAAAACCAATGACCACGGAATCGGCGACGAAGTTGACGAGCACCCCCAGCCGCGCCAGCCCCATCCCCAACCGGGCCACCCCTACCATGATGGCGAGTAGCCCCGCGGCCGCGATGTATTCCGGTGTTCCCGCCACTGCCACCGTCGTCAGGGTAGACAGCACCAGGAGCGAAGCCGCGTTCGTGGGGCCGGTGTGCAGGTGTGAGGATGACCCCCACAACACACCCACCACCGAAGCCACAATGGCGGCGTATAACCCCATCTGGGGCGGCAATTCGGCGATAAGGGCATAAGCGATGGCCTGGGGCAACATCACCACCGCTACCGTCAGCCCGGCGATCATGTCCAGGCGCAGATGGTTGGGGGAGTAATCCCGAAAGATGGCAACAGGACGGTATAAGTAATGACCGGCTTCTTTGAGCCATTGGGGAAAAGCGGTATCGATAGTGGTTTTGGTTCCGAGGGACATGAGGAAAGGTGGGGCGTAGAATTACGAGAATGGGGACGTGGTTAAGGGCGATCAAAAAACGCCATTTACTGATTGCTGGCCGCCGCCAACTGTTCCTTTACGACTTTCTCGGCTCGTTGAGCCTGTTTTTGCCAGGGGGCAATAAAACCGCTCAGGTGAGGGAAGTCGGTGGCGAGTTGGGTGTAGGCGGTTTGCCAATGATGGCTAAACTGGCTGAGGGCCTGAAATAACAAGGGTAAACTATCGGCTGTCGCGGCCGCGTCCAACGCATTCTTCAACATCTCGTCTCGTTTGCCAAACCCATGCACCACCCCAGCCAGGTGCGCCACCCGGCTGATGTCGTCCCGGCTTAGAAAGAGGCCACTATGGGCTGGCGTCACCCAAAAACGCACAAACTCCCACGGGCGCGGATTATCAGACAGGTCAGGTGGGTCAAGGAAAACCGGTAGCGGCGGCGCGACCAGGGCACTAAGGGTCAGATCGGCTTCATGATCAGCGACCAATTCCAGGGTCAGGCGGCCTAAATGCCCATAAAAAGGGGTATGGGGGGGCAAGGCAATCACAAAAGGGATGAGCCAGGCGAGCAAATGCTGGCTCAAAAAGTTGTGTTGAACCTGACGCCACTGTTGGGCCAGGGCCGGTTGTTGGCTCTCCCAGGCGTTGGCTTCGGCCTCGGTTAGATAGGCTAAGAAGGCCAGCTCTTGACCGATGTGATCGGGGGCGTCTGCGGCCGCGTCAAAACCAGCCTGCTGGTAGACCTGAGCCACTTGCGCGGCCACCGGCCCACCCGATAGGCCCGTCTCGGTACGAAAAAAGCTTTCGTAAGGGAAAAGGTGGAAGGCGAAGAGATGATAGTGGGCTGCGGCCGCGTCGTCAGCGGAGAAGGGTTGGGGGTACGCGGCCGCGAGGTCCGGCACTCTCTGCACATACGGCCATAATGTTTCTGTTACCCCATCCAGAAACAGCCGCCCCAGCAGGGCATAACTATGGCTCCTGGCTTGGGCTAAATGTTCTGTGGCTAAAGGCCCCCCAGCCAGTGTGGGGTAATCGAGGGTAGAAATAGGCATACAAATACATTCCCGTCATTGCGCCGATAAATGTCACGATGGTAATAAAACTGCCCGTGCCAATCTGGGCATAAATGGGGCCGGGGCACGTTCCAGTAATCGCCCAGCCCATGCCAAAAAGGGTACTGCCAATGATCACCCCTTTGTGTAACTTTTTACGCCGAATCTCAATCACCTGCCCATCAATGGTGCGCGGCTGGAAACGGCGAATCAAAAAGATGGACAACGCCCCCACCGCAATCGCTGAGGTGATGACCAGATACATATACGGGCTTTTGAAGGTGAACATATCCCGAATCTGATACCAGGAAACTACCTGCGCTTTCACCAGCACAATCCCAAAATAGAGACCCATCAGAAATGTTAGCAGTTTGTTTTTCATAGTTCGTCTAGAAAAGTATATGGGTACAAATGATTGGGGGTCTTCGTTCGTAGTGACCGCTTTAGCGGGCTAACATTAACTCGCTAAAGCGGTCACTACGAACAAACCGCTGAACTCGATTATCCCAGCCCCAGCAGCGGCGGTAACCAGGGCAAAAATCAACCAGGTAGACAACAATCCCCCCACAAAGAAAAAAATGGTGGCAACCAGACTGGCGCCACTGAGCGCCGATATGCCCATGATGGTGTGCCCGGACGTACAGCCATCGGCATAGCGCGTACCAAAACCGATGAGGATGCCACCGCCGAATAAGATTAGCACTCCGGGTAGGCTGGCATACTCATGGGGCAAAAAGGTGATGGGTTGTGATGACAGAATGAAGTTACCGATGAATGCGCCCATGAGAACACCCGCCACAAAAAGCAGATTCCAAATGTTGTCGCGCCAGTTATAGTTCTGTTTAAGATAGGCCAGGTTGAGGCGTGGCGCACAGGCGGCCCCAATGTGGCGCAAACTGCTGGAGATGCCCAAATTGTGTCCCGTCAACAACAGCAACAACGGCACAGTCAGCCCAATCATCGGGCCAGAGACATACCAGGGCCAGGGTTCGAGAATCCATTCGAGCATGGGGAATCCTTTGAAATTGATGACTTAGTCCTCGTTCGTTTTTAACTTAGCGGTTTTGGTGATGAGAGACTAGAGACTGGAGACTGGAGACTGGTAAATCTCCAGTCTCTAGTCTCCAGTCTCCTTTTTGACCGCGAACTTGTTTCTGAACGATTACTTACTACTTTTCCACCGGTAATCCAGCTTGTTGCCATTCCACAATACCACCGGCCAGGTTGATGACTTCTTTGGCGCCCTGGGCCTGGAGCAAGCTGGCGGCGATACCGGAACGATTGCCGGTGCGGCACATCACGACGATGGGTTTACCATTCATTACCTCGTCGGCACGTTTAGAGAGGTAACCAAGCATGATGTGATGGGCATGGGGCAGGCGTCCCTCTTCCCATTCACTTTCGGCCCGGACATCTACTACGGTCATTTCACCGTTGATAATCTGGTCGGCGATTTCTTGGGCATGTTTGGTGGGGTAGGATTGGGTCATCAGCCCCGCGGCCGCGGCCTCATTCGCATCATAGTATCCAACCACATCCTCAATCCCCACCTTCGCCAATACCCGCACGGCTTCTGGCAAATCATCCAGGCTAGAAATCAGGTACAACGGTTTTTTGTAATCCACCAACCACCCTGACCATACCGCCAGATTTTTGAGGGAGATATTGGTTGTGCCGGGCACATGTGCTTTGGCAAAAGCACCTTCCGCACGGGTATCTAAAACCTGTACCCCGGAGGCGACCCGTTCAGACAGCCCGGTCACATCCAATTTAGATGGCAGCGGTCTGTCCCAAAATCCGGCCCCAACCTTTAATGACATACTTCACGTTTCGAGGAATAACCGGGGGTTCGTATTGACCATCAGCAAAGCTTCGATAAAGTCGCTGGGGTTGTCATATTGGCATCGGGTTGAACATCTTCGTACCCGACTCTGGTGGAAGGAATCGCGTCTAATCCTTTGCCACACAGGAACTTCCCAGCTCCAATGGGAGGCCACACCTGGGAGATATTAATCGGGCAGTTGTTTGAACCGTTGGACTGATTCAAATTGTTTGTATGCGCCGGGCACAGCCGTATTGGCAGTATACCGGTCGCTTTTCCTGCAGGAACGGGGCGACCGTTTGTTGACGAAGATGAAGTCGCTGCAAAAGCCCATCGGCTTGTCCGCGCCGCCGCCCATGTCGGTCAGGATGAAAGAAATGTGTTCGGGGGTATGACCGGGACTGTAAAACACCTCAAATTTGATGTTGCCGATGGTGAAGGTGTCGCCGTCTTTCAACAGTTCGTGATCATATTGGTGGGCGTATTCGTATTTCCAGTTTTCGTCCCCTTCATCGGAGACATACAGTTTGGCCCCCACCCGCTCGGCCAGTTCCCGTGCCCCGGAAACGTAGTCGGCATGGATGTGGGTGTCGGCTGCGCCCACGATACGCATATCTTCGGCCGCGGCCGCGTCCAAGTATTGCTGAATGTCCCGCCCGGCATCCACGATGACCGCTTCGCCAGTACGCTGACAACCCACCATGTAAGACGCGTGAGCCAGTTTATCGTCGTAGAAATATTTCAGTAGCATGGTTTCCTTCCTCAATGGGATATATGGGGTGCAGTGCCTGGGACAAGGCAGTAAAACTTAAATTAACCAGTTTTTCAAATCCTTCGTGCCAGGCGCTTGTTGTTGAAGTGTACTAATTTTCTGCAAAAGGTGGATAAAGGAACGGTAAGGGATTGGTAAGGGAATGGAGTTATCA
>JADJUV010000124.1 GCA_016716885.1 Candidatus Trichofilum aggregatum | reverse complement strand
GCTGGTAGTGCCTGGCACGGGGCAGTGGGTTGGGGGCAGTTGAGGTGGTTTTGCCCCGTGCCAGGCACTGGTTCAGCTAAGTTACCTTAAACGCTGTAAAGCGCAGGCAACCAAAGAGCCGTTGAGGTTGCCAGATCAACCCCTAGAAGTAATAACAGGAACAGCCCCAAAGCAATGACCAGGAAAATGGCAAAAAAGATTTTGGCCGCCTGGGCCGCGCCTTTGGCTACCCCTGTAAACCCCAGAGCACCGGCAATCAGCGAAATAACGAGCGCAACAATAGCCCACTGTAACATATCGAACCTCCTTGTGTACGGTTAACAACGGTGGAATTTACGCGGCCGCGCCAGGCCACAGCGTATACAGTCAACTTTATTTAAACCGCTCACAGGAGGAAAAGCTTTATATCAAGATATAGAGGGGAGCTATAGGTGAGATATAACTATTTTCGGTATGGTCTAAAAGAGCTGACAGGTTTTCGGAAACCTGTCAGCTCTTTTTTATAACGCGGCCTGCCGTTTGGCCTGGGCTTCGGCCAGCACATCTGTAATCTTGGCCGATTCGAGGATGTGGCGGCGGGGTTTGTCGTCTTTGTCGGGCCAACGCACGAGGCGGATGTGCCCATCGGCTAGCTCTAGCCCGGTGATGTCGCCATCGGAGAAGCAGCAGCAGCCGCTATTGAAGTAACAGGGTACGGTCTGGTCGAGGCCGCTTTCTTGAGGTTTTTGGCGCTCCTGGGTTTTGACCCATTCCATCTCGGCGTGGAACTCGGCCAGACGTTCGATGATGGCGGAACGTTCTTCGGGGGCCGCGGCCGCGAGCAATGCCTCATGCGCCTTAATCTGATCCTCGATCTGGGCCATGTGCGCTTTGGCCTTAAACACCGGCCGGTGGGTGTGTCCCACGATGAGGATTAACCCGGCCTGTTCCACGGCCCAGCGATACAACGCCTGGTCGTGCTGGGTGCGCAAGCGTGAATCATTGGCCGGGGTGTTCAGGCTAATGTTGAACAGCCGTTGGATGGGCCGCCATAAGTTCCGCACCGCCCAGCGCGAAAAGTTCGAAAACCGGTCACTTTCCAGCGTACCCTGGTGACCATGCACCATGAACAATTCGCCTTGGATTTGTTCCTGCTCTTTCACCTGCAAGATCAGCCCTTCCCACACGCGCAAACCGGGGTAGAACGGGTGCAAATGGGTTTGCACGGCATCCGGGAACTGCCACACGTCGTCATGGTTGCCCCATACCCGGTGGTATCGCTTCTCAAGGTGGAACCGGGCTTCCAACTTCATTGTGTGTTGGTAGGCGTCCATCACAGCTTGCGGCCGCTCTTCCCACAACTCCTCAGCATCCCCCAGCACAATCAGGGTGTAGCCTTTGTACATATAGTAGGACAGGGCGGCGTGATAGGCACGCTCGGCGGCGCGGAAATCATCGGCCCCATTGCGTGCCCCTTTATGCAAATCCGAAAAAATGACGATACGGTCTTTATTCAAGTCAAAGGGGAAGATGGCCTCTGGGGTACGGCGGGTCAGGTCTAGGAGTTGGGTTAGGGATTGGGCAATTTCGGTGGACATGGGAGGTTCCTTTGGGGAGCTTGTCAGTCGGTCAGCTAAGAAGCTAGTCAGCCGGTCAGCCAGTCAGCACAAAAGCTGACAAGCTGAAATGCTGACAAGCTGAAATGCTGCTTCACGTGTCAATCTCATGCGGTGCTTTTTGGTATCTTCTCTGCAAGAAAACCACATAGGGCAGGTAATTATTGCGGCCTTTCATGTAAACCTTGTCGAACGGGGTACGGACATGCAGACAGCGCATCTGAGGATTATAGACGGTGGTCAGGATGCCGCGTGCGCGGGTGAAAAATTCGGCGTGTTCCATGAGTTTTAACTGGGTATCCCACCCGACCAATTTGAGCCGATCTGTCTGGGCGATAAAGAAGTTAGCCACTTTATCCATGACGGTCAGACCACCAATCTTACTGCCCAGCGGATGCACCGGGGGAACGTCTGTTTTGTAAAGAGCCGCCCGGCGGTAATTAGTGGTGGTATAAAATGGCAGGTAAACGAGTGTACCCCCCATGATGTCAATTTCGGGATGTTGCACCATGAGGGAGAGGGCCGAACTGATGCGGGTGTGGCGGTAAAAGACGTAATCGTCGTCGAGGAGTAAGGTGTAGCGGGTGTGGATGTGTTCCAGACCGGCCATGCGCCCGGCGGAGAGGCCGCTGTCGTAAGGCATGAAAATGGTTTGCGTCGCGGCCGCGAACCGGGTTGGGTGGCGGCTGTCATCTACCACAATGATGGGCAGTTGTGGGTAAAACCGCCGGATACTTTCCAGAAGCAGGTTGGTGGCGTAGGGCCGTTCAAACGTTTTGATCAGAACGGTCAACTCGGCCAGATGAGGGGACGGTTCTTCGCCTGGACGAAGGCGGTCGAGTTGCCTTTCGGCGGCCAATTCCAGAGCGATCAAGCCACTATGTACGGGTTTCAGTAATGGATTGAGCCGCCCGGTGGTCGCGGTCTGGTGTAAACGGTGATAAAGATCACCCAATCGTTGGCGCAGGGTTGGGGTAGACATGTGCGGATTATAACCCCAAAGGGTGAGAGGGTGACAGGGTTTCAGGAAATGAACTGAGTTTTAGAGTTCAGACCGAGCTGAGGTTTCAGAGTATTTCTCTCGCCCACCGAACCTAAAGCTGCGCCCTCAACCAAACCCCGTCAGTTAGGGCGGCTGGCTCCTACTCAGAGGTGTGTCTTGATGGTTTCAGGCGTCCAGGGGCCAGGGCGCGGCCGCTATCAATCGCCTCTTTGGCCCGCGCCAGCCCTTGGTGCCAATCCAAATCATCCAGACAGAGCGCGGCCGCGCTGTTCAGCAACACCACATCCCGCCGCGCCCCCTGGTCGGCCCCGCTGAGAATGGCGCGGGTGATGACAGCATTCTCTTCCGGCGTCCCCCCGATAAACTCGTCCAGCGTCGCCCGGCGCAGGCCAAGCTCCTGGGGATCGAAGGTCTGGTTTGTCACCTGCCCAGCCTTGAGATAACTGATCTGGTTGGGGCCGGTGGTCGAGAGTTCGTCCAGCCCATCGGCCCCATGCACCACGAGCGCGGCCGCGGACCCCAACGAGGCCAACACCCGCGCCATCACCTCGGTGAGCGCCGGATCATACACCCCCAACACCTGATGGGTGGCTCCGGCAGGGTTGGTGAGCGGCCCCAACACGTTGAAAATGGTGCGTTGCCCCATCTCGCGGCGCGCCCCAATGGCGAAGCGCATGGCCGGATGGTGTTTGACGGCGTACAGGAAGCCGATGCCCACTTCTTGCACACATTCGGCCACCTGCTCCGGGTTTAGCTCCAGATTCGCCCCCAGCGCCATGAGCACATCAGCCGAGCCACTGCGACTGCTGGCGGCACGGTTGCCGTGTTTGGCGACTTTTTGGTGCGCGGCCGCGATGACAAACGCCGAGGTGGTGGAAATGTTGAACGTATGCCGCCCATCCCCGCCCGTACCCACAATGTCCATGAGGATTTCGCCCGGTTGCAAGGGCACATGCACCGGCACGACATGGTCGCGCATCGCCTTGGCACTCCCGGCGATTTCGTCCACCGTCTCCCCCTTCATACGGAGCGCGGTCAGATAACTGCCAATCTGGGCCGGGGTCGCCAGCCCGTCCATGATGATGTTCATGGCCTCGGCCGCCTGGGCAAAGGTGAGGTCGCGGCGGTTGATGACTTCGGCGAGAATGGGTTTTAAAGGCATATAACTCTCCTCATGGGACATGATTCGTGATGCGTAATACATAGCTGTGTATGCTTCACGCATCACGCATTATTTAAGAACAGTACACATCAACAAGTTGTTCTGTTCCACGATGACCCCCTGCCTGATGAAGGTCGTTAAGAGGTCATGGAGTTGCGCGGCCGCGTCGGCATAACCACTTGTTGGCAAATAATCAGTTGTCCAGGGCAATTCTAGCATCCATTCCAACAAGGCTGACCGGCTGACCGGCTGACGGGCTAACACCGTAGCGATAAACACCCGGCGCACCAGATGGCGGTATAGTTTTTCCGGGTCGGCGCGGAACTGGGCTAACATGGCGGCGATGCGTTCCAGGCTCGCGGCCGCGTCGGTGATGAGCGGGCCGTGTCCGGGCAGGGCCAGGGCGATGTCGAGTTGTTGCAGGCGGTTGATGGTGGTCGCGGCCGCGTCTAACGCCTCCCAACCATGCACCACCACATTGATAATGCCACAATCATTCAGGTGCAAGGCATCGGCGGAGATGAGCAGTTTTTGTTCCGGCTGGTACAAGCCGATGGCGTCCGGGGCGTGGCCGGGGATGGCGATCACCTGCCAGGCAAATTCGCCCAACTGCACGACATCCCCATCCTGCCAGATAATATCGGCGGGGACAAATTCAAACGGTACGGCAAAGTAATCCAGCCAGGTGAGGCGGCGTTCTTGGTGGGCAAACCAGTCCGCTGTCAGCGCACTGGCGGCGAGGGGTGCGCCGCTGAGGGTTTTGAGGGCACGGTTGCCGCCGCTGTGGTCCCAGTGGGAATGGGTGTTGACGATGAGGGCGAGTGCGGCCGCGTCAACACCCTCATCTTTCATCATCGCCAGCAACACCGCCCCATCCTCATCTCCACCCGTATCCACCAACACCGGCCCATCCCCACCCAGCAACAACACATGATTGGCATTATGCCAACCCCTCTGCAAAAACCGGATAGATGGGGGAAGGATCGCATTCATAGTAAAACACGGATAGGAAGGAACACGGATGGGATTTAGGTGGCTTTGACGCCGAATATCTGCAATTTATGCGGGCTAAAGTTGACGACTAGCCCGAATTTAAAGCCCAATAGATGGATGGAGAGTCGCACTCATAGTAAAACACGGATAGGAAGGAACACGGATGGGATTTAGGTGGCTTTGACGCCGAATATCTGCAATTTATGTGGGCTAAAGTTGACGACTAGCCCGAATTTAAAGCCCAATTGGTTGAGATATGTCTTGGTAGCGACGAAGTCATAACTGGTGGGGTGTCCGTGTAGCGTACGAATATTGATGAGGTACTGTTCCGCGATCTGTAAATGTTGTGTAAGTTGCTGGGGCAGATCATATCCGCGCCAGGTTGGGACAACCGTAACATCAGTTACGCATGGAAGATGATTGTGGGCTGTTTCAATAGCTACCAATTTGCGATACACAGATTCTGGATAGCCAAAACCATACTGCCGGGCTATTGTCACAATGTGCTGTCTGATTTGTCTCAGAGTTGTTTTGTCTTGTTCAGATAACAAGGGCAAGATGTCCTCATAACTTTCAAACAGCGAGAATTCTGCTTCATCCCACACGACACGTTGGATTTTGACTTTGGCCGGAGCGAAATTGATCAGTAACCCTAAATCTTTTTGCCAAAACTTCAAGTAGTGAATGATTTGGGCGTATTGTTCGCTGGCAAAGCCACTCTGATAAGGCAGGGCCTTCAATTCCAATATGATCTTGTCCCACACAATCAGATCCGGTTCAAAGAGATGTACCTCAACCCCACGATGCCATAAGCTACGGCGAGGTTTTGACACCACCGGGATGTTGTTTTCCTGCAAAAGACGCAACAAGGCTTGGTGATAAACCTCTTCAGACCAACCCCCAGAAAGCTCATTACGAACCTTAAAGATAAGGCCACGTAATACACCAGTTAATGCTTCATGCCGTAACTCGGACATCGCTTTTTATCCGCGTTTCTTCCTATCCGTGTTTACCTCAGAGTTCATTACGAACCTTGAAGATAAAGCCACGTAATACGCCAGTTAATACTTCATACCATAACTCGGACATCGCTTTTTATCCGTGTTTCTTCCTATCCGTGTTTTTCATTCCCTACCGTCCGTCCAGAAAGTTTTGCAAAATCCGCTTGCCATGCTCCGTCAGGATGCTCTCCGGGTGGAACTGGACACCCATCGTGGGGTATTGTTTGTGCCGCAGCCCCATCACTTCCCCATCCCGCGTGAACGCCGTCACCTGGAGCACATCCGGTAATGGCTCTTCCACAATGAGCGAATGGTAGCGCGTGGCCTTAAACGGACTGGGCACGCCATCAAACAGCCCCTTGCCATTGTGATACACCGACGACGTTTTGCCGTGCATCAGCCGGGGGGCGCGGCTCACGTTGCCCCCATACACCTGCCCGATACACTGATGCCCCAAACATACCCCCAAGATCGGCGTCGTGGGGCCAAATTCGCGCAATACCTCATTGGAGATACCGCCATCATCCGGGTTGCCCGGCCCTGGGCTGATGACGATGTGGGTCGGCTTCAACGCCCTGATCTCATCCAGCGTCACCTCATCATTACGAAACACCCGAATCTCCGCCCCCAGTTCTCCAAAATATTGCACCAGGTTGTATGTAAACGAATCGTAGTTATCAATCATGACTAACATGGAATGCTCCTAAAGAGGAGACTAAGAGATTGAGAGACTGAGAGACTAAGAGATTAACTATGCCAGTCTCTCAGTCTCTCAGTCTCTAGTCTCTCAATCCCTTCAATACGTCGGTAAAACCAACCCCATCATCTGCTTCATCTGATCCAGCTTGGGCGCGGCCGCGGCGCGGGCTTGTTCGGCGCCACGGGCCAGCAGGCGATCTAGCTCGGCCGGATCGTCCATCAGGCGTTGGTAACGCGCCTGAATGGGGGATAGGGCTTCGATTGTGACCTCAGCCACGCGCATTTTCAGGTCGCCGTAACCGCGCGCGGCCGCGAAATCAGCCTCACATTCCGCCTTACTCTTACCGGTCAGGGCCTTGTAGATGCCCAGCAAATTATTCACCCCCGCCTTCTCCGGGTCATCCGAAAAGTGAATCTCCTTGCCGGAATCGGTGACAGCCCGTTTGAAACTGCGCTCAATCTCCTTCGCATCATCCAACAGGCGGATGGCGTGGCCGCGCACATGAGCCGAACTCTTGGACATTTTGGCCGTCGGATCATCCAGCCCCATCACCCGCGCCCCCACTTCCGGGATAACGGGCTGGGGAATGACAAAAAACTCTTCCTCATAGAGGCTGTTGAACCGTTGGGCAATATCCCGCGCCAGTTCGACATGCTGTTTCTGATCGTCGCCGACCGGCACTTCGTTGGCGTCGTAGAGGATGATGTCCCCGGCCATCAGCACCGGGTAATCGAGCAGACCGGTGAGGATGCTCTCCTGTTTGGCCGATTTGTCCTTGAATTGGGTCATGCGTTGCAGCCAACCGAGCGGCGTGACGCAGTTTAACAGCCAGGCGGCTTCGGCGTGGGCGGTGACGTGGCTCTGGATGAACAGGGTACATTTTTCCGGGTCGAGGCCACACGCCAGCAACATCGCCGCCAGGGAGCGGGTCTGGAAACGTAAATCATCCGGGTTTTGCGGGATGGTCAGGCTGTGCAGGTCTACCACACAAAAGTAGTTGACCTTCTCCGCCTGCCCGGCTACCCAATTCTTCACCGCCCCCAGGTAATTGCCCAGGTGGATGTTGCCGGTGGGTTGGATGCCGCTGAATACGATGGGTTTGGTCATGGTGTAACTCCTTGGGGAAGGAGACTAAGAGACTAAGAGATTAAGAGACTTATGAATAATAGTCTCTCAGTCTCTCAGTCTCTCAGTCTCTTAAAGTAAACCCTGCTCCGCGTTCTCCACCGCTAACAGCAAGGCTCTGGCTTTGTTCAAACATTCTTGATACTCCTGGTACGGGTCGCTGTCGGCGACGATACCGGCTCCGGCCTGGACGTAGACGCGGCCGTCGCGGACGAGCATGGTACGCAGGGCGATGCAGGTGTCCATGTTGCCATCGTAACCAAAATGGCCGACGGCTCCGGCGTACAGGCCGCGCCGTTCCCCTTCTAGCTCTTCGATGATCGCCATCGCCCGCACTTTGGGTGCGCCGCTGACCGTGCCCGCCGGGAAGGTGGCCCGCATCAGGTCGAAGGCGTTTTTGTCGGCGTGGAGTTTGCCTTCGACATGGCTGACGATGTGCATGACGTGGCTGTACTTTTCGATGGTCATCAGATTACGCACCTGCACCGTGCCAAATTCGCTGACCCGGCCAATGTCGTTGCGCCCCAGGTCTACCAGCATGACGTGTTCGGCCCGCTCTTTGGGGTCGTTGAGCAGGTCGGTGGCGAGTTGCTGATCCTCGGCTTCATCGCGGCCGCGCCACCTCGTCCCCGCAATTGGCCTGACCGAAGCCGTGCCATCCTCTAGCCGCACATGCATCTCCGGCGAAGCCCCCACCACCTGCAAATCCACCGGCCCAAAGTCAAAGTAGAACATGTAGGGGGATGGGTTCAACATCCGCAACGCCCGATAAACGGCAAACGGGTGGGCGGGTGGTGCGGCTGAGCCGTTGGCTGAGCACCACCTGAAAAATGTCCCCGGCGGCGATATGCTCTTTGGCTATCCGCACCATGTCGGCGTACTCCTCCTTGCTCTTGTTGGCGGTGATCGTGCCGTCCCGATGTTGCCCCGGCCAACGACGCGACGGGATAGAGGGCAGCGGCCGCAACAACCGTTCACTCATCTGCTCAATCCGTTGCACCGCATTCATGTAGGCCAGTTCCGGGTCATCCTCGATGTGGGCGTTGGCCAGGATGAGCAGGCGGTGGCGGGCATGATCAAACACCACCAGCCTGTCCGCCAGCAGGAAAATGGCGTCGGGGATGTCCAGCACCTTTTCCGCCGTTTCCGGGAGCCGCTCGAAGAAGCGCACCGTGTCATACCCCAGGTAGCCCACCGCCCCACCGATGAGCCGGGGCAGGCCAGGCACGGGGGCGGGGTGGAACTGTCCCAACTCGGCCTGGATAACGTGCAGGATGTCTTCGCCCTCGGCCAGTTGCCGCTCCGTTGTGCCGGATTCGAGGGTGGTGGTGAGGGTGCGGCCGCGTAAGATAATCATGCCGCGTGGATTGACCCCCACAAAGGAGTACCGCCCCACCTGTTCCCCCCCTTCCACCGATTCCAGCAGAAAGGACGGGCCAAAATTGTCCATCAGCTTGATGTACACCGAGACCGGTGTCTCCAGGTCGGCGGGAACTCACGGTAGACGGGGATCAGGTTGGCCGAGCCGTTGGCCCGCTCGCGGAACTCAGGTAGGGGAGGGTGATAGAGGGATGGCGTCGCGGCCGCGTGTGTCGGCGGCGCATCTTCCAAAACGTAAGGTGTGGTTCGTGTCATGGTGTTCTCCTGAAACTCGTAGGAACTCTAGGAACTCTGGGAACTCTAGGAACTCTAGGAACTCTGGGAACTTGGAGATAGTTGAGTTCCATGGAGTTCCCCTCAGTTCCTACGAGTTCCCCTCCCAAACAAAAAACGCTCTCGCTCCTGGGCAAGCATGATTACTTGCCCAGGGGCGAGAGCGTCCAATACTCCCGTGGTGCCACCCTGATTAGGCTGAGAAACAAAAAACGCGCCCGTGAAAGCGCGTAAAAGGTCAAGCCAGCCTCACTCAGTAGTTCGTGCCATCATTGGCAGAAACCCGGGCCGGGTAACGGTGGCCTTTCCGTCTCAAGCTACTCTGCCTGTCCGCCGACCACTGTTTACCCATGGTCACTGTTTACTGGCTATTTCGCCTCAGAAACTCCCCGGTCCATTCCCCAGTGGCACTGTCATTGACCTTTCAGCCGGTGGGTCAACTCTCTTGGGACAGGCTGGTGCTGGGTACTCGTCCGGTTCAACGTTTTTATCAATTCAATTAGCGCGGCATATTAGCACCGCCCCCCGAATGTGTCAACCCCAAAATTACTTGGCGTCTACACTCATCACTGATTTATCTACGGCTTCCCTTTATTTCTCTTGCGCTCCATTGACCGGACGACTTGCCCCTGTTTATACTTCCATATCATGAGGAATAATCACACCGCGCTCTTGTTATTTGGCCTGTTTGTTGTATTTCTGGCTGGTTGTCAGGTTATTACACTACCAACCGAAACTCCTATGATTCCTGTAGCGTCAACGATGGCTGTCTCCGCGGCCGCGACAGAGCGTGGTACAACTCAGGTTTCACCCACCGTTACTCCATCTGC
>JADJUV010000123.1 GCA_016716885.1 Candidatus Trichofilum aggregatum | reverse complement strand
ACACCCGGAGAGACTCGAACTCCCAACCAACTGGTTCGAAGCCAGCTACTCTATCCATTGAGCTACGGGTGCTTATTATCTGTCAACGAAAGAGGGCGAGTAGTGGGATTTGAACCCACGGTCTTCTGGGCCACAACCAGACGCGTTAACCGCTACGCTATACCCGCCATAAGGCGAGGCAGATATTACCATACCTGGAGTGTCTGGGCAACCCCCGGCACGGCTTTCCCAAAGTCCATTCTAGCGCTGTGCCATTGTGTCGGGCATTTTCCCCACTCTGACGTCCCCCAGGGGCGGGGGACCAAGTAGATCGTGTCGTTTTTTTGAGGCATGCGCCCTCAAAAATGACACAATGGTTTCCCCTTCCCTTCGGGAAGGGGGTTAGGGGGATGGGTCTTCAGACTAACCCGGCTAAAGAACTGTGTAAAGCTGTACTCGTTGACTTTGGAAAAGCTCTGGCAACCCCGGGACGCGGCCGCAACCCCAAAATACCTCAACTTCCCACAACTCACGGCCCCGTGCCAGGCACTCATCGTAGAGCGCACCAATCTATCCCCTTCTAATCCCTTTCACGCCCTCTTTACGTCCGGCAAAAAGTTTATGCTACAATCACACCCCATGAGCACCGACCAGAAACAATACATCCTCAATGATCGTTACCAACTTCTAGAGCGGGTGGGCAGCGGCGGCATGGCCCTGGTGTTCAAGGCGCAAGATTTGATGTTAGGCAGGCTGGTAGCCGTCAAGGTCATGCAGGATAGTTTGTCAGGGTGATGAGACATTTGTACGCCGGTTTCAGCAAGAAGCGCACGCGGCCGCGAACCTGGCCCACCCCAACATCGTCACCATCCACGATGTCGGCTTTTCCGAAGGGCGTTACTACATGGTCATGGAATATGTGCCCGGCCACAACCTCAAACAGATCATCCGCAGCCAAAACGAAACGGGTCGCCCCATGCCCATTGACCGGGCCATCCACCTGACCACCCAAATTTGCCAGGGCATTGGTTATGCCCACCGCGCTGGTCTCGTTCATTGTGATGTCAAACCGCAAAACATCCTGCTTACCGATGATGAGCGGGTGAAGGTAGCCGATTTCGGCATCGCCCGCGCCTTCAGCGAGGCCCACATCGAACCCGATTCCGAGATGGTGCTGGATACACCTCAATATTTCTCCCCGGAGCAGGCCAAAGGGGAAGCCGCTACCCCTTCATCTGATGTGTACTCTATTGGTATTATTTTGTTTGAGTTACTTTGCGGCCGCTTACCCTTCACCGCCGACTCCTACACCGGGCTAGCCGAGAAACACATCTTGGAACCCCCGCCGCTGGTCTCCCAATTCAATCCCGCCATCCCCGATCCGCTGGTGCAAATCGTTAAAAAAGTATTAGCCAAAGAGCCAAGCGGCCGCTACCGCACCGCCGACCAACTAGGCCGAATTCTAAGTAGTTATCGAGAAAGCAGTTTCGAGGAAACAGGTGCAACCGGCGGTCAGACCCGTCCCCCGCCCCATTGTTAACCAAATTCCGTCACCCAGCCGTGTCCTGGCTCCCGTAGCCATCACCGAACGTCCCACGGAAATGCTCATTATTTCCGAACAACCTACCCCCATGCCCATACCTGAGCGCGAAACGCCGGTTCGCCTCGATAACACCCCCCCAAAAGACACCCTGGATACCAAAGCCCTGGCCCTGGGCCTCATTGCCCTGTTCGCCCTGCTAGGATTAATCCCCATTTGGTATCTCGCCCTCTCTGCCTGGCGTGGTTAATAGCCCATATTTCTCTGCCCTGACCCCATTCCCCATTCGTCATGCCCCTTTATTTTTGCTATACTGAACAGCATCTACAAGCTTGCAGAATTGCTGTACTAAGAGGTTTTTTGTGAATGGTAATCGGTTTATCCGTAGTTTCATTATTACCCTGGTTATCGTCATTGTCCTGGCTATCTTGTTCAACTTCAATCTACAACAGCCAGCCGCAGAACTGCCCATTAACCAACTCGCGGCCGCGATCAAGGCCGGTGAAGTATCCACCCTCAACGTGACCGATAGCGGCCGCGAAATCACCATCGAATATCAAGATGGCCGCGCCGCCACCCAAACCTTCCTCAGCGGCGTCAGCTCCGTCGAAGAAATCCTGGCCGAATACGGCGTCAGCAACGAAAATTACCAAAACCTGGACATCACCTACGAACGACCCAGCCAATGGAGCAACTTCTTGCCCCTGGCTGGCATCTTTCTCCCCCTAATCCTGGTTTTCGGCTTCATCTACTTCATCTTCAGGCAGTCACAAGGCAACAACAACCAGGCCATGGCCTTCGGCAAGAGCCGTGCCCGCATGTTCACCGGCGATCATCCCACCGTCACCTTTGCCGATGTCGCCGGGGCCGATGAAGCCAAACAAGAACTCCAAGAAATTGTCGAATTCCTCAAAGAGCCAGAAAAATTTATCAGCTTTGGTGCCCGTATTCCCAAAGGGGTGTTGCTGGTAGGGCATCCCGGAACCGGTAAAACCTTACTGGCCAAAGCCGTTTCCGGTGAAGCGGGTGTGCCCTTCTTCTCCATTGCCGGGTCAGAGTTCGTGGAAATGTTTGTCGGTGTGGGGGCCAGCCGGGTGCGTGATCTGTTTGAACAGGCCAAACGGCACAGCCCTTGTATCGTCTTTGTAGACGAAATTGATGCCGTCGGGCGGCAACGGGGCGCCGGTTTAGGTGGCTCTCATGATGAACGGGAACAAACCCTTAACCAGATTTTGGTGGAGATGGATGGGTTTAGCACGGACACGCATGTCATTATCCTGGCCGCGACTAACCGGCCCGATATTCTGGGACCCAGCCCTGATGCGTCCCGGACGGTTTGACCGGCGGGTGGTATTGGATAGGCCAGATGTCCGCGGCCGCGAAGCCATCTTCCGCGTCCACATGAAAGGCAAACCCATCGCCGCTGGCCTGGATGTTGAACTTCTGGCCCGTGCCACGCCTGGTTTTGTGGGGGCCGACCTGGAAAACACGGTCAACGAAGCCGCCCTCTTAGCCGCCCGGCGCAATCGGCGCAACATCGGCATGGCCGAGTTTCAGGAAGCCATTGAGCGCGTCCAACTTGGCCCCGAACGCAAAAGCCGCGTCATCACGGCCGAAGAGCGTGAACTCGTCGCTTACCACGAAGCCGGTCACGCCATCGTCAGCTATTTTCTGCCCCATGCCCAACCCATGCGTAAAGTCACCATCATTCCGCGAGGCATGGCGGGGGGTGTCACCTGGTATTTGGAAGACGAATCCCAATACCTCACTACCTCAAAATTTAACGCCCGCATCGCCAGTGCCCTAGGCGGCCGCATCGCCGAACAAATCGCCTTTGGTGAAATCTCCACCGGCGCACAGAGCGATCTGGTCAGTGTCACCCGCATGGCCCGCGCCATGGTCACGCAGTTTGGCATGAGCACGGAATTAGGTTTACGTGTCTACGGCGAAAAACAAGAATTGGTTTTCCTGGGGCGGGAGATCAGCGAACAACGAGATTATTCAGACGCCATTGCCGAAAAGATTGATCAAGAAGTGCGGAAAATCATTGATGCGGCCTACGAAACAGCCTACGCGCTTTTGAGTCAAAACAAAGACAAACTGACACTCGTCGCCCAAACACTATTGGAAGTTGAAACCCTGGATGCGGCTCAACTGGCAGCCTTGATGGAAGGTCAGGATCCCACACCACCTCGGTCAAAATCCGGTGTTCCCCCCACCCCCAAGGCCGCCAAAACGGAGCCAGGCAGCGCCAAGGATGCTAAAGAGTGGAAACCACCAACGTTAGACATGCCCCCTTCACCTTCGCCAGCGTAGCTAGAGCAAGAGGAGAGAGCTAGAGGAAACCAACCTGGAAGCTCCTCTGGCTCTCGCTCTAGCTCTAAACACAAAACTCCAGGTCCCAGGTCTTATTTACCACTGCTATGTCACCGGCCGTCTCCGATTTTTTTGCCCTGCTCAACGATATTATTCAAGCTACCATCGTCATCTTTGGGGCGTCGGTGGTGCTATACAACCTGCGATACATTGGCCGGAGCCGCGTAACCAAGTCGTTTACCAACCTGGTGGCGCTGGTCGTATTGGCTTTCCTGGCCGAACTTTTGGCTACCCGGGCTAATCTGCCGGTTTCCGCGGAAAGCTGGTTGCGCTTACAATGGATCGGCATCGCTCTGGTGCCCGCCGCCCAATTCCATCTCTCCGATGCCTTACTGGTGACAACCGGATTACGTACCTTGCGCCGACGGGTGATGGTGCGTGTTTTTTACCTGATCGGTCTGGCTATCATACTGCTGGTCTTTTTCACGGATTGGATCGCCGCCGAGTTAGTCAGCACCCCCGCGCTATTCATTTGCAGCCCGGTCAATATTTCCCGCTTTTTGCCCTCTATTTTTGGGTGGTAGCTGCTCTAAGTATGTACAACCTGTGGCGAGCACGACGGCGTTGTTTGACCAGTACCGCCCGCGGCCGCATGACCGTTATCCTCACCGTCTTCTTCGCCGCCCCACTGGGGGTATTTCCCTACATTTTGGCGGGCATCAACCCCGAACTCACCCAATCCTGGTTTTTCTGGATCATCGTCATTGCCGGGAATCTTCTGGTGGGCATCATGTTTGCCCTCATGACCCTGCCCATGGCATATTTTGGGGGTCTCAACTCACCCGATCGGGTTGTGCGTGTGCGTCTGTATAAATTCATGGCCCGTGCCCCGTTGGCCGCCACCATTATGTTGATCGTCTACATTCTGGTCAGCCGGGCCAACACCCTCATGGGGCTACCCGTAGACACCTCACTGGCACTGGTCATGGTGGCTACCATCATTGTGGTGGAATGGCTCATTCATGCGGGCAAAAAGCCCCTGGAACGCTTCTTCCAGCTTAACCATGACTCCGACGTACAACGCGTTCAAGAACTCAGCGAACGTGTGCTGACCACCCGGGATTTGCACCAGTTTCTGGAGAGTGTGCTGGCCTCTGTGTGTGAGGCATTGCGCACCGATACGGCCTTTGTGGCGGCATTAACCGATGAAGGGCCACGGTTGGAAGTGGTGGTTGGCCCGTTGGATGACCCGGAAGCGGTGTGGGAAGACGAAGATTGGACGGCCCTGCCCTTAAGCATGAATGGCACAGAAGCAGAAGAACCCCGCTCGCTCAAACGAGATGAAGGGTTTATTTTGTGGCAAAACTTCTGGATTCGGCCGCTGTACAATGACAACGGCGAGGTGCTGTTGGGTATTTTGGGCATCCGCGGCCGCGCCGCTACCCCCAACCTCACCCCGGACGAGGAGCACGTGCTCACCCAATTGGCCCGGCAGGCCGCCATTTCCTTGGAAGACCGCCTGCTCCAACAAGAGGTTTTTGCCGCCGTGGAAGGGCTGTTACCGAAGATAACGCTGTTGCAACGGCGACGGAACGCGGCCGCGTTCGATAGTACACCCTGCCCTGACCGCCTCAGCCGATGATGTCACCCAAGACCCGGAATTCGCCGCCCTAGTTCGTGATGCCCTCAGCCACTATTGGGGTGGCCCCAAACTTACCCAAAGCCCCTCACCCGCCTGCGTGTGGTCCAAGACGCCATGGACGAACACGAAGGCAACCCGGCTAAAGCATTGCAAGCCGTGTTGCTCCACGCCATCGAACAACAAAAGCCCGAAGGTCAACGCAGTCTAACCACTGCCGAATGGATTTTGTACAACATTTTGGAGATGAAGGTCATTCAGGGTCGGCGGGTGCGGGATGTGGCGCGACGGCTGGCAATGAGTGAATCGGACCTCTACCGCAAACAGCGGGTAGCGATTGAAAATGTGGCCCAAACGGTTGTGTTGATGGAAAAAGCCATTCTGGAATCAGAAGTCAATGAGCAGTAAGCTTTCAGTTCCCGGCAAGGGTCGCCACCCTTTTTCTATCACCAGGGCGTACTCCAGGTTGAAGAGCTACCACTCACCACGCTAACCGCGGCCGCAGACACCCCCCTTTATGTTTACAGCCAACGAGAAATAACCCACCGCGCGGCCGCGTACCGGGACAGTCTGGCCGCCATCACGTCGCAGGGGGCAGGTCTGTTACGCCATCAAGGCCAACGGCAATGTGGCCCTGCTGCGTTTGTTGGCTAAGCTGGGGCTAGGGGCCGATGTGACCAGTGGGGGCGAACTATTTTTGGCCCTACAAGCGGGTTTCCCCACCGACAAAATTGTTTTCTCCGGTGTGGGCAAACGACGTGAAGAAATTGAGCTGGCCCTGGAAAACCGCATTCAGGCGCTACACGTGGAATCGGCCCAGGAACTGGCGGTTATTGGTGAGATCGCGGCCGCGCGGCAACAGATGACAGCCATCACCCTTCGCCTCAACCCCGACGTGCCCGTGGAAACCCATCCCTACATCAGCACCGGGGCCAAAGCCCACAAATTTGGGGTCAGCGCCGATGAGCTACTAGTGCTGGCCCAGACCGTAGCCGCGCACCCCTGGCTCAACCTGACCGGTTTAGCCATTCATATTGGCTCTCAGATTGTCGAATTAGCGGGTTTTGCCCAGGCGGTGCAAGTTATTCTTCACCTGGCCCAAACCTTACAGGCACAAGGGATTCGGGTTAACTACCTGGATGTGGGCGGTGGGTTAGGCATTGATTACAGCGGCAATGAGCCTTCTACCTTGCCCACCATTGCCGACTGGGTACAAACGGTGGCCGAACCGGTCGCGGCCGCGGGGTATTCAGTAGTCATGGAACCCGGTCGCTCCATCGTGGGGCCAGCCGGGGCCTTGATCACTCAGGTACTCTACACCAAACAACAGGGCACCCATCAGTTTGTCATCACGGATGCGGGTATGACCGACCTGATTCGCCCCGCGCTTTATCAGGCGCATCACCCCATTTGGCCGCTCCGGCCGCGGGAGGGTGAACCGGTGATGGTGAATGTGGTCGGCCCTGTGTGCGAAACCGGTGATACCTTGGCCCGCGGCCGCGTGCTCCCGCCCGTGCAACCCGGCGACTATCTGGCGATTCTTCAGGCAGGGGCTTATGGGTTTGCCATGAGTTCCAACTACAATGGCCGCCTGCGTCCGGCCGAGTGTCTGGTGAACGGCCATGAGTGGAACATCATTCGCCCACGGCAAACCTGGCGTGATCTGATCTCAATATAGCCATTGCGCTTGTATTCCTTTTTGAACCTGGGTATTCTTGCCTGACTATGAACAGATTGTCCGCGGCCGCGTCAGAACAATCATCTATTCAGCCCCCCACACCCAATCTGCGTGACCTGATTCGGTACCCCAACACCAGCCACACCCTCCAAGACCTGGCCTACCTTTTGGCAACAGCGCTACAAGCGACGAGTGCCTACATTTGCGACTGGAATGCCACAACCAATGAAAGTCTGGTCCTGGCCGAATACACCAGCGAACAAGCCACCCCCCCCGAAAAGGTTTCTGATCTCAACTATTGCTATTCTTTCCGGCAGGGCAGTCAAGACCCTGACTTTTGGCTGAAAACCGGCGAGATCGTCATTGACCACCTGGAAAAACAGCAAAGCCAACTCAATAGTCTCGAACATCTACAAAAATATGGGGGCAAGTCCGTGCTGGGCATTCCCCTCAAAATCAATCTGCGCGTCGTCGGGTTTGCCGAAATCTGGGAAAGTCGCCATCACCGCGAATTTACCGAAGATGATATTCGTTTGGCCCGCACCATTACCCAACAAGTAGGGCTGGCTCTAGAAAATATCGCCCTATTTGAAGCCCAACAACACCAACTGCAATTGGCGCAAACACTCCAGGAAATGGGGGCTTTGCTCACCACAGATTTGCCTCTAGAGCAGGTGTATGAGCATGTTTTTCGGCTTTTACAGACGGTAATTCCTTATGACGGCGCCTCTATTCAATTGTTAGATAGTACCGGTCAGTTGTACCCGGTGGCGGCAATCGGGATTCTGAACCTGGAGCAGATGCGCCGTGTTGCCAAGTTTTTTCAGGTAGATGTTTTGCACCAACGCTGGCAAGATTACCCCGCGGCCGCGATACCCGACACGCACAACGATCCCCGCTGGATTTTGATACCTGAATTAAGCCACATTTGTTCCTGGGTGGGGGCAGCTCTTCACGTCAAAGATACATTTATCGGTTTGTTAGATTTATGTCACCTCCAGACGGGTTCGTACAATCAAACCGAGGCCGAAATCTTATTGACCTTTGCTAATCAGGCGGCTATAGCCATTACCAATGCCCGTCTGTTTGTGGAAACACGCCGCCAGGCCCAAGAGCTGACGGGACTTCATGAAACCGCCCTGGCTACGGGTGAAATCATGGAGATCGGCGCATTGTTGTCACGGCTGCACCAGCAGGTGCAACTTCTACTCAACCCGGATGGCTTTTATGTGGCTCTTTATGATGATGAAAGTGAAGAGTTGCTTTTCTATGAGTTTCAAGAAAACGGCCAACGGTTACAAGAACTCACAGATGGTCAGCGTTACCCGGTGGAGGGGCTAACCGGTTGGATTGTGCAAAATCGGCGCTCTTTGTTTATTGGCGATTTAACGGCGGATGCGACCCCGGTCAAGCCGATTATCGTGGGCAAACAGACGCGAGCCTGGCTGGGGGTTCCCCTTTTGATACGTGAAAGGATCATTGGGGTCATCTCTATTCAGTCGCTCCAACCTCATGCCTTTAGTGAAGCCGATCACCGCTTTTTGCAATCTATGGCTAATCAGGTAGCCACCACGATTGATAATGTGCAGCTTTTTGAAGCAGAAGCCCGCCGCCGCCAGGAAGCCGAATTGTTAAGCCAGTTAGCGGCCTCGCTTACTCATAGTCTGGAGCTTGATGATCTGCTTCAGCAAGCCGTCAATTTGGTGGCCCAGCAGTTGCCCGGCGTTCACAATGTGGTGATCACCTTGCTGGATAAGTCGGGGGAATATTTGCGGCCGCGCGTTTATTGGCACGCTGCTCCTCAGTATGTTCTAAACCCCGTTGGCAGCCGCATTCCTCTGGCCGAAACCTATGCCAGCCAACAGGCCATCCGTACTCGTGCCATTGTCATTGTTGAAAATGCCCAGGCCATCTCCCTGGACACCCCTCATCTAAATAATGCCTTAGCCACGGGTATCAGTTCGGCCCTCTATGTACCCATCGTTATTCAGGATAAACCAGTTGGCGTATTGCATGTGAATGTCTGGGACCAGCCGCGTAAATTTAGGGCCGATGAGGTTGCTTTTTGCCAGGGCGTTGCGTATCAGATCGCCAACGCCCATGAGATTACTCGTCTGTTTGCCGCTGAGCGCCGCCAACTCCATCTGGCGCAGACGTTACAACAAGTTGGCTCGTTGTTGACCACTCATTTGTCGTTGGACGAGGTTTATGAGCAACTGTTTCATCTGCTACAGAAGGTCGTAGATTTTGACGCGGCCGCGATCTTTCTCCTCAACGAGACAGGTTCCATAAACCGGGTCGCCAGCTACGGCAATTGGACCGAAACACAGGAGCCTGAAGAAACCCTTTTCTACTCGCCTCAGTTTCAGGAAATATGGCAACATCAACCGTTTCTTGTGATATCAGAATGGCAACCTTTGCCCAATTTGCAACTCATCACCCCCCAAAATATGCACTCCTGGGTTGGGGCGGCGCTATTAGTCAAAGGTCAGTTTGTGGGCACACTCAATGTGTATAGCTGGGAAAAGAATGCCTATACCCAGACAGATGGTGAGGTGGTAGCGAGTTTTGCCAATCAGACGGCTATCGCCATTGTCAACACGCGTTTGCACGAGGCGATCAAACAAGGGGCCAATGAACTGGCTGTTTTGTATCAGGTTTCTCAGTTAATTGTTTCTATTATTGATGTAGACGAACTGTTGAGTCGCACAACCAAATTTCTGGCCGAACATATTTATCCCCACATCTTTGGTTTTCTCATGCTGGATGAGGCGGCCCAACAGCTTACCTTGCATCCTTCTTTTCATGGCCTATCGGAGCAGTTAAGGCAGTCGCCGCTTTCACTAAATAGGGGCGTCGTGGGTCATGTGGCTCGAACCGGCCACTGGTATATTGTGGAAGATGGGCAAAATGATCCCCTTTATGTGAATGATAACGGCCTCAGTGAGTCGGAGATTGCTGTGCCCCTTAAAGTGAGTGGCAAAATCATTGGCGTCATTCAGGTGAAAAGCCCCCACAAAGGAGCTTTCACGGAACACGATGTCCGGTTTTTAACGACACTGGCAGGTCAGGTCGCGGCCGCGATTGAACGCATTCAGATTCATCTCCATCTGGCCGATATGGTAGCTGGTCGCACCGTAGCCCTTCAGGAAGAACAAGACCGGCTCGAAGCGATTCTAGAAGGTGCTGGTGAAGGTATTTTCTTCACCGACCCCACCGGCAATGTATTGTATGCTAATAAAGCGGCCCTGGATCTGATCGGGCTAATGAGCACTGAGGTATTGGGCCATAATCTGCTGGCAATCCCTACCCTGCAATTGCCGCCCAGTATTTACGAAACAATGCGCTCCTCACTTAGCCGGGGCAAACGTTGGAGCGGAGAATTGCTCTTACAAGTCACCGATGAACGAAAGATAGATACACGCCTCACCTTAGCCCCTCTGTACAACGTAGATTATGGACTCACCGGCTTCGTCGGCATCCAATCTGATATCAGTCGTTTGAAAGAAGTGGAACGGCTCAAATCAGAGTTTGTTACCAATGTCTCCCACGAGTTGCGTACCCCCCTGACCAATATTATCACCTCGACGACCTTGCTGGAACGGGGTAAACCAGAAAAGCGCACCCATTACTTGCACGTCCTCAAATCAGAAACAAACCGGCTGACCCGCCTGGTAAACTCGCTCCTAGATTTGTCCTGGCTAGAAACCAGTGAGAGCATCCCCTATTTGCAACCAGTTGATTTACAGGCGCTTCTAGGGGACACCTTACAAGGTTTCCATTTTGCGGCCCAGAGTCGGCGCATCATCCTGTCTCATCATTTTTCGCCAACCTTGCCCAATATCCAGGCCGATACCACCCAACTTAGTCTGGCTCTCCGCAATTTACTGGAGAACGCCTTTGCTTATACGCCGGTAGGTGGGCATATAACCGTAACGGCGGATATGCCTACCAGCTACAAAGAGCCTATTATCCGGGTGAAAATTTGTGATGATGGGGTGGGTATTCCTGAAGATGAGTTGACTCGCGTATTTGATCGTTTTTTCCGCGGCCGCGCCTCTCTCACCTTAGGCGTACCGGGCACCGGACTGGGACTTACCGTGGCCCGGCATATTATCGAACAACATTACGGCTGGATCGAAGTCGAAAGTCAGGAAGACGAAGGCACAACCGTTACCGTCTGGTTACCACCAGCCGAAAAATCAGTAATCTGACCTGACATGACTAAACCCCTCATCCTCGTTCGTCACTCAGTGCCTCTGGTAGATACGCACCTGCCCGCTCACACCTGGCCCCTAAGCCCGGAAGGAGTGAGCAGATGTGTTAGCCTGGTTGAAGCATTGCGGCCGCATACCCCCACTCGCATCATCACCAGCACCGAACGCAAAGCCCAACAAACCGGTCAGATCATCGCTGACATGCTTGGTCTGCCCTTGAACCTGGCCGATGGGCTGCAAGAACATGACCGCACCCAAGTCACCGGGCTGGACACGGCCACCTTCAAGGCCCATGTTATCCGCCTGTTGACTCACCCCGATCAACTTGTATTCGGTCAGGAGACAGGAACCCAGGTACGCCAACGCTTCACCCAGGCCATTCAAAGCACTCTCCGCCAATATCCGGCAGATACCCTGGCCATTGTCACCCACGGCACGGCCCTTACCCTGTTCCTCAGCGCCCACAACCCCATAAACGCCATCACCTTTTGGGAAACGCTTGACCTACCCTGTTTCTTCGTACTTGACCCGGTAACATTCAAGCTGTATCCTGAAATGACACTCACACCCTGAATGATTCAAAAAATTGGGTACCAAACAGCCCCAATTCTTGGCTTAACAGTTAGTGACCCACAAACAAAACTGGCATCAAATAGTTAAGATTATCCATTGGTAACATTATCATTGCTGGTTATACTACTGAAAGTAATAATTGGCGCAGCCTTTACGAATCACCTTGCCTCTGCGTTTTCATTCTTTCTTTCCGCGCCACGGCCATGACCAAACCATTAGAACAAACCGATATTCTTACTACTCTAGAACCACAAGAAGTATCTACTGTGGCTTATCTACCCATACCCCATGCCCGGCCAGGAGATCGTCCGGTATGGCATGTACGGCTGGAGATGCTTACGGAGCGTAACCAGCAGTGGGGCCTTGCCATTAACGATGAGATTATTCTGGGTCGAGATCCTAATCAAGAGAATGTCGTCGATCTCTCCGTTTATGGGGCCAATGCTTACGGCGTATCCCGCCATCATCTCCTCATTCGTCCTACCCAAACCCATCTTTTTGCCCTGGAAATGGGCAGCACCAATGGTACACAACGAAATGGCCGCAGTTTAGGGGTTAACACCCCCTACGCCCTTAACAATGGCGATGTCATTTCACTTGGCAAGCTGCAATTGGTGGTTCATATTGTTTCGCGGCCGCATAGTCGCACCAGCCGCGAAGAACAAGAAACGGACCTGGCCGAGGCTATTTCCCAAATTGCCCTGGCCATTACCTCCCAACTAGACCCGGACGCTGTCTTGAGCCAGGTAGCCGAAAGCGCCATGACCCTGGCCGCCGCTGGTGAAGCCAGCATCTGGCTGGTGGATGAAACCACCGGTGATCTACAAATGGTAGCCGGGTTTGGTTTACAGGATGAGATGGTACGTCATTTGCGTCTCTCCACCAGCGAAGGCACGTTAGCCGGGCAGGTACTCAAATCGGGCAAATCATTACGCGCCAACCACAAGCCGGGCGAAGATCAGATCAAAGTTAAGACGGGGTATCTGGTTGAAGCGCTGGTCTATGTACCTATTAGCCTGGGTGGTATCACCTTTGGCGTGTTATCCGTTGTTCACCGAGAGATTGGCAAGCAGTTCACCAGCCGGGATGAACGTATCCTCCAATCCATTGCTGATTTTGCGGCCATCGCTATTCAGAACGCCCGGCTTTACCAGGCCACCGACAAAGCGTTAGAGCGTCGTGTCAAAGAGTTGGCCGCTCTTAATGAAATTTATCGGGCGGTTTCGGCTTCTTTAAACCTGAATGAGGTTTACGAAGTGCTGGTGGCCCAGGTCAATAAACATTGGCCGGTGGAGATGGTTCGCCTCTACCTTCTCGATGAACGGGATAATATGTTAGTACCGCTTTTTGAGCTGAACGCGGCCGCGCCCCCCGAATCTCTCTCTTTTCATGCCAGCTTCATCGCCGATTTACTCAAAGCGGGCCAGGTCTATGTGACCAACAACCCGACCCATGATTTGCCCGATAGAATCACTACCAAAGAATTTCAAGGGCTACAGCCACGTTCCTTTGCTGTCACACCGCTGAAAATAAAAAACCGGTTGGTTGGAGCCTTGGTTTTATTCAACAAAGTAGCCAGTGGTTTCAGCGAAGAAGATTCTCGTTTACTAGAGGCATTTTCTCACCCCATTGCTACAGCTATGGAAAATGGTCGCCTTTATGCCGAAGCAGAACGGCAACGGCGAGCCATTCAGATGACGGCTCACGTGTTTTCTCAACCCCTGCTCATCATGGATGAACAGGGCACGATTCTGGTCGCCAACGCGGCTGCGAATCATCTGCTAGAAAACCACATGGCCCAACTTTTTGAAGGTATCAGTAGTGGTGTGGGACGCACCAGCGAGATTACGGTCGGGGGTCGTGTCTATCTTACTACCAGTGAGCACATGGTTGATGTAGGCACAATTATCGTCATGCAAGACATTACCTATGTCAAACAATTAGAAAAGGATCGCGCCGAGTTTATCAATGCGTTATCCCATGACATGAAAAGCCCGCTAACCTCTATCATGGGGTGGGCACAATTGTTAGGGCAAATTATCCCCCTCGATGACCGGGGTAAACAGTATTTAGGCAAAATGCTTGCGGCCGCGAACCGTATGCTCGACATGATCAGCCAGATGCTTCACACCGCTACCGGTGAAGAAGGCATTCAAATCCTGAAGAAACAGTGTGACCTGGAAGACGTGCTAAACCATGCCCTGGCAGATATTGAAGGGGCAGCCCTGCACAAAAACATCAAAATTAACTTCCAGAAAAGTGGTGATCCTTATCAAATATTGGCCGATGAGAATCGCCTCTACCACATGTCTCCTCAACCTGATAGACAACGCCGTTAAATATTCGCCTCCCGAAACCAGCATTTATGTTCGTGTCCATTTTGGCCTTGACACACTGACACTACAAGTCCAAGATGAAGGTCCTGGCATCCCCGAATCAGAGTTATCCCGTATCTTTGATAAATATTACCGCTCGGCTAAAACCAACCAACAACCTGGAGCCGGTTTAGGTTTATCCGTGGTTCAAGCTATTGTAGAAGCACATGAAGGCCGTATCATCGCTGGCAACTACCCCAAAGGGGGAGCACGATTCACCATTACCTTGCCAGCAACACTCCGCTTACCCGAAGAAGAAGTCTAACCGCGGCAAATTTTTAGTGTGGGCTATTTACCTGAGAGAATTTAGCTGTACTACGTTGGCAACGGGTATAAAAGGAATCACCTTCATCAACAAAAAAGCCCGGTCTAGCGACCGGGCTTTTTCTATATACAGTAACATCCCCCAGGTTTATTCACCTTCGGAATTGTTGCCGTTATTTTCTTGATTCGTTTCATTCCCAGCGGGGTCCTCTTCGGGGGCAACCGTTGGTACGGGGGCAGGCGTGAAGGTAGGTTGAGCCACCAGGTAACGCGCATCTATAGCTGGTTGACGAGGGGCACGGCTGCGCCAGCCACCCAGGTCTTCAAACCCATCAATACGTACTTCTTCCAACCACGTACTGAAAAACTCCACTTTTTGCTGCTCAATTACCGTTTCCGTTACAGGGCGTAGTTCGCGGCCGCTTAACTGCACAATATAGTAAGTGACCAACCCATCCGCTCCCGCGTTCATAACAATGTCGCTGGTTTCTCCAATCGACAAATCATCTAGAATGGTCGCGGTTACCGTAATACCCAAAGTTAGTTCCAATCCTTCCTGATTTCGCCATACATACTCTGTGGCCGTAGCCGTACTCGTTGGCTCTTCAGGGGTTTCGGTTACACCATCTTCAGTTACCACAGGCGCTACTGGCGGATTGGCTAGCAGGTCACTACGAAGCGTGTTCCAAACCGTCAGATAATCTGTATCGGCAATGCGTTGCTGATAATCAACTGCTTCTGCTTCTGAGCCAAATGACAAAACATACAAACTAACCTGCAACTCTTCCCGGTTAATTTCGTCATCCTTT
>JADJUV010000122.1 GCA_016716885.1 Candidatus Trichofilum aggregatum | reverse complement strand
GATTCAGATGGCTCAAGAAGCGATTGAGTTATATCTGGAAAGTCTTGGTAGCACATGGTGAGGAAAGACCCGTTTAGACAGAAACCATGTAATATGAACTGAATAGAAGTTGTTCATTTAATGCCAGAACACGACGACAAAACCCACCTGATGTCCCTGCAAAAACTGAGGCTAGTGGATACGATCCGTTTTTTGCAGATGTTTGAAACTGGTTATGGTGATTACACTCAAGAGCGTCATCAATGGCTTGATGGGCAACGTGTAGATGAAATAGCCAAACAAATCCGCCAAAAACAGACGATGAAACAATCTTGATGTAGATTTGCATGAGTAACGACGACAAAACCCGCCTGATTTCCTTGCCTGATGCGGCCGCGATTTATGGCTTCGATGCACATTATTTGCGCAATCTGGCCAGAAGGGGCGGTTGAAAGCGCAAAAGGTGGGAAAGATGTGGGTAACTACCCCCGAAGATGTTGAAGCTTACATTCAAAGTCGGCAGAAGGCGGGGAGCCTTCCGTGACGACATTGATGTTAATTGACAATAGGTTTTTTTGGGAACTATAATGCCAACAACCAAATAACCCCAAACGCAACAACGGCCAGGTGTTAGCAGCACCCGGCCGTTGTCTAACCGGCAACCTGTGTGACCAGGCTCCCGGCTGTGTTCTAGTGTAGCACAATCAGCCCTTGTATCCAGTCTCACCACCAGTGGCCCTTTGTCCCTGGTGACTGTTCACTGTTTACGGCCGACTGTTCACTCATCTAGCAGACAGCAGGCCCTTCCTGGTTTCCGGGAAGGGCCTTTTTTGTTGTCTGGGGGTTACGCGGCCGCGTAGAGCCACCAGGGGCATGTCATCTCCTAACCCGCCCACCCCTTGGTTCTACGCTGAAGAAGGATGAATTATGAAGGATGAAGGAGGTGCAAAACGGTAGTGAACGGTAATCCGTGAGCAGTTAGCAGTGGGCAGGACTGGACTTAGCACTCATCACTCAGTCCTCAGCACTATCTTCAAAGGAGTTCCCCATGTCCAATCAATTCGATGTCTCTGATTTTTTCAACGAAAACGACGAAGAAGGCGCGACCGGCTCCGCGATGGGGCGGTTGGGGTTGTGGCTGTTACACCTGTGCAAAGGGGCCTTTGTCCTCTACGCCATGAGCCACGGCATCAGCGCGTCCTGGCAATACGCCGGTAACGCCGAATGGCAAAAGGTGGCCCAATCACTGGGCATCATCGTCACCTCACTCACCCTCATCGGCATCTACCTGGCCTTTCTCCAGGGCAAAATCCAGGGTGGGGCGCAAATCATCGCCGCCGGGCTAACCTACTTTGTGGGTTTCATCCTGGAAGCCCTGGCCATCGTCACCGATAGCCAACTTAACGCCAACCTGGCCTTGCCCACCGTCCTGGTATTCTATCTGGTCTGGTTTCTGCCCCTGGCTCCGGCCTTGATGGCTGCCGGTGGATTCGCTATCCACTTGGCTGAGCCAGAACGCATTCGCCAGCGCACGCGGGAACGGGCCAAACTGCGGCTGGAAGAGGAGCGGTTTGCCGCCCGGATGGCCCAAGAACGAGCGGAGATTGCCACGGCCAAATCCATCAAGGCGATACAGCTCCAGGCCCGGCAAGCGGCCGCACAACATCTGGCCCAGGTGTACGCCAGCGACCAGGTGCAACAGGCGATCATGGCGACCGCGGCCGCGCACGCTCCCCGGTTACTGCGGCAGGCAGGTATTTTGGTGGATGATCCGGTGGTTCCTGTGAGCAGTAACCAGTTACCAGTAAGCAGTAACCAGTTACCGCCCTCCGCACCCACTGCTCAGCACTCAGACCTTTCCCCTCAATCGGGTAATGGAGCGCCGGAGAGCCTTTTTACCGAAGGGAGCGAGTAAGGGCAGAGCCGCCCCATCTTGCTCCCAGACCTGAGCCTGGCGCGGCCGCGGTCCGGCCTGTACCGGAGCGTAAAACTGGCTGGATCGAGTGGCCGCGCAAAGGCACAAAGAACCCCAAACGGTACCCCAATTTTCGCCGCTGGGTGCGCGAGGGTGGGGGAAGTTGGTGCAAAGAGACGGTGTATCGCGGTGATTTAGAACCGCTGAATGAGGAAAACTATGTCCAGTTTAAACAACGACAACAACAGATTAAACGAGACGCCCGTCGCGCCCGCCGGCGACAGCATGAGGGAGTTGACGGACGCTGAAGCGATTGCTCAACGGCTCGCGGCCGCGTTAGGGGTAGATGGGGCCATCGTCATGCACAACATCGCCGAAGGCAGTATCAGCAGTCTCATTTACGACGCCACCTTGCCTGAAGGGTGTTATATCGAGGAGTGGCCTCTGGCCTTGGGGCAGACCTATGTGATTTTGCCGGTGAAAACGTTGCTGAGGGGGGAGACGCGGCCGCAGGCGATTACCTCGGTACGGCGGATGGGAGATTAGTTATTGGGTATTGGTATATTAGGGCAATAACCCATCATATACCAATACACCAATAACCAGCGTATCAGCACAAATGATCGGATTCTCTTTGGACTTTAGCGGGGATTCTGTATAATGGGCAAACGACATCGCCTTTGGTTGTACCATCACAACCACCAGGCAAAGAAAAAGCCCCAGCAACTGCATTTCTTTGGCAGGAAACAGTTGGCGGGGCCCGGGCGAAAGATGATTAGATTATGGCGAATTCAACTCAATTCGTCAAGTGTGGCAGAGCAACCTTTTGTTTCCCCTCACCTATTGCCACTCCCGATCATCTTTCACCCTTCGTTTAACCAAACCCTATATTCGTTTTTCCATCCAATCAGCCAGGGGTCTTTGGGCCTTTTACTGACTGGATTGATCGTTGCTTTGACGGCTATGCAGGCCAAGAGGCAACAAAAAAGGCCAGGTATTTGCCGTACCTGACCTGATTGATTGTAGTTCTACTTTATCCCTAACAGCCAGTTGGTGTTTGCCGCACCGCTGGTGCCAGCCCCGTTAATGGGGAGGGGGGAGTTGTATCAACAACAAACACCCCTTATTGGTTAAAAGAATAGCACATGAACGAAGTGATGTCAAAAGCCAGTGACCAGTTATCAGTGACCAGTTATCAGTTATGCCCTGACTGGTCACTGGTTACTGATGACTGGTTACTTAAAAACAAAGGCCGAGGTCTGGGATTCAGCTTGTTAGCTGGATTTCAGACCTCGGCTTTTGCGTTTCACCTGCCAGAAACGTAAGGCTGGCAACAAAAAAGGCCAGTGTGCCACCACTCGCCTTTTGCGTTTATCCGTAAATTGAACCGCCTGTACGAAGTGTGAGCCTGCCACAGCTCTCCTTCAAAAAACAGCCCCTTTATTGGGGAGGGGGGAACCCTTTGCTGTTTCCCAGACCCTTAGTTGTAACAGATGGCAAAGATAACATACCCGGATGGGGATGTCAACGATAGTCAGCAGTGACCAGTCACGCCACGGGGTTTGCTGGCTACTGGTAACCGGTAACTGATGACTTCTTCGCCGACGACGCGGCCGCGATGAATCAACGTTCTCTCTCTACACCCATATCACCAGCATTACAGGCGGCGCAGGAGCGGCTGATGGCTCTGCGGGTGCGTGCGGCCGAGGAGAGAGTGAACAGTGAGCAGTTGCCAGTCACCACTCTCCAGTCTCCAGTCTCCAATGAACCGCCTTACCCGGCTGAGAATAACCAATCCACCAATACACCCATAACTTTACCGCCTCATTTAGGCTGGGATAGCCCGGCGGTGACGGCGACGTTGCGGCGGCGGGGCGTTGTGGCTGACGGGGATCGCCAGGGGTTAAAACCCCCGGCTACACATACAAAGCCCGCTGAAAGCGGGCTGGAACCCTCAGACGATGTTGGTAAGACGGCTCACTGCTCACTACTCACTGCACTCAGCACTCAGCACTCAGCACTCAGCACTAAAACATTATCCCACCCTGGGCGCGGCCGCGTTGAAGGCCGGTGATGTGCCCTGTTACCGGGTCTGGTTGGCCTGTCGTTATCTGGATGGGGCGGGAAGGGGCTGGTTGGGGCTGGAACAGGTGGAGCAAGCGTTAGCTGAGGGTAAGGGCGTATTGTCGCTGGGGGGGCTGAAGCGGCTGAGGCAACTATTGGCCCAAGGGGAAGGGCGGTATTGGCTGCGGGACGGGCAGGGGCGGTTGTGGTTGTATGGGGCGGGGCGGGTCGCGGCCGCGTTGGGGTTGAGAAATCAGCGGCCAACCGGTCTTACTGCCTCTGGCAGTTCTCACTGGGGGCATCAAAACCTTCAAGGCCCACCTGTACGCGGCGTGGCACAGCGGCCGCAAAACTAACAATCCCATCACCCGCCAGGTGCAGGCCGATCTCACCGGCGTGCCAGAGCGCACCCAACGGGCTTATGGTCGCCTGGCTGGGCTAGAGGTACAGAGAAACATCGCCGTAGGTGAACAAGTTGACCCAGAAACGGTGCAGGAACGGGCCTGGGCACATGGTAAGGCTGTCTTCATCCTGACCGATAGCCAGGGGCAACAGGGGCCAAAAAATCGGCAATATATCGCCTGGCATTTACCTAACAGTTACACCGGGCCGCACCAACGGACGAGCCGGGGACGACAGAAGAAAATCAACCGCAAGCTGAATGACCTTGTGAAGCAAAGGGCGCAGGGCAACAAGCAGGGCAAGGTTGACCACATCTTCTACGCCAGCGGCCGCGAGGCGGGAAGGGCTTTTCAGAAAAGAGTAGAGAATGATGTGTACTGGCCGTTTATCAGGCGCAAGAAGCGGGATGCGGCCGCGTTGTGGGGAGTTATGTCAGAGCCATGAGACAGGGAAATTTTTTGCCGCCATTAATCAGGGTATTAGGTTGTTCTTTTCGTATAGGTGAGAGAAGGTGGGCAGGGACGGGAACGGCCCTTTTATCCCTGTGCATCCAGGACGGGGACAGGGGGGAAACGTTGGTGAAGGTGAAATTTGCAGAAACAGTAATCAAGGATAGGGGACGTCCCTCTCTGGAAAGCCATTTTCAGCGGTGCTTGACAACCTGACGGGGACTGCTAGAATTTTTGCTGTGCTACCCCATTTTTCCTTCACCCCCTGTCCCTGTCTTGGCCGCGCTTAAACAATTGCTGGCCTGGTCAGACGTCTCTGTTAGCCGTGACGAAGGCTTGCGCGGCCGCGCGCAGGCGCGGATTAAACGGGATGGTAAGCTGACGGTGGTTATCCTTCTGACGCTGTTTGTTGTGTCCTTTGCCTTCGCCTTTGCCCCCATGTGGATGTCCTTCATGGCCTGGGGAGCCGAAGAACAAGCCTACTTTCTAAATCTGATTGCCTACCAGATTCCCGCCATCGGTGGCATTTTGGCTTTACTGGCGGGTATTGGTTTCATGCCTGGCTTGTATTCAAGCTGGTGGCCCTGTTTGAACCCACGTATCAGCCGCCAACCGGAGACAATCTAACGCGTGGTGTGAAGGCGTTTTGGTTATGCCTGGCCCAACCGGAAGCGGTTTCCACGCAAGCATGGTGGCGGTGTCAGGTTGAACTGAAGGCGAATCTGGCCCGTGTGCGTGCGGCCGCGTATCAATCTCGCGCTCTGCACCATCCCCCGGCGCACCTATCGCGCCACAAAACCCCTCTGGCCCTCTTCCAACGGGCCGTTTTGCGTATCCCCTGAACGGGTTTAACGACAACTGATTGAGAGACTGAGAGACTGGATATTCGTCCAGTTCTATCGTCGCTGGTGGGTTGCGGCCGCGTTGCGTTCGCACATTCAGCCAGCCATTCATCTCATTCATCAGCAGAAAATAGGAATCGGTCTACCGATGAGCGCGGTTTGCTGTTAATCCGTGTGCAGTCGTGTTAATCCGCGTCCTATTTTCCCTGGAGTTAAACCTGTGCCTAAATCTTCTCGCCCCTTACGAGCGACGAAAACCTACAAAAAGGGTGTCTACCTGACCCCGGCCGGGCAAGCACGCATTGCCGATTATGCCCGGCAGAAACGAATCAACTTCAGCGCCGCCACCGAGACCCTCTCGTTGTTGGGGCTGAAATGTGATCTCAGTGAGGCCATTGTGCCCCTGGTGCGCGAAATCGTGTTCCAGGCATTGCAAGTGTACTTCAATCGTTTTGCCAAACTGCTCATGCGGACGGCCGTCGAGGCGGGTGTGTCCCGCACCCTGGCCGGTGAACTGCTTCTGCAATTCGTTCGCGTCGCCGCCAAAAACAATCCGGAGCAATTCCGTGAAGCGTTGCAGGTGGGGCAGGGGGATGCGGATTCTCTGGCCGGGCAAATCCGTACGTACTTTGAGTCTGTGAACCAGCAGTTAACGTTGATCGCCCAGGAACGGCTCAGGCAGGAGATCCCTGACTTGGAAGCGATCAATCAACCGCCCCCACAGCCGGAGATACCGGACGAAATAACGGCTGAAGACGTACCCGCTCTATTGCAGGCGCATATCATGAATGCCGCTCATAACGCCCTGGAGACGAACCTGAACCGGTTTACCAAACTATTGTTACAGGCGGCAGACGAAGCGGCCGCGGCGCGGCAAATGAACGAAGCGTTGTTATTACAGACCATCCGACGGCAGGCCCAGGCGACCCCAGGGAATGAGTTTGCCCAGGAACGGGGCGTCTGGTTCGGGCCGAAGCGGGCATACAGCTATCAAGAGGTGTTGGATTGGGCCAAAGGCTCTGTCCACGCCTCGGAACAGCCGTATGGGTACACCTTGTTACTGTCCACCCGCGATGGTGATCTGGCTGAATGGGAGTACGAACAGGCGTTATGGGCCGGGAACGAATGGGTTGAAGTGGCGGATTGGCGGCTGGTTGTCCATGAAGACACCGCCAATCAGCACGCCCACGCCCTGGTTTTTCCTCGTGGGGTGATTCCAACGAACCTCCTGCACGAATGGCACACATCCATGCGGGAGGCCCTGACGCGAGTGCTGATTGAGCATCAGGAATTTGATCAGTTTATCGAGCAATTGGGAGAAACGGCATCCGGGGCAAGTTGGCGGTGGAAGCCGGACATCAGGCCCAAAAAGGTGAGAAGAACTGCGGCGTGAACAGGAACGGGAAGCCGAACGGCAACGGCAGTTACAACAAGAACAGGCAGAAGCGATAGCCCGGCAACGTTCGTTGCGTCGGGGATTGGGGTTAGGTTAATGACACCAGAACCACTGCGCCTGACCGGGGGCGCGTACATCCGTCGGCTATGGTTAGAAGGTTCACCCCAGCGGCAACGTTGGTGGCGACGCCTGTTGTTGTTGGGGGTGATTATCTGGCTGTTGGGGGCCATCATGGCTTATGGGCCTTTGTCTGGTGCAGTGGATTCGCTGGTGATGCGGGTTGCGGCCGCGACCGTTAGCGGCCCCTGGGGTATTGGCTGGCGGCTGGTTAACCTGGGTGTCTGGTCGGCCGATCTTCCTTCCTGGCAAAAGGCGCTGGCGGCCAACAGCCTCCTTTGGCTAGTGGGTTTGGGGTTGTGGCATGTCAGGCTTCCCTGGCCCTGGCAGGTACTCATTGAGCGGCGGCGATTCATTGCGGCGCAAGGCTGGCTGTCACCGGCGCAGGTGGTCCAAGAAAACCGGTTGGTGACGGGCATTCCTCTGGCCATGACGCCGGTGCGTTCTCGGACACCATCGGGCTGGGTCGAGCAATATCAACTACCTGATGAAAAGCCTTATCTGGCGGGCATCCCACCCGGACCGGTTGAAGGACACGTGCTGGTTGTCACCCCTGACCCAGACCGTTGGGATACCCATCTGACCGAAACTTTGTGTCACTGGCCCGGCGCGGCGATTGTGTTAGACCCAACCGGAGTGCAATACCGGCGTATCCATCAGCGGCGCAAAAAGTTTTTCCCTTGGCCGCGTTATCCGATACCGTTACCCAAACTGTACGACTTCATCTCGTTGGATGTGGTGCGCCGATGGCATGGGTATTGGTTACGGCCGCGTACCGAAGCCGAACAGCCGCTGGCTGATCATTGTTTGTCGCTCTTTCTCGCGGCCGCGGCCTACGCTCAGGCCCAGAAACTTGACCGGTGCGGGTGTTGTTGGACATGGCCGTGAGTGATCCGCATGAGGTGTTGACGGCATTGGATGGGGTTGCGGCCAACCGCCCCTTCGTGCGCCAGTTTACGCGGGGGTCAAGTGGGGAAGTGGTGGTGTGGGATGAGGGGGTTGCGGCCGCGTATACCTTCTTCACCACCCGCCTGCACCCCTACCAGGCCCATCTGTCTGCCCTGGCTCCCGTCAGTACCCACGACGTTCCCCTCTCCGTCCTGGATGATTGGGTGACAGATAGCCGGATCGTCTACGCTATGTACGAGCCTGATGAACTGGCCCAGGCTCCGGGTCTCTGGCCGCTGTTGGTCAACGGGCTGATTGAGCATCAGGCGACCCTGCGGCGTAAACCAGTCAACTATTTTCCCAGCCCCACCAAAACCGAGGCTAAACCGCCCTTGCTGGTGGCGTTTCCGGTTTCATTGGCTTGGCTGGGCATGATGAAAGACCTGGTGCAGTGGCGGGCGAGGGGGATTACAGCTTTGCTCTATGCATCTAGTTTGCCGCAGTTGCATACCGTGTTGGGCCAAGAAGGAACTGAAGCC
>JADJUV010000121.1 GCA_016716885.1 Candidatus Trichofilum aggregatum | reverse complement strand
GCCCTTGCTGGTATACCACTCGTCGCGGGGTATCTCGCTCAGACAGTTATCGCAGATCCCCAATGCTTGTTGCTTCATTGCGTTCGCCCAGAGAACTCTTATTCAAAACCGATTGCTGGTTTCGTTGCGGGGCTGTTTTGCCCCGTTCGCGGCCCCCTCTTGGGCCTATTATCCAGGTAGTAATTCATCCCCTCATAGGTGATCAGCCAATCACGTCCTATTTTTCGGCTTCCGGGGATGTAATTATTCTTACATGCCAGGCGCAACCCTCTGTCGGTTACCTCTTCGCCGACCTCTTTGGCATAATCCACTGCCTGGGCAATGTTCATTTCTCCGGTTTTTTGCCCTTTGGTGGGTGGCTCTCCGCCAACTTTTCCTAAGATAGCACCATAGTTCCAATGACCCATCTGCTCACTACCGGCCAGGGCCTCGTCTGCAACCCAATCCGGCAACATCCATCCTAGATCATCAGCAATCTCCAACTTTCGGATCATCTCCGGTGGAACAGTTTCCGGGAAAGTCGGCACGTTGTCATCAAACCACCAGCCGGTATAAGTGCCATCTGCCTGGAGATGCCAGGCCGAATTAGTTATGATGATGGCATTGGATGGTAGTCCCAATTCCTTGGGGGCAGTCATCTCGGCGCGGGTAGTGATTGGATGCGCCCAGATAATTTCGCGCCGGTGATCGACACGACCAATCCCATAGCGACCCTGATCATCCCTGACTAAGTACTGCCTGACCACCACAGACAGATTGGGCCACCGGTATTCGGGCAAGTCTTGGGGGGGTGTTTTTGTGTCCACGAGTTCCTCATTGCCGGGTTTAACCACCTACCCGGTGAAGGTTACTTTTGGTTGCTCACTAACCGATAAACTAGAAATCTACTAATTGCGGCCACTGGGCTTCTTGCTCGGCAATCAATAATCACTGTTTGCGTGTTCCATTTCACGCATGAGGCGACGGTGACTTTTTTCTTCTGGGCTTTCTTGCCAGTTGTCGCGTGTGACCTTGATTTGAGCCTCGGTTGTTTCGATGGCGATTTGCTCCTCGGACTTGATTAATGCTGCATCCAGCTCCGCAATCATCGCCATGCAAATGTCATATACAGTTTTGCTTATGTAGGAGTCGCCAATTCTGGCAAACGCACCAGCCGGAAGTTTTTCCGCTGATGGCGGTGCTGAAGAAGGCAAACCCACCCGGTTTTCCGGATGCCCAGATAGATTTGCCGCTTTTCTTGCCGGTAATTTTGACCTCGTAAATTTCGTAAATCTCACGACCTGATTTGAGGCTATAGCCGTCCAGGTAAGCGGTTTTATCATTTACTGTGCGGGTAAGTTTGATTTCAATAATGCTGTTTTCGGTTTCTTGCTTTCGGGTTGCGTTTGCCATTTGAATCATTCCTGTTGGCTTGATGTATAAATAATACCGTATACGGAATTATTTATCAAGAGTTTTATTGACCTGTTTTCAAACCTCGCCAACAAAAAAGCCCGGTGAATCACCGGGCTTTTCGCTAGGGTAGGGGGCCGCGCTATTCGTCGCTCTTCAAGCTGCGGCAGGCGACAGACTTAATGGGTGAGGGATCTCGTCACCTTCGATGCCGTCTATAGCTTGACTGGACAATACAACAAAAATAATCAGCGACCCAATCAGAAACAATGTTATCAATGGTGTACCCAAGATCACAACTCTCCTTCCACGCTAAGCGCTATATCGCGCATCCGTCGTTAGTAGCTTCGCAGCCCACTCAGCCCCGCGGCCGCACGATACCTTCAACGCCTCATTTGCCTTACCAGCGCCAGTCAGACTTTGGGCGGTAGCCAGCATTGCCACGAACGACCACAATCTTCTGTTTTCGTTGCGGCCGCAGACTCCCAATCCGGGAGCCGTTCTGACTCAGGGATAGAATTTGTGCCCCGGGGTACAGGATAAAGTTGTAACGTTCAAGTGGGATACGGCCACAGAACCTCTGCCGACATATGTTGTACAATGGACATCTAAAAGAGTTGTTGATGACTTAATTTCCAATAAACGACCTCACTGCAGATCATGCTCCACCAAACCAAGATGCACACATCACCCACCTATCTATTCTACGATCTAGAAACCACCGGTTTAAACCCTGCCTTTGATCAAATCTTGCAATTTGCCGCCATCCGCACCGATACCGCCTTCAATGAACTGGAACGCCATGAAATCAGGGTCAGGCTCCGCCCCGATGTGATTCCCTCTCCTGGCGCTTTACTAGTCACGGGCGTGTCCACCTTGCGCGCTATGGAAGGCGCGAGTGAATATGAAGCCATCCGCCAGATTCATGCCCTGGTCAATCAGCGGGGCACCATAAACCTGGGTTACAACTCCCTGAGCTTTGATGATCAGTTCCTACGCTTCGCCTTTTACCGCAACTTGCGGCCTGCCTACACCCATCAATGGCTCGATGGTTGCAAACGGCTCGACCTCTTCCCCATTACCGTGCTCTACTGGCTGCAGGAAAGCCCACTCCTGGTCTGGCCGCAGCGCAACGAACGGGCTACCTTGAAACTTGAATTCTTGAACCAGGCCAATGGCTTAAGTGACGGTCAGGCGCACGATGCCCTGGTGGACGTAGCCGCTACCGTTGAACTGGCTCGTCGCCTTTACAAAGAGCAGGTTTTCTGGCAAGCCTGCCTGGTTCACTTCAATAAAGATGCCCATGCCCATCAGGTACAAACACTGCCCCACTTCCTGAACCGCCCCTATGCCTTACTCGTAGAGGGAAAGTTTGGCTACGACCATGCCTGCCAGGTGCCGGTTGCTTTACCTGGGCAAAACCACCACCCAGGCCAAACGCACTCTCTGGTTGCGACTCGATCACGACAAGCTCTCCCAAGCCACACCCGATAATCTGGCCAAAACGACCCGCGTAGTCAGTAAAAAACCCGGTGAACCAGCCTTCATCGTTGACCCTAAACAACACAAACTCACCCCCGAACGGCAAGAGCTAACCCGCGCTAACCTGAAATGGTTGCAGCAGAACCCCGATCTGCTCACGGCCATCGAAGCTCACCACCTCAGCTTCCAATATCCGGAGATTCCGTCCGTTGATGCGGATGCCGCCCTATACAGCAACGGCTTCCCTTCACCGGAAGAAGAAGCCCTTTGCCGTGAATTCCACCGGTCACCTTTGCCCCAGAAGGTGCGCCTGGTCAGCCAGTTTGAGGATCCGATTCTGAGGGAGCTGGCGGTGCGCCTCTTGTGCCGGAACTTCAATCTGGCCTACCGCTTCCCGAATATGCCACTTACCGGCGGCAACTCCAGGACGAAGAAACGCCGCTCCTCGATTATCGCGGCCGCGCCCGGCTCACACCGGGTAAGGCGTTGGCCGACATCGCTCGCCTACGCCAAGCAGAGAACCTGGAGAAGAACCAGCAGGCGATTCTCTCTGATTTGGAGAAATACGTGCGTTATCAGTTCGGCAACGATATGTGAACTATAGGGGTGGTAGTGACGTGCGACATGTAGAACCCGATTGAGATTAAATGATTGCCTGTTACAAGATGGGAAAAAGGCGCGTGACGGACTGAAGTCTGCCTCTTTCGTTATGGGGCCGAACAAAAAAAGGCCCTGTAGAAATACAGGGCCTTTTCCGTTTAGAGTAAGGGACGGCCGTTAATCAGCCAGTGCCTCAAAGCTGCTAACTTCGATCATCCCCTCTGGTTAGCTTCAGACTAAAGGACTACCGGTAACTCACTGCCGTTGCCTCCCAGAAGTCTCTGAAACAGAGGCGGCAGCTCTCCTACATACGTCAAGACCAAACGCTGTCCAGCCCGTGTAATCGCCATATATAGCTTCCGCGTGTTTTCCCGTACCAGTTCGACTCGTTCTTCATCTGAAAGGCGGATGCTGTTCTCTCTTTCATAAAGCTCATGTACGCCCAAGAGGAATACAATAGGACTCTCCAACCTTTTTCTTCCTTTTCTTACGGCTCAGGTTCGTCCATTTCTTCCCATTTCGTAGACCAGACCACTAGCCCCTCTTTCGTGGGAATAACCTCGTCCAACAACCTTACTTCCCGCAACGCCTCGACCGTCACCCCGGCAATCCCCGCCTGCCGCTTACCCGCTTCATCTCTCTCACCCCCCAACCACGCGGCCGCATCCGACCCTCTCTCTTCCTGCTGATAAACACTCACCAACGCCCCACGCAAAATGCCACCCCACCGATGCGGTGGAAAGTGGGCCAGGTAATCTTCGGTGGCCTGCCGGGCATGATCAATGGCCGTTAGCGGCTGGCTGTTAGCCGCTGGCGACTGGCGTTTCGTCTTCTTCTTGTGGATGTTCAACGCGGCCGCGAACGCCTGGTTCAATCCTGCTCCCAACCGCACATCTTCCTCGCTAACGTTTTCAAACAGGGCTGGCGGTGGCTGGGTTTGCCCCACCAGTTCCTCCCGCTTCTCGTTTATTGCCTGGATATGCTCCTTCACTCCTTGTTCCAACTTATCCAGCCAATGATCCTGACTCAAGCGGGGTAGGGGTGGGCGATTCTCCTTGTCCCGCCGGTCCACACTTAACCGTTCATGCAGGATAGCGGGGATAGGTGTTTTGTTGGCTAAGATGTCCCAGGAGTTCGCATAGTTCCACAAAACGACCTGGCTCAAATCGGCTCCGGTCTTCACGGCACTGTCAATGATGTCTTCCAGTGGGGCAGGGGGGTTATCAGGCAAGCGGCCAAAGAGGGCTTTGTTGAGCATCAAGGAATTGCAGTACATCCCCAATGCCCCCTGGTTGGCGATGGCTCGCTCCATCGCGGCCGCCATCACATCTACGCTGTACGTTTCGCCTTCACCCAATCCCCCCGCCGTCGCCGGGTCAACCAGTCCCAGATAGTCGGTGGCGGTGAAATCAACGCGTGGCGGAAGCTGGCTACTATCAGCCTGCGGATAGGTAAGGGAATCGCCTTCGGCCCGTGCCCAGGGCAGGGTGTGGGAATCAGGGGTGGGGCGCAAGACCACATACTCACCCACCTGGTTGGGACTGCGCCAGGCCAGCACCTTCTGCTCCCCATCCTTGTCCGTAAACGGATGCACCCACAAGGCATCATCGTTATCGGCCCCACCCAGGATGCCTGCAATGCCCGTGCCTTTCGGGGAATCAGGTAAAGCAAGCCAATCTTCATCGTTCACCCAGGCCGTGCCATACTTTGGGTCAATCTTGATGTGCCCCCTTGGGTACGTTTAACTCCTTAACCCCTGCTCGCTCGCCCACCGCCACGGGCATCACATAATGGCGGCCGCCGGGGATAGGCAGGCGCATCTTGCCTAACGTGGATTCATTCAACCGTTTCAGGTGCTGGTTCATCAGGGATTTGACGTGGCTGCCAAACCACATCGGTTGACCGCCACTGGCGAGATACTCCCTCAGCGGCCAGCTTTGCACCTCTTCCAGCGTCGTGTGCCGGTCAATCCGGGCCATCACTTCCCCGACCTTGCCCGTCTCTACTGATTGGGTAAATAACGCCCCTTCATCCTTCAACCAACCCAACAACTGCTCCTCGGTGAAGAATGGGTAGAGGTTAATCAAGCTCTGGATGTCCAGCCGCATATCATTGTGCCCATGCACAAAACTGTTTCCAGCCGCTCCCGTTTGGCCGGGGTGAGGTCATCGGAGAGCAACATTCTCTTCAGCATCTGACGGCTGATGAGTCCCGCCCCGTCCCACACTTTGGCCTCTTCAGGCGTTTGCTCCAGATAACCAACTTTCACCTCTTCCGGTTGAAAGAAGCCACTGACGAAATGCGGCCGCATCACCCGGCTCAACCGTTTGGACAGGACAAAACCCCCTTTGTGCAGATTGAGTTCCAATCCCGTAGCCTCAAGGAACTGCTCGGTCGTCAGGCCGTCCACATACAAATCATTCACCTGACTGCCGTTCACCCAACGCAGGGTTGGCTCGTCCAGGCCATAGGTATGGGCCGGATGGGGGTCACTGGTCTCACCTACCGGTTGGGTGAGGATGCGCCAGGCGCGGCGCGTTTGCTCCAGGAAGGGGTAGGTTGCGCCGCCTAACCCATCGTCGAAGCTGGTTACGGTATACGGTAAATCGGCCAACGCGGCCGCGGGCAACAATCTGGCGCCACCCTTGCTTTTAGCCCCTCGCCCCCCCATAACACACTCCTTACCGTTTCCAGATAAGACCTGGATCACGGCAAACCACGGGAGTGGTCAACGCTCCATCCCGTTATTATCTTTCCTCTGACCTATCACTATGGCCCAACGCGGCCGCGTTGGGCCATATGAAAACCTGAGAAGCGGCGAGAGAACGGACAGGATTCGTCCTCTAGCTCTATCCTCTCGCTCTAGCTCCTCGGTAGAACCGCATCCAGATAAAGCCGGAGCGTGGGCAGGTTGGCAAACCGGTACTCCGCTTGCTGGTCTTCACTCGTCAGGAGCAAACTAAACCCACCCCGCAGGCGGTCAATCTCCACCTGATACGCCCCCAACCGATACCGCCCGGCCCGAACAATTTCCTGCACGCTGCCGATGGTGCGCCACCGCCGTTGCCTGCTCTTGTGCACCGTGACCAGAATATGTATCAGAGCCGTCACCCCCATACTCACCACGCAGGCTAAGAGGAAATGAACGGGTAAAACCCAGGGAGCCATCGCCATAACCAAAAGTATGACCAGTCCATTGCCCAACAGGGCCAGCACGGCTTTTTGTTTGTGGCTCGTCACCTGGTTGACCATCTGATAAAGCCAGCGGCTGGTAAGCACAAACAGGCCAAGAAAGATCGCGGCCGCGCCTAACCAGAATAGTTCAAACCCCCTGGCCCAAAGCCAGACCAGCGCGTAAGCCAGGTAAACCAGCAGGTGGTAGACCATCAGAAACGTCCAGGCTGAGGGGGGCATGGGTTCATCACTGGATAGAACAGGGGTGTTATGGGTGGGGCGATAAAATGGATTCATCATGGTTTTACTCCTTGTCTTCGGTTGTGTTAGGGATTTCTTGGCTGGTTGGTCGGGGTTGAATAACCTGCCAGCCATCAGGTCCCCAGGCCAGTGTGCCCTGAGCCTGGAGTTCCTGGATATAACGTTGTATGGTGCTTTTGGCTCGACCCATCACCTCAGCCATGTCCCGATGGTTGGCCTGGGGATGGGTCAATAGGTAAGCCAGTAGTTGCGCCTGACTTTCGTCTTTGGTGGCTGGCGGTACACTTCGTGGCGTTCCCAGGCCGTTAGCCGTTGGCCCGGAAGTGCGGCCGCGTTGTATCTCGGCTTTATCTGTTTCAGGGGTCTTACCATCTTGAGCATTCGGCTCTGCCGGTAACGCGCCGGGGTTCTCTCTGGTTAGGGTGGCTTCCTCACGCTGGCTTAGCCTTAAACCCACCGCTCGTAACGCTTCATTTTTGCTCTTCAAGGCGGTCGTCGCGGCCGCGATCTCCCCTTCCAATCGGCTCCGTTCAGCCTGTAGGTTGGCAATGACCTGCTCTAACTCGGCCACCGTCTGCCCCAATGACTGCCTTCTCGCGGCCCATTTGATCTGGTTCATCAACAGCTCAAAGGAGAGGAACAAAGCCACCGGCGGGATAGCGGCCATGAGTTTGGGCAGGATGGTCGCGGCCGCGTGCAGGATGTTGAGCATGACGCTTAACGCCGTAAACACACCGACCAACACCCACGGATAACGCGGCCGCTCACCGGCTAAACTCACCTGCACCACACTGAGGCTGAAGACGATAATCGCTCCATCAATGATGGCCGGGTACAGCCAGGCCACATCGGGGAGATGCCCTGTTGCACGGCCAGGTCACGCAATGTGCCGAACGACAGCCAGAACGCGGCCGCGGCCAGGAAGGCCACCAGCAAGCCTGTTAATAAGGAAAGATGTCGGTTGGTTGTCTTCATCGCCCTCTGTTTTTACTTTGCTATCAGCAAAATCTTGCCTCACTTCTCAACCTGTCTTATCACAGCAATGCCTCACTCTGCGGGTTGCTCCACCCGCTTCTTGGCCTCCCGTCTCGCCCTTCGCTCACGTTGTTGCTCGTGGCGTGCTACTGTCTGGCCAGCACGCCGCATCGAATGAACTCTTGTCCAGTAAGGTGGGTAGGTTCGTACCGGCACGGACTCACTACAACTGGGGGGTAACACGCCATAACTCAACACATAAGCCGGTTCCAGCCGTCGCACCATCTCCTGGTAGCCGCTCATAAACAGGTGATAGATCTCGGGCCGACGCAAATTCACCCCCACCGTACTCACGGCCACGACACTACGCTTGGGGATGCCGGTGAAACAGAAACGATACGATTCTTCTGTGCCCCAACTGACCGTAGGAATGACGGTCAGGCCTTGCTCTTGCCAGAAACAACCACACCAGCGACTGCGGTAGGTGTTCCATAATTGCAAGGTCAGGGGCCAGTTATGGTACAGACTAAAATCAGGGGTTAATACCATCCGGTACCGCTTCAAGGAAGCAAGGGCTTTGAAAGGCCGATTCCACACTCGTTCAAAGCGGTAATCGTCCAAGAAGAAGTGAATGGCCATATCGTCAAGCATCTCGTTGGTACGCACGCGTTGACCATACGGCATTAAGCAGCTGGGGAGTTGGGGCAAGATGTTATGCGCCAGTTCCGGGATACCCCAGCGGTTAGTCGTGGGAAAGATGAGGCGGGCATGAAGGACATCAAAACTGCCTGGTTCAGATGATTTAGTGGGTGTTTTTTGTATGGTACTCATCAAAGTATTCCTTGTTCGATTCCCGCCGTATCGTCCTGTGACGGCTCAGTGGGCAGAGGGTTTGTGATAACAGGGGGGTCGCCTGTTTTGTCTTGGGCGTTGCCGGGCACACCGGGCAGCAAAGGCGCGGCCGGGGCTTGAGGTTGCGGCCGCGTTTGACCCACCGTATATTCTCGCGGCCGCGAGCGGAACTCCGGTGTCTTGGGTGGATGCTCCAGGGTGGCAAAACGGGGGATGGGGTTCAGCCGTTGGGCAATGAGCCGGTAGAGCCGGTCGGCTTTCAGTTGCACCAGCACCTGCCCCTTAGCCAGGCTCATCATCTCGTTGTGGTTCAAAACCGCTTCCCGGTTCCAACTCTGGCTCCAGCCCTGGTTCTGTACCAGTTGCCGTGTGGTTGGGGTGGGGGGATTGCCAGTGTAAGTCGGTGTTGAGGATGATTGGCTGTAATGCGGCCGCATCGTGTCGCCGAACAGTTCGCTCATCAGCCGGGCGGTGGTCACTTCCGAGGGTGGATACCACACCTGGGCCATGCAGTTAGCCAGAATCGCCTGATGACCATCCCGACCATAGATTTGCTCCAGTTGCGAAACGGCCTGGGCGTAGAGCAAGAGGGTGATGCCATAACCGCGCACCGTCGCCAGGTAGTTGCCGATGTTCTCCAACCCCACAGCTGGTAACTCATCTATGGCAACGAGTAATCGTTCTTTCCGGTTGGAGCGCATCTGCTGGCGCATGAGTCCGGCCAGGACAGCCGCTACCACACCACCAGCCCCGTGTAAGTCCTGCAAGGTGTAGGTGATGTATAAACTCGCTTTCTGTTCGACCCAGGTCAGAGGCAGGTTGTTCATACTTCCGGTGGGTACGATGGTAGCGAAATGTTTCTGGTATTTGCTCAGCATGGTGGTAAACGTGCCATAGGCTGAGGTGGCAAAGCGGTCATCGGCCAGATCAGCCGGGGCTGTGCCGTTGGTGAAGATGCGGACGTGCCGTTTGGCTTCGGGTACGGTTTCCAGGTCAGCCAGAACCAGGCGGGGGTCGTTCGCGGCCGCGTCCAGGAGCACCTGCAAGGGGGGCAGGCCATGATGTCGGGCATAGATAAACGCCGCCTTGAACAGGTCCAGACATTTCTGAGCAAAGATAGGGTTGTTCGATTGCCAGGGCCGCATCCAGTGATGGTGTAACTCGGCCACCTCATCATCATCGGTGAACTGACCATACAACCGGGCCAGGTCTACCTGATGACCCGGCAGACGATAAACCGGACTGTTGAACTGCCTCTGCCGGTAACGAGCGGTGCGGACAAACTGCTCCGCTTTCGGGTCAATGACACAGACCGCACCCGGCCAGGTGAGCAGGGTTTCGGTCAGGTGTAACCCCTTACCACAGCCAGTCGGGCCGATGACCATCATGTGCCCTTCGCCGTGGTGATAATCGAGGCCGATCACCTTCACCGCCGGTTTAGGGGTTTCCACCTGCACCTGGGCTGAGGGCACACCTGTTTCCATGCCCAACTTCTCCGCTGCTTCCTGGGCTTTCAACCGCCCCTGGCTGGCCGAGCGGGCTTCGTTCAGCCGTTCCTGAAACCAGGCTTTGTCCCCCGGTTGGAAGAGCAGATAACCGATGCCCCCTACCACCCCCGGCCCAGCCAGGAAGAAGAGAATCCAGCTCAAACTAGGTTCCTGGGCATTCTCTTGAATCGCACCCAATGTCTCCAACACCCACCAGACCCAGCCCCAACCCCCAACAAAAGCCGCGCCCAGTAAGCGGGAACTGCCGTTTTTCATGATCTGGATGCCATCCATCGTCTGGTAGGCGACGAAGCTCCCGGTTATCCAGAGCACCAGCACCACGATGAAAAAGATGAGCCAGCGACGTTTTTGCTGGGCTGTTTTCTCCGGCCACAAGAGCCAGAAATAATCCCAGGTGTTTTCCGGTAATTTGTTGCTTTCGTTGTTCATAGGTCTAACCCCCTGGAGCGGCTCAATTGACGTGACCGCTCCGCCATTTGGGCTTGTTGCTCTTGCGCCTGTCGTTGCCGGGTGGCTTCAATCTCTGCTTCTTGTTGTTGCCGTTTCACCGCCTGAGCCAATGACTCATGCATGGCCTGTTGTCCTTCCAGATACAAGGTCTTGGGGAGTTGGCGGTCACTAAAGAAGAGCGCATGGGCATGTTGGTGAGCCGTATCCTCATGAACAATGAATCGCCATGAGCCAATATCCCAGGACCGGTTGGCAACGAGCATAGATTGCTGAAAATCATCCGGAGACAACTGCCCATCACGGGTCGAAAGAAGAAGCTGGTAGGTATAGGCTTGCTGTTGGCTATGTCGTTTGGCCCACTCCCATACCGTTTCATAGTCATACTGCGTCAGGCTTGACCGCTCGTCGTTGCCATACCAAATGCCTCTCGCTCGATCTGAATCATTTTGCTCCAGGCGACTTCCGGTTTGCAGATAATGAAGATAGCGGCTTAACGGTCGGAAGGATGGGTTTCCTTTTTGACTTTGATTCCGCACAACCACGGCCCGGACAAAGGTATTACGCTTCATCTACTTCTTCTCCTCGGGTCAGGTACGGTAACAACCAGGGTTTCTCATCTTCCAATCGTTCCCGTAACTGCTGTTTGGCTCGCAATTCCACAGATTGCTTCCATTTTTCGTGCATCTGCCGAATGGCCTTATCCACTTTGTTCTGACTATCCGGTTTAACAACCATCACTCGGGCTATATCATCCGGGTGTTTCTCTGCCGTTTGCCGTACCACTTGTAAGGCCAGGGCATCCAACATCGTATGGCAGTAATGCACATCGAACATGATCGATCCCAGAAGTTGGGCAAAACGATTGATATTGTCTTGTAGCACCTGCTCTATCAAGCTCCGCAATAAAGCAATCTCCCAATGAACCTCTTGCTTCTTCTCGGACAAGGCCAATAAAGCCAGAGCCTCAATAGCTGAGCTAAAGGTCAATCCTTCTTCATCGGCCCAGGCCAGAATCTGTTCTCGGCCATAGGTCGTTAAGGTAATGTTTTTGCGGTGTATTTCTTCTAATCGTCTTTCCTTTGTCTCTTCCATTTTGAACTCCTTTCACACCCCCACATATGGCTGTGCTTTTTGTAAGCACATGGGGCAAAAGTTGATACATTATGTAAAATCTCGTGTGTATCTCTTGTTCGGTACGTTTCAACTAAATTTAGCACCCCCCCTTACACACTTGACTTAACATAAACACAAAACCTGATCCCCATATATGGCGGTACTACTCATCATTGCTTTCGCACTCAACTGAACCTTCGGCTACATCAAACAACAGGCAGCCCAGTCCCGGCCATAAGAAGAGAAGAATCAAAATGGCTAGGACATCGCCGATAAAAAAGGCCAGAATGGAGCCAGTGCAGCCCGCTATCAGACCAGATACAAAGAGAATGATCGGAATCTGATCGACAACCGCCGGTCTGACAGCCCCTTGTCTATCTCGATAACGGGGACGAGCAGAAGGAACAGGCGAAAGATAGGGATATTGATTTTTCGATCTTGTGGTCATAGCTCTCCTGGCAACACAAACGGTACGGCAAGCCGCAAAGGTTGGACTTACAGGGATGCGTGAAACAAGCCGATGAGGGATCTCACCAGCGGGAATATTCAGTTGTGTATCTGGTTAAAGGGAGTTACCAGGGGAGAAGCAGAGGAGCCTGACCAAAGAGCCGAAAGGGAAGTGAGGTCTTATGGATAACAATCGAGCCATTGGCACAACGACCGACATTGTTTGAACATAGCCGGATACCGTGGCGCAAACGCACCGTCAGAGGTAACAACAGTGTATGGCTAATCTGGATTACAAACTCAGGCACATAAGGAACAACGGGAGAATTGGCGGGAGCCTGGGAGTAGAAAAACAATCCATATCGCGCTGGAGCTAAATCACCCCAGGTGGAACGTGCCAACACCCCTAAGAGAAAGAGGACCAGATAAAGTGTGCCCACCAGTTGCACCAATCGGAGCAAGTAGGGCAGAGGATTAGTCCCGGAAAGTACCTGTAACAGCAAGATGGTACTGCCCACCAGGGAAACGGTTAGAAGGGCCGCCCGGTGAGCGAACTCAATGTTTTCGCGTTGTGAAGGGTGTTGTTGGGGTGTAGGCATAGGCTTCATTATAAATCACCTTTGAGGGAGCACAATGTACTTGGTGTCATCGTTTTCTGGTATTTTAGTATGACATACGGCATAGCACTTAGCTTCTAGTACTCACCCTGCCATGACAGGAAGCACAATGGCGTTGGCTGTGTGTCATGTTTTTGGGGCCGTTTTTTGTGTCTATTGTCATGTTGTCGGCTATCTCACAGGAGAGGCTCCGCCAGGAACAAAAGGGTGGAGGGCGGGCCTGGTCTGAAGGCGGCAGCCTTTTGGGCGCTTGCGCTCAACCAGGGTGGGCGGGTGGGTGCTTTCTGACTGGCTCAGCCAGACACTGCCCAAATACCCAACCCGTTGGCTCACCAACCTGCACCGACTAACCCCACGCTGTGGGGTTCACCCAACCGACCTCATCAGCTTATTGACTCGCTTGCCGCCATGTTGCGCCGATAAACCGACGTACCCATCTGACCCACTGAATCTTTGTCCCAATTGTCTTGTGAATCAATCAGTCGGCTCATTGGCCTACTCACTCCTGAATCGGCTCACGTTGGTTTACTGACCCACTGGTAAAACCCATCGGCCCACTTATCAGCCTGCTCACTCACTTGACCGACCCATTCTAAATCACTGACCGACTGGTTCGGCCCACTGGCCCATTCACTGACCTGTTCATTGACTCACTCACTGTGAATCAGCCCACTCATTGACCGACGAATTTGCTCAGTGGCCCACTCACTCTGTTTCACGAACCTATAGGCTGACCCACCGGCCCATTCATTGGCCTGCTCATTCGCTCGACCGACCCAGTTGACCGGCTCACTTTGGTTCACTGGTTTGACCCATCAGCCTACTCACTGACCTGCTCATCGGCTCACTCGCTGTGAATCGGCCCACTCATGGCCCAACCAATCTGCTCAGTGGCCTACTCCACTCCCGGCTCACGAACCTCTGCCAGTCTGACTCATCAACTCACTGACCGGACCGATCATTCACTGACTCATTGAGTATATCGGCCCAATTGACTGACTCATTTTCATTCGCCTGCCCATTGGCTTGACCTATCGGCCCGCTGACTCTGGCCACCAACCCACTCGGCCCACTGATTCATGGCCCAGACCCAGCTACGGTTCAACGAATCACTTGATCCAGGTTCACTTCTCGACCCGTTCATCTTTGCATGACTCAGGGCCAGGGGGGCCTGGTCTGAAGGTGACCAGCCTTATTGGGCGCTTGTGCTCAACCAGGGTGGGCGGGTGGGTGCTTTCTGACTGGCTCACCCAGAATGATCCTGTCACCAGACCCATCGGCTCACCCACCCACGCTGGCCCGCTCCAACCCATGCCCATGATTGTACCGACCCGGCCCAACCCTGACACCGGTCTGGAGACCTGTTTTTTGCACCGTACTCCAGCCGGGTGCGGTACTATTCAGCCCTCATGCTCGCTAACGTCCGGCTAAACCAGTTATTACCCACCCACCACCCGACCGAATACCAGGCCGTCGTCGCCACACAAGTCTCTTGGTTAATAATCCGTCGTCTGATGTCCCCGGCTGTTGTAGCTGGTGGTTGTGTCACGGGTGTATTCGTCACCGCCACGTGGCCAGAACAGAATCGCTCCGCCAACGAGTAGGCAGAACAGCAAGATAACAATGAGGATGATTTCGGTTGAGGTTAATGGCCCGGTCATGGTGTACTCCTTATGATGGGGTTTGAGAAAAGAAAAAGGGCACAACGACCTCGCGGCCGCGTGCCCTCTTTGTGTGTTGGGGAAAAACCTGGTTATCAGGGGTGGAAAATGGCTTTGCTGTCTCCCCCCCCCTTCCCCCCCCCCGGTCAGAAAAGAAAAAGGGCATCACCCCCCCTTGTTGGGCATCACTGCCTTGCGGCCGCAATGTCCTTTCCTTTATATAGAGGTAACGAGGTGGCAGATAAGATGCCTGCCTACTTTGAACGGAATGTCGTCTTCTTCGTGGTCAGCCGTTGCCGCCCCGTTCCCCCCGCCATTGCCATTCCCGTTACTGCCCAGGAAACGCACGGTATCGGCCACGATTTCATACGAACTCCCGACCGACCCATCCTGACGGGTCCACAGACGTGGCCCACCGGTCGCCTCATCGGGACTCAAACGCCCCTCGACTAATACCTGACGCCCTTTGGTCACATACTGATTCACGGTTTCGGCTTGTTTACCGAACACAGAAACGCGGAACCAGGTCACTTCTTCCTGGAGCTGACCGGTAGCTTTATCCGTCCACTTGCGATTGGTGGCTACACTCAGATTGGTGACGGCTGTCCCATTAGGCAGAAAGCGCATCTCTGGCTCACGGCCGACATTGCCCACGATAGTAATTTTCTGATACATGTTAGGTTCTCCTTGTAGTGAAAGTAAGGTGGTTAAAACAAAATTCGCCTTATCAGGCGCGTTACGCGCCTCTGGTTTGTCTTCCATCAACGGTTGCGGAACACAGAACCTCGCCCGATAAGGGCACAAAAAAAGGGCAGAAACGAATGCCGAAGCACCCATTCCTGCCCTGGGAGAAGAATACGTTTGACGACTTAAGCGGTAGGCCGCAGAATCGCCCTCACATTGCCATCCAACGCCATGGCCCAGGCGACCTGCCATTGGTCGTGTTTGACCGCCAGCAGTTCATGGTCACGATGGACATAACCAAACAGATTGCCATGAGGCGTGTGGGTGATGACCCGGTTGTTGTCGTTGACGTGGGTGGTGAGTGTCAGTCCTTGCCATTGGTCTTGGGCTAACTGAGCTACCCGCTCTTTGGCCTGTTGTCGGACGGTGAGGGGAACATCACCCATCGTGGGATATTTCTGTTTTGATGTCGCATTGAGCCAATTAAACCATGTCCCATTCAACGTCACTGGCACACCGGCACAATCCTGACAGGGCGCATCCTGGTAATGTAATACCGGGCCTCGGGTCGTCCACACGGGTTCACCCAACAATCCGATTTGCCGCAAGGCTTGAATCATCTGCTGAGCAATACCCGGCTCGCGGCCGCAACCCTCGGTATCATGACGCTTAGCCCCTAACTGCCACAGCACCCCGTCGCGCACCGGTTCCCCATCTTGCGACCCCATAGCATAGGCATACGCGGCCGCGCCAATCAGCACACAATGACGCCGGTCAGCGGGCCATTCGGTCAGGTAGGTCTCGCTCGCGGCACGGGCCGATTCCAGGATGGTTTCATCTACTTCACCATCTATGTCTATGGCCTGACGAATCACATCCCCATACACCCGGCGGAACTCCCGGCCGACTAATAACCAATCGCGGCTTTGTTCAAACAACTCGATAGGCGGACAGGCGACCGTCGCCAGGGCTTCTACATCCGCCCAGAAATGATGCCGGTGTAATTCCAACGCCGAGGCCAGGGTGTCTAGCCAATGTTTGTCGGCTATCGGGGCTTGCGCCTGTAACCATTCGGGCAGACGAGAAAGCAGGGCCTGGGGAATAGCCCGATGAGGGTGTTTGCGGCCGCGTTCAACCAGCCGTTGTAAGGCCATGGCGTTCCATTCTTTGACCAGAGAAAGGTCTGCACCCGTCTTAACCGAACCATCAATGACCGCTTCCAGGGTCGCCGGGAGATGGGCTGGCAGTTTGCCGTAAATGGCTTTGGTCAGCATGAGCACGTTGCAATGAGCACCCAACACACCCCGGTTCGCGGCCGCGCGGACAATCGTTGACAGTAAGGCATTGGCGGAGTACACTGCCCCTGTTTCTGGTACATGGCCTGCTTCCGGCAAGGAACCATATTGGTAGTCCCCGCTATCAATCCGGGTCGGAAGCAGGCGACTCTGCATCATGGGATAGGTGAGTTTGCCGCCGGGTACGTCCCAGGCAATGGTGTGGCAGTTGGCTGTGGGTTTGAGAACCACATACTCACCCACCTGATTGGGCGAGCGCCAGACCAGGAGCTTGCGCTGGCTCTTGTCCGAAGCATCGGTAAAGGGCAGAACCCAGACGGCATCATCGCCATCACAACCCCCTAAAACAGGCACAATAAAATCGAGCCAATCGTCATCATTGACCCAGGCAGTGGCGCAGGTGGGATCGAGTTCTACCTGCCCCGGGGGTACATTCCGGTCACCCACGTTGGCTGGGAAGAGGTAATACCGTCCGCCAGGGGCAGGCACGCGGAGCTTTTCGGTCCGGTTGCCGATGCGGTTCAGGTGCTGTTTGGCCACCGCTTTGACCATCCCGGCAAACCACATCAACTTGCCCCCACTGGCCAGGTATTCGCCCACATGCCAGTTAACCAGACCAGCCAGGTCATGTTCGCTGTAGAGGCGACCCATCACCGCTTCTAGTTGTCCGCTTTCGATACCGCGCAGGAACAACTCGCTTTCGATGTGAGTCCAGGCCACCAGGGTCTCCGGGCTGAAAAACGGGTGCAGGTTGATGATGGATTGCACATCCAGGCACATCTGGTCTTCGCTATGCACCGGGTGCAGGCCGATGAACACCTGGCCGTTGGTGAGGGCTAACTCCTTCTTGGCACTGCCGGCGGGGAAGAGCAGGTCGCAGGTCAGGTCATCAACGACCAGGACATGCCCTTTGTCTTGCCCCTGACTGTGGAGCGTGGTGATTTCAAAGCGGCCGCAGGTGAGGAGTTCGTGGCGATGATGGTCGGAGAGGGAGAGCTGGTCGGCCAGCCGTTCGACAAAAGACCGGCTGATGAGGCCACAGCCATCCCACAGGCGGGCATCCAGACCGGAACTGTATTCCAGAGCCATATCGAACCGGTTGAAGAAGCCCCAGTAGCGAAACGGACGCATAATGCGGGAGAGCCGTTTGGACAGGACATAGCCCCCTTTGTGCAGAGACAATTCCAGGCCGGATTGGGCCAGGAACGCTTCGGTATCCAGACCGGGGATACTCAAATCCAGTACCTTGTCGTCTTTGACCCAACGGAGTGTGGGGGTGGGGGCCGAGCAGATAGCGGCAATGGCTTCGTCGCCATCCAGCGGCCGCGTGATGAGTTGCCAATCGCTGTCAGCAGGCAGGAACGGGTAGACCATACCACCCAGAGCCGAGTGGGCGGTGATAACAGAGGATTGTGTTTGTGTAGACATGAGATCTTCTCCTTATGGATATAGGGGTTACGTTATGGATAGTGGGTTAAGGGGTACAAGGTAGAAACAGGTGGTAAATAGAGGTGGGGAAGTTGAGTGTGCGGCCGCGGGCCTTAGAACGGCAGGTCGGCCATCATCAAACCCAGACGTTCATAGGGCAGACCGTGCGGCGGTTCGGCCTGGTCTTCGATAATGGCGATGAGGGTTTCCTCACCACCCACCAGCCGTTGGGCCAACTGCACTCCGGTTAGGCCATCCCAGAGGGAGCAGACATCCACCACCAGTTCTTTCTGGCCGGGATGTTCTTCCTGGTAGAAATAACCCAGGGTATGGTCAAAACCGTAGGCGATACAGGCGGTGCCGGATTCGACTTCTTTCTGCAAAAAGTAACGGGTCATGGTTCATTCTCCTTGTTGAAATGGGGTTAGAAACGCAAAAAGGCCGGAACCTGTATGACAGATCCCGGCCTATAAATGAATAAAGGTATGCGTTTTCGGCCAACGAATGGTGGGCGACTGATTGTGGGTGACAGCTAACTGTCCTGACTCACGCGGCCGCGTTGGGGCGATGGGTGATTTCCTCGCTCTTCCCTCTAGCTCTAGCTCTCTCCTCTAGCTCCTTCTCAGCCACGCGGCCGCGTCCCGTACCACCTGCCCATGACACGCGCCATCGCACCAACAGACCAGCACCGTCTCTTCGTCAATAGCCTGGAGCGCATTGAGAACGGCTTCATCACCCGCCTGAATCCGTTGCCACAGATGGCGGCGGTAATGGGGTAAGGTTGCGCCCGGTTGGTTGCCGAAGTCGCGGAGACGATATGGGTTGGCCAAAGGGGATGCTTCAAGGCTGTAATGGGGATTGGCCCGGCCGATGTAGAGCCATTTGTTGCCGAAGGTGGTGGTTAACGCGGCCGCGGAGCCATACTGTTTGAAGTTGACGATGGGGGTCATACCGCACCCTCAGCTAACTGGGCCAACCAATAGGTGTGGTCTGTGACCTGTTCGGCCAGGGGCAGAGGCACTAAATCCACCGGTTCACTCAGACCCGGTAGTTGGCCCATCACGCGTTGGCGTTCGTGCAATTGGTTGATGGCTTCAACCCAGGGAGCATATTCTTCCTGGCCTGCGGCAAAGTGGTGGGTATGCAACAGCGTTTGCCCATCAGAACCCACCAGACCAAACCCCACCCACTCCCCCGTACAACCCACGACCGCCATCTGGGGCAGAAACGAACCCACCACCCGCCAGATAAGCATGACCAACCGCGTCGCCTGGGGGACGGTCTCGTCTCCCCAACCGGCCTCAACCATTTGTTGCCGGTGGGATGCTTCACGACTCGCCAGTTCGTCAGCGAGTTCGTTGAGTTCATGGCCGTTGTGCCCCTTGACCCATTGGGCTTGTACCTGGTGTTGCCCGGCTAACTGGCGTAGTTCTTCGACCAGGTCCTGGTTGGCTTTGGCGCGAGCGCCGTTCAGCATGTGGATGACATATTGGCTGTCCGTCACGAGTTTGACCACCGACGGTTTCTTTAGGGCTTTTAGCCCTTCAATCACCGCCTGTAACTCCATCCGGTTATTGGTGGTGTGATCAGCCCCACCGACTAGCTCCTTTGTATGATCGCCACAGCGCAAAACGGCCGCCCAGCCGCCAGGGCCGGGGTTGCCTTTGCAGGCTCCATCCACGTATAACAAAACTTGACCAGACATGAATCACCTCTCCTTGTGTAAGTTGGGACGATAAACAGAAAGAGGCTGGCCCGATGTGATGAATCACACCAGACCAGCCCCTTTTCGCCCTGCTTACAGCCGAAAGGCTGTCTTAGGGTGAATGGCTAGTTACCTGCTCTGTTTGGTGGCAGTTTGTTGTCAAATCCAGCGTAACTCTGGAAAAGAATGGCAATCCAGCATAATCGTGAAAAAAGTACTGTCCTTGTTTATTCTGGTAGGAAGCGTACAACGCTACCAACAGTCTGAATTTGCGGGCAACCCCTTTGATTTCAGTATCATCGAGACACGTGTCGTGTCTCTGTGTGCATCTCAATTTTTTGTTTTACTCCATGTGGGTGACGTTTCTATTCATTGCCTACGTTCCGGCCTCAGTCTCTCCCCATGCAGAACCGTTAAAGTTTTGTCCAGTTACACCAAAACAGCTATACAAGGACACATAACGTGTCTCGGTGAGTGAATTGTGGCGATATAACGATGTGGCGATGTGACGATACAGCGATATAATAAATCACCGCAACAAGAACATAGGAGACGCTTCAATCATGCCCCTCAAAACAGTTGATCAATTCCCTTTTGTTTTTTATGGTGAACCGTTCACAATAGCCCTGGCAAGTGATCGTAAACTATATGTGCCCATGCAGGCTTTGTGCGAAGCCATGGGATTGCAGACGCACGGTCAGGTACGCCGTATTCGGGAACACGTCGCGATGGCAGATGCCCTGATTGATTTAACCCTCGTTTGGAGTTATGGCGACGAGGCAACCAGAGAAAGGGAAATGGTTTGTTTGCGTCTTGACCGCCTGCCTTTTTGGATGGGAACTATCCAAACCAGTCGTATTCCCGATGAGGCGAAACGAGACCGCCTGGTGCAGTTCCAGCGTGAATTTGCTGAGGTAGCCTGGGCAGCCTTTCGGCATGAAATCTTACCGGAAGACATGCGGGCAGAAATGGATGCCACATTACCCCCAGCACAACAAGAATATTTACGCCTCATGGACACAGCCGCTGCTCTGCAACAAAATCTGCAAAGCCACACCCATAGTTTGGGACAGCATGGGGAACAGTTGGGTCAACTGGAACAACGAATTGCAGCGATTGAAGCAAAGATACAAGGGACGGATTTTCTCAACCCTAAACAAATGAAAGAGTACACCGACATGGTAGCAATTGTGGCTCATGTACTCAAGCGGAAACAAAAAGGAAATGAAGCGACGGTTCACGCGGAAGTCAAAAGACAATTTGAAGTTCCCTCATATCAACTTATCCCAGAGGCAGAGTTTGATTCGGTTAAAAAGTTTCTCCGCAATTGGTATGTGCGGCTATCGGGGGCGGGTGTACCCGTTCCTGGTATCTTTGAACAACCCAGCCAAAAACGCTTGCTGTAAAAGGGAAAAATGGACAGTCAACGCTCAGAACACAAAGTAGTCCTCCCCGACGAGGTCTGGAGTGAAACACTCATTCAGGCCAGGCTAGAACAAAAAACGGCTAGTGAGATCTGCGAATATGTCTTACGTTACTATACTCAGCTATCCGTAGAAGAAAGGCCGGCCATCCTGTTCCCCCGTGCTTCTGGTCAACAACGCTCTATTTATATTGAGCAACAAGTTTGGCTGGATCTGATCACCTGCAAAATCAAAGAGCGACGGCCTATTAGTGCTATTTTGGAGCAACAGTTACGCGCTTATCTGGGTTTGCCATGACGCCTGAACCCTGGCCGTTTACCAGCATTGTCTTGTCGCACAGGTGGAATCACATTCAGGGAGAAGGTTTTCATCCACCCCCATCGCTTATAAATCAGACGCCTGATGGAGGCACAATCATCTATATCGAACCGTCGGTGGTGGCAGGTCAGGAATACCAGGAGACTTTTGCTCCTCTGGAAAACAATCAGGATAATAGGCTCATGTCCCATCATGTCTCTGAAACAGCTTTAGACGCGGCCGCCATCGCCACCCAACTCCAGGAAACAGAATCGGGAGTTATTACCCAAATCGCCCGCATTCGGGAACGAATGGGGAGTGAATTTGTCCAGACCGTCCTGGCCGATACGCTCCGCCTCGAAGCGGAAGGGGGTATGCTCACCGAAGACCAACAACGCCGCCGTACGCCAGGGGGTGTCTTCTTTTACCTGGTGCGCGGCCGCGTCTCCCCCGAAGACCGGAAAGCCCTGTTCCCTATCCCCCACCGCCCGGCCAAACCCGCACTCCCAGCCACCGTCACCCTGAACGATGCCGAACGACTGGCCCTTTACAATCAACTGAAAGTACACTCCGGAGTGGCAACCAACATGAAACTTACCCTTATCGGCCGACCGGCCAAAATCCTCAAACGAGATACCTTCGTGGCTGTCACTCTGGCCAGCCGCGAACCCCCGGCCTTGCCCAAAGGTCTGCCCGAACTCCCCAGCCAGGACCCGACCATTTACCTGGTCTACATCGCCAGCAAACAGTGGCGCAAGGTGGAAGAGGCCATTCAGAATCCCGAAGATAAGCTCATCATTGAGGGCTACCCCTATAACGACAAAAAAATGGGCGTTATTGGGGTACTGACGCAATCCGTGACGACGGTCAATCTGCAACGGGCCAAAAAAGAGGCCGACAAAAAGAAGTCGCCACCTGATTGACGATAAACTCGACGGCAAAAATAGAATAACGACAAGCTATGTTTTGAACATAGCTTGTCGTTGTTCTTTTGAGAGCCAATTATGCTGCCAACTTCTGCTTCATGTATGTTCGCAGTTGCGGCGCGACTGCGGATCACCCCTTCTTCTCCACCTGATACTGCTGGAACGCCGCTACCTCAGCCTCATTCGCTTTATCCACCAGCATCCCATTCCGATAACGCAACGGTTGTTCATCCGATCCATAAAGAGCTTGAGCCATCGCTGTCGCTTTAGGAGACAGTTGCTCCATCTGCTGAACAACACCATTGGGCCGAGAAACCAGAAGGGGCAGATGTTACAGAGGCCGCGGCCGCAACTGGTGGCTCGCTTGCCGCTTGCCAGCGGCGGCATGACAGGAGCCTGATTTGCTGGCGTTGCTTGCTGGCCTCTGTTCGCCCGGCTGGCCCATGACGGGTGACGGGACGGTTGGCGGGTTGACCATTCACCCACTGACCGCTGGCTATTCGCGGTTGCGGGCGCTGATGCGGCCGCGTTGGCCGATGAGGGTCTTCCCATTGCTTGGTGGAGTTGTGCCCCAGTCACAAGTTCTCCTGGTAGGGATGTTTTGTTGTTGGGGTTGTCGCGGCCGCGTTGGTTGGCTTATTCTCCGTAGGGTTCGGTTTCCCATTTACAGGTCTATTGGGCGAGGGGGTAGTCGGCGATGATGTACTAGAGGGAGTGGTTCGGGTTGGTTGTGCCCGACCATTGGTCGGATGGCTGACCTTCCCCATTCCGGCTCGTCGTCGGCACCAGATCATACGCCGCCATCTTGCCTAACAGGTTGCGATGAGCCATCAGCCGCAAAATGTCCCAGGCTTGAATATAGGCCAAAACCGTCTGCCTAACCGTCGGGCTTCATCGTAGGTCTTGAAAGCCACATTCGCTTCCACCTCAGCTTTACCATTGGGTGTCACTGCGCCAGTGGTGTCTTCTGCCGGCCCGGCTTTCAGTTCCAGATACACCTGGTCGCCTTTGCTCGTCACAGACAGCACCCGACTGGTCACCTTGCCATCAGATTGGGCCGTGCCTTTGTACCCTTGTAGGTGAAGTTCGGTTCAGCCATCGCCAGGGCGTTAAAGACGACACGGCATCATCCACATCCATGAAATGATGGGTATGAACATCCATCCCGTTGCCTTTGCGGTACGTTCCGGCAAAGAGACGAGGTAATTTGCCAATAGCCAACGAATCTTCGATGTGCAAAAACTTGGCCTGGGTCACATGATACGCACGCGCATGGGAACGGGGTTTTCAGGGGGGTTGTGCAGGTTGCATGATGGCTCCTTTCGGATTGAGATAAGAGATAAGCCAGCCTGGGCAAAACGGATGTCCACTTTGTCCACCCGGCGCAGGCTGGAAGCAGGAACAGCCGGTTCGAGGCTGTTCAGGTATTCGACGAGACGATCTTCTAAAGTGTTCATAGGAAAAGGGCCGCTGACGGCTGGCAAAAACCAACAGCTAGCGGCTAACAGGCCAGCCACGGCCAGCAGCGCCGGTTACGGCTAACTGCCACCACAAACGTCACATCCATGCGATACCCGGCCTGTTTACACAAGGCCCGGTGAATCGTGGGATAGATGCACTCAGTTAACCAGTCCTGGGTCAGCCGGTTGGGGACATAGATGGTCAAAACAAGGGGGGTGCTCGTTTCGGGTACGGCAACGGTCCCTTCTAACCAAAATGTGTAGGCTCCTTTGAGCATCTCGCCCTGCAAGGCGGTCAACGTTGCCTGCCACAGCTCATCAAGCAGAGAAGGGGAAACACGGACAAAGGCTGGCGCAGGTAAACGGTTAATAACCAGGCCAGGATGTGAGGGCAGTACTGGCCATCGCCCGGTCCGGCACGGCTCTCTGGCGGCCAGTCTGGACAGGTGCAGGCAAAGCCGGTACGGGTGGGAGTGAGACGATGATAAGTCGTTATTCCTGGGTGAGTAAGTGGCTCTTTTTGGCACCAGGCCACAATTTGTGGTGTGGCGGGATGGCTGAACAGAGCGTGGTTATCAACAAACGCGGCCGTCCTGACCGTTTCAGCTAAGCCGGCCAGCGGTGGCAGGCATTCTGGATGGCTTGTTGAGGGGTACGGATAAGCGTTGGCGGAAGGGATGGG
>JADJUV010000120.1 GCA_016716885.1 Candidatus Trichofilum aggregatum | reverse complement strand
CTCCCATTGGGCGTCATTATAACAAAAATGCCCGGCTATTAACCGGGCATTCCTGATATTGGCTGTTTTGACCTGTGTTTACGTGCCGCCGTAAAACGGGTCAGTAGGTCAATAGATTAGTCAAGCATGTCTTCCAGGACACGCTCGACAGCCATGGTGTGGCTACAGCGGCCGCGAGTGGTAAAGAAGCTACAATCACAATCCCAATCGCCGTGATCATAACTAACAACATGAACCGTGTCGTTATCCCCTGCCAGACGGACAGTAAAGACATCAAACTTGAAGCGACTCCGCTCCATGGCATACATCTTTGCCTTTTCGATCTTGCCAATCATGCCATAGTCCATAACTTTACTCCTCTCTATAAAGTAAAATAGTGGGAAGGTTTCCCTGGGATAAAAACGCACGCAGGGTTGCGTGCGTTTTTGCCGTCAAATTGAGTATGTATCTAATGCGCTTATTGTCAAAACGCTCATGGTCTTAGTATATCCTGTCTCAATGACCTGTCAATTATTACCAGGATACTGTTTTGGTGATTGTATAGAAATACTCATCTGCTGTTACGCCATTGATGAACAGAAATGAACCTGTCTCCCTGGTCTTTTTCACTCCATTGCGCGGCGTCTAAAAAACAATTACCAGGCTGATTGATGCTTGTCGCGGCCGCGTACTGGTTGCCAAATCCCAGAACTAACTCGATTATCTAAACCTGCCCTCTTCGGCTTGACCGTTTTTTGCCCTATTGACGGAGTCCGTCGTTTTATGCTAGACTTGCGCCCGGTTTAAGAAATTTCTCATCTTCACTTCGTAGGAGGCGTACATGCAAAAAACAACCTTTGCTACATTCCACACCGTCGGTGTAGACGCCTCTGCGCCTGGGGCTTAATCGCCCGAACCCCCTCGTTCGTTTGATTGTGCTTCCCCTGGCCGCAGGTATTTACACCTGTGGCTTTTTTGTTTTCTGGGACTAACCCAGAAACCCGGTTTCTCTGAGAGACCGGGTTTCTAACGGGTAAGCCCATTCCCCCCATCCTCATTCAAGAAAGCCACTTGGCGCTGACAGGCTGACTGTTGGCGTTATGCCAAGACGCCAAGAACCTAAAACGGGCGTTACAGGTGGCTGGCTTTCGCAGTGAAAAACTCGTTTTCCAATTGAGGATTTTCACACCATGAATCGTTTTGAATGGCATGACCGTTATGACCGTTTTGATTATCAAGATTTGAGCCGACGTGAGCACCGCGGCCGCAAAGGGAAAATGCCCAAACATTTGCGCCCAGACCCGGTTGTGGCTCAAGCCGAAGCGTTGCCGGCCATGAGTGATGGGGAAGAAGAGTATCTACCTAGCTACGCGGCCGCGCTCGATCCCTTACACCATGAGCGACAATGGGTTATCAACTCCACCATCAGCTTCTACCAGAACAAACTGATCACCGACCTCACCCGCCTGGTCAAAGGGGGCAAAGAGGCCAACGTCTACGTCTGCACCGCCGGGGAAAATGTCCCCTATGAGCTTCTGGCCGCCAAGTTGTACCGTCCGCGCATGTTACGCACCCTCAAAAACAACGCCATCTACAAGGCCGGGCGCACCTTGCGCGACAGCGAAGGCAAGGAAGTAAAGGGTAGCCGCGAACTGCGGGCGATGGCCAAAAAGACCCGTTTTGGCAAAGATTTGGACCTGACCACCTGGATTGAGCATGAGTTTCAGATCCAAAAGGAGCTTTTCCGGGCCGGGGCCGATGTGCCCCAACCCATCGCGCACGGGGGTAACACCATCCTCATGGCTTACCTCGGTGATGAGTCCCAGGCCGCCCCGACGCTGATTGACGTGGCCCTGCATCCCGATGAAACGCAACCGCTGTTCACCCGGCTGATGCACAACGTCGAATTGATGCTGGCGCATCATCTGGTGCATGGCGACCTTTCGGCGTATAACGTGCTGTACTGGGAAGGCAAAATCGCTTTGATTGACTTTCCCCAGGTGGTGGACACGCGCAAGAACCCCCATGCGTTTGACCTGTTGGAGCGAGATATTGTGCGCGTGTGCCAATATTTTGCGCCGCAAGGATACAGCGCCATGGGAAAGAGATCGTGCCGCGCTCTAGCATCGTTATCTCACTGATCCCCGTAGTTTTTACCATCTCACATATAGTGCGATGTGATGCATGAATGGTCTCTCCCCCATGCATCACGCATCACTTAAGGCTTAACATGTCTCGTAAATTACCCGCTTACACCGTTTATCTGATCCTTTCGGCGGGGATGGCCTTCTTCTTCACCACCTGGGGGTTTATCACCGGCATTTACCGGGTTGAAGATGTGGGCTTATCCCCGTTCCAGTTAGTGATGTTGGGGACGGCGTTGGAACTGGCTGTCCTGGTTTTTGAAGTTCCCACCGGCATTGTGGCCGACCTACGCAGTCGCCGCCTTTCCGTTTTGATTGGTTACGTCATCATCGGCGTAGGCTTTCTGGTGGAAGGGTTATTCCCTTTTTTTGTACCCGTTTTGTTGGCCCAGGTGGTGTGGGGGATTGGCTACACCTTCACCAGCGGCGCAGAGGACGCCTGGCTGGCCGATGAAATTGGCTCAACCAACCTCACCCAAGTTTATCTCCGTGGCTCCCAAGTCAGTCTGGTGGCAACTTTGCTGGGGCTGGGTGTGGGTATGGGGCTGGGTTCTATCCGGCACAACCTGCCGATGCTGGTGGGGGGAACAGGGATTATCCTGATGGCGGTGCTATTGGCCGTCGTTATGCCGGAAACGGGGTTCAACCCTACTCCCCAGCCGAATCGCAACTCCTGGCAAAAGATGGGGCATACGTTGAAGGAAGGGGTAAGGGTGGTTCGCGGCCGCGATATGCTCATCATCCTCATGGTCATCGCCATCATCTTCGGCCTCTCCAGCGAAGGGCGCGACCGGCTGTGGCAGGCCCATCTGCTCACCAACTTCACCTTCCCCACTTTCGCAGGGATGACCCCCGTCACCTGGTTTGGAGCTATCGAATTCGTGCTCATCTTCCTAAACCTGGGCATCACGGAAGCCATCCGCCGCCGTCCCAACCTCAACCACCGCCGCGCCGCCATCACCTTGCAGGTGGTGATGACCTGTGGCTACCTCATCACCCTGACAGTTTTTGCCCTGACCGGTCAGATTGGTCTGGCAATGAGTGCCATCACCCTGAACTCTGTCATGCGCGTGGCCAATGGCCCTCTCTACAGTGCCTGGCTCAACCGAGAAATCACCGAATCCCAGGTGCGGGCCACCGTTCTGTCCATGAACGGTCAGTTTGATGCCTTTGGTCAGATTATCGGGGGCGTGATCATGGGGGCAGTCGCCCAATGGTTAGGCATCCGCAGTGCCCTCATCGGCGTGGTGATTCTGCTTTTGCCCGTTTTGGTGTTGTATGGGTTGGCCCTGCGCCGGACACCCGCACAAGAGGACCCGATTGTGACGCTGGAAATTGGCGACTAAACGAAAAAGCCCGCCGGATTGATATCCGGCGGGCTTTTTTATTGAGGTCAAAAAATGATTATCAGTTAGGGTAAGGAACTAATGGTAACGTACTGAGCACTGGAATCGAGCGGATCCGCTGAAACGGTCACAGACAGATTGCTGGGACCACTGAAGGTCAGAACAGCATTACCAGCGGCGGTCACATCCTGATCCAGGGAATAACCCATGCCAGGAATTTCGTCTTTGTAGAAAGAGACCACTTCGTCAAAAGACAGCTTCGTTTTGTAAACAATGGAAATCGTACCCGCCAGATCGGCATCTACCACTTCATAGGCATCGGAGACGACAGGGAAGCCGCGAACTTCACTGGCGGAACCGCTACTGTCACCACTATCGCCGCTATCACCACTGTTACCGCTGTCACCGGTATTGCCGGTATCACCACTATTGCCACTGGGCAAACCGCTAGTGCAGGTGCAGGCCAACACGGCCAGAACCAATACAACAATCAACATCATTAACCAGGGATTACGTTTTTTCATGGCTTCATCTCTCCTTATTTGAGTGAACAGGCTCTCATGGAGCCGGAACCAAACACGTCATGGAGCATATACGCCCGGCGTCCGAAAAGCGTCCGAACGGCTAATTGCCCGGTTTGACTGGGTTGAGAATCGTCGTCAGAAAGTAAACCCGGCGCAAAATGGCCTCACCCTCAAACTGGTCAGCTAAACGGGGCTGGCCGGTCTCTGTGACCATTACGGGGACGATTTCCAGTTGGTGAACCCCCTCTTTGTCTAACCAGATATTGGCAATGGCTGTTTCGGGTGGCCCCTCAATGTTAAAGGCGAAGTTGCCCAGCCCATAAATGATCACCCCGCTCTGATAATATTCGATGCCCTGCAAAATGTGGGCGTGGTGGCCGATAACCAATGTGGCTCCGGCTTCGATAGCGGCATGCGCGGCCGCAATCTGGGGTTCGCTCGGTTCTTCAATGTACTCAAAGCCACTGTGCAAAATGACAATGACCTGATCGGCCAGAGGGAGCGCGGCCGCAACATCCGCTCTGATCCGTTCCGGGTAGCCCCAGGCCAGGCCGGGAGCCGCTTCGGTAGCGTTCCACGTTTCCACATCAAAGGCACTGCTGGCCTCAATCGGCACATGGACATAACCGAGGAAGGCCAGGGTGATGCCGTTGACCTGCACGATATGGGGCGTGTGCGCGGCCGCGTCGTTGGCCCCCGCCCCCACCGTCGCCACCCCCGCCTCAGCCAGTAGCCCCATTCCCTGCAAAAGGGCATCCGGCCCGTAATCCATGGCGTGATTGTTCGCCAGAGAGACCAGATCAAACCCGGCCAACGCCAACGCCTCGGCCGACTGCACTGGCGATTGGAACGGATACGCTTTGGGCGCCGGTGTGCCGATGTCGCCCAATGAGGTTTCCAGATTGCCAACGGTGTAATCGGGCGTGGATAGATATTCGGGCAGGTAACGGAACGGAAAGTCGAGAATGCCTTCGGCGAGGTAGTTACCCAGGGTGCGGGCGAGCATGAGGTCCCCTACGGCGGCTAAATGGACAGTGGGTTCGGGGGGGAAATGCGGCCGCAACAGGTTCGCCAACTGTTCGGCCGCCGGTTCATACCCATCCACCGCAATCACGCTCCAGGTCTGTTGCAACGGGTAGCCTTCATCGGGTGGCATGAGGCCATCGACGCGCAATGCCTTCATTTGCACCGTTAAATCCCGCCAGGGAATGACCTGGGCCAGTTCATGACCGTTGGTCAGGATGTTTTGTGCCGTCGCCCCATCCACCGCTTCCCAGGGGTGGGTGAACGGGATGGCTAAGGCCAGAGGAATCGTGCCAATCGGGACATCAAACTCCCCCGGAATCAGATTCAGATGGGGATTAACCGCTTCGGGGGCGTCGGTCACAGTGATGGCCCATTGGAATTGGGTGTTGGTACTGTTATCCGCCAGGATGAACGGTTCGAGGGCGGCCCAGGTGGTAGGCAGAGCCACGCGCACAATGGGCAGAGGCGTCGTAAGCGGTGACAGGGTGCTGGTGGCCATTGCTGTAGGAATGGGGGTGAAGGTGGCCGGTTCCGGTGTCGGGGGAGCGTGGTATTTGTTGCGACCAGGGACAGTGGTGATGGCGTGACTGGAATGGGGGTAGGATTCGCGGCCGCATTCCTCGTCTGACAACCCGCCAAAGCAACCACCAGACCCATCGCCAAAAGTAACAACCAGCGCATAAAAAAACCTCCCGCCAATGACGATCCTGGTTATGGGAAGGGCGTCATCGGCGGGAGATTATGACTTCAGTTGGCGATCTTGTCTAACTCTAAGGAATGGGAATTAAATAACTTGTTCGCTGAAAGTGGCACGGTCAGGAGACCGGCCACAGCAATGTGTTTTTAATCAAGTTATTTAATCTTTCAGCTCCCAGATAACCGCACGTTCGATCCTCAATGACATCAGCGGATTTTAGAAAGGAAAGGATGAATACCGACCTCTGGTTAATCGGGGGGGGGGGGGGGGAAGCGGGGCGGGGGGGGGGGGGGGAGGGGGAAAAAAAGGGGGGGGGGGGGGGGAAAGGGGGGGGGGAAGGGGGGGGGGGGGGGGGGGGGGCAAAAGGCGGGGGGGGGGGGGGGAAAGGGCGAAAACGGGGGGGGGGGGGGGGGGGGGGGGAAAAAAAGGAAAAGGGGGGAAAGGGGAAACCGGAAAACCCCAACATTTTTTTTAATTTCGGGTGTAGTGGGGGGAAGGCGGGGGACCGGGGGAAGGACAAAAGCGTCCTCTCCCATCCGTTGCTCCTGATCACCCTCCCCCCCCCCTACAATCCGGGGGGACGGGGGGGGGGGGGCACCACCCCCCCGCCACAAAAAAAGAAAAAAGGGGGAACCCCCCCCCAAAAACCCCCCCCCCCGGCCGCCCCCCCCCCCCGGGGGGGGGGGGGGGGGGCCCCCCCCCCCCCCCCAAAAAAAAAAGGACACCCCCGACCCCCCCCCCCGCCCCCCCCCCCCCGGAAGGGGGGGGAAAAAGGCGGGGGGGGGGAAAGGCCCCCCCCCCCCCCGGGGGAGAAACCCCCCCCCCCCCCCCCCCCCCCCCCCCCCCCCCCCAAAAAAAAAAGGGGGGGGGGGGGGCCCGGGGCCCGCCCCCGGGGGGCCGAACGGGGGCCCCCCCCCCCCCCCCCCCCCGGCCCGGCCCCGAAAGAAGAGCCCGGCGCAGAAACAACAGCGTAACGGCCCCGACCAGGAGTAAGAACAAAATGGGCCAGAAGATGGGCGTCGCGGCCGCGGTCATCCCCTTCATCACAATCGCCGTCGGTGTAACGTTACTCACCACAAACGGCGTCCCGTCCAACTGGCTCAGGCTGGGGGTGCTACTGCCATTGAGCGTAAACGTCACCCGGCCACCGGGGAAATTAACCCCGGCATTGCTCACCGCCGTCCATACCCCCGTCACCGGATTCCCCCACCACACCGTATCCAGCCCGTTGCAAGGCGTCGAACAGGCAATTTCTACGGCCAACGAGGTGACACCCGTCTCATCGGGCAAATGCACATCCACAAACGGTGACTTTTCACTTCCCCCTGCCTGGTTATCCTGCGGGTTGCTATCAAAAACAGCCAACGTCAACAACGGCGTAGCCACGCCTGTCTTGGTGGCGGTGATCACTCCACCCAGGCTGACCGTGCCCCCCAGCCGCCCCACATACAAATCGGTCACATCGGCCCGGTAGCCCACGTACACGGCGGTCAGGGCTTCGTAAGTTTGCCCGTTCGCGGCCGCGTAGCTGGTCCGCACAATGGCAATCGTGACCGTATTCGGGGCGGTGTAGGTGACATTGGCCGCACCACTGCCATTGGTCACAACCCCCGGACTACTCACCCCACCCAGGCCACTGATCACGGCAAAGTTGACCGTCTGCCCGGCCACAAACTGCCCATCATGGGTCAGGAGCGCGGCCGCGACGGTATTACTGCCATTGCGCGACAGGTTGAACCCCTGGCTGGCACTCAACTGGGGCGCACCCGTCAACGATTGGCTGTGAATGGCCAAGGCACTCATGGCGTTCAACGTGTAACCGACAATCTGACCGCCACTCACCGTCACCGTACCACCGGTACAGGCCGACCCATCCGCCGTGCGCTGACCGCTGATCACATCACAGTAAACCCCATCGGGCATACTGGTGACGTAAGTGGTCGTGGCATTGGAACCGGTGCGGTTAATCGCCACAAACCCCACACTGCCCAGGCCAAAGGCGATATGGTTGCTGGGTGCGCCGCCGATGTTTTGCCAGTTGGTGACACTCTGCCCGGCGGTCACATCGCGGAACTGCACCATGTTCGCCAGCGCATCATGGCGATGTTCGCACACCCATTGGCCGAGGTTATTGCTATTCAGCACATCATTGGGATAAGCCGTTGAACAGTTGGCCGGGATGTCGCCTGCCGTCTGCCCCACGTTATAAACCGGGCGGGTGACCGCCCCCAGACCCGGCCCCCAGGTTGTGCCGCCATCGTTGGTGCTGGGCGGGCCGAGGCTGTCCCCGGCCTGACTGTTGGGGTCGGTTGTCCAGTAGTAGCTGGAGGTGAGCATGGGGTAGCCATACGGATAGGCCAGGGTGAAGATGTTCGCCAGCCAATGCACCCGACCATCCCGGTGATCCACGATACACCCCCCGCCCGGCCCGTGCCCGCGCTGATTGTCGTGGTTGTCGCTGAAGACGACGGCAAATTGGCTCGCCATCATGTTGGTATAACCGGGCACGTTCTGTAAATCGCTGATGTTGCCCGCACAGTTGAACTTCGTGCCGATGGCCGTGATGCTGTACTCAAACTCGGAGACGGCCCCGTAGGGCGTGTATTCCCAATCGCGCACCCGCTCGCTGGTGTCGGTGTCAATCACTTCGTGGTAGATGAACGGGCTACCCCCACCCGGCAAGGTTAAGGGGGTGACGATGGCGGCGAGGTCTGCGGCCGCGATATGTTTCGACGCATCTATCCGAAAACCGCTGACGCCCATGTTTAACAGGGCCTGCAAATAGGCCGTAATCTGCCCCTGGACATAGGCCGAACCCGTATCCAGGTCGGGCAGACCGGACAACTTACACCGTTGCACCTGATTGCGGTCGGCGTAGCTGGTGATACTGCAATCGGCGTGGAAATCATCCGCCGCGTACTGTGTGCCATAGAACCGGGTCGCCGGGTTGGGGAAGCCGTTGTCGTAACTGGTTCCGGCCGTGCCTGCTGGTGCGCCCACTTCCTCGTAGGCCATGTGGTTGATGACCGCATCCACGTACACATCTACCCCGGCGCGTTACAGGCTGTCACCATCGCCTGGAAATCAGTCAGTGTGCCACTGCGGCTGGTGAGGGCGGTGGTGAGGTGGGTAACGGGCTGATACCGCGCCCACCAGGGGAAGTCGCTGGCGGGCTGTCCACCCTGGTCGGCGATGGGAACCAGGTGTTCGTTGGGCGGGAGACCTGCACCGCCGTGAATCCTTTCTCGGCCAGGAAGGTACATTCCTTGGCCACATCCGACCAGGGCCACTCAAACAGGTGGACAAACACCCCACCCGCCGGAGCCGGATAGAGGGTGGTAGCCGGAATGATGGTGATGAGACCATCCCCCTGGTCGTCATCGGCGGGGTTGCTGTTGATGTCGTAGCTGTCCGTTTTCCACAAGACGCCCGCCTCGCTACTCTTTTTGCAGTAACTGGTGAAGCCGATGGTTCCCGGCGTCAGTCCGTTCAGCGTGGCCTGGGGAATGGTGGCCCGGTATTCGTCGTTGTTGCCGATGCTGGTGTTGTAGCTCATCGGCAGGTCGCTCCAGGCCGAGCCGTACTCACCCCAGTGCAGGAAACAGTCTATGCCTGCACCCTGGCCGCCCCCAGGTGTAACCCCCGCCTCGTATACCTGGACGTAGACATCGAAGTTGGACGCGGCCGCGCCCTCCGTCACCCCCGTCACCACCCCACCACGCGGCCACATGAGGCCCACCCAATCCAGGGTGCTGGGGCTGGTGATGAGGCTCGTCGAGACAAACACGGCGGTCGTGCGGGCGGGAATGGTAAAGGTGCTGGTGGCCGGGTTGAAGCTGGCTCCGCCGGTAATCACCGGGTCATCATCCACGCCATCCGTGTGGAGCGGGTGCAGGCTGAAGCCGGTCGCGCCGCTGATGGCGATGGCCTGGGAGATTTTGTTGGCGTTGAAGAAGACGAGAATCGTTTCGTAGCTGGGGTCGAGGTCTACCGCGCCGCTATCGGCCAGCCCCATGACGATGAGGGCGTCCTGGGCGTTGCTCCCGTTGTAGAAGGAGACCTGGCTGTTGACTTCGGCCATCGTCGTCAGGCGGAAGAGGGGTGAGCTTTGGCGCAGGCGGAGGGTTTCACGCAGGTGCGCGGCCGCGAACTGTATATCACTCGTGGCCGGGTCCAGGGCGGTGTTCGTCAACAAGGGGGACATGATGGGCCAGCGGCCGCTGTTATCCCAGGCCGGCGGCAACCCCATGCCAAAATTGTTACTGCTGTAATCCCAAAACACCCGGTTAAACCAGTCCCCAGAATCATAACTGTTGCGATCCAGCGACTTGGAGCGCAAAATGTCGCTCCCCATGTGGAAGAACGGCACACCCTGCGAAAGCCCCACGATACTCAGCCCCATGTTTTGCGCCCGCACCCGCTCGGCCATCGTCACAGCCACCGGCATTTTGAAGGCGTTTTGATCAAACAAGGTCTCGTTGTCATGTTTGGACACGTAGGGCATGGACTCTTGCGGATCATCGGCAAACGGGTTGCCCGCCCCGGCCCAATCCGTGCCACTGGCCCGCAAACCAGAGCGGAGCGTATTCATGCTGTTGTGCAGATCAATCTGGAAGCGGTTGGCGTAGAGGTAGCCGTTCCAATCGTAACTCAGGCCGTTGATGAACCCTTGCTGGCGAATTTGTGTCGAATCCTGGCTGTACCCCCCGTGCGCCGCATCCCGGATAACGTCGTTGAACAGGCCGATGCCCGCGCCGCCCATGTTGTATTTGTCGGCGAAGCAGTAGGGGCAGTTGGTCAGCCCCTTCTCCTGCGCCGAACCAAACGTCCAGCCTTCGCCATAGAGATAAATGTCGGGGTCAACGGCGGTGAGGGCGGTTTGTACGTTGACCATGTTCTGGCGGGTGTGGAAGTTCATCAGGTCGAAGCGGAAGCCGTCAATTTTGTAATCGGTGGCGAAGCGGGTAAGGGTGTCCACCATCAGCTTCTCGAACATGGCGTATTCGCTGGCGGTGTCGTCACAGCAGGACGAGGTGTAGAGCGCACCGGTGGCCGTATAACGGTGGTAGTAACCGGGAACGACTTTATCCAAAACCGATTTATCCCCCTGCCCGGAAGCGGCGGTGTGGTTGTAGACCACATCCATGACCACCCGCAGGTCGTTCTGGCTCAAAACTTGCACCATTTCCCGGAATTCCAGGATGCGCTGGACGCCATTGGGATCGGTGCTGTAACTGCCTTCGGGCACGCCGTAATGGAACGGGTCGTACCCCCAGTTGAAGCCATCGGTCGCCCGACCTGTGCCCACGATGCTTTGCGGCTGGTCGGAGTCGCGGGCGTAGCCGGTGGGGTTTGGGGAGACATCGCGGGGCACACTGGCTTCGGGCACGGAAGCGATGTCGAAGGCGGGCAGAAGATGGACATGGGTGAGGCCCGCGTCTTGGAGTTGCAGGAGATGATCCATGCCATCGGATAGCGGCCGCACATTGCCATCATAGGTAAACGCCGTGTACGTGCCCTGGTGGGCATTGGCTACCGTGCCATCGTTGATACTGAAATCCCGGATGTGCATCTCATAAATGGTGATGTCTTCAAAGTTGGCAAGCGGCGGTTTGACCAGCCCATCCCAACCCACCGGTTTGATGTCGGCATCGTTCAGGTTGACAAATTGGGAGCGCAGGCTGTCGGTGGAGAGGCTGATGGCGTAGGGATCGGTGACGAGGTTGTTGACAATCGTGCCGGTACTGCGCACATACACGGCCACATCCAGCAGGTAAAACTGCCGATCCCAGGAGACATCCCCCGTCACGCTCCAGACACCGCTGTTGGCGTCGCGGGTGAGGGTGTGGGTGGTGTAGGTGGCGGTGCTGGAGTTGGCGTAGCGGCGCAAACTGACGGATTGGGCGGTGGGTGCCCAAACGTTGATGGTGGGTGCGCCGCCGCTGTAGGTGACACCGAGTGCCGCATTTTCGGCCGTGCCGTTGTCCACGTAAAGGTAATCGAGGACGCTTTGGATTTGCACGCCGCTGATCTGGGTAAGCGTACCGCCGCCATCGTAGCTGGCGACGGCGATCTGGCCGCGCAGGAGTTCTTTGGCCTGGTCGTTGGTCAGGCTGTTGGTGAGGCGGATGAGGCCGGTGGCGTTGGGGTTTTTGACGTAGCCGGAGATGGTGCTGTCTTGGGTGAGGGTGACGGAGCAGGGGACGGTGAGGGGGAAGGTGCAGGGAGTCGCGGCCGCGACCGCAGGCACAATATTGCCATCCGGGTCATAGAGCAGGCGGTAGCTACTGCCACTGGCCCCATTCCAACCCATCACGCCCGTTTCCAGCCACAGCGCACGAGCATCGGTGAGGGTGACGGTCGAGGCCACGGTGAAGGTGGCGGTGTAGTTGGCCCCACCATTGTTGTCGTAAATGGTGGCTGGGGCATTGACGCCATTGGTGCTGGCTTCGTAGTAGATTTCCAGGGTGTAATTGCCATCACTCAGGCTGTTCAGCAGGTCTATACCCGCAGAGGTAGTCTGCCATTGTTGGTCGCCAGGGGTCGGCAAGTCAGCCAACCAGGGCAGATTCACGGGTGTAAAACTGCCTGACGGACTGCCGGTAGGATAGATACGATACATCAGGCGGACGCTGGTGATGTCCGTGCCGCTGTTTTTGTACGTTTTGGCTTCGCCGCCGCTGAGGGTGAGGGGGATGGAGCCGGATACGAATGTGCCCAGGTTTTGGCCGGGGAAGTTGGGGTTGCCGGTGGCGGCGTTGACATCGTAGAACGTGCCGTTGAGGACGATGTAGGATTCCCAGATGCCCGCGGCCGCGAACACGGGCCGGGCCAATAACAGAGCCAAACCCAGGACCACAACCAGGGCTATCAATAGCGGGTAAGGGCGGAAAAATGAGGGGCGCATAATTTACCTCTTGATGGAATTAGATGGCGTTTGGCGATTTTGTTTTACTAGAGAAGACACAGCCTGGAAAGGCTGTGCACATTCAGAAGTAGACCCAAAATTCGCTAAAGCCGAGAACTTAAGCGGCCGCGGTGGGCACGAGAACATGGTTGATGTGAGCCTGAGGGGACTCCCATGCTTATTTTAGAGGGGAGACGGAGGGCAAGCCATTGGGAAACGGTTAGAAATAAAAAGACCTCTGGCGATTGGGTAAACGCCAGAGGTCTAGGAGAGAAGGGCAGTCGCCGGTAAACGTTATTCCTGGCTGATGCCGCCGCCCGCCAGCCGGAGCGTTACCGGTTTTGCAGGAAGGTGAAGTAGACAAGGTTCTGATCGCAACTGGCGGCGGTGTTGACCCGATAGACCTGGGAAACGGGTGTGCCGTTCACGGATTCCAGTTGCAGGTTGTAGCTACGGACAACCGGTTGATCATAGACAAATTGCTCCCAGCCAGAGGGGCCATAAGCAGGAGCACTGCCGACCTGTACCCGAGAATCAATGCCACTGTCCCAGATATGAACCACGTAACTACCAGGAGCCACCGGATTCTTGGCCACATCAAACACATCACCCGCAATGCCTAACCAGCTACAACCAGCGCTATTAGCCACGTTACGCAGGTAAAGGGGGCTGAGGGTGTCTTTGGTGAAGAGGAAGGGAGAGGGTGTGTTACTGGGCGTGGGTGATGGCCCTTCGGTGGGGGTAGGGGTGGGTGTGCTGGTGGGTGTGTAGGTGGGTGTGTTGGTCGGTAGGATGGGTGTTTCCGAAGGGATGGCCGTGGGCCGCCGGGTGTTGGTGGGTTGAATAACAATGCCCGATGAATCGGTCACGATGGGGATGGGTGTCCAGGTGGAGGCGAGACCACCGTTCACATCACCAGGTAAGGTAGGCGCTTCGGTGGGTATTTGCACAATTTGGGCTACGGTGGGGGCGAGTTCAGGGGTTGGTGTGGCGGGACTGCCACCAATTCGCGCACGCTGGCGGGGATCAGGTCCGGTACGGCAATAACCGCCACGACGCCCAGGGCCAACAACGCGGCCGCGCCCAGGACAAAGATCGTCAGCACGTTGAAAATGTTGATACCACATCCTTGGCGAGAAGAACGAGTTGATCGGGACATGGGAACCCTTTGGGTTATTGGTTATTTGTCAGGAAAGAGGGGGGATCAAATGATCCACTGCAAACAACCAATGACCAGTCACTCCAGTAATAACACAATATCGGCCTGGTCACGTTGTTGTTGTAACCAGGTGGTAAAAGTTTGATCGAGCAATGTATTTCGTTGGCGACCATCGAGCGGTCGCGTTGGATCACGATCAATGAGTTGTACCAGATAGTAACTGGCCTGCCCATCGGCGCCGGTCACGGTGATAATCTCACTGGTCTGGCCGATTTCCAGAGCAAAAGGCACCGTTTCAATTTCAGGGATGAGTAAGGTGCCCTGAGAGAAATAATCCAGATCGCCCCCATTCTGGGCCGTTTCGCTGTCCACGGAGTAAAGCTGAGCCAGGGTGTAAAAATCACCACCGTTTTGCATTTGGAACAGAATATCTTGGGCTACGGCCAGGTCGTTGACGTGGATGTAACGGGCGCGGACGTGTTCCGCGGTGAAAGGTACATTGGCGGTGACCTGTTCAGCCACGAGACCGGCTACCATCTCCTGGTAAACCAGGGTGTGAAACGATTCTTCGGTTAAGCCGTTAGCCGCCAGCCAGTCAGTGTAGCCGGTATCACCGCCGGTGGCGTTAGCGGCCTGCTGGGCTTCCAGGATGCGAGCGTCTACCATTTCAGGAGTGACGGTGATATTGAACGACGCGGCCGCAAGCTCAATCAGCGTTCGGTTAATCAACAGTTCCAGCACCACATCCCGGTACAAGACCGAATCTTCGCCGGGGGGGTGTAAAGAGCCAGTTCTGCCTCAAACGTAGAGAGCAAAATCGGATGCCCGTTCACGGTGGCAACCAGAGGGGCCGTGGTGGGGGTAGCGGGTACTGGCGTTGGTGGGTCGGTGGGTAGGGGTTCGGTGAGGGCGGGGGGATTGGCGGCGGTGACGATGATGGTGGGGGCAACCCCTTCGGTGGTTACGGGGACAGTCGGCGTGGTGTTTTCATCGCGGCCGCAGGCGGTTAAACCCAACAGAGCCAGCCACAGCCAGAACCAAACGGTTGACCTCAGGTGACTGTGATGTAATTGTGCGTCTTGATTTCTATGTTTGCGTGACATAAAGTTGAGAGGATTATAACGCTACCGCCTTTTCAA
>JADJUV010000119.1 GCA_016716885.1 Candidatus Trichofilum aggregatum | reverse complement strand
TTTTGGCTTTGATCTGTTTGAGGATTTGACCGAAGCCTCGTTACAAAGTGAGTTGTCGAAAAAAGCGTCCTTATACCGGGTTCAGCAAAAGCTAGAAAAAACGGCGCCCACATTCAACTATTCATGGGCAAATAATTAAAGAAACGCTGCCCCAGGTGTTACTCCCCTCATTGGCGAGGCCGATTTTTGTTTTTGTTGATGGGGCATTCCTGGAGACGATTCAGTCGGATTGGGGCTATGTGAAGGAGTTGATGAACCGCCGCACCTACGTCATTTTTGAATGATTATTGGTGTGGATACCACGCCGGAATTAGGGGAGGGATTGGGGTTGCCAGACCCCGATTGATCAACTGATTTGGCAGTAACAGAGGTTCGCATTTTGGAAGCTACGGACGTGTTTCGTAAAAGAATGGGGACTGCCTGCAATAAAGATGGCGGTGGTGAAGAAAAAGTAGTCCCCGTTTGTAGACCGCTTATGAATATTAAGAAAATAGATCGGTAATCCGGCCCGCCCGCCCGTAAACGGAGCGGGCTACCTAACAACACCGGTTGAAACCGGTTTTAAAGCCCGGTTCACCGGGCACCGTTTCTAGCACGGTGGCTTCAGCCCCGTGCGCAGGTGATTACCCCGCATTACCGAATTTATTTTTTAACTTCCATAAGCGGTCAGCCGGGGATTAAAGTCGTCGCTACAAACGTGCTTTATGGGACATATCAGGGACAAGTAGCGTGGTATGGCTCTCCGGCCAGGAATGTGCTCCACTCCTGCTCCGTCAGGTTGCGCTGCACCAGTTGGCAACCCAACCCCACCAGGGTTTCTAGCGGCCGCCACAAGCGAACGGTGGCATCATCGCTCACGGTGGCGAAGAGGATTGATCCGGGGCAAAGGCCACTTGATCACGGCTGCGGTGGCCGCTGAGGATGGCCGGGGCGCGGCCGCGTCCTGTGGATTCCAACCAAGTAGCGGTGTAGTCAGCCCGCCCGCCGAAACCAACTGGGTTCCGTCCGGGGCAAAGGGCCAAACCGCGTACACCGGCCTGATGCCCGGCCAACAACTCGTGGCTCGGCGGCAGATTGGCCCAATCCCACAACAAAATTGCCCGATCTTCTCACCCGCCGAGGCCAAAACCTGTCCATCTGGGGAGAAGGCCAGGTCATTCACCCGGTCACTATGACGAGCCAGCACGGTAGGTTCTGCCTCAGGCTCGGCCAGCGACCAGATGAGGATACGGCCATCGGCGCTGCCCGCGACCATCTGTTCGCCATCCGGGGTCAGGATGAGAGAAAAGATGGCCCCGTTGACAGAGCGACAACCGTCGGTTCAGCCGTGAGATTGTTCATCATCCCAGGCCCTGATCAAACCATCATCCCCGCTGAGTAGAGGGTTTGTTCGTCGGTGCTCAAGCGAAGGGCACGCACCGACCCTTCATGCCCTTCGAGAATGGTGGCCGCGGCCGCGACATTGCCCAAATCCCACAACCGAATGGTGTTGTCGTCCCTGCCGAGGCCAATACATTGACCTCTGCCGCCATAACCAACGCCCGTACCCGGCCTGTGTGTGCCCACCAGGACGCCCGTCTCTGTGTAAGCCACTGTGTCCCATAATCGCACATTGTTAGTCCGCCCCCGGAGGTAAACATCGTGCCCCGTCCGGCGAAAAAAACAGAACTGCCAGCACACTGGCCCCATGCCCGTCAGCACACGGTCGGCGGCGGGCAAAGAATCAACTCGCCACAAACGAATCGTCCGATCATCGTTGGCCGAGGCCACAAACAGCCATCCGGCGACAGGGGCAGGGGCACGCACGCGCGGCTCATGGCCGGGCAAAACAACCCTTCATTGGTGGGGTTTGCCAGGTCCCAAACAATTAACGCTTTATCATCCCCCCAGAATGAGCCGGTTGCCGATCGGGCAGAAACTGGGCCGCCCGCACGCGGGAACTGTGCCCTGAAACACCAGGGTGGGCTGCCTGGTTCGGTTAGATTCCACACCTGCACGGTGTTGTCCACACCGGTAGAGGCAACCCTGGTTTGGTCAGGCGAAAAGGCCACACCGATCACGCTCGACTCATGCCGACCAATTATCGTGGCCGCGTTGTTGTCCAAATCGTATAACTGCACCGTGCCATCATCCCCCCCCAGGGCCAGCGTCTGGCCGTCGCCACTGAGCGCCATGCCTAACACGGGCCGCTCTTGTTCAAGTAGGGTTGTGGGTTCGGCTCGCAGGTTGGGCAAATCCCATGAGCGCACGGTATTGTCCAGGCTGGACGAAATGAGTTGGCCGTCCGGGGTAATGATCAGGGCTAAGACATCGTTGGTGTGTCCCAAAAAGAGAATCGGGGGCTGATCCAGATCGGCCAGCGACCAGATGGAGATGGTGTCGTCTTCGCCCGCGGAAACGATGGTTTGTCCATCAGCCGTGAAGGCAACGGCCAAAACGGGGCGGTATGTCCACTTAAAATGAGGGTTCGGCCAGAAGATCATCTAGCGACCAGAGCCGCACGGTGTTGTCGGCTCCGCCAGACGCCAACCAGCGGCCATCCGGGAGAAGGCGACGGCCCGCACGCTACTGCCCTGCCCACGAATAGTCACGTTGAAATAGGGTTGAGAAATCAGCGGCCGCAACGCGTTATCCACGTACCAGTTAATATTGCCTTGAGCCAGCTCATTGAGTCGGGCGGCTTCTAGGGCCAACAGCGTGGCTAACTCTCGGTCATTATTCTGCTCCACGGTGTTTATGGATAGCGAGACCAGGGATTGGGAGAGGGCAATTGCCCTTGTCGCACGGCTTCGGCCCGTTCTTGTTCGGCTTCCACTCGTGCGGCCTCGGCCAGCGTCCGTTGATTCTCGGCTTCCACCCGCTCGCCGTCCGCTGTCGCTCTGGCAACTTCCGCTTCGACGGCCCGTGTCGCGGCGATATGTTCGTTGGCGATGGCGGTCTCCTGGGCCAAAAAGGCGACGGTCGCCTGGGTTTCGGCCTCGGTGGCATTGGCCTGAGCCAGACCCCGTTGCCAGAAAGCGAACGCGGCCGCGCACAATGACAGAACCAGGAGTAGCCCCAACCCAAGAGAAGCAAAACGCACCACGGTCACTTGTCGTCGTCGTGATTCACTTAAAGCTCTGGCTTGTTCCAACTCCCGTTGCCGTTGGGCTTCTTTCTCTTGTTCGGCCCGCTCGACCGCCGTTCGGCTCATCTTAATGAAATCTTGCTCTTGGGTGGAGAGAATGAGGGTTTCGCTGCTGGCCCACTCCAAAGCCTGTTGTAAAGGTGTGCCCCGTAATAATGCGCCTTCGTCGCGGCCGCTGGATTGCCATTGGCTCATAGACGACCGTAAACGCTCCTGCCAGGCGCGATACGAACGATCCCCCGCCATCCATTCCCGGAGCAATTCCCAACTGCGAATCAGCGCTTCATGAACGACTTCAACCGTTTCCAATCCGCTCTCATTGACCCCGGTTACTACCAGTCGCTCATTGGCTAGTTTTTGCACCAACTGCCATTCTTCGGCGGTTAACTCATGACGGTTAGCCACCCGGCGGGTATCTTCCGTGCCTTCACCCGGTTGCACCATCTGGGCAAAGGCCCGCCGGGCCAGCCTTTGCTCGTTAGGTGAAAGATTGGCATACACTTCGTTGGCATGACGTGCCAGGGCACCCGCCACGCCGCCAATTTCCACATAAGCCTCATGCGTCATCTGGTTGCCCTTACGTTGACCCCACAAGGCCGACAAGGCAAACTCCAGCAAGGGCAAATTACCCGGCTCATCCCCACATCACTCGCCAATACGCATCACCAGACCTGATTCAAAGGTCACGGCCAGACGTTTGGCCGGGTTGGCGATGGCTCGCACCAGGTCCTGACGAGACATGGGGCCAAGTTTAACATCGGCATCCTGCAAAGCGGTGGCAAAAGGCCGATAACCCAACGCCTGCCCCAAAAAATCTGCCCGCAATGTGAGCACCAGAGAAAAACCGCTGTTCATCACGGAACTTCTGAATGTCTACGGCTTCAACCAGTTGATCCATAAAACGATGGCGCAAGGCCACGTCATCACACAGCGTGAACATTTCTTCAAACTGATCGGCTACCAGGAGCAGACGGGTTCCTGCGGGTTGGGCGTTCACGATTTGCTCAACGATTTCGTGGAGCCGACGCTCGCCATTTTTCATGGCCTGCGACAACTGTTTCACGGCCTGGGGCTTTTGCTGAGCGGTTAAATTGGCATAAAGCAAAGGCACAAGCGCCCCGGCTATCGTTTGAAAAGGATCCTGGCCGGGCCGAAAATCTTCAATAATCCAGTTGCCTTCCTGGCGTAAGGTGGCTACCAAACCGGCAAATACCACCGAAGATTTGCCACTCCCTGAGGAGCCAACAACGGCTACCAGGGGTTGCACTTTTACCAATTCCAGCAGTTGTTCGGTGAATTCTTCACGGCCAAAGAAAAATTTGGCATCCTCTTCACGAAAGGCAAAGAGACCCCGATACGGGCCAGCCCCATAAATCGCTTCGGTATGACCGGTGACGGACGAGGCGATCATGGTGACATTGGCATCGGCTTCAAGCAGGGTGGCCTCGTTCACAAGGGCGTTGGGGGTAGGGGTGGGTACGGCGGTTATATTGACATAAGCGAGGGCTTGTTCGGCGGACATACCGACGGCCTGGCGAATGTCACGGGCGAGTTGCCCGGCTTTTTGTTGGCGATGGAGCGGGTCTTTGTGCAAGGCTTTCAGGATAGCCTGTTCCAGTTCGATGGGAATATCTTTGCGATATTGGCGGGGAGGGGGTGCTGGGGTGTTCAGGTGGTGCTGGATGACTTCCAGGGCATTGTTACCCTTGAACGGGAGTTGGCCGGTGACCAGTTCAAACAAGACAACGCCCAGGGCATAGATGTCGCTGGCGTGGCCCACAGATTCGCCAAGGGCCTGTTCCGGGGCCATGTAGGCGGGGGTTCCGAGTACCGTGCCTGTGGGTTGCACCACGGTATCACCCATGATGTGCACAATGCCAAAATCGGTGAGGACGATTTGGCCTTCGGCATTGAACATGATGTTGGCTGGTTTGATGTCACGGTGGATGACGCCACGTACATGAGCGTAATCGAGCGCGGCCGCGAGGGCATGGGTAATGTAACCAATTTCCAACAAGGTTAAGGGGCGGGATTTACTCTGGCGTTGTTTGATTTCCGCACTAAGGTTTGGCCCGTCAACGAACTCCATTACCATGTAGTAGAGACCATTCAACACATCAAAATCATAGACCTGGACGATATTGGTGTGGCGCAGCCGGGCGACGATAGAGGCTTCACGCTCAAATCGCTCCACAAAATCAGGGGCGGTAGCCAGGTGTGGATGGAGTACTTTGATGGCTACGTTCCGATTCAGCGAGGTGTGATAGCCTTGGTACACCTCACCCATTGCCCCTTTGTCCAGCCGGGCCACAACTTTGTATTTACCCAGAAATTGTCCGGTTAAGTCAGTCATATGGTTGCTCGCAAAAATTCGATAAATAGTGCCACGTCATTATAAACGATTCAATCGTGCAAATCTGCGCCACAGGATGCAGTGATAGGGTAATCACACATGCACGTTTTCCCCCACCCCTAACCCCGCCCCAGGGGCGGGGAACTTTTTAAGGGCCATTTTTCGGGGGCGAACCCCCCCGAAAAATGGCCCACTATGGGTTTTCTACTGCTGCTGGCGTGTCCCACGGGGGGACTTTCTACAGGGCTGGTTTTCGAGTGCGTTGGCGCGCTCGAAAACCGGCACTCTTGGCATTACCCCTTCCGGCAGGGAATATGCGATTACCCTGGATGCAGTGATGGGGTGGTTTAGGCGGGAAACGCGATTCAGAAATAGCCGAGGCGCTGTTTAAGGATGCGCCAGAAGAACTGAGGATTGCCGATGAGGTATCGTTGCCATAACCGCCGGGGTTCGGTCAAAAACCGGCCTAACCATTCAAAACCCGTGTGGGTAAAGATCGGGGCGGGGCGTTGCACCTGCCCGGAAATATAATCGAAGACGGCCCCGGCTGTCATGGTAATGGTTGCGTTAAGTTGATCCCAATTGTCACAAATCCAACGCTCTTGAACAGGCATACCCATGCCGACAATGAGGATGTCTGGTTGGTAGCTGTTGATTCTTCTCAGGAGGGACTCATTTTCCGGGTGCTGGGGGGTCTTGTTGAAATAACCATCGTGACAATGGACGATTTGTAGTTGGGGGTGATGGTGCTGTAAGCGCGCGGCCGCGGCCGCGGCTACCCCAGGGCGCCCTCCCAAGAAGAAAAACCGATACCGTTGTGGTTCGGCAAAGGCAGCCAGATCCCACATAAAATCCGCCCAGGTCATGCGTTGGGGCAGGGAATACCCCAGGAGACGTGCACCCAGGCGTAACCCGTTGCCATCTACCCGGACAAAGTCCGCCCGGTTGAAAAAATCACGTAACCAGGGCTGCTCATAAGCCAGATTAAAGGCGTGGATATTGCCAGAAAGGATCAAACTTTTCTGCTGTTGTTGGATTCTGGTCGTTAGCATTTGCAACAAAGCTTCTTTGTCATGACTAACAAAACGAATCCCGAATATTTCAGGGGTTGACAAGTAGGCACACATCAGTGTAATTATATATCACGGTCTATTTCCGTCCCCGCTAATCCCTGCGCGTTACCTCTCGATTTGAAACACCTCTTAAACGTTGGAAATAGCCTTTTATTATTGGCAACAAGTGGTTTGAGTTTGGCCTCAGGGGACAGCAACGAAATCCTGGTATGTTTGTGGCCTGCTGACCTGTGGCAGAATCGGGCAACTAAGTCCGAAAGTTGGTTGATAAGCGCAACCGGCCTCAGAGCCACTTATCATAACCGGGAGGACATGAATGCAATATGATTGGTCTATCGTTCGTTGGGATGAAGATGATGTAGTCATTAGTAAACAACAAAGGCTTGTAAAGCGTTGCCTTGATGTCACCGTGACGGTGATGTTGATTGGGCTGACTGCCCCTTTAATCATAATAATTGGGTGTATTGTCTGGCTGATGGATGGCTGGCCGATTCTGTTTCGGCAACAACGGGTCGGGGAACGCGGCCGCGTGTTTACGATGGTTAAATTTCGCACTATGATTCCAGGAGCGGAACGGTTGGATCCCCCCGCTACACCGCACTCAGCCACAGGCATTCCTTTTCACAAAGAAGCCAATGATCCCCGGGTTACAGACCTGGGCAAATGGTTGCGACGTTCCAGCCTGGACGAATTACCGCAACTGTTTAACGTGTTGCTAGGTGATATGAGCCTGGTGGGACCGCGCCCTGAGTTGCCCTGGATCGTGGCTCAATATGAACCCTGGCAGTATCGTCGGCTGGCTGTTCCCCAGGGGCTAACAGGTTTGTGGCAGGTGACGGGGCGTTCGCGCAACCCGATGCATCTGTTTACGGACATAGACATCCAGTATGTCCAGAATTATTCGTTTTGGCTGGATATTGTCATTCTCCTCAAAACACCCATGATTGTTTATAAAGGCGATGGGGCATTTTAGACGATTAGAATCTGGTGTCCTGGCGGAAATGGGTTTGTTATTAATAGCAAGCCCATTTTTGCTTTTTCCCACGGTCTTTCTGGCTGGTACGGTGGCCGCCCTCACGGCTGTAGGGTTAATCTGGCTGGGGCGAGGTTGGAAAACGGGCCGTTTTCTGCCCGTTACGCCGGTTAACCTGGCGCTTTTTTTTTGGTTGCTGGCTGTTTTGGTGGGCACGCTTGTCTCGGCTGATCCCGAATTAACTCTACCTAAGTTAACTGGTTTGCTTCTCGGTGTGACCCTGTGGCGCATGTTGGTGGTGCGGGTGCGCACAAAAGCCCAACTTGTAACGGCGGTTAGCTTTTTTTGCTCGCGGCCGCGGCGCTTATTATCGTGGGTAGCCTAAGCCTGGATTGGCGTGCCAAACTGCCCTTTGTCTCATCCCTGGTGGCCCGCCTGCCTCAAGCCTGGCTCTCATTGCCCGAAAGTAGCCCCGGCGGTGTTCAGGCCAACCAACTGGCTGGTACTTTGGTGCTCAGTTGGCCGTTAAGCCTGGCCCTGACCTTATGGGGGTGGCCCAGCCTATCTGACCAATATCCCCTTCTACGACGGGCTGGGAGAATCCTGGCGCTGGCCTTGGCTGGTGGGGGGGCGGTTTTGTTGCTTTTAACCCAATCACGGTTAGGTTGGGTGGGTGGCCTGGCTGGTGTCGGGGGATTGTTCTGGCTAAATTGGGCGCGTAAGCAGACCTGGCCGCGTGTCCGATTCTGGTTGCTGGGTACTGTTGGCGGAACCGTTTCTCTCCTAGGGATGATGCGGGTGATGCAGCGTTGGGTCATGTCTCAGGCTGTACCTGGCACAACCAGTCCCCTGGAAACCGTGGCCTACCGGTTTGAAGTGTGGGACTACGCGCTTGAAGCAATCGGCAACTTCCCTCTCACGGGTACGGGCCTGGGAACATTTCGCCAGGTTGTCTTGCGACTCTATCCCATGACCGTTTTTCCTAACCCGGATGTTTCCCACGCGCATAATGTCTTTTTGCAGGTGGCCCTAGATACCGGTCTCCCTGGTCTGATTGCTTATTTGGCTTTGCTGGGTCTGGTTTTGGTCGTGGGCTGGCGCTGGATAAGCCAAAGCCCGGCCCACGAGGTGGGTATGGCCGTAGGCGTATTGGCCTGCCTGTTGGCTTTTCACCTGTTTGGCTTAGGGGATACGATAGCCCCAGGGGCCAAACCAGGACTCCTCTTCTGGTGGTTGGTGGGGCTGGTGACGGCATCTGTTGGAGTCATGCGTGAGCCGTCAACTTCGCCTACCCGCGCCACATAACCAAGGTTAGGTGTTAACCATACTGGTTACGGCGTTGAGAAGGCTGAAAGAAATCGGCCTAAATCCTCAAAATCTGCGGTTAATTTTCTGGCCTCGTTTGGGCAGGCACAAGGCCAGCCCCTACAATACGATCACCCCGCGAAATCCCAAAGACCCGCAACTTTTATATAGGCCCACTGGAGCAATGGCTACGACAGGGGGTATTTGTGTCAGGGTAAACGAACAAGACAACTATGTTCTGGAAGATGGTGTTGGTTCTAAACAATAAAACGCAGACAAGTAGGGGATCAATAGATGGGTCGTCCGCGGCCGCGGCTGCGTCGCTGGAGTCTGCGCTCAGGCAACTGCTCCCCCAGAGCTAGCCTCTCAATGTGGTGTGCATCCAGCCATACCCGATTGAGTTGTCCTAAAACTTTAAGTAACACCTGCACCCGCTTGCCTGGTGTACTTGGGCCATTAAATATGGCTACCATGTCAGCAAATGGCCCCTCACTGATCCGAATCAGTTCACCTTGTTTATAGGGTTGGGCTAACTTGCTTCTGTGTCTGTCATAACCATCCAACTGCTGCTTGATCACATCAATCACATAATCAGGCATGGGCACTGGTTGGTCATCAAACATGACAACACTCCGAAGTCCAGGTGTCCACTGCCACCATGCCGACGGAGTCGAGGCAAAGTCTATTCGCATGAACATGTAACAAGGGAAAAAAGGTGCCTTTTGGGGGTTCTGCAATTCCGGATTCCCTACCGATATCTCCGGTAGAAAAACTTCCAATTTGCGTTCTTGTAATGCCTCGGCCACGCGAAACTCAGTGCGAGGCTTCGTATACAATGTATACCACTGTTTCATACCCCTCCTATATCAAATCCCCTGGGAAAATTATTCTTAGACGGTCATCGGCAACCGTCTTACACGCGTTTGCATTTTTAAAACTTCGGCCAAAGGCAATTGCCCTACCGAAGTACGTTTCAGCCCTGTCGGGTTAGACATTCAGCCAAGATGATTGGGTTGAACAGCAAGAAATCCCCCAAACCATTGCCTCTCCAGCAAACAGAGCCAGGTCTAAAGGCACTCAAAAACCACTGTTCGCTACTGGTCAACCGGAATTCCAGACCTTCGTAAGCCCACCATGGTTTTTCTTATGTAAAATTAATCTGGGCTACTTTATGATAGAAATCAGTATAATGAGGATGAGGTTAGTCCACATGAGAGGAGGGTACCGAGGTATTTAGTACTGAAGTACTGGGTGCGATTGACACACAAAGCCAAAGCCTTTATGTCAAACGGAGAATCAGGCGAGGAACAAAGGAGTAGAAGTGTGGGGGCCTTGGGGTTTTTGCCGTGTGCCCTTACAGATACTAAAGAGGAGTGGCTCATTTAAGGAACAAGGATTAAATAACCTGCGGAACTGAGAGGAGAGACTCGATCCGCTTTACCCAACTCCTTGGTAGATTGAGTCGGAAGACCCATCCCCCTTACCCCCTTCCCGGGGGGAAGGGGGAACGCTGACAGCGCGGTTTTTCGGGGCCTTCGCCCCGAAAAACCGCGCCTAAAAAAGTTCCCGGCCCCGGGGCTGGGGTTAGGAGCTGGCGCTCTTTGTGCTTTGAAGCGAAATATAGCTTTCATACTCATTTAGGGTCTTGGTTCGTAGTGACCGCTTTAGCGGGCTAGTACCAGCCCGCTAAAGCGGTCACTACAAACAAAAACGTTTTCTTGAAAGCTATATTTTGTAGTCGCTATAGGTGCAGTCTGAGTGAAAACCCGGTTCCCCACAGTGCCAAACCCCACAAAAGCAAGGCCCCATACAGCCGAGGATAAGCCAGAAGCGCCCATTGACCATTGGCGAAGAGGGGTAGCTGATATGGTATGGGCGAGGCGATAAGCACCAGCCCCACAGCCAACACCAACCAGGGCCAATAGCCTGTTTGACGGCGCGCCCAAGCGGTCAAAATGATGATGGGCAGAAACAACAGGGGAAAATGATGTTCTAAAGCCCAGGGGCTGAGGATGACACTCAAAATGGTGAACGCGGCAAACAGATGATCATGTTGACCACCTTTATAGGCCCAAATCAGGCTCACCCCCAACAAAAGGGCAAACGTCAACCAGGGCAACCAGGTGCCGAGAGCTGGTAAACGAAGCAGTGGCTCAGGGTTCCATTGAGCGTCATAGGTCAACAAGTGGCGGAAAAAGCTGAACACGGTCTGATAAGCAGTTACCGCACTCTCGGGGCGGGAACCAGATTTGAGAATGATGGTGATGTGGCGTATCCAGGCATTCACACCTAGCCAGGGCAGAGATAACAAGACAACAGCCCCGGCTGAGGCAAAACCCCAGAGTAATGCCTGCCATCGTTTTTGCACCAAAAGCAAAGGCCATAACAACGGCGTCGCCAGTTTCAACACCAACATTAGGCCCAGGGTAATGCCTAGCAGTGCATCTTTTTTGCGCCGGTACCCATGCCAGGCCAGGAGCAACAAACCCAACAGGAAAATATATACTTGCCCGCCCCGCATGTTGGCGTAGAAGGGTTGGTACCACAGGGCCAAGCTGATAGCCGCTGGAATCCATAGGCCGTCAAATTGGAGCTGTCGCAGAAGCCACCCGATGATAACGGCCAGCCCTAGCAGGTTCAGAACAGTCCAGATAAGCCGGGCGGTGGCATAATCAAAACCGGCCAGGGGAAGAAGGAGCAGGCTGGTAGTAGGGGGATTAACAAAAATGTCGCCAATGCCTGGTTCAAAACGACCCACCTGGGCGATGAACCAGTCATCATCATAGAACTGGCTGGCGTCGGCTCCTTCGTAGACGAGGCGGGCGGCGGTGTAGGCGGCGACAAATCCTGGCGAGGGGCGCGCGGCCGCGGCCGCGCTGTATTCAACAAAACGAACCGCCAGCACCAGTACGAGTAACCACAAAAGGGCGGCGAGAAGGCGTTGGCGATAAAAGGTCATAATCATTACTTGTAGGGGGCGCGGCCGCAGACTATACCATAATTCCAACCGATGGTGTACGATAACCCCTATGGCACGACTCGACCGCTGGTTCCCTTTGCTCCTGTTTCTCTTTGCTTTACTGGTACGCTTCGCGGCCGCGGGGCTGACCCAATTTGACGGCCTATACGGCCAGGACCCGTATGCCTATTACACCTACGCCACCGAGTTACGAGAGGCGTTCGCCGCCGGGCAGGCTCCACCCCCCTTCTTCTGGCCGCTGGGGTATCCCTTGTTGATTACCGTGTTCACAGCCTTCATCGGGGTGCATCCGCTAGCCGGGCAACTGGTGAGCATGATCACCGGGGCTTTGATTGCCCCTCTCGTTTACCTGCTGGTGCGCCTGGTTCGGCCAGGGAGCTATGTGGGTGGACTGGTCGCCGGTTTGCTGGCGGGAGTGGCGGCGCAACTGCTTCTGTCGAGTGTATCGGTGATGGCGGACGCGGCCGCGCTGTTTTGGGCTACCCTCTCTGCCTGGGCCATGCTCCGTTATGGGCGTGACCTGCGACTGTCCTGGCTGGTTGCGGCCGCGGCGACCCTGGCCTTTGCCGTGCTTACTCGCTGGGTGTATGGCTTACTGGTTGTGCCCTGGGGCCTCAGCGCCTGGCTGGCCTGCCGCGAAGCCCGCCTCTCCTGGCGGCAAATTGCCCTGGCGGGTGGGGTGGCTACATTGGTGGGTCTACTCATTCTGGGTGCGCATTTTGCCGCCGACCTGGGCCGCGAACGTATCTCCTACGCGGGCGATATCGAGGTGTACTCCTGGAATCCGCTCAACGCCTTCAAACAAACGGTCAACAACCCGGATGGAACCTTCCACTACGAACGCCCCATCGGCCTCTTTTATGCCCTGCCTGCTATCCATCCCGCCTACGTTTTCCCCTTGTTTAGCCCGTTCCTCTTGCTGGGGCTGTGGTGGTTGTGGCACTCTCGCCAGACAACGGTCCCCCTTTCGCGTCTGATACTGCTAGTGGGTTGGCCGCTCATCGTTTACCTCTTTTTGGCGGGTGTTACCTGGCAAAACTGGCGTTTCCCGCTGACCTTATTTCCGCCGCTGTTGGTGTTGGTAGGACTGGGATTGGAGTGGCTTTGGAGCCAGAAGTTGGACCGTTGGCGGCCGCTTTTGCTGGCTGGGCTGGGGGTGGCTCTGGTTGGCAGTCTGGCCTGGTCGGTTCGAGACATTGGCCGCTTCACCGCCTGGAAGGAGACCCAACTGGCGACGGCCCAGGCCGTAGACGCCCAATTGCCGCCGGGAGCCACGTTGCTGGTCTTTGAGATCACCCTGACCATGCGCCAATACACCGACCTTGAAGCCGTTGAACTTTTTGCTCAGGAAGAGACGGATGTAGCCGCGCTGGTGGCGGCCACCGAACCGCTTTATCTTCTGCTCAATGTGACCAATGTGGAAAGCCAATGGCTGGGCAAAACGCCCCATCAGCATTATGTCTGGCTCCAGGAAAACAGCGACTTACAGGTGATCGGCCAATATGAGCCGTATACCCTGTTCCAGATTACCCGGCCATGAGAATTGCCATCCTCACGCCTGGTTTTAGCCGCACGGCGGCTGATTGGGCCATTCCTGCTTTGCAAACCCTGGTCGAACGGCTGGCCCAAACGCACGAGGTGACGGTGTTCAGCCTGCGTTACCCGGAGCGAGGCGTGTACCAATGGCCCCATTTTAACCATGTGGCTATCGGTGGGGGGCAAAATTTTGGTCTGCGCTCGCTGTCCATCTGGATGGCGACGGTGCGGGCGGTTTTGGCCGCGCATCGGCAGAAGCCGTTTGATCGGCTACATGCGTTTTGGGTGGATGAACCGGGGTTGGTGGCGGTGCTCGCGGCCGCGTTCATCCATCGCCCCGCCATTGCCAGCATGGGTGGGGGTGAACTGGTCTACCTGCCCGACATCGGCTACGGCACGCAGGGTTCAGCCCTGCGCCGCTTCATCATTCGGCTGGCCCTGCGCCAGGCCAACCTCATTACCGCCGGGTCTGCCTACCAACTCGATTTGGCGCGGGCGGCCGGTGTGCCGGAAGCTAAACTGCGTTGTGCCCCCTTTGGCGTGGATACCACCCTTTTCCAGCCCGGCCCCATGCCGGATTGGCACCAGCCCACACTGATACAGGCGGCCTCGTTGGTTCCGGTGAAAAATCAACACTTGTTGTTAGAGGTGTTGGCTCGGGTGAAAACGGCTTTACCCGCTATCCGGTTCATTCTGGCTGGGGGTGGCCCGCTGGAAAACGAGCTACGAGCCAGGGCTGAACAATTGGGTGTGGCTCAGCAGATCGTCTGGCGGGCCAAAACCGCTTATGGGGATATGCCTGACCTGTTTCGACAGGCCCATCTGTACGTACAAACCTCACGCCATGAATCGTTGGGCATGGCGGTGCTGGAAGGGATGGCCTGTGGTGTGCCGGTGTTGGGTACGCCAGTGGGGGTGTTGCCCCAGGTGGCTTGCCGCCCGGCGACAGATGACGCGGCCGCGCTGGCGGCCCAGATAATCGAGGTGTTGGCTGATCAGTCTGGTTACCTGGCCCAACGAGAGGCAGCCATTGAAACAGTGAGAGGGGAGTTTAGTTTGGTTGCGGCCGCGGCCGCGTTTAATCGGTTGTACGATGAGGTCGGATCAGTTTGATGAAGGGCCAAATTAGGAGACTGGATAACTCGAAACTCGAAACTTGAAACTCGAAACTCACCCCCTACTGCCAACAATGAGATAAAAACTGGCTGGTTCCCGGTGGCCGCGCAGGCGGGCTAACCAGGGACGGATGGCCCAGCGCCAGCCATAGAAGGGTTTGATGATGTGCCACTTGAGCGACAACGCGGCCGCGACCCGGTCCAGCCGTGCCTGGGTTAAATAGTTCTCATTGGGCAGGGCATTGCCCTGAAAACCGTGCCGGGTAGCAAAAGCTTGCTCCCGCTCCCGTACCATTTGCTGACCACTGGTGGCATCGTGGTAAAAGGGTGAATCCATGATGACGATGCGGCCGCGCGGCCGCAAAACCCGCAACGTTTCCTGCAAACTCTGTTCGTAGTTGGTGGCATAATGGAAAGCCCCATTAAAAATCGCCACATCCGCCTGGGCGTCGGCCAGAGGCAGGTGATCAAACTCGGCCTGGAGCGGCAGGTAGGTGGCGTCGTAATGCTCGTGGGTTCCCAAACCGTCCACAGGGTTGGTCATCAAATCCACCGCCGCCACCTGATGACCCGCCTGGGCCAGCCGGTAGGCCAGCCAGCCATTACCCGCCCCCAGATCAAGGATGCATTGCGGCCGCGTGCCCGGTGGCAACATCTGTTTCTGCAACGCCTGGTAACTGCGGGTGCGGATGTGCCAGATGTGCGGATAACGGCCACTGGTATCCCGAAAAGGCAGGGCACGGTAATAAGCCGGATCGGGTTGGCCCCAGCCTTCAGCCTGACGCACCTGTTCGTACTCCTGCATGAACTGGGCCAGATGGGCCGCCCGTTCAGGCAACAAAAAACGCCAGATACCGTCTGTCTGGGTGAAGGTGAGGCCATCGTTGGGGCAGGTGAGCGGGGATAGGTGCGGCCGCGGCCACGGCGTGTGGCACAACGGGCAGGCCAGGACAAAACCATTATCATTTGACATAGGCGGTAATGATAGCAGAAAATAGCGTGTGAGCGGGTCAGCGAAGAAGCTAGTCAGCCAGTCAGCGAAGAAGCCGGTCAGCGAGGAAGCTAGTCAGCCGGTCAGCCAAAAAGCTGAAATGCTGACAAGCTGAAATGCTGAAATGCTGAAATGCTCTCCCCAGGAGTTCCCCATGATCCAATACATTGCTTTCTTGCGTGGCATCAACGTGGGCGGCCACAAGATTATCAAGATGGATGTGTTACGCGACATCTTTATTGCGTGTGGTTTTGACCAGGTGCAAACCTATATCCAGAGCGGCAATGTTATTTTCGCGGCCGCAGACACCCCTCTCGCCCAACTAGAAGCCCAGGCCCAGGCCCAACTCCAGGCCACCCTGGGTTATACCGTGGAAATGTTTGTGCGGCCGCTGGCCGATCTGCCCACCCTGCTAGATGCCCAACCCTTCCCTGACCGCCGGGCCGATGATGGCTCTATGTTGTACATCACCTTCTTGCATCAGGAACCGTCCGTAGACCAGCAAAACGCCTTGCTGGCCCTGGCAAACGACAACGAACAGTTCCATTTTGCCGGGCGTGAGCTTTATTACTGGCGGCGTCAACAGTTGGGCAAAGATGTGTTTTCTAACAATCTGGTCGAAAAGCTCCTGGGAAGCCCGGCGACCACGCGCAATGTGACGACGCTCAGCAAAATTGTGAGTAAGAATTAATTAATCGGTGATGCGTGGTGAGTGATTAACGAGGGGAAGTCGTCTACGCAACATGCAACAATTCAACATTAATTGTTCGGAATAACCCTGGCGTATTTCTGGCAAAAAACAACCCCCGAACAAGGAGAAACAGATGAACAGTTTAACTGAAACGGCCCCGGCTTTTGTGGCGATGGCGCATAAGATTGTCTGGTGTAGTGTGGCGACGGTGGATAAGGAACTGCGGCCGCGTACCCGTATCCTTCACCCTATCTGGCAATGGGATGGCGAAAATCTGGTGGGTTGGATTGCCACCGGGCCTACCCCCACCAAACGGGCACACCTGGAAGCCAGCCCCTATGTGTCCTTGAGTTACTGGACGCCCACTCATGACACCTGCGTGGCCGATTGCCGGGCCACCTGGGCCTTTGATGATGAGACCCGCACCATGGTGTGGAATCTTTTCCTCAACGGGCCAGAGCCAGTGGGGTACAACCCGGCCATCGTGCCCGCCTGGACGAGTCCCACGATAGATGCGTTTGCCGCCTTGCGCCTGGAGCCGTGGCGGTTGCGGGTGTTTCCCGGGACGGTTTTGATGGGGCAGGGGGGAGCGGTGCTAAAGTGGCGGGCGTAGCCAGTTGCCAGATATGTCAGTGGATTTTAGAAAGGAATTGATGAACAGCACGCCACTCTCCGTTAACTCCGAACGCTCCCTGATTACGTTTTGACTCTGGCGAAAATTTGGACGACCTCTGGAAATCTCTTAATCTCTCAGTCTCTTAGTCTCCAGAGGTCAGCCCAAAAAACGCCAATGTCGAGTTACGTCTCTGTTTGGTGTTGAATGAGGTGCACCAGGCGCAGGATGTGGAGATCGTCCCAGCCGATGGTTTCCTGGAAATGGTCATAAATGGGTCGCAAAAAGTTGGGGCCGAGGTCGGCGAAGGCTTGTAAAACTGCTTCTTGATAGTCGGGGGGCAGTTGGCTGTATTGGCGTAACACCTCACCGTCGAGGCTGTAACCCGCTTCATGCCCTTTGAACAGGTGGGTCATGACAGTACGTGGGGCGATGCTGAACGCGGCCGCGATCTCTTCCACCGTTTTCCCCTCATTCAACAACTCCACCACCTGCACCGTCCGGGCTGCCACCTTTGCCTGCGGGGCCTTTTTAGCGGCTGGGGCCGGGCGCGACGCCGGTTTAATCCCCTTTTCTTCACAATATGCCCGAATGAGAGCTAAAAAAGCCGGGCCATAACGCTCTTGTTTGTATTGACCGATGCCATGAATGGCGAGCAGGGCTTCGCTTGTTTGGGGCAAATAAGCGGCTAACTCTTCGAGCGTGCGATCCGGGAAAATGGTGTAAGGGGGCAACCCCGCTCTGTCGGCCATGGCTTTGCGTTGGGCCAGGAGCCGTTCAAACAGGTCGGGGGGATAGGTAAGGGCCGCGGCCGCGTCCTTCTTTTCCAGCCAACGTTCCCTATGTGCCACCTCAACCCGCCCCGTCACATCCTGTTGGCCGCGCAAAACGGCCATCCCCTTCTCTGTCACCTTGAGCGACCCTTCCACCATCTGGGTCAGAAGTTCTTGCTCAAAAAATTGCCCGACAAACAATTTCCACTGCTCCCGGCCAATCTCTTTGCCGATGCCATAGGTAGAGAGTTTGTCATGCCCATAACGGAGCACGGTTTTGTTCTGTGAACCGCGCAAAACAGAAATGACATGGGCCTGACCAAATTGTTCCCCGGTGCGTTTGACACAGGAGAGGAATTTTTGCGCCAGAACGGTTAAATCCATCGCTTCACTGGGCGTCGTCGCGGCCGCGCAATTGTCACAACCGGCACACGTTTCTTCTTCACTGGTTTCCCCAAAATAAGCCAGCAAAGGAACCCGGCGACAACTCCTCGTCTCGGCAAAATTCGCCATCGTCTCCAGCCGTTCCCAGGCCCCCTTCTGCTCCTTGGGGGCCTTATCCCGGATAAAATGACCGATTTTGCCCATGTCCCCCCGGCTAAAGAGCAAAAGACAATCAGACGGTTGCCCATCCCGCCCCGCCCGGCCAATCTGCTGATAATACCCTTCCAGATTCTCCGGCAAATCATAATGGAGAATAAAGCGGACATTGGGTTTGTCTATGCCCAGGCCAAAAGCCACCGTCGCTACCATGAGAAGCACATCGTCACGCACAAAGGCGGTCTGGTTGGCGTCTCGTTCGGCGGTGCTCAGCCCGGCGTGGTAAGGGCGCACGTTGTACCCCTTGCCCGCCAGATAAGCCGTCAGTTCGTCCACTTGCCGCCGCGAGAAGCAGTAAATGATGCCCGATTGCTCCTTATGGGCCTCAAGGAAGGTGAGGGTTTGTTGCAGAGGATTGGTTTTGGGGCTGACCGCCAGGAACAAGTTTTCCCGGTTAAAGCTGGCGAGAAATTCCTGCCCGGCCCGTAACCCCAGGGTCTGTTTAATGTCTTGTTGGACGCGGGGGGTGGCGGTGGCGGTGAGGGCTACGGTGACAGCCTGGGGAAAATGGCGGCGGGCATCCAAAATTTGCCGGTATTCGGGGCGGAAATCGTGCCCCCATTGGCTGATGCAGTGGGCTTCATCTACCACAAAGCTGGAGACACTCACCCGTGCCAGCAGGCGGATGATTTCCCCTTTCACCAGGGTTTCTGGGGCCAGGTAGAGCAACCTCATCTGGCGGCGGTATACCTGCCCCATGATGTTGTCGTACTCGGAGCGAGGGAGAGAGCTGTTAAGGTACGCGGCCGCGACACCAGCCTCACGCAACTGATCCACCTGATCCTTCATCAAGGAGATGAGCGGCGACACCACGATGGTTAAGCCGTCTAGCAACAGGGCGGGCAGTTGGTAACAAAGGGATTTGCCGCCGCCGGTGGGCATGATAACCAGGGTATCTTGTCCCTGGCACACCTGCTGGATAATTTCCCATTGCAAGGGACGGAACTGGTCGTAACCGAAGATGGATTTGAGCAGATGATAGGCCTGGTTTTCCAGTTGGGCCGGGTCGAGGGGTTTGGGGGGTGTGATGATAGGGATCGCGGCCGCGGCTTCCTCTTCTATCCACTGCCACCCCTCATCCCCATACGGATCATCCGGCATAACATACTCCCCCGGAGTCGAGGCTTTAGCCGGAGACGCTCCCGCTGAAGCGTCCACGCCAACGGTTGTGAGTTCCCCTGAGTTCCTCAGAGTTCCTCGGAGTTCCTCCCCAAACCACCCCGACAACTGCAAATAACAACGCGGCTCCCTGCTTACGTCAGGACTCGATTTCTCCCAACGGGCCAGGGAGACGTGCAGAAGTGTGCCCGCCGGGATAACCGGCACAGCAGGGGCAACCCCGACATAGGTCAGATAGGTAGCGTATCCGTCATCATCCGTGTAGGCGTAGCGAACGGGTTCGGGTTCGTGATGCAGGTGCAGGGGTTTATTGGTTAACCAGAAACCCACACTCATAACGGGCAGGCCAGTGCTTTGGGCGATGTAGGTATAGCCTTCGGAGGTGGTTTGCAGACAACCAGGGAACAGGGTATGCAGGCCACCTTGCCAGGGGCGGGCCAGTTTGCGGATGCGCGGGGCCAGGTTATCGGCGGTGTATAGTTTGCGGCCGCGAACCACCACCACATCTTCCACATGCGGCCGCGTAATCTCTTGCGCCTCAGCCAACTCTAATTCCCATACATCCCCAACCTCATAAGGCGTATCCTTCGGCTGGAGCGAAGAGACATTTTGCCCGCTAATCGTCAGCCCCCCAATATAAACCCTCTGTTCCGTGTGTGTTTTAGCGACGATGAGTGTTTTCATAAGCATTGAGAATCACCGCGGGTTAAAGCAAGAAGTGTAAGCGTT
>JADJUV010000118.1 GCA_016716885.1 Candidatus Trichofilum aggregatum | reverse complement strand
AACCGGTGCGATTAACCAGATGAATGGATGTTTTTTTGGGTTGTTCAGCCACCGGCCCTAACTGGCGCACGGCCAGTAGCAATTGATCGTAAATGGCTTCTACTTCCGGTTTTTTGCCCTGGAAATGATCTTGTACAGCGGTCATGTTGTTACAACTCCTTTTCTGCTCTGCAATAATAACTTAAGTTTAGAGCTAGAGGGGAGAGCTAGAGGGAATTACTCTGGAAAATCCTCTAGCTCTCGCTCTGAACTCTAAACTCAAGTAATAATCAGACGGTTTCAGTTGACTGGTACCCAGTCCTCTGCTTGAAGATGAATGGTCGCTGCCTGGCGACCATCCACTTTTGTTTGCCAAATTTCCCCTGGCCCTACTTGCTGAAGGCGTTCCCTGGTGAGGGCTTAAAGAGTTATTTTAATGCGCTTGATCCAGGGAGAATTCGCGGCCGCAAACCGATAGCTCAAGTAGATAAACCGCTTGCCAGGTGGACCATGCACCATCCCCCCAGCAAAATCTAACTGACCATCTCGTTCCTTCAACTGCACCGTCAGGTCAAATTGCCGTGAACCATCGGGCAAAATCAGGCCGGGGGACAGTTGTTGCTTCTTGTCCTGCCAACCAAATTCCGTCACCTGCCCCCCGTATTCAGTGGGCGGCGGATAATAGCAAATCAGCCGCAAGTGGATTGTCTCAGCCATCATTCCCTCGTTTCTGGCTGTGCGACTTCTAGTTGATAGAGGGCGCAGATGGCCCCGGCGGGGTCCTGGATGACGCAGAAGAGGCCCGCGCCCATGGGTCGGGGTTCGGTGAGGCGTTTGCCACCGAGGGCCTGACACGCGGCCGCGCTCTTCGCCACATCCGCCACCACAATATACATTAACCAGACCGGCGGTAACTGCGCCAGATCCGCGTTACTCTCACGGGCATGGCAAATGCCGGTCACACTTTCATCCGTGCCTGGCAGGAGCATGTGATAATCTTCATAGCCCCCCATATCTTCACCCCGGACCTCCCAGCCGATGACCTGACGATAAAAATCGCGAATGGGTTCGGCCTCTGGCAGGGTTAAATCCTGCCATAAAATAGTACCTACGGGAACAGATTGGCTCATGATTGACTCCTTGGAAGATAGTGCTGAGTTGAGTGTTAGGCTAGTGCTGAGTGCCCAGTGGCGAGTGGCAGTGGCCAGTGGCGAGTGGCGTTTAGTTCCTGGTGAGTTCCTCGGTCCTGGAGTTCCCCTAAAACTCCACCGCCCAGCGGGGGGTGAAGGTTTGGGGCAGGATGCTGACGCCGATGATGTGGTGCAGGATGAAGCTTTTGATGGTTTCGCCCCGGCTGCGATCAAAGCCGTAGAAATATTCGGCCCCCACCCCTTTTTTGGTCACTTTGTAACGGAAAGAATACGGTTCGATGTCCCGTTCGTGGTCGCCATAACGGATGCGAACCAGGTTATGTGCCCGCCCAGCGGAGATGAGGGTTTCGCGCAGGCCGGATTCGATATTGTACCGGTAAAGGGTTTGGCCCGCGGCCGCAATCCCTGCCTCATCCAGAATAGCCGGGTCATACAAGGCGTTGATAAACTGTTGGAAGGTGTCAATGGCCGCGGCCGCGTTCCGTTTGTGGGCCGGGGGAATCGCCATCGCCCGGTCCCAATGGGCCGTCACCTGCTCAAACTTCAGGCTGTAGAGCATCTCCTCCCGCCCCGCCAGCGGCACTTGTTTGAAGATGGTCTTTTGCAGAAAGGTGGAGAGGATGTTGGGAATGCAGATGGGGATGCTCTGGCTGTGCACAATGGTGGTGATGTCGTGTAAGTCTCGCGGCCGCGTCCGTTGAATCCAGCTCCGTAATTTTTCGGCCAGCACCTCTTCCAAAGAATAGGTGAGAATGGTGGTCTGGCACGCGGCCGCGTCGGAGTAAGGGTGCAGGAGCGGATGCCATTGCAGCGGCAGAACCAGCCGCTCATATTGGGACATATCAAACTTGATGGTCATGGTCACGCTGGCCTTGCCCACCTCATCAAGCTGGCGCGAAGCGCCAAACCGACGGTTGTTTTTTGTTTCCGCCAACAGCCCATGAAAATAAATCCGCCCCTCAATGGCCTGACTCTCCTCATCGGGGGTGAGTTTGGGGCGCACCTGGGTCTGTCCGCACAACATGGGAATGCCGGAAGCCGCCCGGATGCGCTGGCACAGGTCGGGCAGATGGGTGGCAAACAGCGCGGCCGCGCCCGGTTCCGTAATGGTAAAGTCCAAATCCTCGGAAAAGCGGGCCTGGGGGAAATACGCTTTACGCAGGCAGTTGCCCCCTTTCAAGATGAGCTTGTCACGCAATTGTGGATGGGTGTAAATACCCCAGAGGAGCCAGCCCAGGACGTAATCACGCTCAATGACCGAAGGATGAACCTGGTTCGCGGCCGCGAGTTGGTGAATTTCCTGGGCTGAAATCATGGCGATCGGTTAGTCCGCTAAAGCAGTCACGACAAACCAGAAATGTTCTCTAAACCCCAACAAAAACAGCTAACTGGACGCCCGGATTGTAGCACAACCGTTCTAATCAGCAAGGTTTATCCCCCCTTTTACCACCCCCCAAACCCCCTCACATCCATCCAAATGGACGCCTCGCGCCGGGGCGAAAGATGCGCCGGTTATGATCAGGCCACCCAGGTTCAATGTTGGCAGAATCAACCCCTTCATCACCATCCAACCCACTTCAGCCATCTCCCCAACAGCCATCAACAGCCGCCCCAACCCGCCCCACTGCTCACCGCAAGCCCTATCTATCTGTACCAACATCTCGACCCCAGCACCTCGTACACCCGTACTAACACCTCGTACATCCCATACCAACACCTCGTACACCCATACCAACACCTCGTACTGCCGTACCAACACCTCGTCTGCTGTACCAGCATCTCGTACTGCTGTACCAACACCTCATACTGCTGTACCAGCACCTCATACTACTGTACCAACACCTCGTACTGCTGTACCAACACCTCGTACAGGTAAATAAACTCAATAATCAGGTGGACAGAAGTTGTTTTCCCTTGGATAATACCGTTGGGGAGCAAAACCCCGGCCATTATTAGCCCCTATAAACGCCATTTAAGCAGTCCAAGACATTAAAGGAGAGAACCCATTATGCCCAACCAATCACGTTCCGAATTCGTGACCGATTTTCGCGTCTTATCCAGCGGCATCACCACCCATTTGACCGACCTGGAGGCGATTGGTATCACCGCCACCGACGCCCAAGACATGAATACGTTTGCCGACGAACTAGATACGCTCCACGCTGAACAAAAAAACCTTTATGCCCAATGGAAAGCCAAAACGGCGGCGTTACGTAGCAAAATGGAGACCGCGCAGGCCAGAAGTTCCGCCTTGCGCCAACGCATCAAATTCGTCATCCCCCAGGCGGACTGGGTGGCGTATGGCAGTAAGGCCAAGCGGTAGAGCGGGGGAAGCTGCCTGACGCGTGAGGGGCTGTTTGAACCAGCCCTAACCTGGACAAGCCAGAGAAAAGAACACGGCCAAGGCCAGTAAAACTGGCTCTCTGACCCTCTCTGATCTACTCACCCCACCACAAACGTGGTCACGGGAATGGTCGTGTTGCCATCAGTCAGGGGCAGGCGTTGGCCGGTTTCGGGGAAGATAGAGGCCGGTCACGAGGGTATACATGCCGGGCGGCAACGGGTCGGGCAAGGTGAGGCTGCGGGGGTCGAGGATGATTTCGCCGGGTAACCAGCCGGTGGTGGGGCGTGTCCAGGCCGCCGGTTCCCCATCTGATTGGGCCACAACCTGCCCATCGGGGCCGAGCAGTTGCAGGAAGACGTGGTAACTGAGGGGGGTCTCCGCGGCCGCGCTCCACACCAGCTCCACCGTCACCGTCTCACCGGGCAACAACGCCGGGGGCAACTGGCTCACCCCCATCAACTGCCCCACCTCCACAAACGGCATCCCCCACTCCAACAACAGCGGCGGCAGTTCCCACAAACGCTCCGGGGCGTTGATCACCAACGAGCCAAGGGGCGTCGCGGCCGCGAGCGGTTCACATTCCGCCCCCACCATTCGGCAAACCGCCAACTGCCACGTGTAACTTCCCCCATTCAGCGAGGCCGGGAGCCGCATCAGTTGCTGTCCCCGCCAGGTATCCCCCGCCCGCCAATCAGTCGGGGGAAAATCGGCCTGCACCGGCGGCAAATTTTGTTGCCAGGCGATGGTTCCATCCGCGGCCGCGAGCGACACCTGCGCCGCCAACGCTTCATCCGGCTGCCTATCAGCCCGCCAGAATAGCGTGAGCAGGAACGGGCTGCCCGGTGTGGCCTCTGTGCGGTCCACGTTGTAGCCCAACAGGGTGAGCGGGCCGAAAGAGGTTGCGGCCGCGTATTGGGGCGCTAATTCGGCGAGCGTGGCGGGCTGTTGCGGCCGCGTCACCGTCACCTGCCCCAGCGCCAGATACGGCACCTGACCCGGCAAAACCGCCACCGGCTGCAACGTCTTCTTATCAAAAAGAACCAGTTGCAAGGTGTAAACCCCCGGCGGCGTACCCGGCAGAAGCTCCAGCAAATGGCTATCCTGAGCATACTGCCCCGGCAACCAGGCCATCGTGGGCGGGGCCGGGCGCAAGTCACGAGGAAGCGTCGTAAACTTGGGACTCCACAAAAGCCCCGCCTCATCCACCAAGCGATATTGGTCTGGAAATTACGATCCGCCCCCGTCGTCACCGTCCAGAACAAATCCAGGCGCATCGTCTCCCCCGGACGCATCACCGAGCCACTACGCTCATACCCCAACAGCCGCATCCCCCCGCCAAAGTCAGTCGGCAGCGGCACAGCCAGGCCGCGCACACTGTCCTGCTGCAAACCCGGCTGGATAAACGGCGTAGACCAGCGCGGCAGCAACCCCACAACCAGCCCAAACAACACCAGACCCAACAGCAACGGGCCGCCATTCACCCGCTCAGGGCGGGCCGATGGCATTGGCGACCCCATCAGGCGTCGCTGGCGGATAGACCCACCCACCAGGGCCAAAAGAATGAGCAGGCCAAGCAGAGAAACCAGATCGGCCGCCAAACGCAGGGGCGTTTCCCCAAACGCGGCCCTGACCCGGTGTTCACCGGCAGGCAACGGGAAGGTAATCAGGCCAAACTCCGGGTCGGGGGTGATGGGCACACGTTCACCATCCACCCACACCCGCCAGCCCGGATAATCAAACTGGTTGAGGCGTATCACCTGCGCTTCGCTGGCCTGCAAAACGGCTTCAATGCGTAAGGGACGGGCATCCTGGGAGATGATGCTCACCTGGGGCGACAGGGTTTCGGCGGCCAAAGGGGCCAGGGCCACCTCTGGCTCTGGCGGAAAGCGGGGCACAGTCACGGGCAGGTATTCTCCTTTGGCGGTGGTGCCAATGGTGGCGGTCGCCTGCTCGTAGGCGATGATATCGCTGGCGGTGGGGTTTTCCAGGCCCGCACAATAACGGGGTTGGAACCAGAAGAGGGCGGTCAGGATGAGCGCGGCCGCGACCAATGCCCATAACGCCTGTCCCTCACGCGGCCGCGAGGCCAACCAATCCCCTGCGGCCGCGACCAACATCGCCAGACAGACTGCCGCCGGGCCAAGTAGTCGCCAGGGAAACTGCACAAAGGGCAACAGTGGCGCCTGATCCCATAGCGGTTGGGAGAGAGGCAACATCAGGAAGCAGTAAACAAGGAGCGCCAGGCCAAAAAACAAAATCTGGCGCGGGCGGCTATCGTTAGAATGGACCTTGCGCCACCAACGCAATCCCCCCAGACCCATCATCGCCACCAACACCGGAACCAACCCCAGCCCCCGCGGCGGCGACGGGTTGAGCAGGTCGGGGTGGATGGTGCGGGGCAGGGTCAGTAGCTCACCCAGAGACAGGAAGTTGTTCCAGTAGACAAAAACGGGCGGAACCAACAGCCGGTCTATGTGGACGAAGGTTTGTTCGGCCATGGCGGGTAGCCAGAAGAAGGCGCTCAGCCCCAGAGCCAGACTGAGGCTGAGTCCGGCCTGGAACAGTCGCGGCCGCATCTGGCCGTGGGCGTGTTGGCTGGTGGCTTCGGCGGCCGCGTACAGGGCCAGTAGGGGACTAAAGATGAGGGCGAACACGTTGTGGGTTAACAGGACGATGGCGTAAGTGAACGCGGCCGCGGCCAGCCAGCCGCGACTCCCTGAACGCATCAATCGTCCCATCGCCCACAGGGCCAGGGGCAAAAGCGGCCAGGCTACCGCTTCCGCCAGGTTCCCCCGAAAGTAAATATCGTACCCCTGATAAGGCGCATACAGATAAGCAATCGCCGCCAGCAGTGCTCCCTCATGGCTAAAATGATCCCGCGCCAGCCGGTACATGGAAAACCCCCCACCCCCCACCGCCAGAGCCAGCGTCAGCCGCATCCCCAAGTACCCCCCCGGCCCAATCAGGCTAATGGCCTCAGCCACATAATAAGAAAGCGGGGCATAAAAGTTAAACAGGGGAAAGCCATACCCATGCGCCATATCCGGTGCCCAGCGGCTATACAACACCCCTTGTTGAATGAGGTGATCCAGTTGGGTCAGGCGCAGCAGGTGAAAGGCCGCATCATCGCTACACGGTAAAGACGGGCCAAACAGAATGGGGTAGACGGCGATCAGCCCCAGGGCCAGGATAGTAAGCGGGGTAAGGAACCGGGTGAGGGCTGTTTTGCGGGTGAACGTCGGGGACATAGGCGGCTATTTTAGCCTATTCGCGGGCAAAAGGAGACTAGGGGGTGGAGAGGGGAGAGGGGAGAGGGGTAAATCTCGTATAGCTTTACAGAGGCTTTGGTAGATTGCGTCGGAAGACCCATCCCCCTGCCCCCTTCCCGGCGGGAAGGGGAAAATACCAGGCGTGCCGGTTTTCGAGCGCGCCGCGCGCTCGAAAACCGGCACGTTAGAAAGTTCCCGCCCCTGGGGGTGGGGGTTTCCGGAAACAATATCAACCACGCCCAAATGCCTATGCCCACAAGCAACTGAAGGCTCATCCCCCTGCCCCCTAACCCGCGCCAAAGTTCCCGCCCCTGGGGGCGGGGTTAGGGGTGGGGGTTTCCGGCAACAATTTCAACCACGCCCCATAGCCTATGCCCGCAAGTAAATGTGATGGGAGTCTTAATTGGGGATGAATGGTCTATGAACAGAATAGCTTCAGCCAGAGGCAATGTTACCGGCTAGATAGTCCAACCCTGTTACTCGGACTAAGATGAAGGCAGATTTAGCCACCGTTTCCGGGGACCGACGGGGAATGAAAATTTTAACCACAGCTTTCACAGATTGACACAGCCTTTTCTTTTCTCTACGTTCTCTACGTCTCTGCGGTTCGTTATTTTCGCAAGAGGGCGAGACGACGCGGAAAGATCGTTTCCCGGGTTGCCCTCATTGAACCCGCATTGTCCCGCCCGTACTTTCTTGGGCTATCCAATTGAGAATTGTGCTCTTGGCGGTGGACTGTTTGGTAAAAGGAGAATAATCAAAATGAAACGACCTGAACATTTTTTCACCCGGTACAGGGTGGGGTTTTTGTTGATGTTGGTGGTGGGTGGCCTCTTGTGGCTGGGGGCAACGAGGCTACAGGTAAGCGACGCGGCCGCGGGCGATCCCCTCGTCTACCTGCCCCTCTTACGCAATCCCAACAACCAGGCCAACTGTCCCCCAAGTTCCAGTCAAACCTACAGCCAGGGCACAGCCTTCCAATTTGAACTGGACAATCCGGTACGCCCCGCCTGGAACCACGCCGACAAAAATATCGAATTACGGGGATATATCGCCAACACCGATCCCAACTTACCACGGGAGTTGATCAACTATGGCTCCAATGATCCAACCCAACCGCCCCAGTTTGCCACCTTGTTCAACCCCAACAATGTGCCCGCCCTGATTGGTTTCTATCAGATTCATGAATGGCATTGGCAACCATCGCCTGATCCGGGTACACGGGGTGTACCGGTAACCGCCCCACCGGTCACGGCTATGGGGTTAGCCACCACCCCCGGTGAGACCATCCGGGTGCCCAGTTCTGGGTATGACATCGGCGGGGGCATGGAAGTCATCGTCCTGTTTGCGGATGAGGATTCCGTGACCTTGCGCTACACTCGCGAAGATTCATCCGGTTCAGGGGGGTATTCGGTTCATATAGACAACATCTGCACGGATACCAATCTGCTGGCCCTATACAACACACTTGATGCCCCTGGTGGCCCGCGTTATGTGTACGTGCCCCCGGCCCAGCGTCCCTACGCTTATGATTTGCCCCAGTTACCGGCGGGTAAACCGGTAGGGACGGCACGGGGAAGCCAGATTGTGGTGGCTATTGTGGATAGTGGGACGTTTATGGATCCCCGTTCGTGCAATGAATGGTGGCAGATTCGGCCCGGTTATGGCGGCAGTTGCCCCCCCGCCCTGACGATAGGGGATGAGTAGACCACCCCTTTGTAGCCGGTATAGTGCCTGGCACGGGGCAGAGAAGCCTGGCCGTGCTGATCCTACCGCCCCGTGCCAGGCACTGATTCCGCCACCTGCCCCAATCCGTCGTAGGGGCGGGACAGGTGGGAAACGACCTCGGTCAAATGGTCAAACAAACTTCCCACCTGTCTTGCCCTTCCGGGTTTGAAGAGGGTGAGAGCAACGGGGAACGATCATCACCCATTTTCCCCATTGTTGCCCCGGTTGCCCCACCCCTGCCATCCCCGCCCCTACAAGGTGGTTCCGTAGTGCCTGGCACGGGGCAGACTGCGTGCTGATGCCCCCGTGCCGGCACTGGATGAATTACGCGCCCATGGCCTGGGTGATTTCGACGGTGCGCAGGCTGACGGTGGTCACGCGCATGAGCAAATCTATGACCTGCTCTTTGTAATCGCGGAAGCGGTAGGTGTTGAATTTCTCGCGGATGGTGGGGTCTTTGGGGGTGCTTTCTTTGTACCGATCCAGTATCCACTCCAGGGCGGAGCGGTTGCCCAGTTTGTATTCCCAGGCCGAGGGGGGCACGCCGCTGAGGCTGGTGAGGGTGTCCAGTTCGATGATGCCCTGGGTTTTGTCGGCTTTGAGTTTGGCTTTGTAGGCGGTGCGACTGGTAGCGGCGTCTGTTTCATGCCGTTGCAGGGGATACGGTTCTACGGTTTCGTAGTTGAGGTGGAGTTCCATGAGTTCCTGCCCCCAGGTGGCCCACTGCCAGAAATCGTCATAGAACGGGATGCGGGGGAACTCTCGTTTGAGGTTGAGTTCGTACTTTTGGCGGTAGGCGGGGTGGTGCAGGACGGCGTAGACGTAGTGGAAGATGGACTCTTTGGTGATGAGGGGGGCGTGGTGCGTGGTGCGTGGTGCGTTGGATATATCATTCTGAGCGAGGCTTTGCGAGCGAAG
>JADJUV010000117.1 GCA_016716885.1 Candidatus Trichofilum aggregatum | reverse complement strand
ACTACGCCCTCGTGCCATAGCACATTCATGGGGTGATAATCCCGATGGATAAACACGGGCTGAAACGGAGGGGGTGGCGCATCTACCAGATGAATAGCACGCTCCCAAACGTGGGGAATCGTTGTCCAGACCGGCACCGCCAGGGCCGCCTTGTCCACCCAACTGCGATAATGCCAGCCGAAGCTGGGAGCCGTGTGTCGGTGAATCACCGCCAATTCTTGGGCCAGGTTATCAATCCAGGCCGGAAAATCTCGGGGCCGGAGATCAATACTCCCTTCCATGAAAGACATCAGGAGCACGGGCGCTCCGAAGCCTACATCGTGGGCCGCAAAAGCGATTAACTCAGGCGCACACAGTCCGGCCCTCTGGGTTTCGACTAAGACAGCCGCTTCATGAACAATCAAATCCGGTTCATCAGCCAGCCATTCCTGATTCTCCGGCACACGTAACACGAACCGCTGGGGTTTGTCGTCTCGTGTGTCCTGAATCAGATACACAGAAGAGGATGTTGATCCTTTCAGTTGTTGGTAGTGAAGGCGGCTCGGAGTGGAACCAATAGCCTGAGCCAACCATTCAAGGGCCTCAATACGGAAGGTCATAAGCACCTTAAGCGTTTTTGGGTTTGGTCTTTTTGGGGGAAGAAAGGCGTTTGCGGATAACTACTTCTACCTGATCCAGGGCTTGTTGCCGGGCTTCTTCGCCGTTTTGATCCCACTGGGCTTTGGCCCGGAGTTTGGGAATGGGATCGTCACGGTAGCCAAGGAGATGAAAGAGCGCGGCCGCGCAGTGATAACGCACCAGCATCATGGCCTCACCCGTTTCCCGGCGCAACACATCCATCAGCACCGGGGCACACTGGGCTAGCGTGCCTACCTCGCGCAGGTTGTACCAAATCTGGTAATACGGATCATATTGCCGCTGGCGAATCATCTCCAACAATTCCTCCGCCGATTGTTCGGCGTAGGACTGGGCAGCCTGACCGGCGTGCCATTCCCAGGCATCTTTCCAATTGGTGAATTCAGGGGGTTCTTGGGACATATAGTAGGGAGTAAAATAACAACTCTGCCTTCCGACAAAAACCGTTCCAAGGCCTCTCGCATTCTTCAAAAAGGGAGTCGGCGACTGTCCGGTAACGGCCGCGGACTGGCTCCTGATGTCTCCTCACCTGAGGTCTAAGGTTTGCCCAATGGGAAAAATCTTCCGTCTTATCAAACGTCACACCCCGTCAAAGCCCTTCCCAATCACCCCTACTGGGGTGCCCCAAAAAAAAACTTTCTTTCTATATTAGCGGCGGAAGATGCGGATGAGGATGTTGAGCACGATGGTGGCGATGATGCTGACCAGGATCATCGTTGCTAAGGGGAAATAAACCTGATAATTCTTGCCTTCAAACTGGAAATCGCCGGGCAGATTACCCAGAGAGGGAAAAATGCGGCTGAAAACAAGAATAACCAGCCCACAAAAGGCGATGGCTAAACCGATGATGAGGAGTAAACGGCCGAAGGCTTCCATAGGATTTACGATTTACGATTGTAGATTGACGATTATCCCCAATCGTCAATCTACAATCGTAAATCTAAAATTAAAGTAGGCGGGGTTGGGGGGTGGTGTCGCCGTTTTCTTTGCCGGGTGGGATGAAGTTGAGGTGTTTGTAGGCGTGATGGGTAGCCACGCGGCCGCGGGCTGTCCGCTCCAAAAACCCCAGTTGCAACAGATACGGCTCCACCACATCCATAATCGTATCCGATTCCTCACTAATCGAGGCGGCGATAGTTTCCAAGCCGACCGGGCCACCGCTAAATTTTTCGATGATAGCCAAAAGCACTCGCCGGTCTAAATCATCTAGCCCTAGAGGATCAATCTCCAATAAATTGAGCGCGTCCTGGGCGATGGCCTGAGTGATATGTCCCTGGGCGCGTACCTGGGCGAAATCGCGTACCCGGCGCAACAGGCGTAAGGCTACGCGGGGCGTACCCCGTGCTCGTCGGGCAATCTCCATCGCCCCTTCCTCATCAATTGGCACATTGAGCACCCTGGCTCCCCGCGTGGCAATCGAGGCCACAGCATCTATCTCGTAGAAATCCATACGGTACTGTGCCCCAAAGCGGGCGCGGAGCGGGGCAGTGATGAGGGCCAGCCGGGTGGTCGCGCCGATGACGGTGAAACGGGGCAGTTTCAGGCGCACATTTTTAGCCCCCGGCCCCTTGCCCACGATGATGTCCAGGACAAAATCTTCCATAGCCGGGTAGAGGATTTCTTCCACCACCCGGCCCAGGCGATGAACTTCGTCAATGAATAAAATATCATTGGCCCGCAGGTTGGTCAGAATAGCGGCTAAATCCCCGGCCCGTTCGATGGCTGGCCCGGCGGTGACGCGCACATTCACTTTCATCTCGTTGGCGACGATGTGGGCCAGGGTGGTTTTACCCAGCCCGGGTGGCCCATGAAAGAGGATGTGGTCCAGGGGTTCACTGCGCACTTTGGCCGCTTCGATGAGAATGCCCAGGTTGGTTTTGAGCTTTTCTTGACCGGTGAAGTCAAGGAGATGTTGCGGCCGCAGTAATTCCGCCAGCTTCTTATCCTCTACCTTCTGCTGCGGGGCGATGGTGCGTTCTTTCGGTGCTTCACTCATACTGGCCGATTATACGCGATGTCAGAGGGTTTTCGTAATGCGGGTGTTTTACTTAATTCGGCTAAAATCAGGTGTGTAGAATATGTTGCAGGGAAGCTATCAGCTTGTCAGCTTATCAGCCGCAACTTTTCCCTAACAGGCTGATTGGCTGATGGCTGACAGGCTATTTTTGAAGGAGAAGGTAATGGTTTACGAATCGAAACATCCGTTGGTGAAACATAAACTGGCTTTGTTGCGTTCGGTGGCGACTAAGCCCAAGAAATTCCGCGAACTGGTGCGGGAGTTAGCCATGTTGCTCTGTTACGAAGCCACGCAGGATTTAGGATTGAGTGACATTGAAGTGGCAACGCCGATGGGCACAGCGCAAGGGTTGGAATTGACGGACAAAATTGGTCTGGTGCCGGTTTTGCGGGCCGGGTTAGGTATGGTAGACGGCATTTGGGAGCTGATGCCCCAGTCTGAGGTGTGGCATATCGGCCTGTATCGGGACGAGCAGACACTGAAACCGGTGTCTTATTACAACAAACTACCTACAGCCCCGACGGTTCAGGTATGTCTGGTGCTAGACCCGATGCTGGCGACAGGCGGTTCGGCGGTGGCGACGGTAGATATTCTCAAAAAATGGGGAGCGCGGCGGATTAAATACATTGGTTTGTTGGCCGCGCCAGAAGGGATTGAACGGCTACAGACAGCGCACCCGGATGTGCCTATTCACATCGCTCATATTGATTCCCACCTGAACGAAATTGGTTATATTGTGCCAGGGTTGGGGGATGCCGGGGATCGGCAGTTTGGTACGGCCTGATGGCCTGACCACCTGGCTAAACTATGATCTATCTACTGATTTTTGTCGTGTCGGGCGCGGCCGCGTTCCTCACCACCCCCCTGGCCCGTTACCTCTCGCTCCGTTGGCGCATCGTGGCCGAACCAGGGGGTCGCCGCCAACACCAGGGGAGCATCCCCAAATTAGGCGGTATTCCCTTACTGATTGGTTATTTGGCGGCTATGCCCTTCATTTATTGGCTGTTGCCCCCGGAAGGGGATGATGCCTTACGTCTGCGCGGCGTACTCGTGGGTACAATCGTCATGTTTGTGGGCGGCTGGCTGGATGATCGGTATGACCTACCCCCCCGCTTCAATTTTTTGGTGCAAGGGTTAGGGGCCGTGATCGCGATGGCGCACATCATCTTTATCGAGGTGTTTACGAACCCCATAACGGGCGACCGTGAAGATTTTGTTTTCTGGTTTGCCCTGCTTTTCAGCCTGTTTTGGATGATGGGCATGATGAATGCCGTCAATTTTTTGGATGGACTGGATGGGCTGGCGGCTGGGGTAGGGGTGATTGCTTTGCTGATGTTTGCCTGGCATAGTGCCCGCCTGGAGCAGGTTACTGTGCCGCTCTTTCCCATTGCTCTGGCTGGGGCTTTGGTGGGATTTTTGCCCTTCAACTTTGCTCCGGCGCGGATTTATTTGGGTACGGCGGGGGTTTATCTGCTGGGTTACAACCTGGCTACGCTGGCGATTCTTTCACCGGCCAAGATTGCCACGGCTTTGCTGGTACTGGCTATTCCCATTTTAGATGTGGCCTGGCGGGTGGTTGATCGGATGATTCATGGGCAAAGCCCGTTTCAAGGGGATCGGGGCCATTTGCACTTTTTGTTGGTAGATAGGGGAATGCGGGTGCGGCCGCTGGTGGTGGGTTATTATCTCGTCGCGGCCGCGCTCGGTCTGGTGGCTATTCTGGCCGATGAACGGGTCAAGCTGATCACCTTCATCCTGACTGGCGTGGCTATGGCGACCCTGTTGGGCTGGCTGACCTTGCGTAAATCATCGTGATGGAGAGTGACTAACGGGATTTCAGATAGTGTTCCGATAATCATTTGGTTCGTAGTGACCGCTTTAGCGGGCTAGAGCTAGCCCGCTAAAGCGGTCACTACGAACTAAAACCTCTGTGGTTCTGGTTTTTCAGGGGGAGGGGCTAATAAGCAACTCGACATTCGCGTTTTTTGGCTGACCTCTGGAGATTAAGAGACTGAGAGATTAAGAGATTTCCAGAGGTCGTCCAAAGTTTCGCCAAAGTCGAATAAGCAAAAAAAAGAGGGTAGAAAAAACCGCCTGGTTTTCTCTACCCTCTCATGATGTTTGGGAAGGGGTTAGCTTTTTAGCTGGTCTGAACCCTTATTCCTGGGTACGCATCCGTTTGGAAATCAGAACACCACCTAACAAAGCGATCACAGCCACAATTAACAGACTGCTCAGATTGTTGGCCTGGCCACTGACGGATGATAACTGAACATCTGTCGGCGGTTCGGTGGGGGTAGCGGTAGGCATTTCGGTGGGGGTAGCGGTTGGCAGGGCAGTGGCGGTAGCCGTGGGGGTGGGGGTTGCTCCACCGACAGGGGCACAACCGGTCGTGCCGATTTCAGAGATGGTGAGGTTGTAAGGACCGGCTGCTCCGGGAGGTGTACCACCTGTGGCATAACCATCAACCACGATGTAGTAGGTTTGTCCAGCGGTGGCCGTAAAATCTACGGATTCAGCCGTACCACCCACACCTGTATCGTCAACAACAACACAGTCAGCTAGATCGCTGGTACATTGGGCAAGGTAAACAATCAAAGCCATGTCTTCACCACCTGTGGGGTCCATGCCCACTCGCAGGTTACAGGTTTGATTGACTTCTAGCGCATAAGCGGCATCCGCGCCTGTGCCCGTACCGGTGTAGATTGATCCACCCGGTTGCGCCCCACCACCAGCGATAGCGCCAGGAGCAAGACAGGTTGGGCTAGTGACATCGGCAGGTAAATCATATTCATCTCCCTTGCCTACGGTTGTGCCACTATCAGCGTAGGGGAAGGTACCGATGATTTGGGTGGCGGTGGGGCAGGTCGCACCACCATCAAGGGGGTCAAAAGAGAAGACGGTTGTGGCTTGCCATTTGGCTGGTGAAGAGATTAACCAGGCAATAAGGGCCACATTGAACAAGAAAAACAGCCCAAAGCGGGTTGTTTTCTTTTTCCATAACATTGTTAGATTTGTTTGCATTATCGAGTTCCTCCTATAAGGTGACAATTTGCCTCTCCTATTGGCTGAAAATTGAACTGTTTTGCCCGGCGATTGATAGTTACATAGTGCCTTTTATAGCAGGTAACTCCTCACACTGGGTCAGTTCATTTATGAGCGGCAGATAAGAGTGAGTATAGGCGTGATTCTCAATATTGGCAACTGTCACATTGTAAAAAATGGATGCCTAAGGTGGGGGTTTTGCCTGTTCGTTCTTAACTTGAGACAATCAGGGAATATTAAGGCGAGAAAGGGGAGGTATGTTTTATGGGGTTGTCGGTGCGTCGCCGTTTTCCTGAAAGGCAGGCCATGCTGGATGTGTTTTATGTGTGCATTCTTATTGTAGAGGCCTGGGCGTTGTTCAATTTATTACGTGAGATCCCTGCGCTGCGGTACCGGGAGACTGCCTGGGATATGGTGGGGATTATCGCGATTGTGCAGTTAATCGCTTTGGTAGAGAGCCTGGTGGTAGCGGCTATTTTGGTGGCCGCGGCCGCGATCTTACCCTCAGCCTGGTTCCGTCAACATTTTGTGACCCAGGCCACCCTTTCTCTCCTTGTGAGTGCCATCTGGGCCATCCTCATTCATTATACGCCCCAGCCTATGACAACCTGGTCTCAGGGACAGTTAGGGCTGTGGGCAGGGCTGTACTTGCTTTCATTGATTGGGGTAAACGTTGCGCTCCGGTGGTTTACCAAATTAGAAACGATGATTGACGGCCTGGTACAAAACGGGACGCTTCTGGCTCAGGTTTACCTATCTTTTAGCCTTTTGGCGTTGGTGATTGTGATTATCCGTAATCAATTTTGATCTGCTGTGAGCGGTTTTCCCATACACGCAATCCCAGATTTACCACCAAACGTAACCGTTCAGTCCAGAGACTATTATTGTGCCATTTTTAGTTACATCAACGGATTTGGAAAGGAACGGATTAAGAGCGACCTCTGGAAAATCCGTTTATTTCTTAATCCGTTGATGTAACCTATCTGAACGGTTACAACAAAACTATGAATAGACGCGATTTTCTGAAGTTAATGGCTCTGACTACGTTAGCCGGAGCGGCAAAACCGTACTATGTGGGACGGTCGCGGCCGCAAGCGCAAAATGCTAATCAGCCAAACATCCTGGTTCTTGTGTTTGACACCTTTTCGGCCCGCCATGTGCCTATGTTGAGTGGTTACCCCCGCCCAACGACGCCGAACCTGGAACGCCTGGCTAGCCATTCGGTTGTGTATCATCACCATTACGCGGCCGCGAACTTCACCACCCCGGCTACCGCCTCACTTCTTACGGGCACGTATCCCTGGTCCCATCGGGCTTTCAATACGCGGGGAACCGTCACCCCACAATTCACCCAGCAAAATGTGTTTGCTGGTTTGGAGCAGACACCCTATTACCGTTCAGCGTATAGCCACAACGGTTACGCTGTGCTCTTTTTAAACCAATTTCAACAATACATTGACTTCCTGAAACCCAGCGAAGACCTATTCTTAGCCAATGAGATTATTCTGGATGGCCTTCTGCGCCAGGATGTAAACACTGCCTTGTTAGCTGAAGACATCGCCTTTCCCCGCGATGAGCGGTTACCAACATCGTTATTCCTTTCTTTAGCCGACCAATGGCGCCGTTATTTCACCCTACGCCGAATTGAGAAACAGCACGGCGAAACGTTTCCCTTGGGATTCCCTATGGTGGATGAAAACTTCCACCCTTTTTTGCTCGAAGACGCCACCGATTGGCTGATTTCCCAACTAACAACGATGCCCCAACCCTTTTTCATGTATTACCACATTCTCCCCCCACATGAGCCTTATCGGCCACGGGCGGATTTTATGGGCCTGTTTAATGACGATTGGGAACCTGTCTCCAAACCCGCTCACTATTTTAGCCAGCTACTCCCTCAATCCAGCTTAAACCAGCGGCGACGGACGTATGATCGTTATGTGGCGAATGTGGATGATGAGTTAGGTCGAATTTATGAGGCCCTGGCCCAAAATGGCCTGTTGGAAAATACGCATATCATTTTGACCTCTGATCATGGGCAATTGTTTGAGCGGGGTATTCATGGGCATATTACCCAGACCATGTATGAGGGCTTGCTGCATGTGCCCCTGCTCATATCACGCCCCGGCCAAAAGCAGCGGGAAGATGTGTACCAGCCCACCAGTGCGGTGGATCTATTACCCACCATTCTACATATGGCGGGTCAGCCGCCTCCCGCCTGGGGCGAAGGGGAGTTACTGCCATCCTTTAACCCTAAGCCAACCACGGAACGCAGTTTGTACGCCTTAGAAGCTAAAACCAGCTTCAAATTTCGCCCCTTATTGGCGGGAACGATGGTTTTACTCAAATGGCCGTATAAGTTGATTCGTTATTTTGGCTTCCGGGATTTTCATGATGTTTATGAACTCTATCATTTGGAAGATGATCCGGAAGAGATGAGAGACCTGTCCAGGGATGATCCCCAACACCTGCGACAGATGCGTGATGAGATGTTGAGCCAACAAGAGCGTGTCGATCAACCCTTTGCCACGAACAGTGGCTAATGGCTGAATGGCCGGTTTGCCTGTTTCCTGGCACCGGTGTAGTACGTTACGAGTTAACTTCTTGACCAGTTAGCCAGAAAGAGGTTACACAGAGATTCACAGAGGAAGCGCAGAGGCTCACAGAGAAAAAGCCAAGACCGTTTTTATAACTCTGTGTATCTCTGTGCCTTCTCTGTGACCCTCTGTGTTCCTTCTTTTTGGTTCTGCTTTATCCAGGTCAGGTATATTCAGGTTATAACAATGGACAATTTTTTCACAGGCAAAAAGTGGCTATCGTGGTTTCTGGGTGGGTTGTGGTTACTGGTTGTACTGGTGCTTGTTTGGACGCGACTACGTTCGGTTGATACGTCTGCACCGACTACAACAACGGCTACGGTCACGGCTACATCCATACCTTACCCCACACCGAGCGCTCCCGATCTGTTGGCTAATGTCGCCCCGGCTAATTATGATGGTTCTGCCACTGCGTTGGTTAAGCTGGTGGTTTTTAGTGATTTTGACTGCCTTTTTTGTAAGGCCTGGTATACCCGCCAGTTGCGTGAGAGTTTGAAGGCTGAATTTGGGGATCAACTGGCGATTGTTTTTCGCCATTACCCTGTTGCCAGTGAAGGGTCGTTGACGGTGGCGGAGGCCAGTCAATGTGCGGCTGAACAAGACAAGTTCTGGGCGTTCCATGATGCCTGGTTTGAGCAGCATGTACTGGGTCAGGATGAGATTGCCGAAGAGGAAATTGTCGCGGCCGCGGCCGCGAGCGCACTCGATTTGACAGCCTGGCAAACCTGCCGTGATTCTGGTCAGGTGGCTGATTATGTGCGCCAGGATCTCCAACTAGCTCAGACTACCGGCTATCCTACCCCCCCAGTGTTCTATGTTAACGGGCAGCAGGTCATCTTTAAATTGCAGGCCCAGACCGAAGCGATTCGTCAGGCCCTTTTGTTTACCTGTCCGGAAGGACAATCTTGTGCCAGCGGTATTGACTAAAACATGGAAATAAACGGTATTTTGGCTGTTCTGACCGGCATTACCGCTTTTATGGGCCTTCTGCGAGCCATTCGGGCCGGTGGTAACAATAAAGGCTGGATTGTGGCTTCGGCCATTGTGCTGGGGCAGTTGCTCCTGACCGCCTGGGCCTACCCGGCGTGGGCGGGCTGGGTGGGAGCTGCCCTGTGCCTGATCCTCATTGTGCTACCCAGTCTGGGGTTGATGTGGTTGGATCGGCTCAGTGTGAGGCAACAATATCGCCGGGCACAGTTGCTTTCTAGTTTGCTCCGCTACCTGCACCCGGCGGATGGTTGGAGCCAGTTGCCCCGGCTGTTTGGGGCGTTGGCGATGGCGAGGGAGGGAGATGAACAGGCCGCGGCCGCGATCCTCAATGAAAAAACAGTGGCTTCAACGTTGGGGCGGGCGGCGGTAGCCCAGTTCTATCTCAATCGCGGCCGCTGGGATGAACTGCTCATCTGGATGGAAAAGCATTACGACGATAAAAGCCTGCTCCGTGATCCCAGCATGATGCTGATGCAGGTGCAGGCGTTGGGGGAAAACGGTCATTTGAACAAGATGTTGACCCAATATGCCCTCTTTGACAAACCGATGCGCCGCTCTAGCCGAATGCAGTTGGCGTTAATGCAGATGATGGTATTTGCTTATTGCGGCCGCAGAGACCTGGTAGAGCAACTATTTACGGGGCGACTGGCCCAATTCCCTGAGAGTGTGCATACGCTGTGGCTGGCGACGGCTGACTTAGCCCGCGGCCGCACGCAAGCCGGTCTAGACGCCTTGCACCAGATGGTCGGGCAATGCCAGGAATGGCAAGCCTGGTATGAAAAGGCGGACGAAAAGATGTTGGGTAGTGAGGAGGGGCAGGCCCGGTTAACAAAGATGGCGGCATGGTGTGATGAAGAAGTGATCGCGGCCGCGCAACATCGCCTGCAACATAAACTGGCTGATCCTCAGCACACCCTCAACGAAACGGCCCAAACCCAACTCGCCTGGGCAGAGTCAGGGTTGTTGATTTAAAGGAGCGAGTTGCCACTATTACCAATTTGCTATATTTTGTTTAAAAGCATCGTCGTAAACTAAACTGTAACTTATGGCAGTCATACTTCGTTCTTATTCATCAAACCCATAAGCGAGCAGTATCCGCGACAAGTTAAGGAGCAATGCGTTATGGACACGGATATTCTCAAGCGGTTTCCTCGCCTACAACCGTTCAAACGACGGGTCACTAGCTTGAAACAACACCTGACAACCTTACAGCAATTACCCCGCCGCGTGAAAGTCAAAGCGGTCAACCTGGGTGAACTCAACCAGTTGATTCAGGGGAAGTTAGAAAAAATCAACAGCAGTTATTAAAAAGACCGGGCGTAAGCCCGGTCTTTTTTTTGTGGGTCGAACGCTCAGTGCCTGGCACGGGGCAGACAATCTGGTCAGAGTGAGACTTGCCGCCCCGTGCCAGGCACTACAAGGTTAATCAGCCAAAATGAAACACACCTTTGTACTCTCCACAGTGGGTTAGCCCCCATTTACCTGACAAAGCGGATAGCTGGCCCGTTCCTGCGGCCAGAGTTCTGTGTACCAGAGCAAATAATCGCGCACATGGCCTGCCCAGTACGCATCCTCATGGGTTCCTTCGTTCAAATGCCATTCGTGAGGGATGTTCGCGGCCGCTAAATCTGTATGCAACTGCTCGAAATTGCGCCGATACCAATCTGCATCTCCGGTGTCCAGATACAGCCGCATCCCACTCAAATCTTTACCCTGCCAACTATATTGAGGGTTAATGGCTGGCCCTGCGGCCGTGTCCTCTAGCGCCGCTCCGTGTGCCCCCACATTCCCAAACATGGCTGGGTGCTGAAAGGCGATCTCCAAAGACCAATACGCCCCGCGTGACAATCCACCTATTGCCCGCCAAGGCGCTTCCTGAGCCACACAATAATTGCTCTCCACAAAGGGCAAAAGGTGATTCATCACCACCCCTTCCCAAGAATTGGCTCCGCCTGATGAATAGTAATCAATGTCAGCGCTGGTGGGCATAACCATAACCAGGGGGGGAATTTCTTGGGCCAGAATCATCGCTTCGGCCGCCTCATCCAGACCATGCCGATCCCAGGTGCTGTCATCCTGGAAGGTGCCGTGGAAAATGTATAGCACCGGATAAATGTGCCCATCCTGACCGTAGCAGGGGGGCAAATAGACGCGGTACGATCTTTCTGGCCCGGCGATGGGGTCGGGAAAGACTCCGGTCACGATCTGGCCGGGGGTGTTGCAGGTGCTGGTCCAGTGGGGTGTAGCTGAAGGGGTGGCGGTGAGGGTAGGAATGAGGGTGGGGGTGGCGGTAGGGGGTGGGGTGTAAGAAGGGGGAATGGTGGGAACTGGGGTAGGGGTGAGGGTGAGAGTGGGGAGGGGTAACGCGGCCGCGAGCAATTCTTCTGTTGCCGTTAGTGTACTTGACTGCCTGCCACATCCCATAAGTCCCAGGCAAACGACCCCAGCATAAGATAAAAAGCACCATAAGCGTAAAGCCGGTAAGTGGAGTTCACCATTGATTGTTTCCCATGGGAATCACCACTCAGCCCCATGGGGTCGTTTTGGGTGGGTCAGCCAGCAGCCGCTTGTAAGCTCCTTGCCAGGCATCTGCTTTACGCGTAAAACTCTTAATTTCCAGGTCCGTAAAATGGGGCATGAGGTCAGCCAACAACTCCGGCAATAAATCCCAGGCCTCTTCGCGGATGATGTCTTCAAAATTGGCGGCTACCTCTTTCGTCCAACCCCAGTCTCGTAAAAACCGTTCCGCCTTCATCCAATAATCGCGCTTTTCCCACGCGGCCGCGGATGTCTCTATGGTGCTGTCAATTTCGCGTAGACAGTAGACGATGGTAGCCGTCATGTCTTTGGCTTCATCGTCAAATTTGGCTTTGCGGGGCAGCAGGTAGAGAATTTCAGCGATGGTGCGCCGTGCATAATTGCGAATTTTGGTAGGGTTATTGACGTTGATAACTCGGCTCATAATGTTCCCGACTAGTTGTCATGAATGAGAATGATAGATGATTCACTCGTTATGAAAAATGGGCCAAAACAGCCGGGGGATGATAGCACAGGCGTTCCAGCGAGCCAACTGCCCTTCGCTGGCTCCAACAATTCTCAATTTGAAATGATAGGTAGGGGTGGACAGGTGGGCCTTGGTAGATTGAGTAGATTCGCCCATCCCCCTACCCCCTTCCCGGCGGGAAGGGGGAAATACCAGGCGTGCCGGTTTTCGAGCGCGTCGGCGCGCTCGAAAACCGGCACTTTAGAAAGTTCCCCGCCCCTGGGGGCGGGGTTAGGGGTGGGGGTTTCCGGCGACAAACCGAGGGTGAGGCTGGTCATAAAAACATAAGTCTGAATTTCGTGATAAGGGTCTCGTTTCCGGTCTCTTGTAAGTTATTTCATTCTCGTTCCATAGGGTGCCAACCCCCTGAAACCCGGAAGGCGATTGCCCGCTTCCAGATTCACCCGGTTCACTTTTCTGTCAGTTTCATTTGTCATGTTATAATCTTCAAACTACAGGACAGGGGTTTGTTGCCAGCACCCTTTTCGTCCATTTTGGTTAACTTTTAAGGGGTTTGTAAGAGCGCCAAGGGTTAGTTAGCCAAAAACCGTTAGCCCAAATGCATTGCATCTCTAGTACATTAATTCGGAAGTCTCTGGTAGGTTGTGTCATAAGACCCATCTCCCAAACAAACTTTCGTGATGATGTGTTAGCCAAATCGTTACCATTTTTCCAATGACACATTTCAATTAAATGGGGGTTTCTCATGGCACGAGTACGCATGAAAGACGTTTTAGGCCTTATTTTGGGGGGGGGACAGGGCGCACGCCTCTATCCATTGACACGAGAACGATCAAAACCAGCCGTGCCGCTGGCGGGCAAATACCGCTTGATTGATATTCCGATGAGCAACTGCCTTAACTCGGGTATTGAAAAGATCGCCCTTCTGACCCAGTTCAATTCTGCCTCATTGCACCGGCATATTTCGCGCACTTACACCCGTGACTTGTTTTCTAGTGGCTGGGTGCAAATTTTGGCCGCGGAACAGACACCCCGCAGTGGTGATTGGTATCAGGGTACGGCCGATGCGGTGCGCAAGCAGATGTTGGAGATTAACGAGGCTGGGGGTAAATATGTCCTCATTCTAGCCGGGGATCATTTGTACCGGATGGATTACCGGGATTTTGCTCAGTACCATTCTGATCATGAGGCTGAAGTTTCTATTGCCGTGAAGCCGGTCAGCCGCGAAGATGCTTCTTCATTGGGTATTCTGAAGATGGATGAGGAAGGGCGTATTGTTGAGTTTCGGGAGAAACCGAAGGGGGCTGATCTGGATGGGATGGAAAGCAATGATGATCCGGCGCGGCCTTATATGGCTTCGATGGGTATTTATTTCTTTAACCGGGAAATGTTGCAGAGTTCGCTCAAGATGAAGGGGGATGATTTTGGGAAGGAGATTATCCCGTCATTGATCGAAAAGCATAAGGTGATGGGTTATCCCTTTGATGGCTACTGGGAAGATATTGGGACGATTCGCCGCTTTTATGAGGTAAATTTGGACATGGCTGCGCCGTTACCCCATTTTAATTTGTACAGCGCGGATTTGCCTATCTACACGCGGCCGCGGTTCCTGCCTGGTTCTAAGGTACAGGGTGGTAGTCTCATGAACGTGTTGTTAGCTGATGGTTGCCGTGTCCAGGAAGCGACGATTCGTTCGTCGGTGATTGGTTTGCGCAGCATCATTGCGGATGGTGTAACCATTCAACGCTCCATTATCATGGGGGCGGATTATTATGAGACTGAGCAGGATCGGCTGGAAAACCGGCGCCTGGGTCGGCCAGATATTGGCATTGGGGCCAGTTCAGTCATTGAAGAGGCCATTGTGGACAAAAATGCCCGCATTGGTCGCCGGGTCATTATTCGGGCGATTCCCAATCGGCCTGATGCAGAGACGGACATCTGGGTGAGTCGGGAAGGGGTGGTGATTATTCCTAAAGGGGCGATTATCCCGGATGGCACGGTGATTTAGCGCCTAACAAGTTAACAAGAAAGAGGTTACACAGAGAGCACAGAGGTGAAGACACAGAGATTCACAGAGAAAAAACAGGCCATTCTTAAATCTTTGTGGTTCTCCGTGCCTTCTGTGTCGTATTTGGTTCTGACACTACTTAAAGGGCATCCGCGGCCGCTTCCGGGGTGGGGTAGGTTTGGGGATGGTGGGCGTGAATAATGACCCGCTTTTTGTAGGGGTGAACCAGGGCGGGGAGCCAGCCATGTTGAGCGATGGGGGGATGCACCGCTCCTAACAATCCTTCGCCACTCGTGCGAGGGAATTGCCAGATAATCCAGGTCTGTAATTCAGAAAAACTATATTCGGTGGGCCGGTCAAGATAAAATTGTAAGTGGCCTATCTGCCTTTGGTTTTCCCTTGTCATGTGCTGTCCTTGCGGCAGGGGGAATATCGGCGATCCCCTGGCAACGGCATTAGATGCACAGCCAACTTCTACGTCACATCGTAAGCCATAAGTGTTTGTAGAACCGTAACCGTATCGGCCAAGTTGTGGAGAAGGATGTCGGGTTTGTACTGGTTTAACGTGGTAGCTGAATAACGACCGGTGGCTACGGCGACAGCCACAGCCCCTACCGCACGAGCACATTGAATATCGAGCGGTGTGTCCCCAATAATGATGGTGTTATGCCCATCGAAGGGCAGGTTGGTGAGTTCGGTAGCCTGTTTCATGGCGATGGCTGGTAGGTGATCCCGGTCTATGTGGTGGGAACCATAGGCCCCTACCCGAAAAAGCAACGGGTCTAGTCCCGCGGCCGCGATCTTCAGCGGTGCCATCGGTTCTATATTGCCGGTGACTAAACCCAACATGGCATCATGGCGGCTTTGTAAGGCGTTCAGTAATGGTCCCACACCGGGGCAAGGGGCGGCACTACCGTTGCCATTGCCAAAGATGGTTTGTCCGTGAACTTCCATCCGGGTGAACAACTTGGCTAAACGGGCTTCGATGGTCGCGGCCGCGATGCCCGCCGCCCCCATCAAATCCGTGACAATGCGTGTATCCGTTTTGCCCCCCATGTTGTAGCTATCAATAGGGCCAGTCGTGCCAAAAACCTCTTGCAGAGCCATAGCCATGACCCGTTTTCCCGCGCCATTGCTGTGGATGAGGGTGCCGTCTATGTCGAAGAGCAATAGTTTCATAGGATTTACGATTTGCGATTGACGATTTACGATTACTGACCAGCTCTAATCGTAAATCTAAAATCGTCAATCTAAAATAGCTTGCGCTTGCTCCCAGCCATTCCAACTGGGGTGGGGCATGGGGCGGGGGGGAACGGCTGGGCCGACGGGGATGCCCCGTTGGGTCAGGAGCGTTTTGATAGCCCCAATGCGTTCCCCGGCGGGCAGGGTCTTGAGGAGTTGATTAATTTGGGCCTGATAGCGGCGCGCGGCCGCGAGATCACCCTGCTCAATTGCTCGTGATAGCGCCACATACGGCTCTGGTATGGCCGTAGACAGGCCACTAATCAGCCCATGCGCTCCCAACGCCATCAGCCCCATCGCTACCGATTCGTTACCCGCCAGGATGATCAGATGATCCGGACTGACCTCGACCAATTGGCGCACGGCGTGGGCGTCGCCCCGACTGGTTTTCAGACCGGCGAAGGTGGGAATAGCGGCGATCATTTTGGGCATGATGGCCGGAGTGATGCCGTTGATGGCCTGTTGGGGAATGTCGTAAACGAAGAAAGGGGTGTGGGGCGCGGCCGCGGCAATATCCTGAAAATAGCGCACCATGCTGTCGTCGTGAACGGGGTAAAAGTAGGGGGTCACGGCGACGATGGCCTGGGCCTGGAGCATGGCTGCGTGCCGGGCCAGTTGGAGCGATTCGGCCGTATTGTTGGTGCCGACATGGAGCAAGACGGGCACGCGGCCGCGAACCGCCTCTATCGTGCTTTCGTGGAGTTTCATCCGTTCATCCAGGGAGAGGAGCACCCCTTCACCGGTGGTGCCACCGACAAACAGCCCCTTGACCCCTTTGGCGATGAGGAAATCAACCAGGGGGGGAATCGCGGCCGCGTTCACCGTGTACCCATCATCTAGCAACGGTGTCGCCATTGCTGGGGAAACACCAAAAGAAAGGTTTGTTTTTAACTGTGCCAGTTGTTCGCTGAACATGTTGCCTCTTGTGTTTGGGAATGTGGGCATTGTAGCGGGAAGAAAGGGAACGGGCAAAGGCTGTAAGGGCTGATTTCTCGATTGGCACATAGCCGGTTACAGGAAAAATAACTACCAAGGGCTGACTTGTTAGATTTGAACGACCTCTGGAAATCTCTTAATCTCTCAGTCTCTTAGTCTCCAGCAGTCAGTACCAAAAACGCCAATATCGAGTGAGGTTAGTTCGTGGCGATAATTATGTTTGTGTTAGACTTGTGTTATGTGGCTTAGAGGTAAGGGGTGGACCATCATTTGGTTGTTTCTTCTGGTGAGTTGTGGTCCAGCCATTCCTGCTTCACACCCATTACCCCTACCCACTCCTTCGGCCCTGCCCGCGGCCGCGACCCCTTCACCTCAACCCACCGCCACCGAACCGGCTCCGCCCGCGACCGCTTCACCCAGCCCCATCACCCCCAGTAGCCAGCCTGCCCCCAAAACAGACAACTTAGCCAACCGTGCCTGGCAGATGGGTCCGGCAATACCGGCCTCTGGCAGTATGAAAACCAACAGCTTCATCCATCCCCGTGCCCTGGAAATTGTCGGTGAGATGGCCTATTTGTTGGATAGCGGCCGCGTACTCCGCCTTGATCTGCGCCAGCCCCTGGCCCCCACAGGTCATTTGCAACCGGGGATGGTGATAGACAACGTGCCAGTGTTGGAGCCATTTGATCTGACCAGTGATGACGGAACCCTTTTTGTGCTGACCGGGCCGGAGATGTGTACCGTTATGATAGTTTGGCTGAATCGTGGCAATTGGATCGATGATCGGGCGGTGCGAGATGTTTCATCCCACTATTATGTCGCCCTTGCGGCCGCAGCGGGAACCCGCTTCCCGCTGGAAACCAGCTATAAATTTGTCCAGGCCTATACGGTTCAGGGTGATACGTATGCCTGGCTGACCGGTAGCTCCCAAGAGGTAGATATGGGGGTGAGTGAGGGGTTTGCTTATGTGTTGACCCAAGGGGCTGACCAGGTGGGACAGGTGATGAAGGTGGATGCGGCCCGGCGGGTGCAGGTGGAATGGCAGATAGGGGGGGTACTGGCCACCATTAGCGGCGGCGACCTTTTTAGCCACCGGTCAGCCCCAGGACCCCATAACCTCACCAGTTTGCAGGGATTATTTTTGCCCATTGCCAATACGACTATGGCCGGGCGTGAATTCCAGCTACCTGGCGCGCCGCGCCATTATCGTCTGGGCGTTCACGAAGGCATGGATTTCTACAAAGCCATGGGCACACCCGTTCAAGCTGTGGCCGCGGGCATCATCATCCGGGCTGATCAGGCTTATGTGGAAGCGACCGAACGCCAGTTTGGCCTGATGCGTGACAGTGTGTTCCTGGCCGGTTATACCCCGCCGGATGCGCTCGATTTTTATCGCGGCCGCCAAATCTGGCTCCAACTCGACAACGGCTGGGTGGCTCATTATGCTCATCTCAGTGCCATAGCACCTGGCCTGGAAAGTGGGTAATCGGGTAACTGCCGGGCAGGTATTGGGCAATGGGCAACAGTGGCTCGCCCATCACCCAACAAGACCCGACGGCTGATGTGCATTTACATTTTGAACTATGGTTGGGCGACCGTTATTTGGGTCAGTTCCTTCATCCTATTGGAAATCCAAGAATGGCTAAGCATAATTTTTAGGAATAATAGACGCTTCGAGTTACGAGTAAGCAGGCGATCAGGGTCAGTCTTGTAACCTCTGGCTCCCGCACTCTGCCACCCTTCATCTTTAACTTTCAGGACACCACCTATGCCCTCTCCCGGTGACGAACCGAGTAGTAGCCTTCAAACTGCCTTTCGCCAAATTGTGCGCGATATTGTGGAAATCCTCGATTATACGGGAGCCATGATTGCCACCTATGAGCCGGATCATTCCTGCCGATGCGGGCGTTTATGTCAACCCGGCGGTGGCTTCTACGGCCCAAATCCGGGAATGGAGTTAGTAGTTTCGCAACTCATGCAACGCTCCGTTAGCATCATGGAGCCAGACCCTGACTTTGCCCGTGTTTTGGTCAACGCCAATGAACATCGGGCCAATC
>JADJUV010000116.1 GCA_016716885.1 Candidatus Trichofilum aggregatum | reverse complement strand
GATTATCTGAAAATCTATAGTCATAACCGGTTGGCCCTATTTTATACCGGCAACGGGCATGATCTGACATTTTTCAAGAGACTGGAGACTAGGCACTAACGGCGTCACTATCGACAAAAATTGTCGATCTTCTTGAAAAATGGCAGGCTTGGGAAATCTTTTCTACACGGATAGGAGAAACACGGATGGCTTTGGCTTTTATCCGTGTTCTTCCTATCCGTGTGTACACCTTTTTTTCCAAGCGAAGTCTTGGAAAAGATGTAAAGACTCATCAGTCTCTAGCCTCTAATCTCCACACGAAATGACACTTTATGACCGTGATGAGTATAACAAAAAGAGCCTGGCAACATTGGTTGCCAGGCTCCATTGACTTGCTATCCGCGGTCAGCGTTTAATCAGCCAGACATCACTCTTCATTTTCGTAGGTGGCCGGAGTGAGGGCTTCGCCTCTGGCGATGACCTCAATTTCACCCAGACTTACCACCTGCATCCCATAGAACGTCCCTGACATGCTGGTGATTTCTACTCGCACCACCCGCACGTTGGTTACATCATTAAAGTTCACATTGGTACCGGAAACAGACAGCGCCCCACTGGTTTGGGTAGTTATTTGATGGGTAGCATTCGCATCACTGTACAACCGCACTCGTGTACCACCTACCTGCAACGTGGAATTAGCCTCATCGCCCTGGCGGGGGTTGTAAAGACGTACCGTGCGCACGGTGACAGGCACCGGGAAGACCAGTTCCACCCATTGATTTTGGGTTTGACCATTGGCCCCAATCCAATAGCGCCAAATTTCGCCCCGCATAACCATCCGGTCGTTGACACCTTTGTTGTATTGCGCGTTGTTGGTTGAAGAAACGCGCACTGTCGCCCCGGTTGCCAGATTGGTCCATTGGGGGTCGGCGGGTACAGGGATCATGGTGTGACCGGCATGGCACCCTACGCAGGTGGCGGTCGTGCCTGGTCGGCCAAAGTTCATACCCGCTACATGGGCCGCCCCGTTCGTGCCATACGGGTCATAGGTTCGGGGCACGGTGCCATTGGCGGAACGGATTTGCTCAAACAGGGGCAGGTTGGCCGGGGCATTAGGCTCTAGCACAGACCCATCAGGGTCGATGGCCTGTTCACCTAATAAGATGGGCCAGTCCAGGCTGGGAAAGGAGCCGGGGCTGGTGCGTTGGTGATCCAGGAAAAAACGAATGACGGCGGCGGAGCCAACCGCTGGGGCGTTGACGATGGGCCAATCTACAGGGGCATTAAAGTAGACATTCCGGGCATCAAAGACAAAGGTGCCATCCGTGTTGTAAGGCCCTTGAGCGGGCGGGGGAAGCAGGGGTGGTATTTGGCTGACGGTATCGGTGAGAATGGGGGGTTGCGGCCGCGGACGAATAATACGTGCCTGTAGTTCCGTGGTGCCAGCGTTGTCATACAACAATGTGCGGCCGCTGCCATCAGGCTGGATGACGTAAAGGCCATAATCCTGGGTAATACCCTGCGCCCAGGAAAACACAATGGTTCCATCAGCGGCCACATCCGGTTCGGCGGCGTAGTTGCCCACGTAAATACCGTAAGACACCGGGTTTGTACTGGCATAATTGGTAGAAAGATCGGTGATACCAATGATGCCTTCGTAATCGCCTGCGCCACGCTCATAACGGCGCAACCCGCCAAAACCAGCGGCCTCAGTCATATTGCCCATGGGAAAATAATTACCAATGAGCACACCGCTATCAGTAAAAGCGCCCCCGTAATAATCGTGACCCTCATAATCGCCAGACCACAGGGCCAACCCGGTACCATCGGGGTTAATCGTGGCGGGATGCCAGGCGTTACGCCACAGGTTATCGCCACCACCGACATGGTTGCTTCTATCAATTGTCAGCCCCAGGTGGATTTGATAACCACCCCCACCGGTAACGGTGGACATATCATTGGTGGCAAAACGGTGGTTACGCCACCAACGGGAGTAGACGATTTTACCTGTGAGGGGGTCTACCAGGGGGCGATCCGCGCCATTCCGTTCGGCGGTGATGCGGCGCATCCCTGTGCCGTTGGCATTGACGACGTAAAGGTTGGAGGCGCGAGTACCGCTGTATTGGGACATGCTGGGCCAACGCGTAGAGGAGAAAACGAGGCGACCATCAGGCAGCCAGGCGGGGTCAATGTCGTCATAACCGGAGAATGCGCCCGCGGCCGCGCCGAACTGGCTCATGTTTAGACTGCCATAGGTGAAATCAGTGGTTGTCACCTGCTGGAGATTCGTGCCATCCGCATTGATAGTATAGATGCGCCAGGCACCCGGATTGCCCTGGGGTTCCGCGTCACCAGGGCTATAGGCCTGTTGGGGAAAACCCGCAAAAGCGATCTTCGTGCCATCATAAGAAACATTAGGCGCACTCACATCAATGAGATGTTTAGAAGCGGCGGTAGGATTAGCCCCATCTATGAGCACCCGAATGGTGCCATTCGGCTCCAAGACCAGCAGTTTACCAGGAGCCGCTACCTGAAACCGACTCCACGGTCCCACACCGGGCATCCCATTGGGGGTACTCCAATAGATACTGCCTTCATCCGGTATCTGGCGCGAGACAAAAACAATGGGGTAAGAAGTCGCATTGGCCGGGGTGGAGAGAAGGGGCAGAAAAATACCCTCATTACTAATCGGGGTAGCCTTAACTTGCACCTGGGGCCATATCGCTAGCAGTACAATAAGGAGTGAAGTGACGAATAACATCAATCCACCTACCAATGAGGTTTGAAAACGGCGACCTCGACCTTTGTTTGGGCGGGAACCAAGCTTAGATGGCAGCATACTTTCTCCTGGAAGGATGGCTTAGCGTAATACACCGATCAAGCAGCTCTCTTGATGGGTTATTACAGAACTTCAGTTATGAAAATGGGGGGAAATGCGACTAACTTAGGTGCGTGGGTGTAGATTCATTCGGTCATTTAATAATTTCTTGGGCGCACATAAGGGGTCTCCGTTAATGGGTTGTTTGACTGGACTGGGGGCACTATAACGAATGGGTTAGTACGGAATACATAGGAATCATTTCCTATACGTTTTTTAGAAAATAACGCTTGCAGGGTGGTGTCACTCAATTGACCCTGAAAAATGCCTGTATAGCCCGATTCGCGGCCGCAAACATCCCCTTCTTGTCCGCAAATATCATTTCGGGAGAAAGTGGTTTCCTGGCCACAAGATGAGTGACGGGTGAGGTGAAGATGAAACGCAGATTAATGGAGAGGAGTCGAAAGACGGTTGGTAAGCTAAGGGGTAGTTAGACGGGCACGAACAGCCGCGACATCCAGGGCAATTTGCGCTTTAAGGGCTTCCAAACCGGAAAATTTCTGTTCCGGGCGGATATGGCTCATGAATTCCAGGCTCACGTCTTGTTCGTAAATATCGCCAGAGAAATCGAGCAGGTGGGCTTCGATGGTCAGGTTATGCCCAGAGACGGTGGGGCGAACACCGACATTGGTCGCGGCCGCGATCCGTTTGCCGCCCACCCAGGCCCAGGTGGCATACACCCCATAGGCTGGCACAATTTGTTCTGCCCACACGGCCAGGTTGGCGGTGGGAAAACCAATGGTGCGGCCGCGCTCCTGTCCATGCGTCACCCTACCCGTCATCCGGTAAGGGCGCCCCAGACAGCCCGTCACCACATCCATGTGCCCCATCTCTAAGGCTCGGCGAATGCGACTACTACTCACCCGCTCTCCTTGCCACATCAACAAATCATCCACGGCCTGCACCGAAAACCCCTTATCGGCTCCCTGAGCCTGCAAAAAGGGCAAATCCTTCCCGCTCATGCCCCAACGAGAAATGACCGCCCCACAAGGCTTTCATGTCCAAATAGTGGCGCAAATGATCCACAAACGCGGCCGCGCGGGTGGTGCGCGTCACCTCATCAAAAGGATGAACAATAACCAGTTCAATGCCGAGGGCCGCTAACAATTGCACCCGCTCTTCCAGGGTGGTGAGATAGTAACGCCCCTGTAGTTGCTGGATGTAAACTGCGGGATGGGGAAAAAAGGTGAGGACAGCGGGGCGAGCGTTGGCCGTGTGCGCGGCCGCGATCATCTTCTGTAACAAAGCCTGATGGCCCAGATGCACACCATCAAACACCCCCACAGCTACAAAAGTAGGCTGGTCGGGGGTGGCCTGCGGTAAGTTTGAGACAACCTGAAATGATTGAGGTTTAGAACGTTGATCCACAGATGTCACCACTTTAAGCAGAGGGGTTAGTTGTTGTGGTTGTTAGACCGGCGCGTGATTGTAACAAATATTCTGGCTGAGATTCAATGGCTGTTCATGCTTCGGGGGGCATGAGTTTTTCTACTTTCCAACTCATCTGCCACGGGGACACAATGCCCCAGAAGCGGCCGCGCTCATCATAACCACGCATTAGCAAAGCGACTGGTTGATCCGGTTCCCGCAAAGGCAGTTGTCCTTTATTGAGGCCATCCACTTGCGCGGCCGTCAGGTTCAGGGCAGGCAAATGGGCCACGGCTGTTTCGGGTAACTGCAAATGGGTTGTCCAATTATCGGGGCTAAGTGAAGCAAGGGGTGCGGCCGCGTCTATGGTCATCATCCCCACCGCCGTGCGCCGCAGAGCCACCAGATGACCACCACATCCCAATTGCTCCCCCACATCATGGGCCAGCGAACGAATATAGGTTCCGGCCGAACAAACTACTCGTAATGTCACATCAGGCAGATTCCAGGCCAGGATTTCTAGCTCATAGATGGTAACGGGGCGGGCGGGCACGTCAATGATTTGCCCCTGTCGGGCAAGTTTATAAAGGGGTTGACCTTCTTTTTTGAGGGCGGAATAAAGGGGGGGCACCTGTTGGATGCGGCCGCGGAAGTTATGAAGCGCGGCCGCGATCTCCTCTTCACCTACAGTTACAGGTCGTACCTGCGTCACTTTCCCTTCGGCGTCATACGTATCGGTCTTTTGACCCAGCCGCACCACCCCCACATACGTTTTCGGCTGGCCTACCAGATACTCAATAAGCCGGGTAGCGCGCCCCAGGCACACCAATAACACCCCGGTCGCCAGCGGGTCTAGCGTTCCAGCATGGCCCACCCGTCGTATCCGGCTCAGGCGTCTGATCTGTTGCACCACATCGTGGGAAGTAATACCCTCAGGTTTGTCTATAACCAACAACCCTTCAGGGGAAAGAGGAGAACTCACGAGAGCATCTGGCACAGCTCTGGTTTACCCGTGTCCGTTAAAGCGAAACTGGCGCTTTTGTTCGCGAATCGTCTGAATACCCAACTCGACTACCATCCGTTCCGCCTCAGGCAGCGACATCTCCAGGGTACAACCGGCGGCCAAAGGATGTCCCCCGCCGCCCAAATCAGAGGCTAGCATGGACACATCAAAGGGGGGCCGACACCGAAAGCTAACCACGACGCGACCATCTTCCATCTGCTGCAATACTGCCCCAATAGCCGCCTGCTCGGTGTCCCCTAACATGTTAACCAGACCACTACTTGAGGCACTCATGTAACCAATGGTCTTTTGATCTTCATGGGTCAGGGTACTCCACAGTAACCCCTCTTGAAACCGCATGTTGTTTAAACCAATTTGCCACAGGTACAGATTAGTGAGCGGTTTCACCGTTAGCGATTTTTGGGTAATGGTGTTGAGATCCGCTCCTGCTTCGATAAGGTTCGCGGCCGCGCGTAGGGTATGCGGTGTTACGCCATTCGTCCGAAACCCCAGCGTGTCCGTCACCAATCCAGTTAACAAACATTCAGCCAGCGGTTGGGATAAAGTGATCCCTAACCCGGGGAGTAAATCGTACAGAATTTCCACGGTAGCATTGGCCGTCGTATCAACGAGATTGATAGAGCCAAACCGGGTATTGGTAACGTGGTGATCAATATTAATCACCTGGGATGGCGGCGCGGGTAATTCGGCAAACACCTTACCCATACGTGACTCGTCGCCACAATCCAGCGCAATAAGTAGCTCGGGCGAGGTAGTCGGGGGGGTCGTTTGCACTTGTTCGGCCAGCGGCAGGTAACGAAAACGAGCCGGGGCGTCATCTTCACAGATCAGTTGCGGCCGCTTGCCCATCTGCTGCAACATTAATCCCATCGCCGTCAACGAACCAATCGCATCTCCATCAGGAGCCACGTGGGTGACAAGCGTAATTGTGGTGGCATTTTCAATTGCCTGTTTAATGGCTGCTACAACTGCCAAAGCCGACTCCTTTCCCAAAAGTACGGGGGTGTTTACTCTTCTTCATCCGGGGGCGGAATTTCCAGTGTGTCCAACAAAGCATAGACACGATCAGCTTGGGCCTGAGTGGGATCCCAATGGAAAATCAATTGCGGAACAGTACGCAAACGCATCTGTTGAGCCACTTCACGGCGCAGGAAGCCATTCGCCTTGCCCAAGGCCGTCAGCACATCATCCTGTCGTGAATCATCACCCAGAGCATTAATGTATACATGCGCTACCTGTACTTCGCGATCAACCTTTACTTCTGTCACTGTTATCATCCGTAAACGTGGATCACGCAGGTCACGTTGAAATGATTCTGCCAGAATGGCCTGAATCTGTTCTGCAATTCGCTGCTGCCGAATATCTGTCATAACGTCACTAAACTTGAGAGATTAAGTCTTATGATTACCCGCTTAATCTCTCAAGCCTCTTAATTGGTCGAACGTTGTAGTTCGTAAAATTCGATGATGTCACCGGAGCGGAAGTTATCACACCCGTCAATGCTGACACCAAACTCAAAGCCGGTACGAATTTGCCGCACGTTTTCTTGCAGATGTCTCAGGCTACCAACATCCCCTTCACAGAGGAGATTGCCCCCACGAATGACGCGGGCCTTGACATTGCGTCGTGCCTCTCCGGTACGCATATAACATCCGGCTACGACCGCTGTTTTCAAATCAAACACCTGACGAACTTCAGCCCGCCCAATAACCACTTGTTCAAATGTGGGCGGAAGCAGGCCTTTCATCGCCTTCGTGACGTCTTCCAGGAGTTTGTAAATAATGCTGTAGTTATTAATTTCGATGCCCGCGCTTTTGGCAGCCACGCGTGCGGCCGCGTCCATATCCGCATTGAAGCCCAAGATAATCGCGTCTGAAGCGGAAGCCAACATCACATCATTTTCGGAAATGTTACCTGTACTGGCATGAAGGATTTCCACTGAGACTTCGCTACTTGTATTAAGCTTGTTCAATGAGTTAATTATGGGTTCAAGTGAGCCTTGCACATCTGCCTTAACAATAAGGCGTAGGGTTTTGGCACTCCCTTCTTGCATACTGGCAAAGAAATCTTCCAGGCTGGCCCGACGTGCTCGTTCAACGGGTTTCGCGCTCGCTTCTTGCAACTCCGCGACAATGCGCCGAGCTTCTTTTTCGTCTTTCACCACCCGGAATTGGTCGCCAGCGGTAGGAATCCCGTTCAAGCCAGATACGGAAACAGGGGTGGATGGACCAGCCGTATCCACGGCGCGGCCGCGGAAATCATGCATCGACTTGATCCGCCCATAATAGTCACCTACGATCATCGTATCCCCTTTCCGCAAGGTTCCATTCTGCACCAACACATTCGTCAGAGCGCCTCGCCCTTTACTCATCTGCGCTTCCAGCACCGTTCCCGTGGGTGCGGCACTGGGGTTGGCACGGGGAGAAATCTCTTCCGCTGTCAGCAAAATCGCTTCCAGCAAATCTTCCATCCCTGCTCCCGTTCGCGCCGAGACAGGAATAACCAATGTATCGCCATCCCAATCATCCGGTACCAGGCCAGCCTCACTGAGTTGTTGTTTTACCTTATTGGGGTTGGCCGCAGGCAAATCAATTTTGTTCATGGCCACAATAATAGCCACGTGGGCAGCACGAGCATGGTCAATTGCTTCACGGGTCTGCGGCATGATGCCGTCATCAGCGGCAATTACCAGGATGGCAATGTCAGTGGCCCGAGCACCTCGGGCACGCATAGCCGTAAACGCCTCATGGCCGGGCGTATCCAGGAAGGTAATCACTTGCCCATCACGCACGGCCTGGTACGCACCAATATGCTGGGTAATACCACCGGCTTCGCCCGAGGCCACTTTGGCTTTACGAATGTAATCGAGCAAAGAAGTCTTGCCATGGTCAACATGACCAAGCATTGTGACAACAGGCGGCCGCGGTTTTAGGTTGCCCTCTTTTTCACCAGCCAAAACTTGTCGCCAGGCGGGGCGATCACTCAAGTCTATTTCTTCTTCGGGTGCTTCTACGTAAACTGGGGCCAATTCATAGCCCATATCGGCGGCTACGATAGCGGCTGTATCAAAATCAATTTGCTGATTGATATTGGCCATGATCCCATTACTCATCAATTCTTTGATGACGTTAATGGGGCTGACATTCATCAGAGCGGCTAGTTCACGAACCGTAATAATTTCAGGTATTTCAATGATTGTTTTCGTTTGTGCCATAGATATCTTCCTAAATTGGGCAATGCTGGCTGTCTTTAATCAGCATCAAACCTGGCAAGATAAAGGCCTGCCAGGTTTGTCCATGCTGTATGGGGTTGTTGGGTGAGTTGTGTTATTCCTCGGGCATCAGCCTGACAACACGTATCGCATTGGGCTGTTAATCAGCAGAAAAAACAGGTCGGTGTTCGGCCAAGTCTGTTTTGATTTCCAGGGGAATCGTTATCTCTAAAGCGCGATCTAATAATTGGGTACTCTGCATTTTTGCCCAACAATCAGGTTTATCGCAAATATAGGCACCTCGTCCGTTTTTCTTGCCTGTAGATCAAACAAAATCGTTTGCTCCGGAGTCCGGACAATACGGGCGAGACGGCGTTTATCCGTTTTGACCCGACAAATGACACAAGTACGTTGCGGTGTGTGTCGCGGCCGCGTGGGTTGCGTTTTCATTGCCCCGTGGGTGAATTTGATTATGGGCAGGGTGTGTCCCCTCACACAAAGGTACACCCTGCCCTCTGTTTGCTAAAACTCGTCAAAATCTTCCAGGTTAAAGTCACCCCAATCCTGGGTACGATTACTTTTTCGCTTCCGTTTCACAACCGTGCGTCCTACATTTTCATCAAAGACCAGTTGTTTACCCTTCTTCTGCTTCTTACGACTATCATCATCACGGTCATCAGAGGGGCTAGGTGTAGGCCGAACAATGGTAACAGTAGGTTTGGTTGGACGGGTAGCCGGCGGAGCAACAGGTGGTTCCGCATCTACGAGAGATTTACTGAGATCATCCAGGTCGGGAACTTTTGGTTTGTCCAAAGCCTCAATCGCGGCTGTGAACACTTCCACCTCTTCTTCCTCTTCCGGTTGTGGCTCTTCTTCCGTAGAGACGACCAACTCCTCGGTAACTTCCAGCACGGGTGTTGGTTCAGCTACCAGGTCTTCCTCTACAACAGGTACAGACGCTTCTGGCACTTCCTCTTCGAACACCGGTTCTTCAACCGTTTCAGGTGCCATCTCTCTCAGCTTCTTCCTGTACGAAGTTACCGCATCTTTTAATTCTTCAAGCGCCTTATCACCAAAGCTCCGCATCTTCAGGAAGACATCATCACCTAATTCCAGGTTAAACAATACATCACCCACTGTCTCAATCTCATTATCCAACAGGAGATTATGGGTGCGACCAGGCAGATCAAGTTCATCAAGCGGAAGTTTCCACGCGGCCGCGGGAACCCGCTTACGCGCTTCATTGCGGAATTGGCGCAAATCATCATAAGAAGCCGTACGCGCCGCCACAATGCGCCCTTCCACACCTACCACCAGGCGGTTCATATAAATATAATCTTCCGCCGTAATCGGTCGGTTAGCTTCCTTCTTGGCCAGAATCTGGTCAATCCGCTCCAGCAACTCCTTATCCTTCGTTACCGCCTGATCGACAGCCGAATGATTCAGATTCTTCAAAGATTCTTGAACCGCTTCCGCCATACTCTTAATATCAATACGCCAGCCTGTCAGCTTTGCCGCCAGACGTGCATTCTGACCTTCCCGGCCAATAGCCAGAGAAAGTTGATCGTCCGGTACAATGACGGATGCTGTTTTACCCTGCTCTGGATGCTCTTCCAAAAACACCTGGGCTACCCGCGCAGGACTAAGCGCTTTGGCAATGAAATTCTTCGCATCGGCATCCCACTCAATCACATCAATTTTTTCATCATTGAGTTCCCGCACAATGCTTTGAATACGCACCCCGCGCATCCCCACACACGCGCCCACCGGGTCTACCCCCGGCTGCACCGCCTTCACCGCCACCTTAGAGCGCCCACCTGCTTCACGGGCAATACTCTTAATATCTACCTGCCCGTTATAAATTTCCGGTACTTCCAACTCTAACAAACGGCGCAAAAGATTGCGGTGATTACGGCTCACATAAATCTGTGGGCCACGATTTGTCTTCTTAACTTCCAATACGTACACACGAATCTTATCATGTGGCCGATATCGTTCACCGCCTACCTGCTGATTTTTGGGCAAAACCGCTTCAGTACGACCCAAACCAATAGTAATATTCTGCCCACTGACACTCTGAACCGTTCCATTAACAATCTCTCCTTCACGCGCAGAGAAATCCTCATACAACTGATCTCGTTCAGCCTCACGGACCCGTTGTAAAATAACCTGTTTGGCTGTTTGCGCAGCAATACGACCGAAATTACGCGGTGTACTGTCCGCCATAACTAAATCACCCATCTCCGCTTGCGGATACCCGCCGCGCTGGGCATCTTCCAGGGTTACTTCAGTAGATTCATTAATGACATGATCTACCACTTCCTTTTCTGCATAGATAGTGGGATCGCCAGTGCGGGGGTCAATCTCCACCGTCACTGCCTGCATATTGCCGGTATTCACACTGCGTCGGTAAGCCGATACCAAAGCGACCTTGAGAGCATCAATAACCACTTCTTTCGGCAAACCACGGGACTCACAAATTTCGTTAAATGCAAGAAGAAATTCGCTTTTCATTCTAGCCTGACCTTACCATCACATGAGATACATTTCATCGCTAAAAACAAAAAAGTGGGGGAAACCCACTTTTTGCACCAAAACTATAGAGGACTAACTGCCAGAATTATAGCACGGTCAACCAAAGATTCAAGGCAAATTCATCTTTCATCGGAGTGGGATTGCATGCTCGCCAAAATAAACCCGTCTCCCTAACGTTCCCGCCAAAGGATATCTTTTTCGCGGGCAACGCCCAACCCTTTATAAGTCCCCACCCTGGGTCGCCCCGCACTTTTTTCCTGTTGACGAAATAAGCGGAGTTGCTATACTTGCAATCCGGTGTTGCAAAAGCACCTATTTGTTAATATTGGGCCTACCATGCCAACGTAGCTCAATCGGCAGAGCAATGCTTTTGTAAAGCATAGGTTATGGGTTCAAGTCCCATCGTTGGCTCTGGGCCGACAATTAAAAAGTTTATCCTGGGTCAGTGTCCCGAGCGGCAAAGGGGGCGGACTGTAAATCCGCTGGCGATAGCCTCCGTAGGTTCGAGTCCTACCTGGCCCACCTTCTGAAAAAGTTCCTGCTTTTTCAATTTTGTCCGCCCACGTAGCTCAGTTGGCAGAGCACATTCTTGGTAAGAATGAGGTCATGGGTTCAAGTCCCATCGTGGGCTTTCTACCCCGTCTGCCCCAAGGGTAGACGGGGTATTATTATGAAAGGGGCCTTTGTGCCCCTGTTGACTAAGTCGAATTTGTAGTTTGTAGAGAGGGATGTAAAACAATGGCCAAAGTAAAATTCGCACGCGAGAAACCACACTGCAACATCGGCACAATCGGTCATATTGACCACGGGAAAACCAGCCTGACGGCGGCCATCACCAAAGTGCTGGGGTTGAAAGGACAGGCCAAGTACACGGCCTATGATCAGATTGACAACGCGCCCGAAGAAAAAGAGCGCGGTATCACCATCTCCATCACCCATGTGGAGTATGAAACCGAAAACCGACACTACGCTCACGTAGATTGTCCGGGACATCGGGACTACATCAAGAACATGATCACCGGTGCCGCCCAGATGGACGGGGCCATTCTAGTGGTAGCGGCTCCTGATGGACCCATGCCCCAGACTCGTGAACACGTTCTGCTGGCGCGGCAGGTCGAAGTACCGGCTATGGTCGTCTTTCTGAACAAATGCGACATGATGGACGACGAAGAATTGCTGGAATTGGTCGAGCTGGAACTGCGTGAACTGTTGGACAGCTACAACTTCCCTGGCAGCGACACCCCAATTGTACGCGGCAGTGCTCTGGTGGCCTTGGAATGCAATAGCAACGACCCCAACGCTCCGGAATATGCGCCCATTTTAGAACTAATGCGGGTGGTAGATGAATACATTCCCCAACCAGTTCGTGAAGTAGACAAACCGTTCCTGATGCCAGTAGAAGACGTCTTCAGCATCAAAGGACGCGGCACCGTCGTGACGGGTCGGGTAGAACGGGGGAGCCTGCTACCGAACAATGAAGTCGAGATTGTGGGGCTAAGCGAAACTAAGCGCAAAGTCATCGTGACGTCGATGGAAATGTTCCACAAGATCCTGGACAAAGTAGAAGCGGGCGACAATGCCGGTCTTCTGCTGCGCGGGGTACAACGCGAAGAAATCGAGCGGGGGATGGTGTTGGCGAAACCGAACAGCATCACACCGCACACCGAATTTGAGTGTGAAGTGTACGTGCTGCGCAAAGATGAAGGGGGACGGCATAAGGCATTCTTTCCGGGGTATCGGCCGCAGTTCTACATTCGGACATTGGATGTGACCGGGGAAATCACGTTACCTGAAGGGGTAGAGATGGTGATGCCTGGGGACAATGTGCGGATGAAGGTGAAGCTGATTACGCCTGTGGCATTGGAAGATGGCAGTCGGTTTGCCATCCGTGAAGGTGGTTTGACTGTCGGGGCTGGCGTCATCACCCAAATCTTTAAGTAACTGATTTTGCTACAACTGGATAGCTGAGTAATGAAATCATTACTCAGCTATCTGTTTTTGAGGATAAAGCAATGGCTAAAAAAGCAGTGCGTACACACATTACCCTTCAGTGTGTTGAGTGCAAAGAACGAAACTACATTACGGAAAAGAATCGCCGTAACGATCCAAGTCGCCTGGAGTTTAAGAAGTACTGCCCACGATGCCGTCAACATCAATTGCATCGTGAGACCCGGTAAAGTAAACTAGTAGGGTGTTCTAGGGGGTTAGCTCAATTGGTAGAGCAACGGTCTCCAAAACCGTAGGCTGCGGGTTCGAGCCCTGCACCCCCTGTTTTAACTTCATCGTTACCCACCTCGGTTCGTTCCTTCACACCCATTGTTGACAATTCAGAAGGTTGTGATGAAGCCATCGGACATATGAGGGAGATGGAAAGGAAAATGGCGCCATGGCTGAAGTAAAAGTAGAAAAAGGTAAAGATAAGAGCCGGTCCCCTGAAAAAGATAAACCGCAAAAAAATCAGGGTGAGAATGCTCTGACTCGCTTTTCAGAGGGTATTAGTCGTTATTACCGTGAAACTCGGGGTGAATTGCGCCGCGTTACCTGGCCTACCCGGGAAGAGTCGCAACGTCTTACAGGTGTCGTGATTGCCGTAACAATTGCGTTTGCATTGTTCTTGGGCGCGTTGGATTTTGTTTTCTCAACGCTAGTGGGGGCGTTGATCCGTTTGTTAGGTGGCATTTAAGCCAATAGAACGAGGTTAAGCCATGAGCAATCCCACCGAAGAAAAAAAGGCAGTCCCTGCAAAAGAAGAAAAGTTCATTCCTGATGACGGTCGGTCATGGTTTGTTGTTCATTGCTACTCAGGGTATGAAAATAAGGTACGTCACAGCATTGAACAACGTATCGAAACGATGGGCATGCAAGACAAGATTTTTGATGTGGTTGTGCCCACGGAAGAAGAGATTGAAATTAAGGATGGCAAGCGGCGTAAAGTAGAGCGCCGTGTTTTCCCTGGCTATATTTTGGTGCAAATGGTTATGAGCGAGGATTCCTGGTATGTTGTACGCAACACACCAGGCGTTACAGGCTTTGTGGGAATGGGGAATGAACCTACACCCTTACGACCTGACGAAGTCGCTAAAATTATGAACCGCATGGAAGCGGAAGCTCCAAAGATGAAGTTTGACTTCCAGGTTGGGGATAAGGTGCGAATTGGGGCTGGCCCGTTTGCTGATTTTATCGGTTCAGTGCGGGAAATTGATCCGGACCGAGCAAAGGTACGGGTTTTGGTTTCGTTTTTTGGGCGGGAAACACCGGTTGAACTGGACTTCCTGCATGTGGAAAAAGTGTAAAACGGGAACTCAGTTGATTGAGTAAAGACTTGGGAACCCATAAGGTTTAGTACGGAAAGGAGGAGCTTGTCTACATGGCAGGCGTTTGAACTCCCCGGAGGTTAGAAATGGCAAAAAAAATTAAGACGATTGTCAAAATTCAAATTGTGGGTGGGAAGGCAACCCCTGCCCCGCCTGTGGGTACAGCTTTAGGCCCGCAGGGCATTAATCTGATGCAGTTTTGCAAAGAATACAATGCCAAAACCGGTAATCAGATTGGTCAGGTTGTCCCCGTTGAAGTGACGGTTTTTGCTGATAACAGCTTCACTTTTGTGTTGAAGACATCCCCGGCAGCTGAGCTGTTAAAGAAAGCAGCGGGTGTTCCTAAGGGATCGGCTTCTCCGCTACAAGAAAAAGCGGGAAAGGTCACACAGAAGCAAGTTCGGGAAATTGCTGAACTGAAAATGAAGGACCTTAATGCTCTTGATGTAGATGGAGCAATAAAGATTATCGCTGGAACAGCCCGTAGCATGGGATTAACTATTGTTGATTAGTAACTGACCCAACGGTGCTGAGAACCCAGCTTTGTCATGATTATGATAAAAAGTTGGTTCTAGTGACAAACCAGTAAGTTGTTACGGTGATTTAGTGAATGGTGGGAGGTCTGTAAGGACCGATATAACCACGAGGTGTGAAAATGGCAAAACACGGAAAAAAATATGTGGCCGCGGCCGCGAAGATAGACCCTCAAAAAAGTTACACCCGTCTTGAAGCGATTAAGCTCATCAAAGAAACGGTTACAACCAAATTTGACCCCACGGTAGAAGTACATATGCGCTTGGGGGTTGACCCTCGCCATGCGGATCAGCAAATTCGTGAAGTGGTGGTCATGCCTCACGGCTTGGGCAAAACAGTGCGCGTACTGGTCTTTGCTGAAGGTGAAGATGCTCGTATTGCTTTAGAAGCCGGAGCAGACCTGGTGGCCGACGATGAGATGATCAAGAAAATTCAAGAAGGCTGGACAGATTTTGATGTAGCTATCGCTGTGCCTTCGATGATGGGTAAAGTGGGTCGGTTGGGACGTGTGTTAGGTCCCCGTGGTTTGATGCCGAATCCCCGTGCCGGCACCGTGGCACCTGGCCCGGATGTGCCCCGCTTAATCGAAGAAGCAAAAGCTGGTCGTGTGGAGTTCCGCGTTGATCGTACCGGAAACATCCATGTACCGGTTGGTAAAGCCAGCTTTGGTGAAGAGCAGTTATTGGATAACCTGAACACATTGATTAGTGTGGTAAAGCGTGCTCGCCCCGCGGCCGCGAAAGGTATTTATATCCGCCGTATGGTTATGGCCAACACCATGGGGCCTGGCATTCACATGGATACCATGGAAGCCACGTCCTAATGATTTACCTGTTTTACCCAATTAAATAACCAGGCTTTATGAAAGTCAGCGCTGTGCGATAGCGCGATTCTCTGCTTAAGACAGTTGGTGTGGTGGTTAAAACCACTTAATGACCAGCCGAGGTGGGGATTGGACGAATAAGCCATACAAAGTGGACGGGTTTTGCCTGTCTTTTGTCTGGAGTACGTTCAAATCCTCATACCCGGTGGGTGTGAGGATTTTTTTGTGCTTTTAATATGATTAAGTTCGTCTTCATCCTCACTTGTAACCGATTAGAGTCGGTCGTGAACAGATGTAAGACGAGTTTATCCTAAAGCCACGAGGAGGTGATTACCTTTGGCTATTACACGTGAACGTAAAGAAGAGTTACTAGCGAAGTACGTTGACCTGCTCAAAAAGTCGGATGCCGTTTTTATTGCCGAATATAAAGGGCTAAGCGTACAAAAGTTGCAGGACCTACGTGCCGAAGCGCGTAAAGTGGGTGGCGTGGTGTATGTTACCAAGAATACGCTACTGCTCAAGGCCCTGGAAGAAGTCGGCATGGGCACGCCGCAAGAGGAGATGATCGGCCAATTAGCGACCGGGTTCTCTTTTGGCGATGCTCCTACTTTGGCCAAAACCTTGTTGGACTTTGCCAAGAAAGAAGATTTGATGACAGTGAAGGGTGGTGTACTGGGTAAAAACATTTTATCCATCAAAGATGTAGAAGCACTGTCTAAATTACCAAGTCTCGACCAATTGCGTGCCCAGTTGATCGGTGTTATCAGTGCGCCAGCTCGCAATGTTGCCAGCGTTATCGCCGGTGGTGTGCGTCAGGTCGTCAATGTGCTTGATGCGTATGTACGTAAGGATGAATCAGCAGAAGCAGAAGCGGCTGCCTAATGGGGTTCACCTACAAATGACATTGATTGTCAACAACAATTAACATTCAACCTTAAATAGGATAGGAGAAAAATCACAATGGCTGATTTAGCAAAATTAGTAGATGACCTCAGTAGCCTGACTCTGTTAGAAGCCGCTGAGCTGACCAAGATGTTGGAAGAGAAATGGGGTGTGAGCGCGGCCGCACCCGTTGCCATGGGTATGATGCCTATGGGCGCTGCCGCCGCCGCCCCGGTGGAAGAAGTTGAAGAACAAACCGAGTTCAACGTCATCCTCACCGGCGCTGGTGACAAAAAGATCAACGTCATCAAAGAAGTCCGTGCCCTCACCGGCCTGGGCTTGAAAGAAGCCAAAGACGTGGTCGAAGGGACTCCCAGCACCATCATGGAAGCTGTGACCAAAGAAGCCGCCGCCGATGCCAAAGCCAAGCTGGAAGCGGCCGGTGCGTCTGTCGAAGTCAAATAGTTTTTTCTTTCATTGGTAAACAAAAGGCCAGCCATGTTGCTGGCCTTTTTGTTTTCCAGCCCAGGTGCAGGTTATGCGTGAGTTAATCCTGGCTTCGGCGTCACCTCGACGCCAGGAGCTACTTCGATTATTGGGTTTGCCCTTCCGGGTGATGGTGGCGGATGCAGATGAGGATTCTATTACCGACCCTGATCCGGCCGCGAATGTAGTAGCCACGGCCCATTTGAAGGCCGTAACGATTGCCGCCCGCTGTGAGTCGCCAGCCATTATCATTGCCTCAGATACGACGGTGGCGCTGGATGGGCAGATGCTCAATAAACCAGCCAACGCGGCCGCGGCCTGGCAGATGTTACAGGCATTACGCGGCCGCATTCATTATGTCCATACCGGCCTGGTTTTGCTTAACACGGCCACGGGGCAAACCATTACCGATGTTGCCACTGTGCCCGTGCCCATGCGCGATTACAGCGATGCCGAAATTGCCGTCTATATTGCCACCGGTGATCCATTAGACAAAGCTGGGGCCTATGCCATTCAACATCCCGAATTTCAGCCTGTGATCCGCCTGGATGGTTGTTTTGCCGGGGTGATGGGGTTTCCCTTGTGCCATTTGACACGTGCCTTGCGCCGGATGGGTGTACCAGTCGCGGTAGATATCGCGGCCGCGTGCCAACGCCATATTCAATATGATTGCCCCGTCCACGAGGGTATTTTGGGTCAGTCTTAATTAAAGGAGAGGCGCGGCACGAAGGTGATGAAAAACATCAGCAGGGTAAAGAAAGCGATGCGCTTGCGGGGTGCATCCAGAGGGGTAATGTCATTGAGGGGGGGTTGGTGATCTAAACCGCCCAGCAAAGCAAAAAAGGCCCAAAAAAGCCATTGGCTGGAGAAAAGAAAGCCTGCCACGAGAAGCAGGGCAAAGGTCAACCGGGAAATGGCGTGAGCAGACCGGCCAAAGACGGCGTAAATCGTATGTCCACCATCGAGTTGGCCCAAAGGCAGCAGGTTGATGCTGGTGATAAATAGCCCCAACCAGGAAGCAAAGAGCACCGGATGAAAAGCGACACTATAGCCAGCGGGCACATCTTTCAGCAGACTGACTAAGGCACTGGTAAGTAACGATAACCCAAAACGATCCAGCGTCGCTTGCCGCCCCACATCGGGGATAACAGGGGAGAGCCATAAGCCAATGATAAAGATGGGTACAGCCACCAGGAAACCGGCGATGGGGCCAGCCACACCGACATCAAACAGGACGCGCCGATCGCGCATGGGGGCACGCAGGGAGATGAAGGCTCCCATCGTGCCGATGGCGCTGAAGGGCATGGGAATAAAGTAGGGCAGGCTGACGTTGATGCGGTGATAGCGCGCGGCCGCGTAGTGACCCAGTTCGTGGATACCTAAAATGAGGAGAAGTGCGGCGGCAAAGGGAATACCGGCCATAACCGCTTGTAAAATCTGGGCCGGATCGGCGGTGGCTATCGCTGAGAGAAGGTTTTCACCGTTTAGGCCAGCCCCGGCCCCTATGGTGGTGAATAGCGTGGCAAGAAACAGCAGGAGATGAACGAAGATGCTACTGCCTGCTTTTTGTTGGGCAACCCCTTTAATGGCTAACAGAACATCTTGATCACCATGCCGTTGCAAAACGGGTAGGTAATCGTGACGCTCCAGACGATATTGGAGTTCCTCAAAGATGGTTTCGGGGGGGGAAAGAACGCGGCCGCGAAAGGCAATAACCTGTCCGCGGCCGCGGGTCTGTACATCTTCCACCGCAAATAGACCCGGTTAACTCATCCTGTATCAGGTTGATTTCCGATTGAAACGGGTCGAAAGGAGTGTTGCGGAAAAAATTCATGATGAGTTGTGTATGCCTTGTGCGCTAAGCTAATGAGGAGCATACACAATAGAGCCAGGGTTGACTATTAGATTTTCGGCAGAACAATGCCTTGTTGACTCTGATATTTGCCTTTGCGGTCGGCATACGAGGTTTCACACGGCTCATCTGACTCAAAAAAGATGACCTGGGAGATGCCTTCGTTGGCGTACACTTTGGCGGGCAGAGGGGTGGTATTGGAGATTTCCAGGGTGACAAATCCTTCCCATTCTGGCTCAAAAGGCGTTACATTTACTATTAAACCGCAACGCGCATACGTGCTTTTGCCCAGGCAGATGGTCAGCACGTTACGTGGAATGCGGAAATATTCCACGGTGCGGGCCAGAACGAAGGAGTTGGGGGGGATGATGCAAACATCGCCCTTGAAATCTATAAATGATTCACGTTGGAAATTTTTGGGATCAACTATCGCCGAGAGGGCGTTGGTGAAAATTTTGAACTCATCGGTTACGCGAATGTCGTAACCATACGATGATAAGCCATAAGAGATAACCCCCTGGCGCACTTGATTTTCTACAAATGGCTCAATCATGCCATGTTCCAGAGCCATCTGGCGAATCCAACGATCACTTTTTATGCTCATAGTCTCCTCGAAAAAATCTTTCACTCTCAAGCCTCTAGTCTCCACCGGACTGAAGATCTAGAGCGATGGATGGAGCATTTTAACAGGATGAAGCGATGGGGCAAACAATGTTCACGGGCTGTTCGCGGCCGCGTCGTACACCAGCAATGTCTCTGTAGCCGTCTTTTCCCAGGAGAACTGTTTGGCCTGCACCGGGCCACGTTGGCGCAAATCATCGGCCAGATTATCTTGAATCAACACGGCGATAATCGCCCCGGCCATGCCCCGCACATCGTCTGGAGCTACGGCAAAGGCGGCACTGCCCACGATTTCCGGCAGAGAGCTGGCATTGGTCGTGACCACCGGCGTCCCACAAGCCATCGCTTCCAGAGGTGGCAGGCCAAACCCTTCCTGCTGGCTGGGAAAAACGAAACAACTGGCTTCCCGATACAGCCCCGGTTTATCCTCTTCGTCCACATACCCCAACCAACGCACATGGGCCTCAAGGTCAGATTGGCGAATATATTCGTCGTAATCGGGATAGTTGGGATTGGTTTTGTCCGGTTTTTTGCCCGCCAGGAGAAGTGGATAATCGGTTCCCAGGGCCTGGGCCACGTAGGTGTAGGCGTGGAGCAGGTTGATGATGTTTTTGTGGGTTTCGTAGCCCCCCAGATAAAGGCTAAAAAAGTCGGGCAGGTCGTATTTTTGGCGGATGGCCCGGTCCATGATGAGATTGGCCTGGGGCGTGAATTGGGGCGCGGCCGCGAGGTAGACCACCGTCACTTTGTCCTCAGGCAAGGCCAGGTGGATCAGGATGTCCTGTTTGCTGGCCTGAGAATCGGTGAGGACGTGGCTGGCCCCGCGTGCGGCCGCGCTGACCAGAGCCGTATACAGCCGCGCCTTGAACCCCCGCCGATATTCTCGCACCAGGAGTGTGGTCAAATCATGCACCGTCACCACCACCGGCACAGGCGCACTCAGTGGCGAACCCCAGTAAGGCACATGGGCGACTGATGCGCCGATGGATTTGCAGGCACGAGGGAAACCAATCTGCTCAAACCACACCTTTCCCAGATGACCAGGACGGATAGGCACTATTTTGACTTTGACACTGGGAGGAACTTGCTCCGGTTCGGGCGGTTCGCCGGGGATTTGGGGATAAACGAGCGTCAGGTCTAGATCAGACACCAGCCGGTTGAGGTGGTAAACCAGTTGGCGGGTGTATTGACCACTGCCACTGTTAGGTTTGTTCCAGAAGTAAGCGTTAATAGCTATGTGCATAGAAGCAACTTAAGTGTAGAGTTTGCTCCATTGACTTGGGAAGTAAATCGCGGCTTTGTTTTGTAAGCCTGATTCCAAATTTGCGGGCAATGGCTCCAATTGAAAGCCGACCAAAGCGGAGGCTTCACGACCCACAGCCCCACCGGAAAGACCTTCGCCAACCAGGTAAAGCCTTCCTTACACGGTACCAACTCGTAAAATAGTGCTCCGCCGATCGGCCTGCTGTAATTTCCTGAGCAAACGGGCAAGCCGGGCGAAGTCCTTGCGGCTTTTCGACGTCAACCCTCTTCCGTTGCCTTGAACGAAACGTGATAGGTGCTCAATAAGACAAGCTTTCAACGGTGGCGGGCGATCTACAAAAGGTATAGTCATATGGCGTCATTAATCATGGATTTGGCTAAATCAATTTCAAGCTCGTCTTTCAATAATTCATCAGTTGTTACCTGAAATAACCGGGCAACTTTGAGCGTAAACTGAGCCGTCGGTATTTTTTGACCTGACTCAACTTCGCTGATGTAGCTATGGGTACTGTAACCCAATTTATGCGCCAACCACACAAGCGTGACACGATGGTGTTGACGAAGATGGCGCAATTTTTCCCCAAACCGTTCCATAACATCCACCTAAATTCGTCTTGCTGTGTAACATTAGTTTCGCCATTTTTGACGAACGTTTGATAAAGCGGAGGACAAGGGCAAGCACCCGGGCGGCAACCCCGCAATTCCCACCCTGTGTGATGTAACCAGCGTGGTATAGGTTCTTTAAAAAAACCTGTGGGCCCGCGTCCCGCGCTATTCAAACCGCAAGGCGTCTATCGGGTTCAACGCGGCCGCACGGCTGGCCGGGTAGATACCAAAGAATAACCCCACCAGGGCGGAAAACCCAACCGCCAACACGACAGATTGCCAGGTAACGGTGGTGTCCAGATCGGGGACGGCGAGATGAATCGCGGCCGCGCCCAGCCACCCCAGTAATATCCCGGCCACGCCCCCCAACACCGCCAATATCACCGCTTCGGTCAGGAATTGTCCCAATACATCCCGGTAACGTGCCCCCACCGCCTTACGCAAACCAATTTCCCGTGTGCGCTCCGTCACCGAAACCAGCATGATGTTCATAATGCCGATCCCACCCACCAGGAGTGAAATACTGGCAATGGCGGCCAGAAAAAGGGTCAACACCTGGGTCACTTCGCCAAAGGAGCTGAGGAAATCCTGTTGGGTTAAGATGAGAAAATCATCCTCATCGCGGAAACTAATGTCGTGGGATTGGCGTAGGGCCGCGGCCGCGTCAATGACAATATCATCAATCGCCTCACTATTCACCCCCTGCACCAGCACAAAATCCACCAGCGGTCGCCCCGTCGTCTGACTGCGGGTATTAAACAGCCGCTCCGAAGCTGTACTGAGCGGCACGATCACAAGATCGTCTTCACTGCCGAAAGTCCCGCCCCCCTGCTCTTCTAAAATACCAATCACCCGGAAGGTCACATCGTTCAGCCGCACCTCGGCCTCTAAGGGGTCAATATCGGGCGGGAACGTCCGGTCTATCACATCCTGACCCAGGATAACTACCCGCGAACGGGCGTTGTAATCCCCTTCGTTCATGAAGCGGCCGCGAGCCACCTCATAACCCCGCACCGGCCCATAATCCGGTGTACTGGCCCGCAATGACGTGCTGGTTGTTGTGCCCTGGTATTGCACATCCACCTGCCGAAAAAGCACTGGGGCCACCCCAGACACACCCGGCACGAGCGCCGGATCAGCCAGCACATCCATGTCTCTCAAGGTCAGGGACGATTCGCGCCGGTTGGGATCATCGGTGGGCACGATAAAAACCAGGTTGGTGCCCAGGCCGATAAACTGATCGGCCACGTAGCGGGTCACACCATCGCCGATGGAGCGCAGGGTAATCACCGCCGCCACACCAATCATAATGCCGAGCATGGTTAAGGCGGCCCGGAGTTTATTGGCTTGAAGCGCCTTAAGCGCGATACGCATGTTTTCGATCAGTTTCATAGGAGTTTCCCATGGGCCTACGGAGCACCAAGAAGGATGAAAATTCATCCGCAGATTTTGGGGATTAACGCAGATTTTTCATTTCTCATCCGTGTTCATTCCTATCCGTGTTTCTTATATCAGTGGCTATTTTTGCAGGGGTGGCAAGGAACTCAACGGAACTGCGGGGAACTCTGGGGAACCAGGTTCGGTAAGTTCCGACGAGTTCCTGGCGTTCCCAGGAGTTCCTGTTATTCATAACGTAGGGCATCTATTGGGTTGAGCGCGGCCGCGCGCGTCGCCGGGTAAATGCCAAAAAAGAGGCCAATCAGGGCCGAAAACCCAATCGCTAAAACCACCGAATCCCAGGCCAGTGTGGGTTGTAGACTGTCGGAATAATTGGCGATGAGAAAAGCCCCCGCCGCCCCCAACACCAGCCCAATCAGCCCGCCCAACAGCGACAAAACCATCGCTTCGGTGAGAAACTGCCACAAAATATCCTGCCGTTTGGCCCCCACGGCCTTGCGCAAACCAATTTCTCGCGTCCGTTCCCGCACCGAAACCAGCATAATGTTCATGATACCAATGCCTCCCACCAGCAAGGAAATCCCGGCAATCACGCCCAAGAAAATCGTCAGCACGTTGGTCACCTGGCTAAACGCACTCACCAACTCCGCCTGACTCACCACCGTAAAATCATCTTCTTCATCAAAGGCGATGTTATGCGTCTCCCGTAGCACCAGTTCCATCTGCACAATCGCCGCTTCCTGGCGATCTTCGTTGAGTATCTGGGCATAAATCGAATCTACCGCCATCTGCCCATCCGAGCGGCGGGCCGGAAACAGGCGTCGCTGGGCGGTGGTGATGGGAATCAGCACTAAATCATCCTGATCATTAAACCCGGAGCCGCCCTTCTCTTGCATCAGGCCAATGATTTGAAAATTGACGTTGTTGATGCGGATGGATTCGCCGATGGGTGGTTCACCATCAGGGAACAGCTTCTCATAAACGGTTTGCCCCAGCACCGCCACGCGCGCATTGGTCGTCAGGTCTTGCTCATTGAAAAAACGGCCCACATCCGGGTAGAAGTTACGCATATCGGTAAAACCGGTGGTCGTACCGGTGATCGAGGTGCGGGCTTCATTCCCGCCCCGTGTAACCGTAGCCGACCGCCCATACTCCGGCACAATGGCGACCACATCCGGCACACGTACCGGATCCGAGAGAGCTTCTACGTCGCCATCGGTTAGCCCCTGCCCGCCCCGGCGGCGTGGCCCTTCGCCGGGGACAAACTGGCCGGGGAAAACAAAGAGCAGGTTGTTGCCCAACCCCTGGAACTCCCCCACCACAAAAGCCTGCACGCCCTGCCCCACCGATACCAACGTGATCACCGCCGCCACACCAATGATAATGCCCAACATCGTCAAGGTGGAGCGCAATTTATTGGCCATCAAGGCCCTCAAGGCCAGCCGGATATTTTCGCGTAGGTTCATGGTTTTTTAATTGAGTAACGTGTCGGATGGGCGTTGGGCCTGACCGGCGATGAGGGGTTCGGGCACTTCTTCGTCGCGCAGGACGAGGCCATCGGCCAGGGTGATGACGCGGCGGGTATGGCGGGCAATCCAGGGATCATGGGTAACGAAGATGACGGTAATGCCCCGTTCCCGGTTGAGTTCCTGAAAGATACGCATGATTTCCGTGCCCGATTTGCTGTCCAGGTTGCCCGTCGGTTCGTCGGCCAGGATGATGTCCGGCTCGTTGACCAGGGCGCGGGCAATGGCGACGCGTTGCTGTTGCCCCCCGGAAAGTTCACTGGGTTTATGGTCCAGCCGATCCCCCAACCCCACCAGTTCCAGGGCGGCCTGGGCAAGTTGGCGGCGTTGGCTTTTGCCTGCATAGATGAGGGGCAACTCCTGTTCAATGGCCGGGGTGCGGGTGAGCAGGTTGAAGTTTTGGAAGACGAAGCCGATTTTGCGGTTGCGAATGTCGGCCAGGGCGTCGTCGCTGAGTTGGCTTACATCTACACCACCCAAAACGTAGCGGCCGCGTGTTGGTTTGTCCAGTGCGCCCAGCATATTCATCATAGTGGACTTGCCCGACCCCGATGGCCCCATGATCGCCACAAACTCCCCTTCATAAATGGTTAGCGAGACACCATTCAGGGCACGAACTTCATGTTCGCCCATGAGGTACAGTTTGGTCATATTCTCAATGGTAATGACCGGTTTCTGGCCGTTATTATTCATAGTACCTTCCAACTCAACTTCTTGTACCGTGAGCAAGAAGTGAACGATGACTTTGTGATTTTCACAGATGAAAAGAATTGCTCTGTGAAATCTGTGGACAAATTTCTGGCTGGTCCAGGTTAGGGGTTTATTCACCGAAAAGGCTGAACCCTTCCCGGACATTGGTGACGACAACGGTATCCCCAGATTCCAGGCCAGAAAGGAGTTCACTAAACTGCTCGTTGCGCAGACCGGTGACGATGGTGGTTTCCACGATGGAACCATCGGCTTGCTCCACTTCGACAAAGGCTTCACCCGTTTCTCGGTCCAGGCGTACCGCCCAGTTGGGCACAATCAGCACGTCTTCGATGACCTGGGTGACAATGGATGCGTTGGCGCTCATGCCGGGACGCAATTGAATACCCTCGGCGACCTCGGTGATGTTGATGGTGACCAGATAGGTGACAACCCCGCCCGCCGCACTGGTAGATGTGGGCGCAACTTCAGTGACGGTTCCGCGCACGGGCACATCGGGCAGGGCGTCCAGGGTGATGTCTACATTTTGGTTGAGGGTGATCTGGTCTATGTCTATTTCGTCCACGTTAACGGTGATGTGGTATGCCCCTTCGTTGACGAGGGTGATGGTGGGGGCGCCAGGGCTGGCCTGTTCACCGGCATTGATGAGTACAGAAGCCACGCGGCCGCTCATCGGGGCCACAATTTGCGACTGGCTCAAGCGTAACTGGGCCAGCTCCAGGTTGGTGCGGCTGCTTTCCACCTGGGCCGTCAAGATGGCGATTTCTTCGGCGGTGGGGGGTTCTTGCAGGCGATCATAGGCGGCCTGGGCGCGGGCAATGTTGGCTTGCGCGGCCGCGACATTGCCCTCAGCGGCCAGCACCGCCGCCTGGGCCGAAGCAATCGCCGCATCGGCCGCCTGAATATCGGCGGCGCGGGGGCCAGCCTGGAGGGATGCCAACCGGGCCTGAGCGGCCCGCAGCCCTTCCTGGGCGGCAAAGAGTTGGAACCGGGTTTGCTCCTCGGCTACCCCACCCACCCCAAATTCGATGATGCGGTCGTAGGTATCTTGAATGGTTTCGACTTCAACGGAACGAGCGGCGATTTCGGCTTCCGCGGCCGCGATGTCGGCATTGGTGGCTCCAGCCAGCAGTTGGGCGCGTTGGGCCTGGGCTTGTAGAACACCGGCTTCGGCCTGGGCCTGATTGGCCTGGGCGACAGCGAGGTTGGCCGCGGCCGCGTCCAGGTCCGCCTGCGCCGAGGCCAATGTGGCCTCGCTGGGAGTGGCATTGACCCGTTGCTCCAGCGTCAACTGCTGAATGGTGAGGGCGTTTTCGGCCTGTTGCACTTGTAAGGCCAGCTCTTCCGCATTGAGTGTCGCCAGAATATCGCCCGTTTCGACCGTTTGACCGCGCACCACATTGACTTGTTGAATGGTTCCCGCCAGACCAAAGGTGAGCGAAACCAGGGCTTCCGGTTCGATGGCCCCGGTGGCGTTGACCGCGGCCTGAATCGTGCCGACTTCAATTGTGGCCCGGCGCACCACTTCAATGGCCTGTTCGGCCTGGGTGGCTTGCTGTTGCCGGACAATAAAATAGCCCGCCACCAACAACACAATCACGATTCCGACAATAATAATAGTTCGTCGCATAGTTTGCCTCGATGATCAACCAACCATTGGTTATGGGTGTAGAAAAAATTGATAATGATAGGAGACGGCTCTTGTTTCCCCTTTTCGTAAACAGACGCATGGGTGATTCCCCAGGTAAATTATGCCGGATTTATGAGAGGCAGCCCATAGGAGATGTGTTAATGAAGCAATTCTCGATTTGAAAATTCCGCTGATTTCGCCAGCCAGCAGCGGTTAAAACCGCTGACTGGTATACAAAACAAGCTGAAAGCCTGTTGCTAGAGATCAGCGCTTTGGCGTACTTCCCCCCAGGCTTTCAAGACCGGTGCTCGATGCAGTGTCTGGCACGGGGCAGACGAACTTGGGCGGCCCTCCCGCTGGTCCCCTCACCAGGTTTGTTCCCCCAAACACGAACCTCCCCCACCCAAGTCATGAACGGGTCTTTGCCTCTTTGGGCCTCAAATGGCGTGCCTGTACATACAATTTTAGCGGTACCTATTTTGCTGGTACATTACAATATATGGGCGGTACATTGCAATATTTAAGTGGTACACTCCTCTCCTGTCATTTTAGGCGGTACACTGCCATTTTTGGGTATTACAATATTTGTGGTACATTTGCAATATTTGGGCGGTTACATTCCTATTTTGCCGGTACATTTCTATTTTTGGGCGGGGCTTGGCCATTTTTCATGTGACAACCAAGCATAGGGATGAGGGGATGAGGCCGGTTTTTACCCCATTTGACCGGCGTCGTCCCGTCTATATCCTTGTTGGATATGCCATTGCGAATGGGGACTCTTTCGTATTCTGTCTGGCGTATGTCATAATCGTATCCAGGCAAGTTGCGGGTGCGGGTTTAGGCCGAGAAGGCGTGATGCTAAAGGATGATCCTCTATGAATAATGTCAGGGCGTGGTTGAGATTGTGTTTCTTGGGGCTGATGGTGTTGGGGGGAGTGGTAGCCTGTGGGCAGGGGAATGAACAGTTGCCATCCCCCATCGCTACGGCCTTTTTGCCCACCGCGGCCGCGACGGACATAGTGCCCACTGTGTCACCCACGGCGGAAGTGGCCCAGGTAGCCGCAACTGTGCCGCCGACAACCACCCCGGTTGTGCCACCAACCTTGCCAGCCGGGGACGCGGCCGCGATCAATATCACCTCGCCCGCCGAAAATAGCACCATCCTGACCGGCTCCACCGTCACCGTCAGCGGCCTGAGCCGGGTAGCGGCCAATCAATCGTTGCGGGTCAGTCTGCTCACCATCAACGGTTTCTTGCTCACCCAAGTTGTGGTTCCGGTGGAAAGCAACACGTTCCAGGCTGAGGTGACAGTTCCCATCACCATGACCGGGGCAGCGCAAATTCAGGTCCAGGTGCTAGATAATACGGACACGGTGTCGGCGGTGGATACGTTGTCGGTGACGATTGCGGTGGACGCGGCCGCGAACCCCCGTTATCTGGAGCTATATCGCCCGGTTCAGCAGAGCAAAGCCGTAGGTGGTTATTACCTTTTCTTCGATGGTTATGCCGCCCAACCCACCGGAACGGTGTTTATTGCCGTTTATGTGGACAATTGCCAAACCGAAGCGGCCGCGACCAGTTTTCGCGTTTCCAGCAGTAGCTATTGGCAAGGCTACCTCTACATCCCCAACAACCTCAGCGGAGCGGGGTGCGCCATCGCCCGTTTTGGCGCACCCGGAGCCGACAACTGGCGCGAAGCCCAGGTTCCCATCCAACTGCAACGGCCCAACGAAGAAGGGGCTTACGCCGTTAATCTGTTCAGCCCCACCCACCTCAGCGACCTGGTGGGCGGCAGCAATGTGACTTTCTGGGGCACCGCCTACAACGCCGCCGATAATCTGGTCGTCATTTCGCTCTTGCGTGAGGATGGGGTCAATCTGGCCCAAGGCAGTGCTACGGTAGACGATTTAGGCTATTGGGAAACCAGTCTGAACATTCCGCTGAGTTATACCGGGTTGGCCCAAGCCCTCGTGACCATCGGCAACCAGGAAGTGGGCGGGATTGCCCAGGCCGTGATCACCGTCACCATCCTGCCCGCGCCTACCCCCACCCCGGAGCCAGCCAACTGACATCATGGGCTACGACACCGATAAATCCCGCCTGGAACAGCGCAACCGGGAACTTTCTATCCTCAACACCATCGCCAATGCTCTGAATAGCTCGGTGAAATTGAACGATGCTTTGCAGGCGGCCCTGGAGCATGTGGCCGGGTTGTTGGATTTGCACACGGGCTGGGTCTGGTTGTTGCGGGAAGAAAGTGAGGCGAGTTACCTCGCGGCCGCGCTCAATCTCCCGCCCGCCCTCAGCCACAAACCCCAACGCATGGAAGGAACCTGCTACTGCCTGGACACCTACCGCAGTGGCGATCTGGCCGGGGCCGCCAATGTCAACGTCATCGAATGCACCCGCCTCAACAAACTGGTAGATGGCACCGACGGGTTACGTTATCACGCCAGCATCCCCCTGTACGCCCACGGCAAAAAACTCGGTGTACTCAACGTCGCCAGCCAGGATTGGCGTGAACTCTCCCCCGACGATCTGCGCCTGCTCTATACCGTCGGCGACTTGCTGAGCATCGCCGTGGAGCGGGCACGGCTGTTTGAGGCCAGCCGCCAACTGGGAGCGGTCGAAGAGCGCAACCGGCTGGCCCGCGAAATCCACGACACCATCGCCCAGGGCATGACCGCCGTCACCCTGCATCTGGAGTCAGCCGAAGCGTTGTTAGAAACCGGGGTTGAGCCGGAACGGGTGCAACGGGCCATCCGGCAGGCCCTTCTGCTCACCCGCGCCAACCTGGAAGAAGCCCGTCGCTCGGTGCTGGACTTACGGGCCGCGCCATTAGAAGGGCGCACCCTGGGTGAGGCGTTGGCCGAATTGTGCCAATCGCTCCAGCCCGACAGCCGGGCCAACCTCAGCTTTCAGGCCACCGGGGATCGCCCGTTATCCCCCCCGTCTGGAAGCCGGGCTGTACCGCATCGCCCAAGAAGCGTTGAACAACATCCGCCACCATGCCCAGGCCAGTTTGGTGCAAGTAGAACTGCTGGTAACACCCCAACAAGTTCGGCTCACCATCGAAGACAATGGCCGCGGCTTCGACCTGGATCACGTTCCCCCCAATCGGTTTGGCCTGACCGGCCTGAGCGAACGGGCCAGACTGCTCGGCGGCCAGTTTAGGCTGGAAAGTGAGCTAGGCGAAGGGACGCGGGTGGAAGTGGCTGTGCCGACTAGTTGAATAATTAATCGTTGAACTGTTGAATGGGTGAATGGTTAATGACGCGACGGATGTCTGTACTCCTCGTTAACCATTCAACAATTCACCCATTAATTATTTTTATCCCTACCAATCATCCTATGAAAGAACCAATACGTATCCTCATCACCGATGATCACCCTGTTGTACGCGATGGCCTGGTGGCAATTTTGAGCACCCAACCGGATTTTGTGGTGGTGGGTGAGGCGGGCAATGGCGCGGAGTTGTTGGCGAAGGTGAGGGAAACGCGGCCGCATATCGTCCTGCTTGATTTAGAAATGCCAGGGGTGGATGGGGTCGAAGCTCTGCGCCGCCTACGGGCTGCCGGGGAAACCGTGCGCGTCATCATCTTCACCGCCTTTGATACGGACGAACGCATTTTGGACGCGGTGCAGGCCGGGGCGATGGGTTACTTGCTCAAAGGCGTTCCCCGTGAGGAACTGTTTCAGGGAATACGCATTGTTCAGGCTGGGGGATCGCTGTTACAACCAGTAGTTGCCGCCCGTCTGCTCAAACGGATGGCTCAAACACCCCGCCCCGCTCCCGGTGAACAGTTAACCGACCGGGAGTTAGAGGTGTTGCGGCTGTTGGCGCAGGGGAAACAGAACAAAGAGATCGCGGCCGCGCTTGTCATCAGCGAACGCACCGTCAAATTTCATGTCAGCTCTATCTTGAGCAAACTCAACGCGGGCAACCGCACGGAGGCTGTGGCCCTGGCGGCACAGCAGGGGTTGGTGGAGTTGGGGTGAGTGAGCATTTCAGCACTTCAGCATTTCAGCAGCATTTCAGCTTTTGGCTGACCGGCTGACCCGCTGACCGCTCTGACCCGCTCCTAAAGCCATTGTCCGCCCCGGTAGCGCCAGCGGGGGAAGAGAACGGGCAGCAGGCTGAACGCGGCCGCGAAGGTGACCAGAAACACCGTGCCATAATGGGCGGCAAACTGGCTGAAGGTTAAACCGGGAGCCACCCCCAGCAAATCCAACCCCATCGCCCGGCTCAGGCTAATCAACCCCCACAAAAAAATCGCTTCCCACAAACCCCCCACCAACATAAACAACGGCGGCCAATCCCGGTTCCAGCGTAAGGTTTGCAGGCCGTAATACACCCCATCCCAGGCCAGTCCAAAAAGCCAGACATAAGCCAACAAAACAAACGGGGTGCGGCTATCCCTATACAGCCAGGCAAAAAAGGCCGTCAAGGGCAGGCCCAGGAAAGTGAGAAGGAAGAGACGGGTTTCGGCGCGGCCGCGCAGCGTTGGAGTCATTTTATTCAAGGGATAACACGGATAGGAAAGAACACGGATATTTTTTATCCGTGTTTCTGCCTATCCGTGTTTCATTCTGCTAACCATAAGGGGCAAACCCACGTAGCCAGCGTAGCCATTGGTGCAGGGAGTGCAGGCCGTTGAGCCGATGGAGACCGGGGGCATGGTCGCTGGTGAGCGCATCTACGGAACGTTGGGCGGCATATTGCAGGCCGGAAAAGCTATCTACGGGGCAAAATGATTGCCAAAGGCCATCACCCCGGCCATAAAAACCCGCCCTTCCCCATTGCGTAAACGCGTCAGTTCAAAATCATGGCTTAAAGCCAGTTGCCCGGACGGGTTAAGGGGCAACTGATATTGTTCGCAGAGGTCGTTGAGGATGGGGTGCAGACGCAGGGCCGTATTCAGACCGGTACAATCCAGGACAAAGTCGGCCACCAGGCGGGCGGGCTGAGGCTCTACCTCTGGCAGGTTTTGGGTACAAATGTGGGTAACGACGCGGCCGCGGCCATTACCACGAATCTTCTCCACCTCGCCAAAACAGACCCGATACCAGCCCTCTTTTTCTCCACGGGCCACCAGTTCCTGCCAATCGGTGCGGTTGCTGGTGGTTACACCGCCCCAATTTGCCAGCAACGTTTGCCGTTCTACCGGTGTCGCCTCGGCCAACATAGCCCGCAGATCGCCGCCAAACATCGCTTTAGGCCAGTTAAACGGCTGCCATTGCATATGGTAACGGGTCTGGCGGCGGGCCGAGCCGTAAACGGTGTCCTCGGTGAGGGGGGCGCGGAGCAAGTGTACCACCTGAATGTTGTGCCCCGTGGCCTGCCGTATTTCGTCTACTCGCTGCAAGATGCGTGAAGCAACGATGCCGCGGCCGCGTAAAATCAACAGCCCCCCTCGGTCCCCTAGTTGTTGATAGATGTGTTCATGCTCTTCGTATGCTTGCACCACCAGTTGGGTGTCGCCCGTGGCCTGTCGGTACGCCTGTGTCTCCGGGGCCAGATGAATGCCGGGGTAGCCCAGGGCCAGGTGCAAATAGGGAGCCACCACCACGGCAGGGCTGGGGCGACCGGGTCGATGAGGGATGTACGCGGCCGCGAATCGGCCATCATCCGTCTGGCGCACCCCACCAATTTCCCCCTGGCGCACCATTTGGGGCCAACCGATGCGCTTCATTTCCCGTTCCAGGCTGGCAAAAACCAGGGCGGCCCGCGGCGTATACACATCGGCCAGGGCCGGTTCGGCCAAAATCTGCCAGGCGATGCGACTGGCTTCCCGCACCTGCCCGTGCCGCACTAGCGTGGCAATCTCCTGCACCGCATAACCCGGCCAGCCCCACACATTGTCCGGTCTGGCTCCGGAATCACTGCGAATGCGTTCCTGGTCGTTGATCTGGGAGTTGGCGCATAGCCGTTGAAAACGGGTGTACGGAACAGATTTGTTGCCAATGACCGTGATTTGCTCGGCAGACACACCACTCACCCGCAGATAATCGGCCCAGGCAAAGCTTCCCAAACCACCCCCTAATGTCAGGTAGGGTGTTTCGATAACCGGGATATTGTTTTGAGCCAGAGACCGTAGAGACAGGCGCGGGGCTTTTAGGAGTGGAAGGCAAAGTTGCCCGGTAGGGGTGTGTGGCGCTGTGTGGAGTGAGCCACACCAGGGGCAGGTGAAAGGGGTAGGCGAGGAAATGGCGCGGCCGCAGGTGACACAAACCACATCCCTATCAGATAACATGGCCTAATTATAGCCATTATGCGTATCCTCTCAATAATGAGTGCTGGTCGTTGGTTGAGCTTGTCGAAACCAGCGGCCTTCGACAAACTCAGGCCTCGTTACCCTGAAATTTTGAGAAGCTATAGATGTTCAGATAATCATGGGGGATCTTGTTTGTAGTGACCGCTTTAGCGGGCTAACACGGTCACTGCAAACAAGATTTTTTCTTGAAAGCTATACAGATGAGAGCATAAGCGCATATTCCCGAAAATACACGCATCCCTGTCTATTCTTCTTCATCAAACTGTTCCGCCATAACCTCTACGAGCTTCTTAATCTTGGGGTGATCCCCAGGGTGGCGGCTGTAGGCAAACTGGACAATCCCTGTACCATCAATGATAAACGTGCCCGGTAACATACGCGTATCACCCGTGGCTTCCCCTTGCACATGACCACTGGCGGCGGCTCGTGCGGCGGCTATAAACGTCGCCGGACCAGCCAATGCCAATATCCCCCCTTGCTGTAACCCATAGGTTTTATAAGCGGTTTCATCTTGATCCACATGGCAAACAAGGCTAGGGGCCAATTTGCCACAAAAGCGTTGGGCATGTTTGGGTTCGCCCAAACCAACGGCCACAATGCGCAAGCCAGCGGCTTCAATTTCCTCGTGAGACTGCTCCAACTGAGCAAGCCATTCGCGACAGAAAATTCAACCAAAATGACGCAAAAACGTTAACAAAACAGGCCCGTCGGCCCACAGTTCAGATGTATGGACGGGTTGACCCGTAGCCGAATAAACCAGACTGTCTGGGGCTAGTTCGCCTTTGACTAATTTCTTGACACTCATGTTACTTTTCCTCAAATGACTCCCCCCCCCAACGGTGACTTTTAAGGTGAAGGCGCGTAACCGGCACACAAAACTTATTTGTCAATATAATGTCTATATTTTGTCCGTTATCGTCCAAAAATAGGCCGCGCTTGATTGTATTTCAATAGCGACATTGTCCTGTACGTGCCAAAAAACATGCGAGTGTTATCGTTTTTCAAACCAATTTTAAACCTTGTAAGGAGAATATTGGATTATAATATTCGCAATTAGAAGTTGTTGTGAACATTGACTTTGTAGGAGTTGCTTAAATGACCAAAAAGTATCTAGCCCTAACCTTCCTCTTGTGTCTCGCCCTTTGGGTATTTTGGCCCGTCAGTCCCACGTTCGCGGCCGCGTGTACCAGCATCGCTAGCGGTAACTGGACCAGTCCAGCCACCTGGACAAGCTGCGGCGGCGGTTACCCTGGTCAGACCATCAATAGCGATACCGCCACAATTGCGGCAGGCCATACCGTCACCCTAAATGCGAACCCTGCCAACCCCATCTCCCGGCTCACCGTCAATTCCACCGGGGCGTTCAATGGCGGCACCAGCACCTTACCCTTAGCGGCTCTGGGGAACACCCGGGCTATCCGTTGCCGGCTCTTTTTTCGGCCAAAATGGCACGACCGTATTCAACAATAGTGTAGGTGCAACCACCCAAACCCTTGTGGTCAATGGTGTCGGTCTTATCGAATTTAATCATTTAACCGTTAACAATGTCACCCTTAATTCCACGGGAACCCGTGTGATCAATGTGTTAGGCAACATCAGCCTCAATACGGGGTCTTTACCCAAACGGCGACCCGGCAGTTTGTTATGCGGGGTAATAACATCCAAACATTTGCCATGACCGGGGCCAGCACTGCCACCTTGGGACGGCTACGTGTGAATCAGAACTCCACAGTCATATTGCCTAATGTCGGTTCGCTCCAGCCCACCGCTCAAGATGTGACTGTCAATGGTAGTTTGCGACAAACTGCCACCAGCGTTACCGCCCTTACCCGCTTCTTGCGCCTGCGCAACGTCGCCAATACGGCCGACACATTTCTCGGTGTGGACCTGACCCCGGTGAGCAATTTGGGCAGTACCACCGTCGTAGTGGAAGGTGAAGAAAGCCTGACCTGCACCTCCAGCGGGGGTACTTCAACACCGTATGCTGGGCGATGTTTCTTCATTACACC
>JADJUV010000115.1 GCA_016716885.1 Candidatus Trichofilum aggregatum | reverse complement strand
GCATTCGTCACGGGGTTTGTCTATCCAAAACTATCCAGGTGCATCTTCTGTTCATTTTCTCCATACAAAACTCCCCGGCTGGCACATACACCATTACCTTGCCATCCTTCGCCCACACCCGCGTCTGCCCCGCCACCGGCGTCAGGGTTTCAAACCGTAATGTCCGTCCAAGTTGCTCTAACCCGATTGAGTAATCACTCTGAAGAAGAAATCCATTGATAGGTTCGCCAGAGCGGGGTTTGCGGGTGGCTTACATCCAGGGAATAAAACGGATTTCGCCATGATGGGCCAGGCTAATAGCCGCATCCGTTTCCTGCTCCACCCAACGGGACTGCACCGCCGCTGGGGTCAGCACCAGCAAAAAGATACCACTTTCCGCCAATCCCCGGTTAATCGCTGTTACCCACCGCTCACCAGGGCGGATACTCTGCGGGGCAATCCAGATGTCCCACCCTTGTTGGCGCAAATCGGCCGCCAGTCGTTGGGCAAACTCGGCATCCTGGTGGGCGTGGCTGACAAAATCTGGCGCGGGTTTTGCACGGGTGGGCTTAACGGGGTGGGGGCTGTCTGGCGGGCGGGGCCGTCGTTGCGTGGCGGCCAATCCACGTGGGGACGGCGTTGGGCACACAAGGCCAGGAGATGTTCCAGGCGACCCGTTCGAGCACAGTAGGCCACCAACTCCCGCATCCGCGCCTCACGCCCTTCCCCGCCCAAATCATCATACCCGATACCCAAATCGGCACAGAGAGTACGAAACTCCTCTAAATCAAAATAGCGATGGATGAGTTGGCGTATCTGGGTAAGGTGTTCGTGGTCTGGCGGCATGGGGTTATCCCTCTGTGGTGCAGTGCTTCTTTCAGTCGTAGCACAGCGGGATTATAGCCTCATTTCAGTAGGTTGGTTCACTCTCCGAAGAGTGAACCAATCTGTACGCTTCTCACCCTACATCTAGCGCCTCACGCACCACCCGGGCAATCTGCCCGATCACAAAGGGCTTCTGGATACCCACGACGACCCCTTGTTGCAAAAGCTCTTTACCCACTTCGTACAAGGGATACCCGGTGGTGATCACCATTTTAAGGGCAGGGTAGCTGGCCTTTAGCCGGGCGTATAGTTCGGCGCCGCCCATATCTGGCATCACCATATCACTCAATACCAGGGCGATTTCGTTCTCATGGGCAGCATAGAGGTCTAACGCCTGGTGCCCGTCCGCGGCCGCGAGAACCCGGTAATCCAACAGCACCAATAACTCCGTCAGGGCCTGCCGCACCTCCTGCTTATCTTCCACCACTAGGATCACCTCACCCTGCCCCTTTACCAACGTTTCCCCTTCAGACACAGCCACCCGTTCCTCAGCCTCGCCCAGGGCGGGCAAATAAATCGTAAACGTTGTGCCCTTGCCCACCTCACTGCGTACCGTGATCGAACCATCATGCTGTTTGACAATGCCATAAACCTGAGACAAACCCAGGCCCGTGCCTTGACCGGGCGGTTTGGTAGTAAAAAACGGATCAAAAATCCGGGGTAAATCCTGGGGGCGAATACCCGCACCGGTATCGGTAAGGGTAAACGCGATCCATTCACCCGGGACCATATCGGGCAGAGGCGGCTTCTCATCCGCCTTCAGAACCAGCCGTTGCAACAGTAGCCGTAAGTCGCCCCCATCGGGCATGGCGTCGCGAGCATTCACCGCCAGGTTCATAATCACCTGCTGTAAGCGGGTGGCATCCGCCTGAATCAGGTAATTCTCTTGGGCGTAGTGCAGCGAAATGGCAATATTTTCGGGCAAGGTGCGCTGGAACAGCTTAACCGCCTTCTGCACCAGCAACAAGAAATCAATCGGATAACGGGTCATGACCGAGTTGCGACTGAAGTCCAGAATTTGATGGATCAGGTCTGAGGCATGGTGGGCCTGTTGCACAATTGTTTCCAGGCGCGGGGCATGAGCGGCAGGCAGATCGGCCGCCATCTGAATCATTTGGGCGTACAGAACGATGGCCGCCAAGACGTTGTTCAAATCATGGGCCACACCCGCCGCCAGTTGGCCCACGGTGGCTAACCGTTCCTGGGCTTGCAAATAACGCTCCTGGGCATGGACTTCGGTGACATCACGCAAGACAACGACTTGTCCTTCCGCGGCCGCGCCAATTGCCAGCGGGTTGGCCGCCATTTCAAAAATGCGCTCGGCTTCAGGGAAATCAAGTTGAGGCCACGGTTTACCCGGCTCCACCTCCCGCAATAGCTCCGCCATAGGCCGATTGCCCAGCGTGGTTAACACATCACCCACCTGAGCCTGAGCCAACAGGGTAAGATACGTCTGGGCCGCCGGATTCGCCATAACCACCTGCTGGTTGGCGTCCAGAAAAAGCACCCCTTCGGGAACCGTATCTATAATTTGCTGGATACGGCGGGCATGTTCTTGGGTTTGTTCGTGTAAGGTGATGCGTTGAATGGCATTGGCCGCAATATCACTGATGGCGGTAAGGAGCCGGACTTCTTCCGGGGTGATTTCGCTTTTGCGGGCCATCCACAACACGCCGATGGTGTGCTCCTCAGCAATGAGGGGCGCACAAGCCACGGCCCTGAGTTCACCAATCAGGTCAGGACGGGTATAACGGGGTTCGTGGCGAATGTCGTTGCTCCAGTAGAGCTGACCGGTGATCACCACAAGGCCGCTCACCCCTTTGCCAGGGGGGATACGCTCGTTGATGCGGCTGACCCACCCACCCTGTGCCCAGACGATGACCAATTCGCCGGTGAGGGGATCAAGGATAGACAACGCGGCCGCGTCGTCAGCCAACAATTCATGCACCACATCCAACACCGTAGGAAATATCTCCGCCCGCGTATGGGCCGCACGTAAGGCCGCACTCACCGTCGCAATTGCTTCCAGTTGGCGTTCCCGCTGTTTACGCTCCGTAATATCGCGCAAAATCACCGTGTAAATTCGGTGTCCGGCCACCTCAACCTGGGAAATAGACGTTTCAATGGGAAACTCCGTGCCATCACTCCGCAAACCAAACAAATTTCCCGGCGTATTGATAGGCCCATGCACCTGATGATCTGACCCAAATTCGTGGCCTGACTCCTCACGGGCAAAACGCAAACCCTGGGGAATCAACCCACTTAAGGGTTGGCCAAGAATATCGGCCGCCATATAGTCAAACAATTTCTCCGCCGCCTGGTTAAAAACGATGATCCGGTGCCTCTCATCCACACTAATAATGGCATCCATCGCCGAGGCAATAATGCCCGCTAGTTGGGCCTGGCTTTCCTGCAATTGGTCCACCTTCTCCGCCAGCTTGTCAGTAAGTACCCGCAAATGCTCCCGGTTAAACACCTCTTTGGTTGGTGAAACAGGCGGCAAGGCTGGTTCCGCTGTTTCCAGGATCCGGGCCACCACATCCAATACAATTTCGGGTTCAATGGGTTTGGTGAGGACATATCGGACATGGCAGGCTTCAGCCAGAGCGCGGGCTTCACTTTTGAGATAGGTGGCGGTACAAAAAATAACCCGTGTATGGGCCACAGCCCGGTCTTCCCGCAGTTGGCGGACAAACTCAAAACCATCCATCGTCGGCATCAGAATATCAGCAATAACCAGGTCAGGTTGCTCGATCCGGGTCAGGGCCAGCCCAATGATCCCATCGCCCGCTTCTAACATGCGGTGACCGCTGTAGCCTAACAGGGTCACTAAAAATTCACGGTTGGTGGCGTTATCATCTACAACTAAGATAGTTGCCATCTTATTTTTACCTCTATCCGCGCCCCAGGGGCGGGGAATTTTTCTGGGCGCGGTTTTTCGGGCCTTCGCCCCGAAAAACCGCGCCGTTAAGTGCCCCCTTCCCCCGGGAAGGGGGCAGGGGGGATGGGTCTTACGACTATACCGGCTAAGGACTTGTGTAAAGCAGTACAAGAGATGCACCGAGGTTCACAGAGAACGCGCTAAAGCTCTGTATATCTCCGTGTCTTCTCTGTGACCCTCGGTGTTCCTTCTTTTGCTTCTAGTTCGTCCAGATTAGGCGAGTAACTTCTCAATCTGGGCCACAAAGATTTCGGGGTCAATGGGTTTGGCCATGTAACCATTGAAGCCAGCATTTAGGGCCTTATCCCGGTCCCCAACCATGGCATAGGCCGTGACGGCAATGACAGGGATATGGCGCAGATGCGCATCGTTTTTTAGCTGGCGAACAACTTCATACCCATCCATTTGTGGCAGTTGAATATCACAGATAATCAGGTTTATGGTATCTCGCCGGGCAACGTCCAGGCCGGTTGGTCCATCGGTCGCTGTCACAGGCAGATGCCCAAAGGCTTCCAAGAGATAAGTCATAAGCTCCAGGTTGGTAGGGTTGTCCTCAATGATAAGAATCTTGGCCACGTGGTTTATCACCTTCAGGTAGCACCAGAGTGAAGGTACTGCCCTGCCCAAATTCGCTCTGTAGCGTGATGCGGCCGCCAAGTAGTTCGGCCAATTTTTGCGAGAGGTGCAACCCCAAACCCGTGCCTTCGTGCCGCCGGGCACCCGTCGTTTCCAGTTGCTGAAAAGCATGAAAAAGCCGCACCTGATCTTCGGTTCGGATACCCACCCCCGTATCGGTGACGCTGATGTAGGTAGACAGGAGATCGTTTTCTCGGCGCTGGTACAGTTCAATGCTCACTTGTCCCTGCTCGGTAAATTTGATGGCGTTGTTGGCCAGGTTAAGAATAATCTGGCTGATGGCTCGCCGGTCACTATTAACGATGATGTTGGTTCCATGTTGGCGTAGCTCAAACTGAAGACCTTTGGCTTCAGCTTGCGGCCGCAATGTCGTCGCCACCTCTTCTAACAAATCCCGACACAGTACCGGCTCATAATCTAGCTCCACCTTACCTGACTCAATTTTAGCCAGGTCAAGTAAGTCATTGATGAGCGATAGAAGATGACGCCCACTTGTTTGTACCGTTCTTAACTGCTTTTCTTGATCCGGTGTGAGCGGTCCCGCCAGTTTCATCAGCAACGTGCCCGTGAAACCAATGATGGCATTTAGCGGCGTACGTAACTCATGCGACATACTCGCCAGAAACCGATCTTTCGCCTGGTTGGCTTTTTCCAGCTCAATATTCTTTTCCTGTAATGCCTGTTCCACTCGTTTGCGATCCGTCACATCACGAATGGCCGCTGTCACCAGTATCCCCTCTTCTGTTTTCAACGGGCTGAGGCTGATTTCTACGGGGAACTCCCGACCATCCTTGCGCAAACCATAAAGCGCCAGGCCTATACCCATTGGCCGCACCTTGGGGTCGCCAAAATAGTTAATGCGGTGGTGGGGATGCTTCTGGCGCAGGCGCGAAGGAACCAGAATCTCCACGGGTTTACCCAAAATTTCGTGGCGGTCATAACCAAACAACCGTTCCGTTTGTGAGTTGATCAGATATATCTGACCATCCTTATCCACAATCACAATGGCATCGGGGGCCGATTCCAGAAGGCTACGGAATTTGCCTTCAGCCCGCTCAATCAGCTCCTTTTGCCAATCTGCGGCTTCATCCCCGGAGCGGGTAATCTTAGGCGGTTGGGAATTCGAGTCGTTCATCTTCACCTCTATTGGTGTAGGGCAAACACGCATCAACTGAACCCGCGCTTGAGTTTTAGCCTGACTAAAGCCGGGTATCGTCACTGCCTTTACAGATTACTGACCAGACAATCAGGTGAAAAATAGCGGGTCTTTCGGATTTCGCGGGGTGAGCGACCTGTAGGGGCTGGCGTTGTGCCTGCCCAACCGAAGGCAACCACAAAGGTTGCCCCTACATAGGATGTCACCTCCCCTCACCTAACCTTCTCCCCCGGGAGAGGAAACCAACTCCCTCTCCCGAAGTGGGAGAGGGGCCGGGGGTGAGGGTAAGCTGTTCCGGTAATTGCCACAGCCAAAACCTGTATAGACACCTTGAGGAACTACCAGGCCCGTTGCCTTCGACAGGCTCAGCTCTCGACAGCGTTTGTTGGTACTTCCTGAGGCAATAATGAAAGAAGGAAAGTGGTATTACAGAAATTCATGATGGAAGTAATGATAACACGTAGTTAAATGGGGGTAAATAGTTATCTTCTTTATTACTAATTGTTGCCCTGCGATTTGTAGGCGATGCAGTCTATTTCGACGGTCGCGGCCGCGAGGCCAAACCCCACCTTCCCTACCGTAATCCGCGCCGGGGGATCCTCACCCATCACGGCTATGTAGGCCCCATTCATCTCGGCAAAATCCCCAATCTCCGTCAAATACACATTCACCTTCACCACATCGGCCAACGTCGCCCCACTGGCCTGCAAAATCTGCTCAATGTTGCGGAGCGTTTGCGTGGTTTGTGCCCCTGTGCCCCCTTCCACCAGCTCCATTCCCCCGGCCTTCGTGCCAATACACCCCGACACAAAAATGAAATCCCCCGCCACCACCGCATGGCTAAACGCAGGCAACCGCGCCAGCCCATCCACGTAAACTCGTTTTGTACTCATCTATGACCTCCTTGCCCGCCCGGGGGGGGGGGGGGCGGGGGGGGGGGGGGGCGGGGGGCGGCGGGGGCGGGGGGGGGGGGGCGCGGGCGGGGGGGGGGGGGGGGGGGGGGCCGCCGGGGGGCGGGGGGGGGGGGGGGGGGCGCGGGCCGGGGCGGGGGGGGGGGGGGGCGGGGGGGGGGGGGGGGGGGGGGGGGGGGCGCGCGGCGGCGGGGGGGGGCGGGGCCGGCCGCGGGGCGGGGGGGGGGGGGGGGGGGGGGGGGGGGGGGGGGGCGGCGGCCGGGGGGGGGGCCGGGGCGGGGGGGGGGCGGCTTAATAACGGCCTTTTGGCCCATACCCTCCATTGTGATTTTTGTCACAAATAACCCATGACATCCATCACTCCCTGCCAGCCGGGACTGATTTACACTTCCGCTTAGGTATGTATTCGGATAAACGAATACATCATCAGTTCCCGGCACACGCTTTACATCCCCCTGCGCCCAGGTGTGCCGGGACAGAGACAGTCTCTCAGTCTCTCAATCTCTTAGTCTCCTTTCTCAAGAAGCGATTAAGAGACTGAGAGATTGAGAGATTATCTGAGGAAATCACATGGAACCACCAACCCTTGAGGAATTAACCCTGTTACACGCCAATATCTGTCAGGCATTGGGGGATCCCCGGCGGATATTGATCCTGTATGCCTTGCGCGAGCAGGCGCGTCATGTCACCGCCCTCGCCGATGATCTGGGTATACCGCAACCCACCGTCTCGCGCCATCTCCAGGTGTTGCGCCAACGCGCCCTGGTCATCGCCGAACGAGATGGCGCGGCTGTGACCTATCGCCTGGCCGACGACCGCCTCGTCGAGTTGTTGGACACCATGCGTTTATTGCTCCGGGACACCCTGGCCCGTCAGACCAGCATCCTGGCCTGAGTGATGCGTAATGCGTGATACATGATGGCCCGTTCAGCAGACGAATTACGCATCACGTATCACAACGACTTACTCAGCTTATTTCTCGTGAAATGGATATAGTCATGAAAGAGTTCAAATATATCTGGTTGGTGGGTTTGGTGGTAACAATGCTCATCATCATCACACCGTTGGCGTTGCTGGTTTCTGGTGACGAAACACCGACGGATGATCCCTGGGCCTTTGTCCAACCCACCCCCGCCCACACCGATCACGCTTCATTGCTAACTGGCCCTTATGAAACAGGGCCGGATGTTACGGTTGCTTGCCTGGAATGCCATGAGACCGCGGCCGCGCAGATTATGGGCACCACCCACTGGACCTGGGAAAGTGAACCCGTCCTCTTGCCGGGCCGCGATGAACCGGTGACGGTAGGCAAGAAGAACCAACTCAATAATTTCTGCATCGGCATTGAAGGCAACTGGCCGAGTTGTACCACCTGCCACGCCGGATATGGCTGGGGTGATGCCGAGTTTGATTTCACCATTGAAGAGAACGTGGACTGCCTGGCCTGTCATGCGGACACGGGACTCTATGTGAAGAGCAAGATGGGTCTACCGGCAGAAGGGACAGATTTGGTCGCGGCCGCGCAGTCAGTCGGCCTGCCCACCCGCCAAAACTGTGGTAGCTGTCACTTCAACGGCGGCGGGGGCAACGCCGTCAAACACGGCGACCTGGATCAGACCCTCTACTTCCCCGGCGAAGATGTTGACGTACACATGGGGCGGCTCAATTTTGAATGTGTAGATTGCCATGTCACCGAAGATCACCAGATCAGCGGCCACATGATTTCCGTCAGTCCCCAGGTCAAGAACGACACCCTGGCCTGCACCAACTGCCACAACACCAGCCTGCACGACGACGACCGCATCAATGCCCACATTGACACTGTCGCCTGCCAGACCTGCCACATTCCTGCCACCGCCCTGCGCACCCCCACCAAAGTGGATTGGGACTGGTCAACCGCCGGGCAAGATTTGGGCGATGACCCCCATGTTTATCTCAAAATCAAAGGTTCATTTGTCTACGAAGACAACATCATGCCCACCTATGACTGGTTCAACGGTAATGGCGACCGGTACATCATGGGGGACATCATTGACCCCAGCCAAACCACCATCGTCAGCGAACCGCTCGGCGACATTACCGACCCCAACGCCCTGATCTGGCCGTTCAAACTGCATACCGCCCTGCAACCCTACGATGCCATTTACAACTACTTGCTGGTTCCGCGCACGGCGGGTGAGGGCGGTTACTGGACCACTTTTGATTGGCAGTCCGCCTTTGAACTGAATCAGGAAGATACCGGACTGGCCTTCAGCGGTGAGTACGGCTTCACCCAGACGGAGATGTACTGGGCACAGACGCACATGGTTCAACCGTCCGAAAACGCCCTGCAATGCAACGATTGCCACGGCGAAAACGGGCGCATGGACTGGGAAGCGCTGGGTTACTACGGCGACCCCCTGACCTGGGGCGGCCGCGAACAACAGACAGGAATGCAACTGTCAGTCGTTAATGAAGATTAGACGTGGTGCGTGGTACGTGTTGCGTAATGTGTTACGTAGCAGCCAACGCCGTACCGCACTACGCACCACGTGTAGGTACAACGATGAAACGCCACCTCTGGAAATGGTTCACCCTTCTCGGCCTGGTAGCTGTGCTGGCAGTTGTCGGCGGACAAATCGCCTCCGCCCAAGATGACCCAACACCCCCTTTAGCCGCCCGCTCCCCCATTCATCCCACCTTCCCCTTACTCGATGCCGAGGGCGAGAATGTGCTCGAAAGCCAACAGCCCGTCTCGGCCATGCAGACCTGTGGCAGTTGCCACGACACCGAGTTCATCGCCAACCATAGTTTCCATGCCGATGCGGGCCTTAGTGGCTATGCCAAGGCTGGCGCTGTCGCGGGCAACGGCTGGGATAGTAGCCTGGGTTCTTTTGGCCGCTGGGACCCACTTTTTTACCGGTATCTCTCGCCCCAAGGGGATGAACGAGTAGACCTGACCACCGTGGAATGGGTGCAACTGTTCAGTCTGCGCCATCCGGGGGGGCCCGGCCGTCACCAGCCGGGATGGGCAACCCTTGACCAGCCTGACCCCTGATGCGGATAACGTCGAAACCAGTGTGTATGACCCCATCAGTGGCGAGTATGTGGCCTGGGATTGGGCGGAATCGGGCACGGTGGAGATGAACTGTTTCCTGTGCCACCTGCCGGAGCCAAACGATGCGGCACGATTGGCGGCGGTGCAGGCTGGGAAGTTTGCCTGGGCCAGCACGGCCACGCTTCTGGGAACAGGGCTGGTCACGCAAGAGGGAAAGAACTGGATGTGGAACGCGGCCGCGTTCTCTGCCACGGGTGAACTGCTCCCCGACTACGTAACCGTGCAAGACCCCACCAACAACAACTGCGGCCAATGCCACGGCGTCACCCACAATGACCTCAACACCCCCCTCGCCCTGGGCGAGTACACCCTGGCCGACTACAACACCCTCACCACCGGGCAGGTCATGTCGCCCCAACGGCTGGCCAACAGCGGCCTGAACCTGGAAGACAAACTCGAACTGACCCGCAGTTGGGACATCCACACCGAGCGTGTCGTCAGTTGTACCGACTGCCATCACGCCCTCAACAACCCCATCTACTTCGAGTCCAGTTCCCCCGACACCCCGGAACATCTGGCCTTTGATCCGCGCCGCATAGATTTGGGCGAATACCTCTACCGGCCCCTGCATGAGTTCGCCAAAGGGCAAAGTCCCCAGGCCATCCTGGCCCCGGAGTTGGACAACACCGTGCGCCGATGTGAATCGTGCCACGAAGCCGAAGCGGTTCATGAATGGCTCCCGTACCAGGATCGGCATTTTAGTGCCCTCAGTTGCGAGACCTGCCACACGCCAGAACTGTTTGCCCCGGCCCTGGAGTATGTGGACTGGACCGTTCTGCATGAGGATAGCCAGCCTGTCGTCGCCTATCGCGGCATTGAGGGCGAGACAATCAACGCCAGCACCCTGATGAGCGGCTACGACCCCGTTCTACTCCCCCGTGAGAATCAAGACGGCACAACCTCGTTGGCTCCATACAACGTCATCACCACCTGGTATTGGGTGTATGGCGACCCGGAACGGCCGGTGGCGCTGCGGGATTTGCAGGCGGCCTGGTTTGACGGAGACAGCTATCACCCCGATGTGCTGAAAGCATTCGACGACAATAAAAATGGCTCGTTGAGCAAGAGCGAACTGCTGATCAACAACAGTGCCAAAGAGCAGATCATCAGCGACCGGTTGCGCGAGATGGGGCTGGACAATCCGCGCATCGCCGGGGAAGTGCGGCCCTACAGCATCAACCATAACGTCACCAATGGCGAATGGGCCACCCGCGAATGTGCCAGTTGTCATGGCGAAGCGTCCCAGGTGACACAACCCATTTCATTGGCGGATCGCACCCCCGGGGGCATTACCCCCACCCCGCTTGAAGGGCAGGGCGTGGTCTGGCCGGGTGAGTTACACACCAGCGACGCCGGGCAACTGTTCTTCCAGCCCCAGGCCGATGAGGCCGGACTGTACATCTTCGGCCATAGTAATGTGACGGTGATTGACTGGATTGGGATCGCGGCTTTTCTGGGTGTTTGGGTGGGCGTCATTGTGCATGGTGGTTTGCGCTACCGGGCCGCCCGCCAATTGGCCCGCATACGCACCACGCACCACGCACCCCACCGCGAAGTCTATATGTACGATGTATATGAACGGCTGTGGCACTGGCTCCAGACCGGGGCGATTATGCTCCTCATTTTCACCGGGCTGGTGATTCACAAGCCGGATATGTTGGGTATTTTCAGCTTTAGTTACATGGTGCAGGTGCATAACATTTTGGCGGCCATTTTGGTCATCAATGCGGCGATGTCCCTGTTTTACCATTTGGCGAGTGGGGAGATTAAGCAGTTTCTACCGCGGCCGCGGGGCTTTTTTGACCAGGCCGTGGTGCAAGCCATGTACTACGTGCGGGGCATCTTCAAAGGGGAACCCCATCCGTATGAAAAGACCCGTGACAGTAAACTGAACCCCTTGCAACAGATGACCTACTTTGGCCTGCTCAACGTTCTGTTACCCCTGCAAATCATCACCGGGGCACTTATGTGGGGTGTCCAACAATGGCCGGATATCGCCAACCGGCTGGGTGGTCTGCCCTTCCTGGCCCCGTTCCACACCCTCATCGCCTGGCTGTTTGCCTCGTTCATCGTCATGCACGTCTACCTGACGACCACCGGGCACACGCCGATGGCTGGTATTCAGGCCATGATGCTGGGCTGGGAAGAGGTGGAGACGCATGAGGAGCCGGGGGTGGCAGTAGAGACTGGAGATTGATTAAAACACGGATAGAGAAAACACGGATGGATTCTGTCTAGAAGTTGTGTTTTACCTGACTGCGGGTTGGCACTAATTTTCAGAAACCCTTTTATCCGTGTTCTCACTTATCCGTGTTATAAAAATTTGGAGAAGAATCCATGACAACATTAACTGGAATGAAACCAACCGCCCGACCTTCTTTGAAGGATCGGTTACTAAGTTTGGTCCGGCGCGAGACCAGGCCGTATGTCCATCCGTATATCGGCGGGATTTTGCTGGGCCTGGTCTTGTTTGGGGCGTTTTTTGTCAGCGGCAACGGGCTGGGTGCATCCGGGGGATGAACCGCCTGCTGGTAGTAATTGAAGATGCCGTCTACCCGGAACATATTGACCGGTCGGCTTACCTGGCAACAATGGCCGGGGGTGAAACCAATCCGTTGGATAGCTGGGTGGTGTTTGTCACCCTGGGATTGCTGGCGGGTGGCTTCACATCCGGGCTAATGAACGGGCGGCTGAAGCTGGAGACGAACCGGGGGCCAGGGGTACCGGTGAAAGTGCGCTGGCTGATGGCCTTCATCGGCGGCACGTTTATGGGGTACGGAGCGCGGCTGGCGCGTGGCTGTACCTCAGGGCAGGCTCTCTCCGGTGGGGCGGTGCTTTCCGTTGGCAGTTGGGCCTTCATGTTGGCCGTCTTCGCCGGGGCGTATGCGTTGGCCTATTTTGTGCGCAAATTGTGGAATTGATCCACAAAAAATAATCCGCAGATTGTGGGGATTAGCGCAGATTTTTTACTATTCACGATTGAGTTCACTGAAAGAAGCCACCACCCCCAACAACCAAATTTTTTTTTTGGGGGGGGGGGCTCTTCTTCCCCCCCGGGGGCGTTATTTCAGTAGACTCACTATTCACTGTTCACTGGTAACTAATTACTTCGGGGGTTGACACCATGGCTCCGTTTCCTTTAGCTCTTTCCGACTTGTTAGGCCACTGGAATGCCTACATCGTTTATGCCATTATTGGCTTTGCCTTTGGTTATGTGCTGGAAATCAGCGGTTTTGCTGATTCACGCAAGCTGGCGGCCCAGTTTTATTTCAAAGAGATGACCGTCCTGAAAGTGATGTTTGGGGCGATTATCACGGCGATGGTCTTGATCTTCCTGGCCTCTGGCCTGGGGTTGCTGGACTTTAACCTGGTCTATGTCAATCCGACCTATTTGTGGCCGGGGATTGTGGGTGGTTTGATCATGGGTGTAGGTTTTATTGTCGGTGGGTTCTGCCCCGGTACGTCGCTGGTTTCGGCGGCGGTGCTGAAGTTGGACGGTATCTTTTTTGCCCTGGGCGCGTTCTTCGGCATTTTCTTGTTTGGCGAGACCGTTGGGCTGTACGAAGGGTTCTGGAACTCATCGTACCTGGGGCGGTTCACCCTCATGGAATGGCTGAACCTGCCCACCGGGGTGGTCGTGTTGCTCGTGGTGCTGATGGCCCTGTTCATGTTCTGGGGGTCGGAAATCCTGGAGAAAGTGGTGGGCAAGAAGGACATCAGTAAAGAACCAAAATGGCGCTATGCCGCGGCCGCGACCATCGTTGTCGTCGCCATCGCCACCATCATCATCGGCCAGCCCAGCAACGCTGACCGCTGGAACAAGCTAGAACTTACCGAAGGGGTACGGCTAGACAACCGGGAAGTGCAAATTCATCCCGGCGAACTATTGACTATTACCCACGATACCAGCCTGAACATCATCATGCTGGATGTGCGCGACGAGGCTGATTTCAACCTGTTTCACATCCAGGATGCCCGCCACGTACCTGCTGGCGACGTGGTTGCCCTGGCCCCGACTCTCCTTGAGGAACCAGCCAACACGGTGATTGTGGTGATGAGTAATGACGAAGCGGCCGCGACATCCGCCTGGCAACAGCTAAAAGCCGAAAGTGTGCCCAGTGTGTACATTTTGGAAGGGGGGGTCAATGGCTGGCTGGCGACATTTGCGCCAGCGGAGTTCAAGACAGAGGCGGTCCTGGCGAATGTGGGTGAGGATGAACTGGCGTATGGGTTCGCGGCCGCGCTCGGTGATCGTTATGATTTTGCCGAACCCGACCCGCACAATTATGAAGAACTGTTGTTTACGCCGAAGGTGAAACTAGAAATTAAGCGCGGGGCCTCTGGGGGTGGTTGTGGGTAGGGTTACGTGGTGCGTGGTGCGTGGTGCGTAAACAGTGCCCCACCCCTAACCCCGCCCCTGGGGGCGGGGAACTTTCTAAAGTGCCGATTTTCGAGCGCGGCCGCGCTCGAAAATCGGCACTTCTGGTATTTCCCCTTTCCCGGCGGGAAGCGGGTCAGGGGGGATGGTCTTCCGACTAAACCGGCTAGGAATTTGTATAAAGTTGGACTAGGCAAATAGCCACTGGAGACCACGCCAGAGATCGTTGCGCCAGGACGGATAGTTGTGCCCACCGGCAAATTCCCGATAAGCCACCGTGTAGCCTCGTTCCCTCAGGAGTGTGTGCATACGACGGTTGGGTTCCAGAAGCCACTCGAATTGACCGACATCCATAAAAAGGCGTAGCGGCCGCAACGGCCCATGCCGCACTAACTCCCCCACTACCGCCTCATACTCATCAAAATAAAAAGCCCCCGACTGGCTGAATACTCGGCCAAACAGGTGCGGCAGTCGCAACCCGGTGTACGTTGCCATCAGCCCACCCATCGAAGCCCCCAAAACACCATACGCGCCAGGGTGTTGCACCGGGTCGAGCAGGTTGAGCTTATCCTGCACAAGCGGAAGCAAACTGTAAAGCACATGCAAAAGCGTCGAGTCGGCGCAGGCGTATTCGGTCATGCGGGCTTGTGGGCCAGCATTGGCGATCATGGCCAGGGCGATGGGGGGTATTTTTGCCTGGGCGATGAGGTTATCCACGATGGTGGGCAATTGGGCGCGGCGGTAATAATCTTGACCATCGTAAACGAGCAGGAGCGGAACGGGTTGCTCCGTGGGTGGTTGGTAGAGGTAAACATCGCGTGTTTTGCCCCGTGCCAACAGTTGGGCAGTGACACGGTGGTGGGTGACGCGGCCGCGAACCACTCCTTGTTTCCTGACATGCCACAGATTCAACTCTGCCTGGGGCATGGCAAAATAATGGTTCATCTGCCCCATGCCGTTGGGCGTAACTCGTGGGTTGTGGGGATCAAGCTGGCGATCCTCATCCGTACCCAGGCCATATTCAATGTAGGCATCATCGGGCAGAGTCAGTCGGTGGAGCCACAAACCGGGTTCTTCTTCCGTCCAGGTAGGCGCCTCGGTCGGGTCTTGCGTCCAGCCATTAAAATCGCCCCGTAACAACGGCGGATCCTCACCTTCCCAGACGAAGGTGACGGTTTGGCCGTCTATCAAAGGCGTGGATTCGTTTTCAAGGCGTTGTTGGATTGACATGGAGTCTCCTGGATGTTAAGAAGTTTATCGCTTAAATTTCACAAGTCGCGCAATCATACCCGCAAGGCAAATCAGGTACAATTACCGTCATGTCCGTTCCAGGTGTGATTGCTAATCGTTTCATCGTTGAAAAATTGATAGGCCAGGGGGGAATGGGTGAAGTGTACCTGGGCCGAGATGAACAGACGGGTGAGCCGGTGGCGATTAAGCGGCTCAAACCGGAACTGCTGGCCGCCGACCCGGATATGGTGACGCGTTTTGTCCAGGAAGGGGAAGCCTTGCGCCAGCTACACCACCCCAACATCGTGCGTATGCTCGCGGCCGCGAACCACGAGCACACCCATTACCTCATCCTCGAATACGTGGCCGGTGGCTCATTACAGGAATACCTGGAAAAACACGGCCCCCTGCCCATCCCCCGCGTCCTCGAAATCGCCCTCGACCTGGCCGACGCCCTCACCCGCACCCACCGGCTCAACATCATCCACCGCGACCTCAAACCGGCCAATGTGCTTCTAGCCACCGATGGCACCCCCCGTCTGACCGATTTTGGCACGGCCCGCCTCCTGCAAAGCGAAGGGCTGACTCAATCGGGGATGCTGGTGGGCACGATGGCTTATCTCAGCCCGGAAGCGTGTAACGGCGAAAAGCTGGATGCCCGCGCCGACATTTGGGCCTTTGGGGCGTTGCTGTTTGAGATGTTGACCAACCACGCCCCATTTCGGGGCAACAATATCGCCGCCACCCTCAAAGCCATCCTCACTGAACCAACCCCGGATTTGCACCGCCTGCGCCCCGATGTGAGCGACGCCCTGGCTGATCTGGTTTACCGGATGTTAGCCAAAGACCGGCAACAACGCCTGCCCAGCATCCGGCTGGCGGGGGCGGAGTTGGAAGTGATGATGGCGGATAAAGCGGCAAAGGGGCAGAGTGGCAAAGGGCCGGTGAGCGACGAGGGCACAGTGGTGGACAATCACCCTTTCGCCACGTCAAACCCTCTCCCCATCGCCCCCTCTCCTTTCGCCGTGTCGCCCCATCCCTATGTCACCGCGTCCCCATCGCGGCCGCATAATCTGCCCACCAGCACCACCCCCTTCGTCGGGCGGGAAGTGGAGTTAGCCAACCTGGCCCAACTCCTGGTTGATCCGCAGGTGCGCCTGGTAACGATTACCGGGCCGGGGGGCATGGGCAAAACGAGTCTGGCCCTCGCCGCGGCCGCGAAACAACGCGAAAACACCAGCGGCCATACCATCTTCCCGCATGGCCTCTATTTCGTCCCCCTGGCCCCCCTGGCCGACAGCAACACCATCGTCTCGGCCATTGCCGAAGCCATTGGTTTTACCTTTTACGAAGGCGCACCACCCCAACAACAACTGCTGGATACCCTGCGCGAAAAACAGCTTTTGCTTATTCTGGACAATTTCGAGCATCTACTAGAAGGGGCAACCCTGGTAGATGCCCTATTGCAGAATGCACCGGGGGTGAAGGTACTGGCGACCTCGCGGGAACGACTCAACCGGCAAAGTGAACACCTGTTGCGGCTGGCGGGCATGGATTTTCCTGATTGGGAGACGCCGGAAGACGCGGCCGCGTACAGTGCCGTCCAACTATTTCTGCAAAGTGCCCGCCGGGTGCAACCCGATTACACCCTCAGCGGTCTGGATTTGGCTCCCATCGCCCGGATATGCCGGTTGGTGCAGGGGCTACCCTTGGGAATTGTGCTCGCGGCCGCGTGGCTAGAACTGCTCAGCGCCGAGGAAATTGCTCAGGAGATTAGCCACAGCCTGGACTTCCTGGAAACCGACATGGCCGATGTCCCCGAGCGGCAACGGAGCATCCGCGCCGTCTTCGATTATTCCTGGCGGCTTCTCAATGCCGAAGAACAAACCATCTTCCCCCGCCTGTCGGTGTTTCGCGGCGGTTTCAGCCGGGAAGCGGCCCAGGCCATCACCGGGGCCACCTTACGAACCTTGTTGGCCCTGGTCAACAAATCGTTGCTCCACCGTACTCCAGAGGGGCGGTTTGAGATTCATGAACTGCTACGCCAGTACGCGGCCGCGCATTTGGCCGCCCAAACGGCCGACGAATCAACCACCCGTCAGCAACACAGCCAGTTCTACCTCACCTTTTTGCAGCAACGTGAGTCCATCTTGGAACGGGCCGGACAGATGAAGGCGTTACAAGAGATTGACCTGGAGCGGGAGAATGTCCGCATGGGTTGGGAGTGGGCGGTAGCCCAATCGCAATTATCCTGGCTGATCCAGGCTTTGCCCGCTCTGATGACCTATATGCTCCGACGCGGCCGCTATGCCGAAGGCGCTACCCTCACCACCCACCTCAACCAACATCTGGATCAACTACTAGCCTCGGCCGAACGAGATCGCCTGCTGATAGCTGGCCTCATCTGGCATAGCGGTTACGATTTTATCCTGGGTCAAAGTGACGAGGTATTAGGACAGCGGGCACTGGCTTTACTGGACAGCCCATTGTTAGCCGGGGAAGATATTCGATCCTTGCGGGCGTTCGTTTTGGCTTCACTGGCTTCATCCCCCTGGATCATCGAACAACGCCCGGTAGCAATTGCCTACGCCGAAGAAAGTCTGGCTCTCTACCGGGCACTCGGTGACGTGCCCGGTGAAGCCCACGCCTTAACGCTTCTGACGTTTCTTATGAGTATTTACCAGGAGAAAGCCGTGGCCCAACAGGTGGGTCAGGCGGCCTTAGCCCTCTATCGGCAACTGGGCGATCAGTGGGGCATGATCAATGTCTTACACAAATTATCTATCGCCACACCGGACGCAGTTGTACGGCGGCCTTATTTGGAAGAATGTCTGGCCTTGGCGGAACGGATTGGTGACAAGGGGGGGATGGCGCGAGCACTATTTAACTTGAGCCTGGATATCCTGGAGTCGAGCCAGTCAGCCTCAGCCCTGGCTTTAAGTGAAAGGAGTCTGGCACTGGCGCATGATTTGGGCAGTCGTCAGGATATGGCGCGGGGGCATATGGGGCGTAGTTTTGTATGGCTACACCTGGGGCAATTTGAACGAGCGCGTGAAGATGCACACCAGGCGTCGCAGATTGCTCAGGCTATCAACTATATTTGGGTTGTCATGAACAGCTATCATCTGCTTCTCGCGGCCGCGGCGGGGTTGGGTGATTGGGCTACCGTGCAAAAACCGGTCACGGTGACTTTGGAGCCTTCTTTGTACGCCAGACTGTTGGAATTGGCCCAAGTGCTTCATCTGCGGGCACGTCTGGCGACAGACCCGGCTGATCCCGCCCTTCGAGCAGGGTTGATGAGCCAACTCCATCTATTTCTGGAGCGGAAAGATGACGACCAGTTGCCAGGCGTGCTGGCTAATCTGGCCCTTTACCTGGCCCAACAAGGCGCGTTAGCTGAAGCCCAACAACTTTATGCGTTTGTGCGTACATTGCCAGGGGTTGCTTCTTCCCAGTGGTATGCCGAGGTCTGGGGCCAACATATTCCCGGTCCGTTGCCGGAGCCAGAAAAGGGGGAAAAGTGGGATGTCGCGGCCGCGTGGCTGGAGAAATTCAGCTTCCCACGAGATTAAGTGGCAAAGTGGCAAAGAGGCAAGAGTTCCCCAAAGTTCCTCGTTTTTCATCCATCTTGGTGTGCCTCGCTTATGGGAAACTCTAGCGGGGCGGGTGTTTCTCCAGAGTAAAGCAGGGCAGTTGCAAAATCTCTTCCAAAATAAGGGCTGGCTCGCGGCCGCTACTGTCAATCATCACCGCATCATCCGCCGGGCGCAGGGGGGAATGTTCGCGGCCGCTGTCTATCTTGTCCCGCCGGATCACATCGGCCAGGATGGTTTCATAGCTGAGACTATCTCCCTTATCCCGGCGCTCCAACCAGCGCCGCCGCGCTCGCTCCTCGGCTGAGGCCACCACGTACAATTTGAGCGGGGCCTGGGGCAACACCACCGTGCCAATGTCACGACCCACCATAACCACGCGGCCGCGATCCCCATACGCTCTCTGCAACTTCACCATCTGCCGCCGCACCCCCGCATAGGCTGACACCTGGGAAACATGCCGATCCACCGCCTGAATCCGTAATTCGAGGGTGACATTCTGCCCATCCACATAAACGGTGTAGTGATACCCATCCACCGCTTCATTCGCATTCTCAATGTGAATATCAATCTGCTCGGCCAGGGCTTCAATCGCCGCTTCGTCGTTAAAATCTAACCCACGTTGCAGAGCGGCCAAAGTAACCGCCCGATACATCGAACCGGTATCTAAAAAGAGATAACCCAACCGGTCCGCCAATATTTTACCAATCGTCGTTTTACCCGAAGCCGCCGGGCCATCAATGGCAATAGCGGCCGGGAAAGTATGTTCAGTCAAAGAAAACTCCTCAAAAGATTTTTCACCGTCAAGGAACACAGCAAAACGATCTGGCTTTTTCTCTGTGAATCTCTGTGCCTTCACCTTTGTGATCTCTGTGTACCTTCTTTTTTCTCACAAGTCACTTTTTACTTCTTCACGCAAGGCGCGTACCTCAGCCGGGGTCAGGTGACGCCATTGGCCGGTTTCAAGGCCGGACAGCACCAGTGGGCCGATACGCACACGGATGAGTTGCCGGACTTCGTGCCCTAACGCGGCCGCGACCCGGCGAATTTGTCGTTTTTTGCCTTCCCGCAAGATAACCGTCAGCCAGGTGGCATCGGGCATGGTTTTGTCTACCCGCACCCTGGCTGGAGCCGTCATCTGCCCATCCAATAGGACACCCCGTTGCCATTGGGCCAACGTGTCCGCCGAGGGCTGTCCATACACCAGCACCAGATACTCTTTTTCATGTTCATAACGGGGATGGGTCAGCCGATGGGCCAGGTGGCCGTCGTTAGTGAGCAGGATCAACCCTTCGCTGGGTTTGTCCAGCCGCCCCACCGGGTAGAGGTGGCCGGGCAAGTTGACCAGATCACGCACCGTCCGACGACCCTCATCCAACTCATCTTCGGTGGAGGAGAGCACCCCTTTGGGTTTGTTGAGCATAATGTACAACATTTTTTCGCGCTGGATGGCGCGGCCGCGAACGGTAATCTCATCCCGTGCCGCGTCGGCCTTGGTGCCCAACACCGCCACCTGTCCATTCACCCGCACCACCCCAGCGCGAATCAGCTCCTCACACGCCCGCCGTGAGCCAAGCCCCGCTTCCGCCATAATTTTCTGTAATCGTTCTTCCATATTCATTAAGTTTATCGGCCATAAGAATTCTCACGCGAAGGACGCCCAGTCGCCAAGTGAAAAACTTGGCGTTCTTTGCGCCTTTGCGTGGGTTTTTTAGTAGCTCATTCGTAAAAATCCAGGGACTTACTCCTCTTCCTCGTCGCGCAGGGGCGGTAACGTTTCCAGGCTGGCCAGACCAAAATGCTGCAAAAATTCTGGCGTCGTGCCGTACAAAATAGGGCGACCGGGAGTTTCCTGCCGTCCCTCTTCTTCGATGAGTCCTTTGCTGAGCAACGTGCGTAACGCCCCATCGGAGTTCACGCCACGAATGTCGTCAATCTGCGGCCGCGTTACCGGTTGCAAATAGGCCACCACCGCCAATGTTTCCAAGGCCGCCCGGCTGAGGCGGCTGGTCACTTCCAGCCCCAGAAACCGCTCCACCACGGCACTGGCTTCCGGGGCGGTGGTCAATTGCACCGCATCGCCCGTCCATTGCAGGCGCAGACCCCGCCCTGCATACACCGTTTCTAGTTCATGCAAGAGCGCACGCGCGGCCGCGACCGTTACCTCTAACGTAGTAGCCAGCCGGGACACCGCGACTGGCCCACTGGCAACAAATAACACACTCTCTAGCAGAGCGATAGGGGGTAAGCTGTTGGGAGTTGCGGCCGCGGGTTCACTCATGCCAATTTACCAATCAGGGTATAATCCGCCTCATCGTTTACTTTTCGTACACGGATGAGTCCACTGAAAAAACGCACGCAAAGGCGCAAAGAACGCAAAGTCACCAGAGAAAAATTCGTGCTAATTCGTGCAATTCGTGGCTTCTTTCAGTAGACTCATCTGTGTTCAACATAATTGTTATTGCCCAGTAGGGGCAAAACCAGCGGATTATACCCCATCCATCTCAAACCACGAACCATTTGGAGTTGAATAACATGACCGATTTAGAAAAGGCCCTGGCGTATGCTCAGGCGCACCAAGAAGCAAATTTGAACGAACTGATTGAACTGTTACGCATTCCCAGTGTGAGTACCCAACCGGAGCGCAATGAAGATGTGGTCGCGGCCGCGCAGTTTGTGGCCCAATCGTTACGTAACGCCGGGCTAGAAAACGTGCAAATCTTCCCCACCCCCCTGCACCCCATTGTCTACGCTGACTGGCTCCATGCCGGGCCAGGCAAACCCACCGTTCTCATCTACGGCCATTACGACGTGCAACCCGCTGAGCCGTTCGACGCCTGGGTTTCGCCCCCCTTTGAACCCACCATCCGCGACAATTTTATCTATGCTCGTGGTTCCGCCGATGACAAAGGGCAGGCCCATCTGCACATCAAGGCGGTTGAGGCCTACCTCAAAGGCGCGGGTTCCTTGCCCGTCAATGTCAAATTCATCATTGAAGGGGAAGAAGAAATCGGCGGCCCACACCTGGGGGATTTTATTGCCGCCAATCAAGAGTTGTTGCAAGCCGATGTAGCTGTCATCTCTGACACAGCCATGATCAGTCCCAGCCAACCGGCCATTGTGTACGGCTTGCGCGGGTTGTACGTGTTTTTCATAGATGTGACCGGGCCGGATCATGATCTGCACTCCGGGACGTATGGCGGCGCGGTCAACAACCCCATCAATGCCCTGTGCCACATCATCAGCCAGCTCAAGGATGCTGAGGGCACGGTGCAAGTACCGGGGTTTTATGACCGGGTGCGGCCGCTGTCCGCCGAAGAGCGCCATTTGTTAGCCCAGTACCCCCGCGACGACGCCCGTGTTCAGCAAGAAACCAGCGCCCCCCAAACCTGGGGCGAAGCCGACTTCACCGTCAACGAGCGCATGGGCGCACGGCCTACCCTGGATGTCAATGGCATCATCGGCGGTTACACCGACGCCGGCACGAAGAACATCATCCCCTCAACAGTTCACGCCAAAATGTCCTTCCGCCTGGTTCCTGACCAAAACCCGGACGAAATCGCCCAACTCGTGCAAGCCTACGTCGAGAAGATCGCCCCACCCTCAGTGCGGGTACAGATCACCCCACGTGGCGGCGCCCCCGCCAGCATCACCGATTACGCCATCCCGGCCATGCAAGCGGCGCGGCAGACATTGGCCCAGGTATTCGGCAACGAGCCGGTGCTCATGCGTGAAGGGGGTTCCATTCCGGTGGTGGGGTTGTTCCAGGAAGACCTGGGCATAGAAACGATTATGATGGGGTTTGGCCTGCCGGATGACCGCATTCACTCACCCAACGAGCGGTTCTACCTGCCCAACTACGTGCGCGGCACGGAGACGGTGATTCGGTTTTTGGCCGCGTATGGGGAGATGGGGTAGGGACGTGGTGCGTGGTGCGTAGAGGCAGCCCGCCGGGTTGTAGAGTCCGGCGGGCTTTTTTTGTTTATTGAGGGAATAGAATTGATGATTTAACAATAGTCGGCGTAACTTTCCGTGTCGCGCTCTATCAAAGCCCAGCCGCCCAACACGGGCACATTCGGATTGTATTGTTGATCAGGGCGATACATTGGCGCATAAAATCAAGCCAATCATTGGGTGCTGCTGGCATTTCCAGGTAGAGGATCCACGTACTTTGCCCATTGATTTGAGACAGACAATATTCGTACGTGACTTGAACGTTGTCTAGACCAATCGCGGCAGGAATCGCACGTCTATTCACATTAGGCCAATCAGGCGGAAATAAATAGGTGGGTTGCATATCTTCGATTGATACTGGAAGAGCATGGTTAGTAGCTTCATAGGCTTGAATTGCTGAGACTACCGGTTCTTCAGTCATCAACCAGACACTTAACTGTCGTACAAAAAGTGGCTCTCTGATCCAAGTTTCAGAGACGGCTGACCAAACCCATAACCCTAATACGGTGACAAAAGGTGTCGTTAAGACCAAACCCAGCCGGAATGTTGGCTGGCTTTTAGCCATTACAGCAAGTAGACCACCTATAATTGCTACTAGGCCGGTCAAACCACAAAGTAGGATCAAGAGAATATAGAGCAGGAAATCATAACGACCATAAACAGGATAAAGCCACCGGTCGAAGGCAATGAAACCTGCCAGGAGCAAGGCGACAACAAACATTGAGCGTGACAAATTGAATAATGCCGCGATTGTTCATAGACGATTCCTTAAAAACAAAAATCCAAACATATGTCGCAGGCATTCAAGTTACTCTTAGGGTAGCACCTCGACCATGCCGAGGATGTAACGATCACCGGCCAGATTGCCCTGGGCATCAGAGAGATGAAGCCTGCGGCCGCTCACCATTTCATACAGCCCCACTTCAATAAAATAAGTGCCGGGCGGCAAATCTGGGGGCAGTTCCAGCCGGTACGGGTCGGTGAACCGTTGGCCGGGGAGCCATTTGGGAATCCACAGGTGCGTTGGGGCGGAACCACCTAGCGGGGTGTAGTCGAGTGGCTGGAGCAGTTCAACCGGGCTGTTGTCGGGGCGGATGAGGTGAACGAAAACGGTGTAGCTCTGCTCCGGCGCGGCCAGACATTCCCAGGTGAGGGTCAGGTGGATGACATCGCCAGGGTGGGCGGTGAGGGGGATGCTCCAGGGAGCGCGGCCGCGACCATCCGCCCGCGCCACCGCCGCCACTAACCCCACTTTCTGCCGAAAATTTGCCAATAAATGACCAGACCGAGGCGGGTTCGCCGATTCTGTCACCTGGAGTTCACCCAAACTGACCACAAAGCCCGCATCCTGGTTTTGCGACAGGTTTTGCAACCGCACCGTCACCGGGTAACTGCCACCGGGCAGGTTGTGGGGCAAGGCCAGATCAAACCGCTCAACAATCACCTCACCCGGTTGCCACAGTGGTGTAATCAGGTGGCTGTCGGTGGTGAAGGCGAAGGTCATCTCACCCACCGTCACCACCGGGGCGTAATAGTCGGTAGTGGTAATGGGCACGCTGAGGGCCAGGGTAAGGGGCACATAATCGCCAGCGGTCACATTGGTTTGGGGCAGTTCGTAACCCACCAGAACAATGGCGCTATCCGCGGCCGCGCCGTCATTCACGGGAGTCAACTCCGGGGGCAGGGTCGTGTTCCCAGGTTCCACCACCTGATAAAACGGGCCACGCGGCCGCAAGCGGAACCCCGCTTCTACAATTTCTCGCCGGTAGTTGCTCAGGTAGACCGGTCCACCACCCAGAAAATCAAACACCGATTCCACCCAGGGACGAACGGCCGAAACGAGTCGCGGCCGCACATCGGCGGGGTCTGGTGTTTCACCCAACGCATATTCGTGATACCAGAGCGGCGTCTGGTGTTCCCAATCGTTCAGCAGGGTGACGCCTTCCCCTTTGCCCGCAAACCAGGCGAATACCGCGGCCGCGTAAGCATCCCCTTCATCGTACTGCCGCAAGGAAACACGGGGCGCATTACGCACCATCTGACTCACCGGCCCCAACAACATCAGCAACCCCACCAGCAAGGCCAACGCCCGGTTATCCAGCCGCAACCGCGCCTGCGCCAACGTCACCAGCCCATACAAGCCAATCCCCGCCAACAACGCCACCACCAAAAACGGCCCCAACAGATAGGCCATGATGTCCTGCGCCTTGAGGCTCATCACGAAGGCGAAGTTGGTGAGAAAAGCCAAAGCATAAAGTGCTGAGAATTTACGATTGACGATTTTCGATTGACGATTGAGATTCGCTGCATCGCCCCCTCGCCGTGTCTCCGCGTCCCCCCTTCGCCCACTCGCCCACTCGCCCACTCGCCCACTCCCCAGCCACCCCACCCCAATCAAGGCCAGGAAAATCGTCGGCAGGGGGTATTGCAGGCGTAGGAGTGACCAGAAAACGGTCAGGCGGTTGGGCAGGTCTACTAGGCGGAAGTAGGGCAGGCTTTCGCTGAGGCCACGCGCCAGCACGTGATCGAGGAAGCCGTTGAGGGTGTTCATGGTGGTCGGGCCGAAGGGGGTTGATGGGCTTCGCTGGGGGAAGTAGAGCCACAAGGCCAACCCTAACAAAGCAAAGGCCACCATTTTGAGCAGAGTACGCCCATCGAGCAAGAGTCGCGGCCGCGTCCACACAATAAAAATCGCATACGCCGGAAAGGAGAACACAGTCAGCGGATGGTGGGTCAGCCCCAGCCCGGCGGAGAAGGAGAAGAGGAAGAGCCAGACAAGTTTCGAGTTTTGAGTTTCGAGTTTCGAGGAAGAGGCCGTTAGTCCGTTGCCAGCGGCCCATTTCGTCAGGCAATACAAATTGAAGGCCAAAAACACTGCCGTCCAGATGTGCGGGTTGGCGTGGATGGCGTGTTGCCACCAGTCGGCGGAGAAGGCGAGGGTGAAGGCGGCGAAGAGGGCGGCGGGGAGAGTGGAGACTGAGAGACTGAGGGCTGGAGACTGCTGAGTTTCCGAGTTCTGAGTTCTGAGTTCCCTTGAGTTCCCTTGAGTTCCCCTGAGTTCCTCTGAGTTCCTATGGTTTTGACAATCCCGTACAGGCACGCGGCCGCAATCGTGCCCCCTACCGCCGAGAGTAAGTGCATCCGCCAGGGGATGTCGCCGAAGGGGATGAGGGTTTGGAATAGTTTGCCCAACACGGTGATGAAGGCGTAACCCGGCGGATGGGCGATGCCCAGGATGTGGGCGATCATCGTGTATTCGGTGGGATCGCCTAGCACCAACCCTTGCGCCAGGGTGAGCAGGTATAGGATGGGGATGAGGAGAAGGGTGAAGGGCAGGTAGCGGAGCAGTCGGAGCATGGGGAATTGTGAATGATGAATTGTGAATCGTGAATTGTGAACGTATTCATCATTCACAATTCACGATTCACAATTCACAATTTTAATAGTTGTTCATAGAGGGTGATGGTTTCCGCGGCCGCGCGTTGCCAGGTGAAGTGGCGCACGTGTTCCAGGCCAAGTTGGCGGCGGTGGGCGTATTCGTCCCGGTCGGTGAGCAGGCGGCGGATGGTGGCGGTCATGTCGTCGGTGTGGGTGGGGTCAAAATACGCGGCCGCGTCCCCGCCCACTTCCGGGTGACTGCTACTGTTACTGGCAGCCACCACTTGCCCCGAGGCCATGTGTTCTAACAGGGGCAGGCCAAACCCTTCATATAAACTGGGTTGAACGGCCAGGTCCGCGGCCGCGAGAATGGCCGGTAAATCGTCATCAGGAACCCAACCCAGGAGTTGCACGGCCTCCTGCAACCCCATCGCCTCCATTTTGGCGAAGCACTCATCATACAACCACCCTTTGCCCCCGGCCAAAACGAGGGAGAGGGAAGGGAAGGTTTGTCGGAGTGCCTGGAGAGAGTCGAGGAGCCGGAGCAGGTTTTTGCGGGGTTCAATCGTGCTGAGGTGGATGAGATAGTGGTCGGGAAGAGCGTACTGTTGCCGTACATGAGTCGTTTTGGCCGGGGGCGGTGGGCTAAAGTGACTTGCGGGAGCCTCATGTACGACGTGAATTTTAGCCGCGTCTATCCCGTAATGTTGGACGACATCCCGCTTGGTGGCCTGCGAAACGGCTACGATAGCCGTCGCCCGGCGGCAGAACAGCGGCATGGCCAGGTTTAGGTACCAGTAGTTGAGCTTTTTGTGATGTTCGGGGAACAGCTTGAAGATGAGATCATGCACCGTGAGCACGGTGGGAATGCCGTGCAGGGGCATTAGCAGATGTTCGGTGCTGTGGAAGAGTGCCGCATCGGGGACGAGGCGGTTGAAGGAGATGTGGGAAAGGTGAGCCAGCCAGACAGCCATGCGCCACGGTTTGTAGCCCCAGTTCACCTGACGGGCGGGCAGATGGCGCAGGCTTTCGGGCCGTTTGCCCCCTTTGCCCAGATTGTGAAACAGAGCCACCTGCCCCGGTCGGGCTTCGGCCAGGGCGTGGGCCATGTTTTCGCTGTACCGCCCCAACCCGGCACGGCTGTGCGCGGCCGCGGACACATCAACGTACCACATAGCCCGGTATCTCGTGCCTAAACGCAACCCTAAGCCTATCCAACCTTCCAACCATTGAAGTTCCTCATGGCATTCATCCTCTGTGTTGGCTTGAGCATAAACACCCTGAAACCCAGGAATTTCGCCATAAACTGTGCCATCTTCCAGGATTTCGTAATGAGCGTGACGCATGGCAAGCGTCACAACCTGAACGAGAGCGGGGTCAAGCAAGGTCAGGTTCGCCCAGGCGCACTTGTTGGGCATATTTTCCCCTTGTTTTGCCACTCAACTGAGACAGGTCATACGCTTCTCGCAGATCGTTGTTCTCATCCATATTCTGGTTCGTTGTTATTTGGTTACATCAACGGATTGGAGAAAGGAACGGATTAAAGAAAAATCCGTTCCTTTCCTAATCCGTTGATGTCATCCTACAGTTCAATCACCGGCGTCTTCGGACATTGGCTGAGAAATTCTACCCCTTCGGCCGTGGTTAGCACCAGGTCTTCGATGCGAACACCGCCCCAGCCCTCGATGTAGATACCCGGTTCGACGGTCACGACCACCCCTTCCAGCAAGATAGCACTATCCGGGGCCAGGGATGACAGTTGCGGTTTTTCGTGACCGGCGAGGCCCACCCCATGCCCTAGCCCATGCCCAAACTGCTCTTTGTAGCCCGCGGCCGCGATCACATCTCGCGCCAGAGCATCCACCTCACGGCAGAGCATCCCCGGTTCCATCTGCGTCAGGGCGCGGCGCTGGGCCTCGTCCACCACACTGTACACATCCCAAAACTTCTGGTTGGGTTCGCCACCCAGGTGGAAGGTACGGGTCAGATCACTGCCATACCCATCAATCACCGCCCCCATATCCACGATAATAGGGTCGCCGATTTGTACCGCCCGTTCCGACCAGCGGTGATGTGGTTTGGCGGCGTTGGGGCCACTAGAGACGATCACGGGGAAGGAGAGGGACTCGGCTCCCGCTTCGCGCATGAATTTTTCCAGCTCCCAGGCCAGTTGTCGTTCGGTGAGGCCGGGGCGGGCCAGTTTGGGGAATTGGCTCATGGTGAGGTCGGTGATGCGTGCGGCCGCGCGGATGGCCTTTAACTCTTCTTCACTCTTCACCTGGCGCAACTCCTCTAAATCCCCACCAATCTGTTTCCAGTTGATCCCCTCAATGCGGCGGTTTTTGTTCATCTCGTTGAGGGTGGTGTGCAACGCTTCCAGGCCAATGGTAACGGCCCCGGCACTACGGATGAAGGCGTCGGCATCTTCCTGGCTGGAGACTTGTTTGTAGAGGGTGAACTGATGGGCTTCCGCGGCCGCTTGTGTCCAGTAACGAAAATCGGTTGCCAGCAGGGCCTTGTCCGCCGTGATGAGCAACTTGCCCGCCGAACCGGTAAAACCACTGAGCCAGCGCCGGTTGGCCGGGCTGGTAACGAGCAGGCCATCTACCTGCCACTCCTCTAACATCGTCCGCACCACGGCAAGACGGTGTTGGTAAATGTTTTGTTTCATAAAATAACTCCTCTAAGAAATTAAACCGCAGAGACGCAGAGA
>JADJUV010000114.1 GCA_016716885.1 Candidatus Trichofilum aggregatum | reverse complement strand
ACCTCGTTTCCATCCATAACGGCGTGCAAAATGTTCCGTTTCCTAAATTCGATAGCCTTTACCAGTTGCATGACTTAGCCAGGTTACTTGGCTTAAACACGCTTAAAAACCTTCTTGAGAATTTAAGTGCCTTGTTTGATGCCATGAATACCCAGTTCAGAAATTTTTCTTTGGCGGATGTTGCGGAGAGCAGTGAAGATGTATATACAGTTGATGGGTTGCGTCTACATTTCCGTTTAGCCAACACCCAAGAAATCACCAATTCACTGACCAGGCTTTTGGCTGTTCTCAATGAGCTAAAAACACACCGGAAAATAACCCTGGCGGTGCATGTGGCCGCACGGTCATTTTTGCCTGGGGCCAACGCGATCAAAGCGACTATCGAACTTTTTAAGCTCAATGCTGTTGTGCCGGGTAATGATGGAGCGAATTTTTTGGACAGGCGTGTTGAGCTTCGCACATTGGCCTATTTTAAGGCTCTTGTAATGAGAGACCTTTTGGTTAAGACGCTAAAGGATTACCCGGCACTCCAACCCATCATGCTGGAACAGTTAAAACAGACAATCGCGGCCGCAGGCTTTTGGGGCGTCTGGTTAAATGTTTTTGGCTCATCCAACCAGAATAGCTTACGTGAAGTAATGCCTGGCACGGCACCTACAACATGGCAAGGCTGAGGGAGTGTCTATGCGCCCAGTTTTGAAAATGCCCACCAAAACCATCAGTCCGTATGAATCGGATAAACGTTTGCGGCATCAACTGATTGACGCCGCTGGTGCTTATTGCGTCTACTGTGAGTCACCTCTATCCGTAGACATCCCCCCTGGGCGGAAGGTTTCGGTAGCTGATGAAAGTGAAACCATCACAATAGATGGGCGACTCGTTGACTTATCTATAGGCATCAACCGCCGCCAGTTTGATCGCGCCTGGGTTAATCAACAGTTGATGTGTACGGCTTGTTTTCGGGCGAAAGGGGAGAAACCGGGTATGAGCGAGGCGATACAGTTTCTCCAGACCAATGCCGATGGTCTCTGGCAGACGATTAAACCCAAGCTCGTGAACCGGCAACGTCTGGCTGATACTGACTGGGAAACACTTTTTACCGCGGCCGCGCTGTCATGGCTTTCACCTGATCTCTCTACAGATGAAATGGGGCAGATCCTCTATAGTATTCCCGGTGATTACACCTTCAATTTGTTCACGTATACCAAAGTGAGCTATACCCCTCTCCAACTCTATCAAAATGGTTGGCTCAATTTAACCCCTTCGGAGCGTCTCCAAACCTGGGCCAACACCGCCCAAACGATGGTCTGGGTGACACCCAACACCCAACAGATTCAACAGTTCCAAAACCAAAATCCCCACCAACCTGATCTGAACACACGCGTGCTGGCGACGCTTAAAGGGTTAAACCTTAATTACCACAATCCTACGCTCACGGATGGTAAAGATCGTCGCGTTATCAACCGTACTCAGGCATGGGATGTTGTCAATAACGCCTGGACAAAACTGGATGCGCTGGTGAAACAACTGGTTCAGGCGCAGGTTGATGTAAACCAGGTGCTTTTTACGCCAGTAGTTAGCTCGTTTGTCACTGCCATTCGTCACACATTACAAACGGTAGGATTTTGGTCGCTTTGGGCAACCATTTTCCAGGCGAACCTGCAAAACCCGACTTCCCAGCCCTGGCAAACCATTCCCGCACTGGCCCGAAACCTGTTACTGACAAGCCTGCTAATCGAGCACGAAATTGACACACGGTTCATGGCCGCTCAAGTTAAGATAATGGCTGGTACGCCCATCGGGAATGATTTAATTGCCATCCGTTCTGTACTACCCGGTACAGATATATCACGTTTAACTTTCCTCGGTTGATAGGTTTGATATGTCCCATCTGAAATTTCTCAATATTTCGAGGCTGTGGCCGGTCTCCTGACCGAGCCACCCCAAGTTATTGAGAAGACACCTTGATAACCATTCAAGGTCGTATGCCAGTTTTTGCTCACCACAATCCTTGAAGTGCCAGCCACTTCATACCAGAGAGTAGGAAACCGATTATGCCTGGATCAAACATCATCAATCCAAGCGATGTGGAAATCTTTTTTGAAGATGGCGTAGTCCATGTTACCTGGAAGCCAGGGGATGTGCCGGATGGTTATGAGGTAGAGGTTATTGTCAAGGATGGACAGGGAGCAGATTTAACACCCCTGCCAACCATCACCTATGCCAATAACACAGCGACCGTTTCCGGGAGTGCCATTGTGGCGGGTGCGACATTAGATGTCTCCTTACGGCTGGTTGCGCCACCCTCAACCCCCACCCCGGTTACGCTCATCGCACTGGCAAAACCTGCGGCCCCAACACTCAAATTCACGTTGGCCGGTTTGAATGTGGACTGGACGAAGGTTGATAAGGCCACTCAATACAATGTGGTCGTGCAAAACAGTACCGATACAACGGTAGCACCCTACACCTATACGTCAAAAGACAATTCATATCATGCGCTTGTTCCCTTTAATGAGTTAAGCGAGCAGGCTACTTATCAGGCGCGGGTTCGGGCTGTTGCTGATAATTCGCGCAGTGCCTGGTCTGACGATGCCACGATTCTCATTGATAAATCGCTACCGGTTGATCCGGTACTACGCGCCTTATACGACCGCTTGCATACAGCCGGGACAAACTTTGATCTGAACGCCGCTATGGTCAAAGCCGGTAATATCACCACCCCGTTTGTTACCCTACTCAATCAAACGGGCCAAACAATCGCCCTTCGTGACGCACAACTTAGTGCCACGATTTCTTCTGTAACTGTGGTGGGCCACCTGGATATTTACAACAAAACAGGTGTTCAAGGGACATTTGTCTTTACCGTACCATCTGCCATGCTACAACTTGATTTAGAAATAGCGTTAGGCAGTATGAGTATCGCGCAGTTGAAATCAGATGAATTAGCCCCCGCCGATATTTATTCGGTTGGTGCGGCAACGAGTTGGGTTGATTCGTTGGCGACCATTGATAACGCGGTTTTGCAGTTTAACAGTGCGACAAATTCCCTCGTTTTGACCAGTAGCGATGCCGGACCAACCTGGTCTGTGTTGGGGTTAGCCAATATCAGCCTGGGGTCACTTAAACCCCAACTGCTGGTAACACGAGTCACAAGCACCTCTGATAAATATTATGTGCCCCGTCTTGTGACAAAACTTCATATAGACAGCACCCATGAACTGGATGCTTATTTGCAGTTGCCCACAGGTTATCTGCCCTGGCAGTTAGGTCTGGCTAAGCCATTCTACCTCGGCTCTTTAGCCGATATATATGCGTTATTTGGGGGGAACAGGTTGTCTGTACCCACAGAATTTGAAAGTCTGGGGCAAATAACGCTTGAGCAGTTGACCCTGCAACATCCCCCTGGGAGTAGTGTCTGGAAATGGTATCTCGCGGCAACCCTGACGCCGGTTCCTGACGTAAACAACTCAACCGTTCCAAGCTGGAAGATTATCCCCACCGTACTAGAACTAGAACAGTTAGGTTTTGGGCTTAAAGTCAACGTTTATCAGTCGGCGAATGATTATTTCACTGAAACAGCGGGCATTATTAGCGGCCGCTTTAAGCTCGGTACCCTTGACCCCATTGATGCCCAACTACAGGTGCCCGATGCGAACGGCGCGTGGACGCTGACTGCGGCAACGAGTGTAAGCCAACCCTTTTCCCTTGCGGAAACAGCCCAACTAGTCAACAACAACAGCACCGCCCTGAGTAGTTCCCTGACGAAAGTCGGCACGGTAAGTGGGTTCAGCCTGGAAGAACTCAGACTTTCCGTTACCCTGGAACCGACGGCCCAAATCACCGCCTTTTCGATTGCCTTCCAGATTCAAAATTGGTCAATTGCGGCTTTGCCCTGGTTTAAGATGGATCAAATCAGGGCGCGGCTAAACGTCCTTAATCCCCGTGATGACGGCAATCGTGTGATTACGGGTGAGTTGATGTCGCTGATGACGTTGGGTTCAGTGCAAGTTGGGGTGATGACATCCTTCGACCAACAAGGCATCTGGCGTCTGGCACTGGGCGTACAATCGGCGCAGATAACTGCCTTAACTGATATTTCTAACTTTGCTTCACCCAGTAATGTGACAGCCGCCCTGCCTTCTGCCATGCCAACCGATGCAGGCTTTGAAATGGTCGCTTTTGGCATGGCGTATGACAGCGTGAATGGGTACATCACCGAGGCAAAATTTGGGTTGCGAAGCCAACTGAACTGGCAGATTATCCCTAATCTGTTTGCGCTGGAGGCGATTGTTATTGATTTGCAGATAACCCAGGCCAACGCCACGGCGGCTAAGGTTGTCACGGGGGTGATAGCCGGTTCGTTGGCGGTGGGGAGTGCCCGGTTTACGGTGCAAGGTAGCCGTCAGGATGGGTCATCGCCGTGGTTATTAAACGGCAGACTTGATCATCAGGTGACGTTTGATTTTAATGAGTTGTTGCAACGCCTCTTGTCGTCAGAATGGCGTTTGCCCACGGGTTATGGTTTTCCGACGAGTTTAACCATTGTCGGGGCGGAAGCGACGCTTGTTCCAGCGACGGGCAAATTTGATTTCGTTGGTGATGCCATAACCGAATGGTCGTTTGGTTTCGGGTCTTCGCAATTTGCTGTCCAGGCACTTGGGGGTGAAATTCATCGCTCCGGTACAGATGAAACCACACCATCGTCAGGGAAGTTGTATGGCATTTTTACGATAGGGGAGAATATTTGGGGTGAGGCTACGCTGGCCCTGGGGGCGGGAACGGTGGATACGGTGATTACCGTGACCGCCAGTAATACAACACAGCTAAGTCCGGCGGTGCTCGCGGCCGCGATATCGGGCGATTCAACCATTGTCTCCGCAACCCCGCAACCATCCGATTTCCCGTCACCGCTCCAATTCCAGGCCGGTATCGAAGTCAACCTCACCAAAGAGATTTTTTTGGCATGGGGAGAACTGGTGGTGGGGGCCAATGACACCTCACCAATGTATGGGCTTGTGGCTTTGCTCGTGCAAAAATTGCCCGTGACCCCGGATACACCCGCCAATCCCACCTGGGGTTATGTCCTCGTGGCCCAACTCAAAAATTGGCGTTTTGCACAAATCAGCCAGAAGCTCGCTGTGGTTGATTCTATCATTACGGTAGAGGCCGCCGGGATAGCTCTGGCAAGTTATGATGTTGGCGCCAATACCCAACAGTTAATGATGGGTAAATTGCAGTTGGGAGATGGGGTGGGCAGTACGGCGAAACGCGGGCTGAATTTCTACGCCACCCTGCAATTTGGCAGTGGCTTGCTGGCGCAGGTGGCCCAATTACTGGGCATTACAACGCAAGGCCCGTTCAAAGTGAAGGGATATATTGCCCCTGATGCCACGCAATCAGAATTTGAAGCAAGCTTGGGCCAGTTGACCTTACTGGGTTTCCTATCCTTTAAGAATATTGTCCTCAAATATCTGGTTCAGCAGGCGAACACCTTCACCCTGACGGGCGATATTGTCGTAACGATTGATCAGCCCTATACCTTTCATGGTGATCTACAGGTAGTCCGTACCACCACCAACAACATCACAACGACGCAGGCTAACGCCCATATTGCCACCACCCAGGCCATTCATAATCCGCTGGGGATTCCCGCCCTCAGCCTCAATGCCCTGTTTTTCGACTTTAACTACAACTTTGACGGCACACAATCTGACACCCAATATGCTCTGGGGGGAGATGTCAGCTTTTCTGATGTGTTCAGCTTAAGAGGGTTTATCTATTTTAAGAACAACGCCCCGGCGGTTGTTCTTATCCAGTTGGATAACCTCGATATTGGTCTTTTCTTTGGCAAAATTTTCAACACAACCTGGCCCAGTGATACGCTACCTATCCGCCTCAAGAATGGGATGTTGTATTACGCGCCCAACCCTGTTTCCCTGATGCTAGAGGATCGGGCGCAAAAGAAGACGACAAAGGTTGATTTTCTGGCGGGCTTTCGGGCGGCGACTGATGTTGATATTCTCTTCATCAAAGATTTCCACATTGATGTCACCGTCACCAACAACGGCATTATTGCCACCGGCGGTTATCTCACACCTATTGATTGGGGGTTTATCCAGTTCTATCGTGGCCCCTTTACCGATGGCAACAATCAACCAGTCCTGGCCGATCCCACCAAAGGGCCTGTTGTTTCAATCAATAGTGCCACCTCTACTTTTACGCTCAGTGGGGGATTTGGGCTGTTTGGGACACCCATCGCCAGCCTGCTTATGAGCGTTAAGGCGAGTACCGTGAATGGGCATATTACCCTCGACCAGGATGTGCCCGTGTTTGGACGCCCCTCGTTTGATTTTGTCTGGGATGATGATGGTTTTCGTGTGACCAACTGGGGGTTGGGCAAAATTAAGTTGCCTGATTTCGATTTTAACAATCTAAATCTGGATGGAGCCTGCCCGGCCGCGGGTATCATAAAAATACCGATCCGCTCGAAGGTGGATATTACGCCTAGTTTTTCGATCAAAATGATCACCCCATCCGGGCAAACCACCGCTTCCCCATTCTTACAGATTACGATCAATGGGACGTTGAATCTGGTTGCCGGAAGCAGTGTGTATGCGAGTGATCCGTTGATCACCGCCAATATTGTGAATGCCCTGTTGAATGTGCCGTTTCCGGCGACGGGTGCGTTTACCTGGGATACGCTTGGCAATAGTTTTGTGGATTGTATTACCAGCGCGGCCGCGAGCATTTTCGATAATCTGGTGAAAGACCCCAAAAACCTGGCCAAACTGTTGGCCGTCGAAGGGATTGTCTGGGGGCTGGATGCGGTTAAGGATTTCTTGATTTGTGAGGGTGTGGAGGCCGCGGCCGCAGAGCTTTTTGTTGATGGTGCTGCCGGAGCCACCGCCGTGACTATCGGCGTTCCCATTTTGGGTGTTGTTGGGATTATCGTCGGGGGTGTGGTCGGTAGTATTGACTCACATGGCAACCATCATAACGGGGGCAGTGGTCACACCCCCACCACCCCACGCCCCAACCCCCCGGCCGCACCCACGCTCAGTTACAGCCAGGGTCAACTGACCGTCAGTTGGGCCAGCGTAACAAACGCCAGCCGGTATGCGGCTGTTGTCAAGCGGGATGGTGCGGCCTACAAACAGACCGATGCGACAGCCGCGCTTTCTGTACCCGTTGCGGTAGACGATGGACACACGTACACCGTGCAGATTGTGGCGGCGGGTGATGGCGGCACAAGTGATCCGGGGGCCGCTACCTCTCTCACCGTTTTGGGGCATGTCAATATAACGGGTGTCAGTTATGGGAACGGGAAAATCACGGCGCAGTGGAGCAATGGGGTTCCCAATGCCAGTCAATACGTCGGGCAACTGGTGAACGCGGCTCACACAGCAATCACCCCCCCCGCTTCGGCCACGATTACCAATCTACCCAATACCTTGAGTCTCTCGATTGATGTTCCGGAAGGTATCCCGGCTGGCCCGGTGTTTGTATCCGTCCAGGCGATTACCCAGACCCCTGGCGCGGCCGCGGGCGATATTGCCTACTCCAACAGTTCAATTTTTAATCTCGACCACCCCACCATCACCGGACTCAGCTTCAGCAATGGCGAGGTGATCATCACCTTGCAGGCGAATGTCAACCAGGCCACCCGTTACACGGTGCAATACCTGGCGGGTGAACACGATACGGTTGTTGCTGAGTTCCCGGATATCCCCGTCGCCGCACAACCGGTCATAAATGTGCCTGCCACCAGTATCGCCACAGGCAATTACAAAGTGCGGGTACAGGCGGTCGGGGCGGCACAAACAACAATTCCCAGCCCGTTTGTTCCTTCATCTACCACGGTGCTTGTCCCTGGTCTGATTACGCTGACAGGGGTCAGTTATGCCAATGATGTTGTCTCTGCCTCATGGACGGGGAGCAACCTGGCCCAATCTTATAATTTTGAACTGCGCGATAGCACCAACACCGCTGTCGCCTCTGGTACGGTTGCCCAACCCAATCCCCAGACACCTGCACCAACGACGCTTCAAGTGCCAATTCCGGCGACGGTAGCGCGAGGGGCGCAGTACATGGCGCGTGTCCAGCTTGTCGTCAATGGCTTAGTTGGCCCCTGGAGTGCTGAGCTTCCGGTTACACTGCTGGATATTCCGTCAGGTTTGACGCTCAGTTACACCGGCACAGAGGTGCAGGCGACGTGGCAGTCGGTGCTCATGGCAACGGGATATGTGGTGGAGATTCGCGGCCGCGATCCCCAACTGACCCGCAGTGCCACTACCCCGCCCGCCATCCCACCGGCCCCACCCGCCACAACGGTAAATGTTGATGTACAAGGCGTCCCGGTTGACATTTACACCGCCGTTATCAAAGCGACCGCCAATCAACTTGCCAGCGCATGGAGTGAACCCATAACCCTGGTTCTGCTCACCACGCCCCAGATTAACACCCTCCAATACGCTAACAATGTGACAACAATCAGTTGGTCGGCAGTCACTGGCGCAACCCGCTACAACGTAGAACTCTACGACGGGGCAAGGCTCGTGGCGACCGGGGAAACCCAACAAAGCGGGGCAACACCCCCCGCCACCCAAACCACGTTTGATATGACAAACCTCACCAGGGGTGTCACCTATACCGCCCGTGTCAACGCAGGCATTACAGGTGGGGTTAGCGGCTGGAGTCCCAACCAGAGCCTCCTGGTTCTCGATCCCCCGACCGGTTTGCGGCTCGAATATGTATCCCCCAATGTCGTTGCCCACTGGGATCAGGTAAGTTATGCCGACTCTTATAATTTTGTGCTACGCGACACAGACGATGGCCCCCTCATCCCCGTGCGCCCCGATATTCAAGCCCTGACCTACGCTCTGGACGTTAGTCAGGTGGCCGATGGCAATTATCCGGGCCATGTACAAACCAACGTGCAGGGGCAAACAAGTGCCTGGAGTGCGCCGGTCACGGTTCAGGTGGTGCATCTCACCCCGGAGAAACTCGCCACGCAACTCCATGCGTCAGGTGTCATTGCGCCCCTGGCCGCGCCGCAGATCATGGCTGCCTTCTCCACTCAGTTTGCTACCAATGCGCCCGGCATGGTGACTTTGTTGCAGGGGTATTTCCCCGAATCAAGCAAATCTTTGACGCAACTGGCATGGGCACTTGCCAAAACGCCTTATGATAGCCAGGTCGCCACACAGGCCCTTTCCGCTCTATCGGGGTCTTCCTTAACCGCTGTTTTGGCGGCCATCAAGGCGGCTTATCCTACCCCGTCGGTACAACAACAGATTCAGGAGTTGCAAAGTTCACAAACAGCGGCGCAAAAGGCCGCCCAATTGATTCATACCGCGCACAGCGACCTGAATGCCCTGCCCATGGCGGTTCTCCTGGTAATGAATTTTGCGGATACGGTTCCCACCCCCACCTCAATGGCCCAGGCTCTGTTCCAGGGCGGTTATGACAGTGCCAGCGCCATGAGTACCCTGCCGGAAATCTTCCCGTTGCATAGCATGGCCGATTTTATGGCGGCTATCCGGGCGGCTTATCCGGCTACGCCGCAAGAGATGGCCCAACAGTTCCATGCCGTTCAGGTCATGGCGGCAGATGCCGCACCCCGTCTTAAACAGGCGTTTGCCACTTACAATGATGATGCGGCGGGGTTTGTGCAATTGTTACAAAGCAACTTCCCCGAATCGGCTACGAGTCTGACGCAACTGGCCTGGGCGCTGGGTGCATCTGGTTACACTGCCTCGGCCGCCACCACTGCCTTGAAGGGTGTTTCTGCCAACCTCGCCAATGTCATAGGGGCGATTAAGGCGGCTTATCCTGACCCCGCGACACAGCAGAAAATCCAACAGTTGCTCAGCCAACAGACCAGTGGGACGGACGCGGCCGCACAACTTCATGCGGCCAACCCAAGTATCAACGCTTTACAGATGGCCGTTCTGCTGGCGATGAACTTCCGCGAAACCGTCCTGACCCCTACCCAAATGGCCCAGGCCCTGAAAGCGGCCGCATTCAGTCAGTCAGATACCGGCACTGCGTTGTCGCAACTTTTCCCATTGCGTGCCGCCGCCGATCTGACAACCGTTCTTGACACTGTATACAGCCCGTAATCTGAAATCCAGGAAGAAAACATGATGAGTGAACATCTTATTGAATTAGCCAGAGTAGACATAGAAGCCGGTCATCGCATTGATCAGGTGGCCAGGCATATTGTGGCCCAGGCACCGCTGATTGAGGCCAAACAGCTTATTGCCGTGCTGAAAGCGGCCGCATCACAGGATGTCAGTGCCGTATCTTTTGCCGCCGGTGATGAGGTCGCCGACGCGATTTATTATGCGGCCATTGCCGTCGCCGCGTTACCGGACACCACCCCATCTGAACTGGCTCTGGCGTTAAAGGATCCCCAAAACTTCCCCAATCTCACCGCCCTGCAAATGGGACAGGTGTTAAAAGCGGCCGGTGTATTCCCGGCCATTACGACCCAACAAATGCAAGATGCACTCACCGCGGCCGCGTACTCCCCCAGCGATGCGGCCGCGGCCATCGCCCAACTTTTCCCCCAACCCACCACCAGCTACCGCCGTTTAGGCCCGGCAGGTGCAACCGGGCAAATGCCCTTCGACGATAACAGCGAGGTCACAGGGGGACAGCCGCTCACGCAACTCAACATTCGCCACGGCAACATTATTGACCATATTCAGGCTTATTACGGCACACCGCCGGTTGCGGCCGCGGCTCATGGCGGCGGCGGCGGCGGGGCTACCGTTGTACCCCTGACAAATGATCCTATCGTCGCGGTTTCTGGTTATACGGGGTACTGGTTTGGGGGAAGTTATGTCCTGCAAATCACCATTCGCACGAAATCTAACGTGTTTGGCCCTTATGGCGACATGGCTTACGCGCAATCGTCAACCCCCTTTCGCTTCCAGGTCGAAGCAAACGAACAAATTGTTTGGTTTTTCGGTTCAGCTACTTACGGCAACAATGGGCAGTCGGTCTTTTTAGGCTCGTTGGGTGTCATTGTAAAAACGAACTGATCGTTACCCTGTTTAAGATTGACACGAAAGAGTGTGGTTCAAAAGCCTGTGTTTAGTTGAATTTGAATGGCAAACAATTGTGACCTGGTCAAACCAGCCGTCAGGACGCCTGTTGCCACCGCAGGTACGGCCTTGATTGTAAAATGAGTCCAAACAAAATTGGCGATACCAAATGACCCTCTAAATGATAGGGTGTTGACTGCCAACTCTGAAGGTTTTTCTGAAGTTGAAAATAACTTCCCCTGTCCTCGCGCTCCAACCCCTGAGCTAACAATTCGGCTAGTTTAGATAGCTCCAGCGGTTTTTTCAGCCAGCCATATAATCCCAAAGCCCGCAGATTCTCCATATCCTTTTCTACCGCATGGCCCGTGACAATCACAAACGGAATCGCCAATTTCTGTTCCCTCAGGGCGTGAAACAGAGCCACACCCCCCATTTGTGGCATGACGGCATCACTCAACACCAGGGCAATCTGATCGCTGTGTTGGGCGAGCACGGACAATGCTTCGCGGCCATTGCGGGCTTCCAGATGGCGGTAGTTCAACAAGTCCAGGCCCTCGACTAATGCCTGCCGGATGGCGTCCTCATCCTCTACGATTAACACGACCTGACCTTGACCTTGAGGTAACGCGGCCGCGAGCGGTTGCGGCCGCGATTGCCATGTTACAGCATACACCGGGAAATAAAGCCGAAACGTTGTCCCCCCACCCATCTCGGTCTCCACACCAATAAACCCGTCATGCTGTTGCACAATGCCATACACCTGCGCCAGCCCCAGGCCAGTCCCCTGGCCTCTCTCTTTGGTAGTAAAAAAAGGCTCAAAAATATGGGCCAACACCTCAGAGGGAATCCCTGTCCCACTATCCGTTATCCCTATCTCTATCCATGCCCCCGGTGTCATCTCCAAAACCGGAGCAGTTGCCCCCGGCTCAAGCTGGAAAGACGTTAAATGGATGGTCAGATGCCCCCCTTCCGGCATGGCATCGCGGGCATTGACGGCCAGATTCATGATCGCCTGCTGGATGCGCGAAGGATCAGCGTGGATCACATACGCATCTTTGTTGTACTCCAGTTCCACATCAATACTCTCCGGCAACGTTCGCCTGAGCAATCTAACCAACTCCTTGAGAAAGGGAAGCAGGTTCAGCGGTTGTCTTTCGACCACCGATTGGCGACTAAAATCCAGGATTTGCTGAATCAAGTCGCTGGCCCGTTGCGTCTGTTGTTCCAAAATATGCAAACGTTCTTCAGCCCGTGGTGGCAATTTCAGGGTGCGTAAAAGCAGATCCGTATACAGTCTAATGACCGCCAGGGTGTTATTAAAATCGTGGGCAATACCCGCGGCCAGTTGCCCCACCGCCGCCAGCCGCTCCTGCGCCTGCACATGTTGTTGAATCTCCCGTTCACGTGTCACATCACGGATGACAAAGACCCAACCTTGATTGGTCGGCCCATTTTCTACGGGGCGGGCGATCAGCTCAAACCGCCAGTTATCCAGAATGACATCGTGCCACAACCCTTTGGGCGGGGATGTCAATAGATCCGCCAACGGATATTGCCCCAAGTGAGTAAGCTCTTCAGTTTCCCAGCCCGGGGCCAGAAGTGCCAGATATTGTTCGGCCATCGAATTGGTGAGTCTGACATGACCATTCTCGCTCAACAAGAACATCGCCTCAGGAACTGTGTCAATAATAAATTGCACTTCCTTCGCCTGTTGTTGGATATGGTTCAACAGGTGTTCACGCTCTAGCTCAGCCTGCTTGCGTTCGCTAATATCCCGGACGAGAGAGACACTGAACCGCCGCTCACTCTCCCGGAACGGGCGGATGCGTACCTCAACCGGGAAGGTGGTCCCGTCCTTCCGCCGGTGACGGGCGTCGAATGCAACCACGTCCCCGATAGCGAGTTGGGTCACGATCTGCTCAAGGAAGTCTGGGGTCGTATTCATGTCAAAGTCAGCCGGAGTGACCCCGACCAGTTCCTCGCGGCTGTAGCCCAGGCTCTCGCAGGCCTGACGGTTGACATCCAAAACGCTCCCCTTGTTCGTCGTGCAAGAAGAAGGCGTCAGCCGCATGATCAACAAAGGTGCGGAAGCGGGCCTCGCTGGCCCGGAGATCCTCCTCCACCTGCTTCCGCTCGGCGATTTCTTCCTGCAATCTGACATTGGTCTGCGCCAACGCTGAGGTACGCTCCACCACACGCAGTTCCAGGCTCTCTTTCGCCTCTTCAAGCCTTTGCGTCAGATCGCGAATGTGCAGATGGGTTGTGACCCGTGCCAGAACTTCTTCGTGTTGAAAGGGCTTGGTAATGTAATCCACGCCGCCTGCTTCAAAACCCCTGACCTTGTCTTCCGTCCTCATCACAATCGTCATGAAAATCACAGGGATGTCACGCGTTTGTTCATCCGCCTTCAAGCGGTGGCAAACCTCAAACCCATCTATGCCCGGTAGGAGTACATCCAACAAGATCAGATCAGGGTGGTTTTGCTGGGCCAGGCGCAACCCTGCTTCACCATCTCGGGCTACCATGATATGAAGATCGTGGCCCCTCAAATAATCTACCACCACCGACAGATTCGCCGGATTATCGTCAACAATCAAGATCGTGTGGTTGAGGGCGTCAACCGCCTCAGCGGGGTTTGCCATTTTGTTACTCCAGGATAAATTGCCCGACAAAAGCCACGATTTGCTCAATTTCAAACCCCCTGACCCATTCTTGCAGTCGGTTGCAGAATGGCAGATAGGCATCATCCAATTGAGCAAGATGGGTCACCTGTGCCTGAACATCCAAAATTCGCCCCGACTGGGCCAGCTTATACAACAGCATCAATTCCTCTTGGGGCGGAGCGATCAACGTTGTGAAGTTTGTTTCACTGTGATCCTGGGGTTCGACGTAGCGCCAATTTAGTTTGAGATGCGCTTCTAGTAAATCTAACAAGTTTGCCATTTTGACTGGCTTACGCAGAAAGGTATCACACCCGGCTATCCGACTCTTTTCTTCGTCTTCATCCAGCACGCTAGCCGAGACAGCGATGATTAATACCTCCGCACATATGGGTTGTTGCCTGAGTTCCTGGGTGGCTTCTATACCGGTCTTGACCGGCATCACCAGGTCCATCAGAATCACATGGGGTTGCCATAATTGGGCCACTTCCACCGCTTGTTGTCCATCCTCGGCAGTACGCACCTCGAAGCCCAAAGGGGTCAACATATCAACCAGTAACTGGCGATTATGGGCTTTATCGTCAACCACCAATACTTTTTGCCGTGGGCCTTCGTAACCGACGATTTCGCGCCCGAAAGTGGGCTGCTCTGGCTCGGCAACCCCAATCACGGGCAGGGTTACTTCAAACCAAAATGTGCTACCGTGGCCTGGCTCACTCTTGACTTGCAACTGGCTACTCATCTTTTGCATGATTTGCTGGCTGATGGTCAGCCCCAGCCCGGTGCCTTCGACGCGCCGGGCGACCTCACTCACCTGCTCAAAGGGTTGAAAGATGCGCTCTAACTGGGCAGGCGGGATGCCGATGCCACTGTCTTCAACCTCAATGTGTAGATGGCAGACGGTGGAGGGTGGGGGGAGCGCGGCCGCGTTCCCTTCCTCTCCACTATCTACCCTCTGCTGTCTACCACTGACACGCAGCGTGACATGCCCCTGGTCGGTAAACTTGACGGCATTACCCAGCAGATTGAGCAAGACCTGCCGCAAACGCTTTTCATCGGCTAACACCGTAATGGGCAGCGGCGTCAAAATTTCATAACTCAGCGAAAGGTCTTTGACTTCGGCCCGGGCGCGAATGATGTCAATAATCTGGCGCAGAAACGTAGGCAGTTGCACAGGTGAGGGAGACAAGTCCATCTTGCCCGCCTCGATCTTGGCCAGGTCAAGCACATCATTGATGAGGGTCAGCAGGTGCTCACCGCTTTGTTCGATGATGGTTAACCCATCAGCCAGGGGGCCAGTGTGGTCAGTGCGCCGCTTGAGGATGTCGGCATAACCCAGGATGGCGTTGAGGGGGGTACGCAGTTCGTGGCTCATGTTCGCCAGGAAGACACTTTTCGCCTGGTTGGCCGCCTCGGCAAGCTGTCGGGCTTGCTCAGCGGCTTCCTCGGCAACCTGCAACTGTTGGTTCGCATCGGTCAATTCCCAGGTGCGTACCGCCACTTCACGCTCAAGCTCCCGGGTTCTCTGGCGCAGGCTCCTCACACGATACCCGTACCCGGCGGCAACCAGACCCATTACCATCAGCCCCGCCAGGATGCGGAACCCCCATGTTTCCCACCAGGGCGGCGTGATAGTAATGCGGAATGACACCCCTTCTTCGTTCCACACGCCATCTTCATTCGCTCCCTGAACGCGAAAGATATAATCATCTGGGGGTAAGCTGGTGTAGGTGGCAAAGCGACGTGTGGCATCCACCTCATTCCATTGATCGTCAAACCCTTCCAGTTTGTAGCGATACCGGTTCTCTTCCGGGGCGGCATAACTGAGGGCCGCAAACGCGAGAGAAAAAACGTCCTGATCGTAGTTCAGCGTAATCTGTTCCGTTTCCCAGATGGCCTTTTGCAGAATAGAATCTTTACCGATAGCGACAGATTGATTGAAGAGTTGTAAGTCGGTCAGGATGACCGGAGGGCGATAGGGGTTGTCGGTGATCTGTTCGGGGTAGAAAGCGTTCAGACCGTTAATACCGCCAAAGAACATCTCCCCGCTATGGCTTTGGCAAAAAGCATTTTGATTGAACTCGTCACTTTGCAAGCCATCAAAAACATTGTAGTTTTGGAACGTTTCGGTACGCGGATCGAATTTTGACACCCCTTTGTTCGTTGAAAGCCACAAATTGCCAGAGGCATCTTCCATAATGGCGTAAATAACGCTATTGGGCAGGCCGTCTTCTTCTGTGTAATGGCGAAAGGTTTCAGTCCGGCGGTCAAACTGATCCAGTCCACTGCTTGTGCCTACCCATAGGATGCCATCCTGATCTTCATGAACGACATAGACCTCTCCGCGGCTTAGACTTTGTGGGTTATCGGGATCATGGCGGTAGCTCACAGACTGCTCTGCCTTTGGATCAAAGCGGGTCAACCCTTCTATCCAACTGGTTAGCCATAAAAATCCGAACTGATCTTCATAGATGCCTCTGACCGTACCGGGATAAAAGTTATTCGGATTGCCAGGATCAGACAGGTAGTGATGAAACCATCGGGTCTGACGGTCAAAGCGGTTGATCCCGCCCCCATCTGTACCCACCCATAAATTACCGGTGCTGTCCTCATAGATTGCCAGGATAGTGTCACTGGCTATGCTGTGCGGCTCGTCCGGGTTGTGCAGGTACCGTTCAAATCGTTCCGTATTCCGGTCAAACGTGTGCAACCCCCCGCCGAACGTGCCAACCCAAAATGCGCCGGTACTATCTTCATAAATCGCACTAACCGACCAGCTTTCGTTAAGAGCGTGTGGATCCTCGGCATCCGGTTCGTAGCGGGTTACGTGATTGTTGGCCCGGTCAAAGCGGTTCAAGACCCCGTCCTCGCCACCCACCCACAAGATGCCGTCTTGATCTTCATAAATGGAATAGATGTAACTGGTGCTTAAGCTGTTGGGATTGTCTGGCGAATTTCTGTAATGCGTAAACTGTATTCCCCCCAGATCGAGTTTGTTAATTCCCCCGCCGTTGGTTCCTAGCCAAAGGACACCGCCACGATCTTCATAGATGGTATTAATATTGTCATCAGACAAAGCATAAGGATTGGTGGGGTCTTTCTGGTAGCGAATGAATTGTCCGGTTGCTGGATCAAACAGATTTAGCCCTTTCGCGGTAGCCACCCAATACGTACCTGTGTGGTCCTGGTAAACCTGGCGGGCCGTATTATCGCTGAGGCTGTACGGATCATCAGGGTCAACCTGAAAATGGGTAAATTGCCCGCTGGCACGATCCAACAGATTAAGCCCGCCCCCTTCGGTGGAAATCCACAAGTTACCGGCTTTATCCTCATAGATATTCAGGACTTCACCAATGCCAATTGTGGTAGCATCCTCTGGATTATGAAGGAAATAGGTAAACTGACCTGTATCCCGGTTAAAGCTGACCAGGCCATCTTTGTCATGGCTCAGCCAAATGATGCCACGCTTGTCCTGATAAAGTGCCTTGATATTTTGTCCGGTGGCGGGATTCGTTAGCTCAGATGGGGCGAACTGATAATGGGTGAAGGTTTCGCTGTTGGGGTCAAACTGGCTCAACCAACCATCATCCATGTAAAGCCATAAGAGACCCGCCTCGCCCTGCCCAATACTCCAAACCCTGTTATTTTTCAGGCTGTTCGGGTCGTCAGGGTCATGCCTGTAGCGGGTAAAGGTATCTGTGCCTGGGTCATATTTGTTCAACCCTCCTGCTTCCGTGCCAATCCAGAGCATGCCTGAGGCATCTTCTACGATAACCCGGATCCGGTTGTCGCCCAGGCTGTTCAGGTCGTTGGGATCATGACGGTACACGACAAAGCTGTAGCCATCGTACCGGTTAAGGCCATCTTGCGTCCCAAACCACATGAAGCCACGGCTGTCCTGAAGGAGGGAATTTATGGTCGTTTGGGATAACCCATCTTCAAGGGAGAGGTGGGTGAATTTGAGGTCTGGTGCATTTGGGGGGGGCAACAGGGAATTTTTACCGGCAGTCACCGGCAGGATTTGCGGTTCTGGATCATGCCAGGCAAGCACAGACAGGGACAATGAGTTTAGGAGCAACAGTATTGCCGCACCGATAACGATTCTCAGAGGCATCCGCAAGACGAACGGCTTGAGTGTTATCATTTTTCGCCTCATTGAACGGATTGCGGCAACAAGAAAAAAATGTCGCGCCGCGATCTATCGCTCCCTCAGCCCAGGTTTTCCCACCATGGTTGAAAAACACCGAACAGCTTATCTGCATAATCTGGTGGGGGTGACCTGTGCCTTGCCGCGGACCAGGGATACCACTGCGGTTTCCTTTCCATAGGGTGTCAACCCTCTAATTTCTGGAAGATCCTTGAAGACTGAATGCTTACCCACATAAGAAGCAGGCTTACCCAGGCGGATTGTCAGCCGGTGTGATGGACAGTTATGGTATCTCCCCGTTTTTGTTGGGAAACATTTTCAAATTTACTTAACGTGTTAGGGGCATATCGCATCAGCCGTTGCAGATCTTGTCCCGGAATGACCCGGTTGAACTGATCCAGGCTGGCAAAGAAGCGTAGGCGAACTTAGGCTTGAGCAAAGAAACCTGGCGAGGCTCTGGGGTAAGGGTGAAGGGATCGTTACCTGCGACTGTTTGTCATTCATTTGTCTCACTCCCAAACAGACTGTGGGAAAAATATGACTTTTAATCGTCAAACGATTTTGTGCCCTGTGAATATGGTGATAGACCAATGGCCAGAAGACTGACTTTTAGGCACTCTCCAACAAATTGTTGGCCTTGAGGTAAGCCAAATCGAGCGGGTATACCGATTGAAGAATAGAATAAAGTATTATGACAAAGGAACAATTGATGAAAGGCTGCTAAAGAGGATGATTTATATCATATGGCAATATTCTCGCTTGTCCCCTAAACGTTAAGGCACTAAAGAACGTCAGCATTTTCGCTTGACGGCTTTGCACTTCATGGTGCGATATCCTTTTGGTCTTGGTCGCTCAACGCTCATGAAGAGGGGAAGGATTGGCCCGCGGCCGCGTGTACCATCATAATCGCCAACTGGCAGGCCTGCGACACAAAGGGGACGCGGGAAACGGGTAGAGGGGCGGCGGGGCGGTTTGTGACCTTGCGGGTTACCTGGAAAAATATTTCAGGACTTGACAGTATCAAGGGTGTGAGTTTTGGGGATTTCGTGGGGTATAGGCTGGCCTTGTGCCTGCCCTGCCACGAGAGGGCAACCACAAGGATTGCCTGTACTCCAAATCTTTCTCTTAAAAGTGATAACAACACGATAAGGGCTTCCGATTTTTGCTTTTTTAATCCATGAAATCTGTGTTCATCCTTGTCCCATGAAATTGGTCATTCGTTACAAAAAAATAAGCGGAGCTTTTCAGCCCCGCTTATTTCTACCACGGAAAAAGTTGAGGATCGGGTCAACGGTGGTTACGGCAGAAGCGCAAAGTCGCCAGCCACCAGAGGTAGCTCGGCGGAGTGTGTGAATGTGGCGCAATCGGGCATCCCGTTCTCACCGACGGTGTAATTCAGGCCATCTGTGCCCCCATCCTGAACGCCAAAGCGTACATACTGGTTCACCAACCAGGTAGCGGAGTTGGAGGCGGTTACCTTTCCGGCTACATAAGCTGTGTTACCGTCGAACCGGACGCAGACCACCTGCCCACTGACGACAGCCCCTGCATAGCTGTGCCCCGTACCACTCGGATACACGATGCTGAATGTGCCCACCGGAGCGGCGTTGGTGTTGAATTCGACGGTGGGTGAGCCATACGTTGCCTCAAGTGTGCCGCTGCCTGTCACCATATTGTTGATCTCGCAGGTGGCTCCGGTACAGTTTACCGCATCGAAGATGTTGACCTGGGAGCCTTTCACCACACGGACATCATATGCCGCGCAGTACTGCCAGAATGACCTGATTGCTTTGTAGGTGCGGTTGTCCACATCAGCGCCATTGGCTGTGCCGGGTATACCATCGTTCAGTTTGATATAGGTATGCACGTGGCTGACGCCGGGGGAGTTGACCGTGAGCGTGGCGACGATGTCTGGTGATGACAAGGTCGCACCGGTGCAATTTACCGCATCGGCAATGTAAACTGAGGCCCCTTTGACAATGCGGACATCGTAATACGTCCGCAGCACGGCCAGTGTCACCGCATCGGTTTTGTAGGTGCGGTTGTCAACGTCGCCGCCACTGGCTGTGTTGGCTGTGTTGTCGTTGACCTTAACGTAGGTGTGGACGCTGGAGATGCCGGGGAACTCGATGGTTAATGTGGCGACGATGTCATTGATCTGGCACGCGGCCGCGTTGCAGTTCACCGCATCCACAATAATGGCCTGTGCCCCTTTTATGATCCTTACATCATACACATCCTGTAGAACTACCAACACTGCCACGTCGGTTTTGTAAGTGCGATTGTCTACATCACCTCCGGTGGCACTACCTTCTTGCCCATCATTCACCTTCACATAGCTGTGAACGCTGGCGATGCCGGGGAAGTTAATCGTCAGGGTGGCAACGATGTTGTCAACGGTGCAGGTCGCCCCGGTGCAATTGACGTTGTCAATGATCTTGACGGCCGCGCCTTTCACCACCTTTACATCGTAGGTACTACGTAGAACGACCAGTTCAGCCAGGTCCGTTTTGTAGGTGCGATTGTCTACATCACCACCGATAGCGCTTCCGCCATGCCATCGTTTACTTTGACGTAGCTGTGAACACTGGCGATGCCAGGGAAGTTGATCGTCCAAGGTGGCGACGATGTTATTCACGGTACAGGTCGCGCCGTTGCAGTTCACCGCATCCATGATCTGAACTTCGGCCCTTTCACGACTTTGATGTCGTACACATCGCGCAGAACGACCAGTACGGCCTGACCTGTTTTGTAGGTGCGGTTGTCTACGTCACCACCGGTAGCCGTCCCACGACCCCATTATTCACTTTCGATGTAGGTGTGAACGCTGGCGATGCCGGGGAAGTTCACCGTCAGGGTGGCAACAATGTTGTTGACCGCCGCCCAATTGCCCAGTACGGTACGTTGTCAATAATCTTAACCTCGGCCCCTTTCACCACCTTCACGTCATAAACGCCATTGAGCGAGATTGGCAAAAACGGCCTGATCAGTCTTGTAGGTCTGGGAGCCAACCGGGGAGCCGCTGACCGTGCCCGCGACGTTGTTGCTGGGGTAGACGTAGGTATGCACACTGCTGATGCCGGGAAGTTCACCGTCAGGGATTTATCCAGGGTGCAGGTGTTGCCGGTGCAGTCCACATTGTCGTAGATGAAGGAGTCACTCCTTTGACGATGCGGACATCATAGAAACCTTTCAACACCGCCAGGACGGTTTCGTTGTTTTGATACAGCCGCGAGTCAACATCACCACCGGTGGCTGAATTATTAAGGCCATCCGGCACTTTGATGTAGTTATGAACACTGGTCATGCCAGGGAACTTGATGGTCAGGGTGGCGACGATGTTATCTACGAGACAAGCTCCGCTGTCGGTGCAATCCACGGCGTCGTAAATGTTAGCCTGTGCCCCTTTGGTAACCCGTACATCGTATAGCCCTTTCAGCACGACGATGGTTGTGCCATCGGTCTTGTAGAGACTGCTGTCTACGTCGCCGCCAGTGGCTGAGTTGGCTATATTGTCGTTCACTTTGACATAAGAATGGACACTGCTAATGCCGGGGAAGTTGATGGTCAATGTTTTGACGATGTTGTCCACCAGGCAAGGACCACCACTGGTGCAATCAATAGCGTCATAGAGGTTGACCTGGGCACCCTTCGTTACGCGGATATCATAGAGACCTTGAAGCACCACAATGGTTGTGCCATCCGCTTTGTAGAGACTGCTGTCAACATCACCGCCCGTGGCTGCGTTGGGGTTCCGTCATCCACTTTGACGTAGGTATGAACGCTGGAGACCGGGAAGTTGACGGTCAGTGTAGAGACGATGTCCGTGATGAGACAATCGGTCGTGCAATCCTACCGCATCTTTGAGGTAGGCCTGAGCCCCTTTGGTGATGCGTACATCGTACATGCCCTTGAGGACAACGATGAACGTGCTATCGGTCTTGTACAGACTGCTGTCAACATCACCGCCAACGGCTGTGCCGGCGGTTCCATCATCAACTTTGACATAGGTGTGAACCGTGTTGATGCCGGGGAAATTGACCGTCAGGGTGGAGACGATGTCTGTCACCACACAATCGGTCGTGCAGTTCACCGCATCTCTGAGGTAAATAGACGCCCCTTTGGTGATGCGTACATCATACATGCCCTTGAGAACAACGATAGTGGTGTTATCGGTCTTGTAGAGACTTTGCTCAACATCACCGCCAACCGCCGTGCCAACGGTTCCATCATCCACTTTGACGTAGGTGTGAACCGTGTTGATACCGGGGAAGTTGACGGTGAGCGTGGATATGAGGGTGCCAGCGTTGGCAAAGTTCCCCAACACAATCACATTGTCAACGATCAACGTCTTCGCCCCCTTAACCAGCCTGACATCATATTTGCCGTTGGTTAGATTGGTGAAGATGGCTTGATTGTCCTTGTACAGTTGCGAGGCGATGACCGCACCGGACACTGTGCCCGCGCCATTATCGCTATGGTAGAGATACACATGGACACTGCTGATGCCGGGGAAATCTACCGTCAAACCGGACTTGTCCAGAGTACAGGTTTCTCCGGTGCAGTCCACGGCGTCCCAAATGTAGGCATTGGCCCCGATACTCAACCGAACATCATAAAAATTCTTGAGTACATTATAGTTGCGTAACGCGCCATGTTGATTGGACGCCGACCAGATTAAGGCTCCGGCACTGTTGGGCGTGGCGTCGTTAATGTGGAGCGCGGCCGCGATGCTGGCCGGCCAGGTTCCGCTCAACTCAATCGCCAGGTTAGCCACAAAATCACCCGCGTTGCAGGTTGCGCCCGTGCAGTTGAGATTGGCAATATCGAGGGTTTTGGCACCTTGAACCAATTTGAGGTCATAAGTAGCCGGTAGCACATTGTAACTGCGTAAACCACCATGTTGGTTACTGGCTGTCCAGATGGGGCCACCGTCGTTGACGAGAAGTTGCACGGAGACACTGGCTAACCAGCTCCCGCTCAGGTTTACGGTGAGGTTGCTGCTTACATCTCCGGCATCACAGCTATCGTCATCACAATCAAGTCCTGCTACATCGAACACCAGGGAGCCTTGCACGAGTTTGACATCATAGGTGTCTGGTAGCACATTGTAGACGCGTAGGCCACCGTGTTGATTGGCGGCTGTCCAGAGGGGATCACCCCCCGCCACTCGGAGTTGCACCGACACACTGGCAAGCCATGATCCGCTGAGATCAACGGTGAGCGCGGCCGCGACATCCCCCGCCGTGCAACTGCCATTGGTGCAATCAATATCCACCGGGAATATCTCCGCCCCTTGCACCAGTTTCAGGTCGTAAGTGGTTTTGAATACGTTGTAATGCCGTTCGTCGCCATGCTGGTTGGCGGCTGTCCAGATAGGGCTGCCCCCATCCACCAAAAGTTGTACTGATATGCTGGCAAGCCATGACCCGCTCAAATCTACGGTCAGATCGGCCGCAAAGTTACTGGCGGTACAACTGCCGCCGGTGCAGTTGAGGTCAATGGGGAAGACTTGCGATCCCTGTACCAGTTTGAGGTCATAATTATTTCTGAACACATTGTATTGGCGCACGCCGCCGTGTTGGTTGGCGGCTGTCCAGATAGGGCTGCCCCCCTCCACCAAAAGTTGGACTGATATGCTGGCAAGCCATGTTCCACTGAGATCAACGGTGAGCGCGGCCGCGATGTTATCAGCTACACAACTGCCGCCGCTGCAATCCATGTCCATGAGGAATGTATCTGACCCCTGCACCAATTTGAGGTCAAAGGCTTTCCTGAGAACCGTGTAATGGCGCACATCTCCGTGCTGATTGGCAACTGTCCAGATGGGGGCGCCTTCATCTATCAGAAGTTGTACCGCCACGCTGGACATCCAGGTTCCGCTCAGGTCTACTGACATATCCGCGAGAATGCCCGTGGCTTCACAATCACCACCGCTACAATCCACATCAACCGTCAGAAACTCGCTCCCTTGCACCAATTTGAGGTCATACTCATTTTTGAGCACACGGTAATGGCGTTCGCCGCCTTGTTGATTGGCGCTTGTCCAAATGGGATCGCCGTTGTTCACGAGGAGTTGTACAGCCACACTGGCAGGCCAGTTTCCGTTTAGATTGACCGTCAGATCCGCGCTGACATCATTCAGGGTGCAGTTGCCACTGCAATCCACGTCTTCGCGGACATACGTGTTTGGCCCTTGAATGAATTTCACGTCGTAGGTTCCTGGAGTCACGGCGTAGTTTCTGACGCCACCGTGCTGATTGGCTGCCGTCCAAAACAAGGTCGTGCCATCGCTGCTCCATAACTGAATTAGAAACGCTGGGGATATCCTGGTTTCCGGGTTCAGGTCTACTGTGAGCGGAGTGCCGCTGGCACTGACCGGTGTGGTGATGCCCAATGAGCCCACCAGCATAATGAGAGCCAGAGTTACCATCAAGAGATACTTCTTGCGAGAGTAAAGAAAAGTAATCACGATTTGCCTCCAATAGCTTTAACAATACGAAATAGAGTTCTTTGCTTTTTCTTAGAATGTGGCGAACA
>JADJUV010000113.1 GCA_016716885.1 Candidatus Trichofilum aggregatum | reverse complement strand
TCCATGCTATTGCTCACTACGTGAGCACGGAATTATCTGCCATACTCCAGGTATTAAACCTGTCAATAAAGAACGGGTTTCGTGAGAAACCCGTTTTCTTTGAGTAATGGCTATGATTCCTACATCCACCGAAGACCCCCGTATTCTCGAACTGCGGGCCATGCGTGAACGTGCCCGCCAGGGTGGCGGCCGCGAACGCATCGCCGCCCAACATGCCAAGGGCAAACTCACCGCCCGCGAACGCATCAACCTGCTCCTCGACCCCGACACCTTCAATGAGCTAGAACCCTTCATCGTTCACGAAAGCGATGAGATGGGGCTGGCGACAGAACAATTTTTGGGCGATGGCGTCATCACCGGCTATGGCAACATTGATGGCCGCATCGTTTACGTCTATGCCCAAGATTTCACCGTTTATGGCGGTACACTGGGCGAGATGCACAGCCGCAAAATTTGCCGGGTGATGGACCTGGCCGTGCGTAATGGTGTACCCATTATCGGTTTGCTCGACTCCGGCGGGGCACGCATCCAGGAAGGGGTCAAAAGCATGGGTGGCTACGCGGAGATTTTCCGACGTAACGCCCTCTACTCCGGCGTCATACCCCAAATCAGCGTCATGCTTGGCCCTTGCGCGGGCGGCGCGGCTTACTCCCCCGCTCTCACCGATGTCATCATCATGGTGGAGAAACAATCCTTCATGTTTCTCACCGGGCCAGAGGTGATCAAGGCGGTGACGGGCGAAATCGTAGACGCCGAAAGCCTGGGTGGGGCTGATGTTCACATGAGTATCAGCGGGACGGCCTCACTCGCGGCCGCAACCGAAGCCGAAGCCATCGCCCTCTGCCGCCACACCCTCAGTTACCTGCCCTCCAACAACGTCGAAAACCCGCCCTACACCCCCGGCCTGGATGACCCTCTGCGGATGCCGTCCGCCCTCAACTCAATTGTGCCGCTGGATCCCAGCGAACCGTATCTGATGCACGAAGTCATTAACCATCTGGTAGATGCTGGTTCGTTTCTGGAAATACAACCCACCTGGGCCGAAAATGCCATTGTGGGGCTGGCCCGCTTAGGCGGACACGCCGTGGGCATCGTGGCTCAGGAACCCAACGTCATGGCGGGTGTCATTGACATTGACGCCGCCGATAAGATGTGTCGCTTTGTGCGGATGTGTGATTGTTTCAACATTCCCCTGGTGACATTGGTAGATTCGCCCGGCTTTTTGCCAGGGGTGGATCAGGAGCACCGGGGCATCATTCGCCACGGGGCCAAGGTGTTGTACGCCTACTCTGAGGCCACCGTGCCCAAGGTGACGGTCATCACGCGCAAGGCGTATGGCGGGGCCTATGTGGTGATGAGTAGTAAATATCTGGGCACGGATGTGACCTATGCCTGGCCCAGTGCCGAGATTGCCGTGCTGGGGGCGGAAGGGGCGGTCAATATTTTGTTTAAGAAACAGATCGCGGCCGCGGATGACCCGGCCATCAAACGGGCTGACCTGGCCGCCGACTACCGGGAACGGTTCAACAACCCGTATTACGCGGCCAAAGCCGGTTACGTGGATGACATCCTGGAACCCGCCGAAACCCGCCCCAAAATTATCGCCGCCCTGGGGGCCTTGCGTGACAAATACGCCCCAGCCCCCCGCCGCAAACATGGCAACATCCCTGTTTGATTAAAAAATGAATCAAAAAAGAGGAACACAGAGGGTCACAGAGATAGCACAGAGACACCGTTTACCTCTGCATCTGTTCCTAGTTTGTCGAGGTTAGGAACAGCAATGTCCGTTGAAAGTATGACCGTCGCTCTGCAAATTACCGTCATTGGCATGGGGCTGGTGCTGGCTATGATCCTGCTATTGTGGGTCGTCATTGCTGTGCTGGTCCGGTTCACCACCACGGCCGCGGCCGCGCCGCTCACCCCCATTGTCACGGGCGTCAACTCTACCGAAGTAACACCCACCGAACGGCTGGAACGGGACGCGGCCGCGGTTGCCGTCGCCATCGCCCTGGCCCTCTCTAAACAAGAGAAACCCCACGTACCGCCCCTCCCCTCCACGGCCCTGGTCAGTGCCTGGCAAGCCGTCCTGCGCACGACCATGCTCAACAAACGAGGCAATGTGCGTTGAATAAGAAAAGAAGAGGAGACTGAGAGAGATATACAGAGGTCTCAAAAATGATTGGGCTTTTTCTCAGTGAATCTCTGTGTCTTCCTCTCTGCGCTCTCTGTGTAACCTCTTTTTAACAGGTGTTTGATAATGAAACTCAAGGTACAAGTAGAAGGACAAACATTCACCGTAGATGTCGGTGATTTACACACCCGGCCCATCATTGCCACCCTGAATGAAAAGGTGTTTGCCGTGTGGCCGGAAGAGATGGAAGTGGAACGGGTCGCGGCCGCGGTCGTCACCTCATCCCCCCCCCACAAACCAGCCCCGCAACCCGATGCCCCAGCCCCAGGCAACGGCCACATCGTTCGTGCCCCCATCCCCGGAACCGTCAACCGCATTGCCGTCACCCTGGGGAATACCGTCACCGTGGGGCAAGAACTATGCGTCCTGGAAGCCATGAAAATGAACAACATCATTCGCTCTACCCGGGCGGGCACAGTCAAAGCTATCCCTATCACCACCGGCCAACACGTCCGCCACGGCGATACGCTGATTGAACTGGAAGATTAGCATAGAGCCGCTGGCCGTTAGCGGCTGGCGGCTGGCCTTTCTGGCTAACGGCTAACCGCCAGCGGCCAACAGCCCTTAGCCAACGGCCCCCCTACTCCTATGGATTACTCTCTTCTTCTCAACGAACTCTTCAAAGGGCTAAACAGCTTCACTCTGGGTCAGGCCATCATGATCCTGGTGGGTGGGGTTCTGATTGGCCTGGCGGTCGTCAAAAAGTACGAACCTGTTTTACTCCTGCCGATTGGTTTCGGTTGTATTCTGGCCAATATTCCCCTCACTGGTATGAACGAAGAGGGGGGGCTGTTCACTGTCTTGTACAAAGCGGGTATCAGCACCGAGCTATTTCCTCTGCTCATCTTTGTGGGTGTGGGCGCCATGATTGATTTCAGCCCTCTGCTCTCCCAACCCAAGATGGTTATTTTGGGGGCGGCCGGGCAATTTGGCATCTTTGGCACACTCTTGCTGGCAACCGCCCTGGGGTTCCCGCTTAACGAAGCGGCCTCTATTGGCGTCATCGGCGCCATTGATGGCCCCACCTCGATTTTTGTGGCCTCTAAATTGGCCCCGGAGCTTCTCGCCCCGATTGCCGTCGCCGCCTATTCCTACATGAGCCTGGTTCCCATCATCCAACCACCGCTCATGCGCCTGCTCACCACCAAAAAAGAGCGGCAAATCCGCATGACCTACGCCCCCACCCCATCTCCAAGCGGGCACGCATTCTCTTCCCTATCATTGTCACTCTGGTGGTAGGTCTGCTGGTCCCGGATGCGACACCGCTGATTAGTATGCTCATGTTGGGCAACTTGCTCCGTGAGAGCAGTGTGGTGGATGGGTTAAGCCAGACGGCCCAGAAGGAGATTGCCAATATTGCTACCCTGTTTCTGGGGGTGACGATTGGTTCAACCATGAACGCGGCCGCGTTCCTGCGTTGGGATACGCTCAGCATCCTGGTGCTGGGACTCATCGCCTTCGTGTTGGACACCGTGGCCGGGTTGCTCATCGGCAAAGTGATGTGTGTCCTGAGCGGCCGCACCATCAATCCCCTACTCGGTGCGGCGGGCATCAGTGCCTTCCCCATGGCCGGGCGGCTGGTGGCCCAAATGGCCCAAGACGAGGACTTTGATAATTTTTTGCTCATGCACGCCATGGGGGCTAACACCGCCGGGCAACTCGGTAGTGTCATGGCCGGGGGTATCTTGCTGGCCCTGGTAACGGGTCTGTTGTAAGCACGCGAATGATGATAAAAATCACGGCGAAATATGACGTTTATCACTCATAGACTTGTTGGAATAGGCGTATTGTGCCTTAAAAGGTATCTATACAACCTCACTCTAGCCCTTTCCCCGTGAGGGAGAAGGGCGGGGGATGAGGGTGAATAGCCTCCTTAAACGGATAGAGTTTTGGACCGAAACCTATCCTTGAATGACGTTCGTACAACTTACGAAAGTACGGCGTATGTTTTTATAACAAGTCTCACCATTGGTTTGTCGCCGGAATCCCCCGCCCCCAGGGGCGGGGAACTTTTCTAGGCGCGGTTTTTCGGGGCGAAGGCCCGAAAAACCGCGCCGTCAGGGTTCCCCCTTCCCCCCGGGAAGGGGGTCAGGGGGATGGGTCTTCCGACTAAACCGGCTAAGGACTTGTGTAAAGCTGTACTACTGTTCTCGCAGATAGGGAGTGATCGCCTTATGAAACGCCTTTTTTAAGAAACCTGGACATGACGGCCAGGTTTTTTGCGTTTAAAAGGCGTTGGAGCAAACCCATGAACACGCCAACCGTTCGTTCCTTCTTCGATTTTATCGGACGAGTTATCACGGTAGGGGTTGCCTACACGGCTACCCTCATTGTGGCCGGGAGTGGACTGGCCTCGGTCAGTCAGATCGCGATTAACGGCGATGGCTTACCTCTGTTGTTTTGGACTTTCATGGGTAGCCTGATCATGGCCCTGGCCCTGGGATTGGCGGCCGCAACCATAACCGCCTCGCGGCCGCGCCACCTCGTCATCTGGACAACCCTGCTCTTTGGCAACATCGCGGCCGCGATCATCCGTCAGGCCATTCTCGCCCCCGAAACAGCCAACGCCGTGCCCATCTTACTCATTCAACAGTTTCTGGCCTGCGTCGTCATGGCCGATGCCGTCTACTACTTCTTCGCCCCGATCAAGATGACCTCATCCCAACGGGCACACCATCATTGGACAGGTTGGTTGGGTCGGTTCGCGGCCGCGGCCCTGGCCAGCGTTATCTTCACCTTCGCCTTTGGGGCCATCAATTTCAGCCTGCTCACCCAACCTTATTACCCGGTTCATCTCCATGGCCTGTCCATGCCCGAACCACAAACCTTGCTCACGGCGGAATTAGTACGTGCTCCCATCGTCGTCTTGTCGTTGATTCCGTTGCTTTTGACCGTTCACACCACCTCGAATCGTCTCCTGGTGATGAGTGGCCTGCTGTTATTTGTCATCGGTGGTATCACCCCTTTGTTATGGCAAATTAATCAACTACCGCTTGTGTTGTTGATGGCTTGTGGCTTAGAATTGTTCGCACAGAACGTGACTACCGGGGCCGCGGCCGCGTGGTTACTTGGCTCATACGACATCATTCACCACTACCCTACCCCGCGCCTCAAAAACGCCTGAGATAAGGAATTCTTAACCACAGATTTCACAGATTGTCACAGATTTTTTTCTCTGCGTTCTTTGCATCTTGCCACTTTGCACCTTTGCCACTTTGCACCTTTGCCACTTTGCACTTTGCGTCTCTGCGGTTCATGCTTCTCATAGGATAACGGTTATGTTCAAACATTTACTTATTCCCCTGGATGGCTCAGAATTGGCTGAACAGGCCCTCGCGGCCGCGACCGAACTTGCCCGCCAGTTCAACAGCCAAATCACCCTGCTCCGTGTGGCCGACGCTCCCTACTTGCTCACTCAGGCCACTAATCGCTCCTTCGCCGAACTCATCACCAGCCTGCGCGAGGCAGAACATCAAGAAGCCATCACCTATCTGCGCCAGTGGCAAGAAACCCTGCACCAACAGGGCTTCAACGTCCAGTATGCTGTCGCCCAAGGTGAACCCGTAGCCGAGCAAATTTTGCAACGGGTGAAGCCTCTCGGTGCGGATACCATTGTGATGAGTACACACGGTTGGGGTGGCCTGCGCCGTTGGGTGTACGGCAGTGTGGCCGACCGGGTGTTACGTCATGCCACGGTGCCGGTATTATTGATACGCGGCCGCGAAACCAAAGAAGCCGAATCAGACGAAACTATCGTTGTCAACATTCCCGCCATCGAAACCTTCAGCGATATGCACGCATCGGCCCCAACGGACGATGACCATCATCTTGAATCAAGTTGAACAACTTCATTCATTTCAAAGTAACAAAAGGAGTTACATTGTGGATAAACAGACCCTGATCAACCATTTGAACGAAGATTTAGCGGGCGAATTAAGCGCCATCATCCAATACTTAACCTATGCCGCTAAAGCCACTGGCCCCTATCGCCCGCAACTGGCCCAATTTTTCCTGGCCGAAGTTGCCGACGAACAACTTCATGCCCAGTTCCTGGCTAACAAAATCGTCGCCATGGGTGGCGAACCCACCACCCACCCCCGCCCTGTGGCCGAAGCCCACACCAACCGGGAGATGTTACAAGCCATCCTCGTTGCCGAGCGTAAAGCCACCAGCGACTACACCCAACGGGCCAAAGAGGCCGATGAAATGGGTGACAAAGGGTTAGCTGTGCAGCTAGAAGACATGGTGCGTGATGAAAGTGGTCATTCCGAAGAGACCGAACGCATGTTACGTGATTGGCCCCTGTAAAATCTGTCGCGCCCCTCTCCCTTCGATCATTTCAAAACGCCGAGACTGAATACAAAATTCAGTCTCGGCGTTTTTGTTTTACCTTCATAAAACATCCAGGTCTTCGGATAGTGATAAAATCAGAAATTTGGTACCTTCTTTTCTCTAAAATGCTCTCTACTGTTCGGATAGTGATTAGCCAAAAAATTAAGCAAGTAACAAAAAACACCTGGTTTATCCCAGGTGTTTTTACTTAACATAAATCTTAAATTGTGGTTGAGACGTGAGACTTCTCCCAGGAAGTTATGCTCAGGTCAGCAAAGCGGTATCAAACCAAGATAGGTGCGCGGCCGCGTTCTTCCCCCCACCCCACTCAGGCCACCATGCTACCCGGAACGGGGCTGCCGAAAATGCGCCCAGGCCCCAAAGAAGGAACCCACAGCTCCACTGCGGACAAAAAAGAACAACACTTCATCGGCTAACGATTGCGGCCGCAGAAAAATAATAGCCCCCATCATCAGTAGCAAATAAGCCAGATAAACAACCATCACATTGGGCATGTGAGCCGGGGCATCTATCGCTTCAGGGATATACAAAGCCGAAATAACGGTATTCGCATTAAACCGCAACCGCAGCACAAAAGGAATCAGTTTTTTGGGGTTAATCCGTTGCGCCGTGGCCGGAGAAACAAAATAGGTAGCGTACTCCCGGCGGCGAGCCACCGTCCAGGCACTCCCCTGCGCCAGCCAGATCGGCAGCAAAAACCCCGCCATCAGCACCAGCGCCAGGGCAATCGTAGCCGTTACCGGATTCTGTAAGCCAAAAAACAGCCGCTCACTCCGGTAAGGCCAAAGAAACCCTACACTCAATACCAACATAAACAGGTTCACCGTAACAATCAATCGCATCTGAGAAGCGAAAAATCCTTCTCCCTGCTCTGTGTAACTACCCTGTTCTTTTTTTGTTTTCATGGGGCCTCTTAAATGGAATAACTTTGCCTCGACGCCTATTTCGTTCCGCGTTGACTGCTGGAGTGGAGACTTCAGTCGGAACCTCTCGACGGACGACTCCTTGGTTGAACTTGTTGAGATTGTAACAAGGCGACATAGAATGTCAAAACGGGGTAATTACAGGGAATATTTAGGGTCTAAGCCACAAAATGTTCTTCATTTTCCGGGCACATTTTGTTACTCTGACGACATTTAAAGATACATGAGAGTCAAATTTCATTCGTGACTTTTTGCACAATCGATGCTATACTCATGACTAAGTTTGGTCAGGTTAAGAGGGAACCTCCCCCTGAACTGGCACGAGAGAAACGCGACTGGATTTTAATCCCCTGGCTGAACCCAGGGCCGGCTCCCCTCTCCCTCGAATTTTGAGTTTGGCCCGAAAACATGTACTCCGTTGTTAATGTGAGTACCAAAATGAGAACCGCCTTCTTCCCCTCCTGAGAAGGCGGTTTTTGTTTTTTTGGTACCCCCACCCTGACGGGACTGCCCCCGTGTCAGGCGATTCTCGCAACTACTTAGGCTCACCTGCCCGCCACCACGAATCAACCGAAGCCAATATCGCTCCGCCAACGATGAGTAGGCAGGCGATAATCAAGGCTCCGGTGGGTTCGGCCAGGTTCAGGGTGATGAGTAGGACGGTAGAAAGCAAAGGCGCGGCATAAGAAAGAGCACCCAGCACGATGATGTTGCCCCGTTTGACCCCATAATCCCAGGTATAAAAAGCCACCCCCACTGGCCCTAATCCCAACCCCAGCACGGCTAGCCATTCCCAACCACCGGGCCAGACGGTCGTTTCAAAGATGAGATGGCAAATGAGTGCCAGGATGGCTGTCACACCACAAAACCCACCCACCGCATCAGTGGGGATGGCCCCAAATCGGCGCGAGAGCACGGAGTAACCAGACCAGGTAAAGGCGCACAGCAGCGCCAGACCATAACCGACGGCATACGTTGAGGCAAATGCCAGCGTTTGTCCGCCTGTGACGAGAAGGGCGGCGCCAGCAAAAGCGGTGATGGCCCCGGCCACATGGAACCAGCGCAGGGTCTCGCCGGGCAAGAGAGCGGAGAAAAGGACGATGAGTAAGGGCCAGAGGTAAGCGATGAGGCTGGCTTCGACGGCGGGGGCACGGCGCAAGGCCATGAAGTAGAAGAAGTGATACCCAAACAGGCCAAAAATCCCCAAAGCCCACACTTGGGCGGGCAGGCGCAGGTGCTGGACGATGGGTTCACCCCGCCTGAGCCATAATACCAAACCGATGATAAAAGCCAGGGTGAAAGACATGGCAGTTAACTGAAATGGGGGCAACGAGCCAGCCAGGGTGGTTAATGGTGCCAGGGTGGCCCACAACAAAATAGCGGTTGCGCCAATTAACGTAGCTACTCCACGTTGTTTTGATGCTTGAGTGTGGTTCATTTTTCAGCCTCTATCTTGGTTAGGGGGTCTAATCCCCTCCATTTGGCCGGGGACAGGCCGCGGCCGCGAATTTTATACTACTTGCCTTACCTTTAACCAAATGATGGAGGCTAACAATTATGCGCAAACGATTTGTCTGGCTGTTATGGGGATTGATCTTGGTGGCTTGTCAAAACCAGCCCGTGGTGAATGTACCACAAGAAGCAACACCCGCGGCCGCAACCCTCACCCCCGTTCCCATTGCCCCCACCCTTGCACCTACCCCCCTACCCACCCACGAACCCACCGCCACACCCATCAACCCGGCCCTGTTTTCCGAAACGCACGAAGGAAGAATCGCGGCCGCGAACCTCTTCACCTACGTGGGTGACACAGCCATCGTTGAACGGGGGCCAGACGGCGCCTGGGACGGCCAATTCACGGACCCTGGCGCGGCCGTTTATGCCGAGGGCCAATATCACCTGTTCCACAACGGCTTTGTCGGCTGGCCCGCGCCCGTAAGCATCGCCCATGCCACTTCAGCCGATGGTATCACCTGGACCCGCGCCGCTGATCCCATTTTTGACGGTAACGATCTCCCTTACACGGGTCTCACCGTGCTGGCTTCTAGTGCCCTGGTGGAACCGGATGGAACCTGGGTGCTCTATTTTTACACCTGGGATCAAACCAGTTGGCCTACATCTACCGGCGCGATTGGCCGGGCGACGGCTCCCACGGCCGACGGCCCCTGGACAGCGGATGCGGCGTTGGTGTTGCAGCCGGGCGGTGAAGGCGAATGGGACAATCTGGCCGTGCGTGCTCCCAGTGTGGTGCGCACGGATGAAGGGTATGTGATGTTTTACGGTGGGCAGTTGGGTAGCGTGGCTGCAATTGGTAAAGCGACCTCAGCCGATGGCCGCGTCTGGACAAAGTATGATGATCCGGCGACCACCGAGGCCCCTTATGCGGAGAGTGACCCCATTTTTACCGGCAGTACGGAGACGGCCTGGGATAGTGGCTCTGTCTATCAGCCCCGGGTGCAATATACGCCGGATGGCTGGGTGATGCTGTATGCGGCCAACCGTAATGCCCTGACCTCCACACCACCGAAGCATGGTTTAGCTATCAGCCAGGACGGACTTACCTGGACGCGCACGGATGGGGCGGTGATTGACGCGGCCGCGCTCAATGGCGGCGGTATCTGGTACACAGAACTCCTGTACCAGGACGGCACTTATTTCCTTTTCTTTGAACTGGGCAAAGCAGGCCGAGGCACTGAGGTGTATCTGGCAACCCGCACTAGCTCACTGAATCCAGAAAGATAAGGTGTAAACACGGATAGGAGAAACACGGGTGGCTTTGGCTTTTATCTGTGTTCTTCTTATCCGTGTCTAAAGTTTTCCATTTTTCAGGAAGATCGACAATTTTTTGTGACTGTTGGCGCATAAGCGCCTAGAGTTCCTCTGCGTTCCTACGAGTTCCCCTGATTTTCATCCGGGCCGGGTAATAATCTCTAGTTCTGTGAGGTAAATCATGGCGTCTTCAAAGGTGCGGCCGCACATTTCGGCCATCGGGATGAGGCGCACGCAGACACGCGGCCGCTCCGGTAAACCAAATAGCTTACACCGGTTATCGTCCGTCAGTTGCACACAGCGCACCCCGGCGGGTTTGCCTTCAGGCATACCGGGGATGGGTGAGGAGATGGACAGGGCGATACAGCACGCGCCGCAACCGACACGGCATTCAAAAGGGGGTGGAGAATCTGTAATAGCCATAAAAAGTTCAGGAGTGGATGCTTTAGCCGGTCGAGTGGTTCCGACTAAAGTCTCCACTCCGCTCGATAAAACTGTCACTACTTGCCCTGATCACGTATCAGGTCCAAATCCCAAACGAGTAGCCATTCGTCGGCATAGGTTGGTTGGCCCCAAAGTTGCTCTAGCTGGTGGGCCATTTCTTGAGCGGAAGTGCGCCAGGTTAACCATCGGGGATCGCGGCCGCGGCTATCCGTTGCTTCCAGGGGCAAACCCAAACAAGGATTATTCTCCAATCGCATCTCTTCGGCCAGCCAATCTCGATGCACAACCAGGTAACGAGCCGAACTTTGCTCAAAACGGTCAGGTGCAGGGGGAATGAGAGATTGCAAAGAGAGCCGGGAATCGGCCACAAAAGGGATGTTGCTGGCTGAGCCGATAACCGTTTGCTGATGGAACAACTGATAAGCCAGATTAATATGCCCATAATGCCAGGTCCAATCCCAGGGGTACTCCAAAAGAGTGACCGAACCAGCCGGTTGTTGGGCTAACTCCTGGTAAAAAACGGGCACGTTTTCCCGTACAAAGGTGGGTAGTTCACAGTTGAAGCGCATGAAATCGTTGTGATGGGTCAACGTTGTCTGCCAGAATGAGGCACGGGTAAACGGGCCAGACAGAAATAAAAGGACGAGGAGTATCGCGGCCGCGGCCATTCCCCACCCCCTCAATCCTCTTGGCGCAAATGCCACGCTAAACCCGACTAACCCACACGCAACCCAAAGCAGAAACAGAGGCAAAATCAGCAGGATATAACGGCCAAAAATATGGGGAGCCTGTAAGCCATAGGGCGCTAACAGCCCCAACCCCACCAGATGACCCAGCCCCAGGCACAAGGTGAAACCGGCCATTTCTGGCCGTAGCCGATAGAGATAAAACCAGCCACCAGCCGCCAACAGCCAAAATAGACTCACAAGCAACGGCCAGCGCGAACCAGCTTGCAGGTATAAATTCTCTTGCAGAGTCAACCATTCAATCGTACCAACCCCTGTTTGCTGGCACTGAGGGCCATCAAACTAGGTAAGGCAGGCAACTGGAACAAGAAAATCACCCCCCCAGCCATTACACCCAAAAACAGGAGTTGTGACCAGGAAATCATGACCACATTGGGGGCCAACCACTTACGACCTACAGCAAAAAACAGGGGAGCCAAAACGAAGGGAAAAGCCACCAGATGCCAATAAACGGCCAGGGCCGCCAACAACACATAACCCATAGCCCAACGCCGCCGCCCCTCGATCAACCAGAAATAAAAACACCAGACAGCGCCATAAGCCAGAAAGGTAACGGGCATGTAGGTGCGCACAATGCGGCTGTAAAACACCAGGGATGGCGCGATGGCTAACAACCAGATGAACCAGCCCGCTACGCTGGCCCCCGCAAGGCGGCGAATAATCAGCGGCATACCAGCAAGAAACAAAAGACCACTCACCAACATGGGCAAACGTAATGACATCTCCGTGAGGGGCCAGGACAGAACCATCCACCCTTTGAAAAACAGTGCCAGGGGTAGGCCATAATCGGTGGCGCTGTAATGGGTCAATATCCAGGCAATGGATTCGCCGGTGATGATACGGATCACGTGTAGCTCATCATCGCCTAACATCTGCTGGGGCAGGTTAGCCAGTCGCAAAACCACCCCCACACAAACCGGCAGCCACCACCAGGCCCACGCCTTGATTATTCGTATGATGGTTGTCTGTCTCATGGATTGTTTTGGCGACGTAAACGGAACTGCGATGAGAGACTCGACCAGCTTTACCTAAGCCCATCGTAAATTAAGTCGGAAGACCCATCCCCCTGACCCCCTTCCCGGGGGGAAGGGGGAACATTAACGGCGCGGTTTTTCGGGACCTTTGCCCCGAAAAACCGCCCCCAGAAAAGTTCCCCGCCCCTGGGGGCGGGGTTAGGGGTGGGGGTTTCCGGCGACAAACCGAGGGTGAAGCGGGTCATAAAAACGTAGGTCTGACTTTCGTAATGTGGGTCTCGTCCCCAGTCTCCTGTAAGTTATTTAATTCTCATTCCTTAAAGGTAAAACCTTCATCCCGGCCCTTCTCCCGGCGAAGGAGAAGGGTTCTGGTTCCCTCTCCCCGGTGGGAGAGGGCTAGGGTGAGGGACTATCCAGAGCATTGGGGTTGAAAGGGCACAACGGAAACCATCGAAGTCGTTGCGGGTGGGGAAGGCGTAGAAGCGGTTGGTGGTGCGGGCGTTGCTGGGTTGGGCGTTCCAGCTACCGCCGCGTAGGACTTTTTGGATGCCGGTAGCCGGGCCGGTGGGGTTGTGGATCGCGGCCGCGTCGTATCCCCTCTCATACCAATCCGCCACCCACTCCAACACATTGCCCCCCATATCCAACACCCCATACGGGCTGACATCATCCGGGTGCGTGCCCACTGGGGCCACATCCCCCACCCGAAAGTTCACATTGACCCGTAATTGCTCCGGCGAGGTGTCACCCCAGGGGTAGAGGCGACCATCCGGGCCACGGGCGGCCTTCTCCCACTCCGCTTCCGTGGGCAACCGGCGACCCACCCAGGCACAGTACGCGGCCGCGTTGGGCCAAATCACCCCTTGCACCGGGTAATCCGGTTCCGTCAGGTAATCCGGGCGCGGCGTCACAATGGGATCACACACCCCCGCCTGTACACACCGCTCATACATGCCATTGGTCACTTCCGTCTGGTCTATCCAGAAACCATCCAGGGTGATGGTGCGGGGGGGACTTTCATCGGCATCCGCCAGGGGATCATCTGCGGGCACACCCATGAGAAACGGGCCAGCGGGCACAAAGAGTAGCCCCATGCCATCCGCGAGCGAAACCTGACTGGCTCCGGCAACAAGGTGCGGCCGCGGGCTACCCCCATTCCCCAACCCCCACCAGACCAGCAAAAACCCCAGAGCAAACCAAAGCGGCCGCACAGATACCCTCATACGATTTCGTTTCGTTCAATAACCGGCAACAAGACGGTGAAAGAGGCCCCCTCACCAGCCACGCCACTGCTTTGCACCTCAATACAGCCATTGTGTTGGCTCATAATTTCCTTAGCGATTGCCAGCCCCAGCCCCGTACCCGGTGCGCCCGATTTTTGGCCCACGGAGCCACGGAAAAACCGTTCAAACAGATGGGCCTGATCGGCCGGGGTGATGCCGGTGCCGGTATCTTGCACCTGGAATCCCACCCACTGTTTTTCTCCATCAGCGCGCTGAAGGGTGCTGATGGTGACGTGCCCACCCGACGGTGTGTAGTTGAGCGCATTCGTCAGCAGGATGCTGAGCACCTGCCCCACAAGGCGCGATTCAGCCCAGGTAGAGGGCAAATCTGGCGTCAGTTCCAGGCTGAGCGTCAGCCCCTTCTGCTCGGCCATCGCCTGGCGGTCAGCCACATATTCACGCAACAACCGCTCCAGGTTAAGCGGGAACAGATGAAAATCAATGCGGTGTTGGTCTAATCGGGAGAGGATGAGCAAATCTTCGATCAGGTTTTCCAGCCGGATGGTTTCACGCTTTAGGACACCCAGATAATAGTCTGAGCGATCTGTGCCCGCGCTCATGAGTTCGTGCGAAAGTTTGATGTTGGCAATGGGCGTGCGTAATTCATGGAAGACATTAGCCACAAACTCGTCTTTAAGGTGGCTTAGTTCCTGGAGATTGTGATTGGCTTCTTCGAGTTGATGCGCGTATTGGCGGATGGCTTCTTCGGCCTGTTTGCGTTCGGTGATGTCGTGCCAAATAACGAGGCGACCCAGATCGCGGCCGCGTTGCGTCTGCAAAGGCACGATGTCCACCTCAAAGGTATGCTCCCCGGCTTCGGCGGGCAGCGTCAGTTCAGTGGAGCCGGTGCCGAACAGGAGTGAGGGGGGCAGTTGCCGGGTCATTTCACCCAGCAAGGTGGTAAAAAAGGCCCCAATAACACCGTGGTTGGCTAACTGGAGCAGGCTAACGGCTGAAGGGTTGTAATCAATGACGCGGCCGCGGCGATCCAACACCAACACCGCATCCGCCATATTCTCTATCACCGCTTCCCGCGCCACCGGCACCACATCAAACAACTGATAACGGAACAGTCCCCAGGCAATTATGAGGTTGCTGAGGGCGTAGGTGAACGGGGTGGTATCTCGGTGAAAGGTGATCTGAATGCCCAAGCCCGTCAGGGCCAGCCCCACCACCGGAATCAACGTACCAATAGTGATGACCAAAATTTGTGCCCGGTAAAGGCGTTGCGGGAAGATCAGCCGGTTCAGCAGGAGAAGCAACGCCCACCCTATAACCACCAGGAAATAGACAAATGAGGCCCAAATGGTCAAGGTAAACTCATAAACCAGGGCCGGGAAAGGTTCGCCCGGCACCAAAGCCGTGGCTGGACGGATAAGGCCGTGCCAGCTATCGGTAAAAATAAGGATCAAGGTGAATAAACCAGGGAGAGCCAGGAGAGGCCAGAACAGCCGGGGGCGACTAACGGTGCGGCCCGTATATTGTAGGGCAAAAGCCAAGAGGGCCAGCGGCCACACCACTAAACCAATAAATTGCAGGTTGTCCCAGAAAATTTTGCCGTTCAGGCTGGGGGAGAGCAGTTCAAAGATGTAACCAGCGGTGGTTCCGGCCTGAAACAAGGCGATCCAGGCAAAGGGCGCGGCCGCGTTCTCTTCCCGGTGCCGCCAGGCGTTAATACCAACCCCCACGGAGATGGCACAGGAGAGGAAATAGGGAATGAGGTACAACGCGGCCGCGTTCGTCATAACAATGGCCTTTGTCTTAGAGCCTAAAAATGGTATTTACCAGTTGTGGGAGCGAGTCCAAGACCTGAAAGGGCCACGTTTTGATTCAGAATGACAGGGCGCAGCGGTTAGAAATTAGCCCGTTTTGATTCGCGTAGGGATGGGGCAACCGGGAGGAACAACGGATCATTCCCGGTTGCCTCACCTGCCCATCCACAAGCCACGTCGTAGGGGTGGGACAACCGGGCATAACATGGGGAAAACGGAACGTGATCGTTCCCGGTTGTCTCACCCTTCCGGCGATGATAAATGGCGAAGAGGGCGAGACAGGTGGGAAGTTTGTCTCACCGTTGCATCCTGATCTTGCCCCACCTGTCCCGCCCTACGACAAGGTTTTGGCGGTATCCGCTACCTACATGGACAACACCCCAGTTCCCAGAGTTCCCCTCAGTTCCTACGAGTTCCCCTGATTTTCATCCAGACCGGGTAACAATCTCCAATTCTGTAAGGTCGGTCTCCTGATCAGGGCTTCTCTTGCCACAAGGCGTTGATCTCACTCTCGGTTAAGGGGTTTGGTAGATTCGTAGATCGGACATTTCCCCCACAAAATAATTGCTATTACCGTAGGCACAATCAGATTGAGCGGCATCTGCCACCCCAATCTGTAAATCTACGGCCGTAGGTGTATAAGGCTCAAACACAGTGCCTGCTAACTCACCATCTAGATACAAGCGCATTTGTTGTCCCGAAAAAACGCCGACGGCATGATGCCATTGATTGTCTGATAATACGCCAAATCGTTGGGCAAAATCAGTACCCCCTCCATTGACCAGTTCCAAACGAGCACCGTCCACGGTTGGGGTGCCATAATACACCAGGATAAACCCGTTGTTTGAATAGGAGCACGGTCGGTAGTTACCCAATATAACCTGGGCATAATGATCAACACCGGTCTTGAACCAAATAGAGAAAGAGAATTCTGGCGTCTTGATGACCGTTT
>JADJUV010000112.1 GCA_016716885.1 Candidatus Trichofilum aggregatum | reverse complement strand
GGATGATTATGAGGCGTTGCGCACTGCGGCCGCGGCCGCGTTAGCCGCCAACGATATGCTGGTGATGTCGGCTGGTTCATCGGTGAGCGTGCGGGACATGACGGTGCAGGTGATTAATAGCCTGGGGCAACCGGGTGTTTTACTGCACGGCGTGGCTACCCGGCCCGGCAAACCGACCATTGTGGGGTGGTGAGGGGAAACCGGTATTGGGTCTGCCGGGTAATCCCGTTTCGGCCATGATCCAGTTTGATATGTTTGGGGTTCCGGCGATTGAGCGGTTGTTGGGGGTGAAGCAGGGGGTGAGGCGCGGCCGCGTGTTGGCCCAATTGAGCCAAAACATCGCCAGCGAAAGCGGCCGCGAAGATTATATTCCGGCCCGCTTGCAGGAATCGGACACGGGTTTGCTGGCGATACCTGTTTTTGGCAAAAGCAATCTCATTTACACCCTGGTTAATGCGGATGGCCTGATCAAGGTTCCGTTGAACAAAGCGGGTCTGGCAGGTGAATATAAGCAGGGTCGAAGTGCGCCTGTTTTGAACAGAGAGCAAGCCAAAAGAGAGGAATGACCGTGGAGAAAAATGAGGCAACAACGATCCATCGCTCCGAGTGGCGGGCGGTGTGGGTGGTGGTTTTGGGTGTTATGGCCTTAGCCATGATTCCTTATATCACCGGGTATCTATTGTCACGATCACCTTATCATTTTGTGGGCATTGTGTTTAACCTGGAGGATTACCGCACCTACCTGGCGAAGATGTGGCTGGGGTATCGCGGCGATTGGTTGTATACCAGCACTTTTACCACGCAAGAACATCCGGCGGCTTTTGTCTACCCATTTTATATTTTGTTGGGCCATGTGGCGCGCTGGTTGGGGTTGTCGCTGCCTTTGACGTATCAACTGGCGCGTATAGTCAGTGGGGTGGCTTTATTGCTGATGGTTTACCGGTTCGCGGCCGCGTTCCTACCCCGAACCAGCCGTTGGTATGCCTTTCGCCTGACGGCTACAGCTTCCGGCTTTGGCTGGCTCACGCTGTTTCTTGGCCGATGCCCTGGTCTGGCTAAAGGCCGATTGATCAGTGGATGCCTGAAGGCACTGTTTTCTTTTCCCTCTACACCTTTCCCCATTTTGCTCTGGCCTTTCTCTGCATTCTGGGGTTTTTTCTCAACGTGTTACCTATCATTGAAGATGGATCAACGCGGCCGCGACGGGGGTTGATGGGTCGTGCTGTCCTGTATGGTGTGGGTTTAGGATTTATCCATCCCTATATGGTATTGCCTTTGGGTTTGGTGCCAGCGCTGTATTTGTTGTGGCGAACGGTGCAGGCGCGGCAGATAAGTTGGCGTCCCTGGGTGTATCTTATCGCCATCGGCGGGCTATTGCGCCTGTGGTCGGATATACCGGTGTTTTTTGTTTCTTGTGCCCCATTATCGGTAGTGGTTGGCCCAGGGCCTATGTTGTCGCCAGTGAGAGCGGGTATTTGCTGGGGTATGGCCTCTTATGGCCGTTAGCGGTGTGGGGAGCGTGGCGTCTGCGGCCGCACCCCCGGCTGCCCTTTCTCCTCATTTGGATTGGCGTAACCTTTATGCTGGCTTACATGCCCCACAACACCCAACGCCGTTTTATAGAAGGGGTACACGTGGCTATCTGTATTCTGGCAGGAGCCGGGCTGAGTTTGGGGCTGATTCCCTGGTTAGGTCAGCGTTTTGCCGGACTGAAGGCCCGTTATCCGCAACGGGTGGCTGGCTGGCGGTGGCTGGCGCTGACAGGTATTGTCCTCTTCTTGTCCTTGTCCAATTTCCTGGTGATTTTGTCGCACACGCTGGTGGCTACGGTGCATGACTCCTTTCTCTATTACCAGGATGACGACGCGGCCGCGATGTCCTGGCTTCTGGCTCAAGGCACCTGGTCTGAGCCGGTATTATCGTCAGACGAAACGGGCAATCTGTTGGGGGGGCAAATTGGGCAACAGGTTGTCACCGGCCACTGGGCGGAAACCATTGACTATGTCAATACGGTTCGACGGGTGAACCAGTTTTTTGCTGACCAAGTGGACGATGTACAGCGTCAACAATGGTTAACCGAATGGGGAGCCGCTTATCTGTATTATGGCCGTTACGAGCAGGAACTAGGTGGTTTTGATCCGGCGCAAGCGCCTTATCTAGACCCCGTTTTCAGTCAGGGGGAAGTCACGGTGTACCGGGTTGAACAAACTGGGGAACCGTAGAATCAAGGATTAAATGCTGAGATTGGAGACTAGAGACTGGTTTACTCCAGTCTCTAGTACAGTTTTACGAAAGCAGGACGTATGTTTATGACAAGTCTCACCCATTTGTTTGTCCTTGAACCCCCACCCTAACCCCGCCCCCTGGGGCGGGAACTTTTGAGCGGTTTTCGGGGCAAAAGGCCCCGAAACCACGCCTGATCTCCCCTTCCCCCGGGAAGGGGTCGGGATGGGTCTTCCGACTAAATCTGCTGAGGACTTGTGTAAAGCTGTGCTAGTCTCTAGTCGTGAAGCTATTTTGGGGCATTGACGCCGCGGCCGCGTATGGTTGACCACACATAAACCGGCGCACCTGTCAAACTTGTCAGACGTAACACAATGAAGGTCAGCAATGCCAGGGCCACCGCTTCCTGGAAAGGAATCCCGGCTGGGGCAAATAGTAACGGCGTTATGTTTTCTCTTACGCCCAGACCACCCACAGAGGGAACCAACATCGCCACTGAGAGCATGGGGACAACCAAAAGGTAGTAACCGTAGGAAATAGACAGGTTGAGGGCGAGGCCACAAACCGCCCACCAGGCTACCAGGATCAGGTTAAACAAAATGGAAACTCCCAAGGCTCCCCATACCGCTCGCCAGCCACAAGCTTGTATGGCGCGTAAGAGTCGCGCCAACGGGCCATCGCCTACGGCCGAGAGTTTTCCTGGTAGCCGTTTGCCCAATCGTTGAATGAGCCGCCCATCCAAAAGCATAAACCCACCGATTAAACCCCCAATAGAAAGAATCAAAACAGACCAGGTTTGGGCCGCGGGAAACCCATCCGGTCGGAAGGGTAAACCGATCAGCCCCATGGCAAATAGGGTGAGCAGACCCGTTAGTCGGTCTACCAGAACCGTGCCTGCGGCAATATCGGTGGGTACGTCTCGGGCTACCTCGACAACCCGCATCACATCACCACCAAAACCGCTGGGTAGAAAAGCGTTAAAGAAGTTGCCGATAAAATAGATGCTAACCAGCCGAGGGAACGGAACAGTAACCCCAATGCCGTTAAGGAGCAGTTGCCAACGGTAAGCCCGCACGACCAGACTCATGGTCATGAGGGCCACGGCTAACAACGCCCAGCCCCAATGCAAAGAAGTCAGGATCGCGGCGACTTCCCTCAGATCGACTTTTTGTAAAACGAGAATGATGCCGATGATGGTGATAGCGATTTTGAGTAAGGTGGAAAGATGTTTACGCATAGAGTGATTGATGAAGAGACATACGTGATTACTTGAGTCACCCGCCTGGTGGGTGAGGATGCCTGCTCAAGCAATTGAGGCCTAATGAGTTAAGGAGTGTTGCGTTTGAGGGTGAGCAATGCCATATACGCTATTCTACTGTCAGGCCAGAAACGAGCCAATAAACAAAGGGGGGATAACATTCCCCCCTTCCTACTTTCAAGCATATAATCCCGCCCTATGAGAGCTAAATTATGGGCTTTTTCAGGATTTCGCCGGGTAGCCGGCCCATCTGGTAAGGGTAGACGCCGCAGTTGGCTCTGGTTACTGCCGGTCATCTGGCTGTTTTGGGGGCTGGCGCTGGGCAGTATGGTGAATGATAGCCCCACCATGGATGAGCAAAACCACCTAACGCGAGGGTATGCTCTCTTGATGACGGGTGATCCCCGGCTGAGTGTGGAGCATCCGCCGTTGGTGAATACGCTTAGTGCGTTGCCCTTGTTATTGTTACCAGAGTTGCACCTGGATACGAACAGTCCGGCCTGGAACGAGGGGCAGTGGTACGCCGTGGCTGACTCTTTTTGTGGGAGACGAACCAGGATGTCACGCGCATGATTTTTTAGCCCGTCTGCCTGTTGTGTGGCTGACGTTGGGGTTGGGGTTGGCCGGATTTGGCCTGGGGTGGCAGATATGGGGTAAGAAACGCGGCCGCGCTCACCTTCACCCTTCTCCTCTTCGACCCCAACATCCTGGCCCACGGCCGTTACACCACCACCGACCTGGGGGGAACGTTATTTTTGTTGTTGGCGGTGTGGGGGTTATGGAAACTGTGGGGGAACTCGTGGGAACTCAAGGGGACTCGTGGGAACTTAGATAGCGCACCACGCACCGCTCATTTTGCCTATCACCTTCTTCGAGCTACTTTTACCCTCGGTTGCGCCTTCGCCAGCAAACTATCCACGTTGGGGTTTGTGCCCATTTTTTTTGTCCTGGCGGTTCTGCCCCTGTATGGCGAAGGCGGGTCGTGGTCAGGTGCGGCCCGGCGCGTGGGGCAACTGATTGTGGCCGGGGCATTGTCTTTGCTGGTGATTTGGGCCATTTTTGCCTTTGAATGGGGCCACTACCGGTTCCGTTCGGCCGATCTGCCCTGGTTGGTAGCTTTGAATGAGCAGAGTGGCCCTCTGCCCACCTTTGCCGCCGGGTTGGAGCAAATGATCTTGCTGGGCCAGGATTCAGGCCGACCGACGTTTCTGTTGGGTGAAACGTCGGTTACGGGATTTCCGCTCTATTTCCCCATCGCTTTTCTGGTGAAGACGCCGCTGATAACGTTGGTGGGCTGGTTGGTAGCCGCTATTTGGTTGATACGAGGCCAAAAGCCGCGGCCGCGCCCTCTTCCTGCTTCTCCCCGCTCTCCTCTTCTTCATCCTCATGACCCAAAGCTCACTCAACCTTGGCTACCGCCATCTGTTGCCCATGTTGCCCTTCATCTATTTGCTCATTGGGGGACTGGCGGGAGATTTACGATTGACGATTGACGATTTACGATTTTGGAAACGCACAACACACCACGCATCACGCACCACGCCCTACATACCATCCCTGACGCTGATCCCCTACTTGGCGGCTCTGAGCCTTATCCTCATTGCCCTATGGCTCTACCCCTCTTACCTGGGTTACTTTAACCTGTTGGCGGGTGGCCCGGCCAATGGGTACAACATTTTAGTAGACAGCAATGTAGACTGGGGTCAGGATTTGCTCCGACTGAAGGGCTGGATGAGCGAAAACGAAGTGGATTCGGTGAAGTTAGCCTGGTTTGGCACGGCGCGGCCGCACTATTACGGCCTCACCTACGAACCCTTACCCGGCTCCCCGCAAAATCTCCACCTCTGGTGGGACGTACCTTTTGATCCGCAAAACCCGCCTGATGGGGTGTACGCCATTAGCGCCAGCATGTTGTGGGAGTTACCCTTGCAAGATGATAAACATGTATTTGCCTGGTTCCGCGCTCAGGAGCCAACTGTGCGTGTGGGTTCGTCCTTGTTTATTTATGATCTGGTGGCCGGAGAAGTAAAACACAAATGACTCTACTCAAGCCCGATATCTTTCGCCATCGGGGAGCTATTTTGTTTTGTGTAGCGATCACGGCCGTGGGGGTATGGCTGGTTCCTACCGGGCCGGTTCAGCAGATTCTGGCTTTTCTGCTCCTTTGGGGCTGGCCGTTAATAACCTGGCAACCCCTCATGCCGGGTAACGAAGCAACGCGCTGGCTCGCGGCCGCGGCCTTGCCCCTGCTCCTCAACCCACTGTTCACCCTACTGGCCCATTACCTGCCTGGCCCGCTGCCGCGTGGCCTGCTCCTGGGCGTGGCCCTGTTTGTGGCCCTTCTGCCCTTGTTGTGGCGGCAACCCACGCGGCCGCGACTCCCCCACTGGTCAGGCCAGACCTGGCTCATCCTTGGCGGCATCCTGGCCCTGGCCCTGGGGTTGCGGCTGGTAAACATGGGTTATAAAGAGCTACAAGGTGACGAAGGGGTCATTATGGTGCGCGCGGCCGCGGCCCTTACCGGCGACGATAGTGAACTATTTTTGCACCAAAAAGGGCCTATCGAAATCCTGCTGCCGTTGCAGGTGTGGGGCCTTACCGGGGCCATCAACGATTTTTGGGCGCGGCTGCCCTTTACCTGGGCCAGTTTATTAGCGGTGGCGACACTCATGCTGCTGGCTCGATTGTGGTTTGAGCGACCCGTGGCCTGGGTGGCCGGAGCGTTACTGGCCGTTAATGGGTTTGCCGTGGCCTTTGCCCGCATCATCCAATACCAGAGCCTGGTGATGTTGTGGGGCACGCTGGCCCTGGTGCTGGCGACCGAGTACCGGGGAGTGGGCAGCGCCGGGCGCTGGGACTCGCGGCTTTATTTCTGGCGGGGGTTTGTTAGCCCATTATGATGCGGTGCTGGTTGTACCAGCCCTGGCCTGGTTGGTGCTGTCTCGTTGGTGGGTCACCCGTCAACCCGAATGGCGCACCTGGTTTCTTGCCGCCGGGATCGGGCTGCTGACATTGGCTCTGTTTTATCTGCCCTTTGTGCTCAACCCTAACTTTGGCCGCACGTTTCGCTACTTGCTCAATGACCGGGTGGGGGCTGGGGAAGGGGGGCAATGGCTGAACTGGAGTGGCGCGGCCGCGTGGCGCATGATGACCTTCTATAACAGTACCTGGACCATTCTGGGTTTAGGGGCACTCGTCTGCTTGGCTTTGGTGGTTCTGGCCCGACAGCGCCGGGGTGTGGTGCTTGGATGGCACCTGGGTATACCGGCCCTGTTTTATTTGTTGGTGGTGGCCGACCCGCGCACCCATATTTACACCCTGGTTCCGGCGGGGGTGATCGCGGCCGCGGTCGGGGCCTCCTTTCTCTGGCAAACGGTTCAACGATCATTTACCCAGACCCGGGCCAGACAACTGGCCGGTTTGTTACTGCTGGTAGCCCTGTTGTTTTATGGACAAGCCCTCATTTACACCAGCCGTCTGTTCGTGCTTAATCAGCCAGAGCTACAGCGTACCTGGGCCGAAAATCAGCCAGCGGCTTATCCCGTTACCTGGAATGAACCGCCATTGTATGGGCTGTTTGGCTTTCCTTATCAGGCTGGTTGGCGGGTGGTGGCTGATCTGTTACCCGCTTCGGCTTATCCCTACGCCAGCAATGAGGAAGAGGAGATTACCAACTGGTATATGGCCCAGGCGGAGCGTACTCATTGTCCGGACTTCAATAGTTTCATTTTGACGCAAGATGTGCAGGATGAGATTCCTTATGATGCGGCTCTGTTGGCGGAGATGGAATTGATGGCGCGGGTGTTGGTACGCGGCCGCGAAACGATGCGCGTTTATAGCCGTGAACCAGTCACATCCATCCGCACGGTTGAGGCCAGCCATAGCACCCGTTGGCTCACCCCGGCCCAGGTGGCCCCCCCCACGTATGGCGGCCAGTATCCTCTCAACCTTACCCTACAAAATGGGGCCGGTAGTCAGGTCCGCCTGTTGGGTTATGATGTGAGCAGTACCCAACCTGCTCCTGGTACACCGCTTATCGTCACCCTATACTGGCAACCCCTGACCCCATTTGCCAATAATGTGCAGGTCTTTGTCCACCTCACCCAAGGCACAACCATCCTGGCGCAGGGTGATGGTGCTCCCGAATGTGCCATCAACCCCACCACCCCGCTGGGAACCCGGCCAGATTGTGGTTGATCCCCATTTCCTGCCTCTACCTTCCACATTACCAGCCGAATCTTTGCCGCTAACGGTGGGGCTGTATGATCTTATCACCCTGGAGCGCCTGACCGTGGTCACCACCGGGCAGGACGTCATTCCCCTTTTATCTATTACACCCTTACGTTGATGGGATAGAAGAAGTGGGGTATTACCTGGCAGATTGCAGCTATGCAAGGGCTACTTACATCAGTATAATCTCCGCCGGGTTGGGGGTAAAAGATTTTAGTCAGAAAAGGAGAACTGTTGTGAAATCGCGTAAGACCTTTTTTATTTGGCTTATTATTGTTGTTGTAACTGTTTTATCTGTAATGAATGTTATGGCCGACCAGGGTACATACACAGTCAAATCAGGTGATACTGTCAGCGCCATTGCTCGTGCCCATGGTGTGACAACGCTGGCTCTTATTCAAGCTAATAATCTCTCAAACCCTAACTTCATTGTGTCGGGGCAAGAATTGATCATTCCCGATCTTCCGGCAACTCCAGTTGGTTTTCGTCCCACCCCTGTTGGCTCTTACATCGTGCATGTTGTCCAGCCTGGTGACACTACCTATACCATTGCTCTGCAATACGGGGTAACGATGGATGCGATTGTTGAGGCCAATCGACTGGAGAATTTCCGGGTAGTTCGGATAGGTCAGCAGTTGTTTGTTCCGGGGGTAGTTGGTACACCTACACCTACGCGCCAACCCAGTGTGGCCGTGACCACACCTGGTGTCAGCACCCCGGTTCCGCCTGCGGCCGCACCAGCTTCTCCGGGAGTCAACCTTTTCCCTAATCCGTCTTTTGAAAACAGTATCTATGACCATAACGGCATTCAAGAATTGCAAGTGCCCCAGGGCTGGTTTATCTATGTAGATGAAGGACTGAACGACCTTGTTCCTGGTTCTGGTGGCAACTTTTTCCGCCCTGAAAGTCGTATTTTTGCCACAGCCAATATTCCAGATGCGGAAATTCCGTTGTACGTTTGGAACGGAATCAAAGCTATTAAAGTGTTCAAGGGGGTGCGCCTACTCATTTTGGTCTCTTCACTGATGTCTCTTTGCAGCCGGGAACTTATCAGGCCACTTTCCGTTTCTTTGCCGATGCTGTTTTGGGGTATGAAGGTGGTACCAAAATTTGGGCTACCGATCCGCTCTCAGCCGAATATCGCATTATTCATGGTACAGGTGGTGGTAATTGGACGCCCGCCACGATTGGTGAAAAGAACACGATTACCTACACCTTTACGGTTCCCAGTGCAGGAACTGTTCGTCTCGGGGTTGGTTTTCGCAACCGATATGTTGGTTCCAATAATGGCTGGATGATTGATGATTGGTCACTGGTTAAGGTGAATTAGCTACCTGGCTTGCTTAGACTCAAACAAAGTGGTTGAGGGTTGCCACCAAATTGACGAGAAGGAAAGCGAAAGATATGATAGCTGATTGTTGCCTGTATCAAACAATAGGTGCTTGTTCGATTTGTACGAGACTTATTGGTTCACGCGTGAGGCGGCGTCCCAAAATACGAACTGTATGAGTGTATGAGTGGCAGTTCGGCCAGTTAGTTGAGAAGTCAAAAACTTAAACGATTCAGAGGAGACATTATGCTTGAGAATGACCGACAGAAAAACCGTTACCATCGCTTGTTTGCCGTGGGTAGCTGGTTAGTAGCCTTTATGGCGGTTCTAGTTGCTTTGCAAACCATTCGGGCGGAATCCCCGGAGCTTCTTCCCCCCGATCTTTCCAGTTCTTACAAGGAAGCTGATAGTAGTGTGGCCGTGCCGGCGACTACCGTGGGTTACACGGTCGTTATCAGCAACAGTGGCACAACCCCCGACCTTGATGTCGTAATGACGGACACGTTACCAGGTGAATTGGCGTATGAGTCTGGCAGTATCGCGGTAACCGGTGGGGGAATTTATACGGTTACGGGTAATGTTATTGTCTGGTCGGGAGCGGTTAATAACGGTTCCGAGGTGACGATTGAGTTTTCGGCGGTATTGACAAGCACCGCGGCCGCGGGCACGGTCATCACCAACACCGCCGAAATCAGTGGCACATCCACCGTGATAGAACGCTCCGACGCTATCACCGTCGTGGAAGATTTAGGGATTTACTTACCTCACATCGCCAGTCCCATACTGCCCCCCAGTTCCCCAACTTTAAACGCGATTGGTCGGCCTACCTCTAACAATAGTTGGAGCATGAAGCTGGAGCATCAGTAACCCCTCAAACGTTACGGGTTATGAGATCCAGGAATCGAACACAGCCACCTTTAGCAATGTCATAACCACCTATAACACCACCAATACCAGCCTCACGGTCACTAAACCGTTCACGACCAATAATATTTACTATTATCGGGTGCGTGGGTTGGCTGGTCCTGTTATTGGTTCCTGGTCTAATGTACAGCAGATTATAGTTGGTTATCGGGATGATTTTGACGCGGCCATCACCTGGGACATTCGCCGAGAAGATACGGACGATACGGATAACTCCCTGTACTACACCAGTAGTGGATTGTTGGTTCACCGTCAGTTTGGTCGCTGGGACTACATGATCAGCTCTCCCCTGGCGCCGGCCGTAACCCCGCCCTACCGTTTTGAAACCCGTATACAGTTTACCGGCGTGGACAACCTTCATGCTTATGGAATGATTTTTGGTGGTGATTGGAACGGCAACACCTGCCCCGATCAAGACTACACCAGTTGCTTCAATCAATATTACCGTTTGCTCGTGCTGTGGTACGGTTCGCCTAATCAGTTGCGGTTTGGCTTGAAGCGAATTGATTATCACGATCCATCCAGCAACACTGGTAGTGGAGAAACGCTTTTGAGCTTCAGGGATGTTGATGTGTCTCCGCCGCCATCATCCTGGCAGACCTGGGCTGTAGAAGTCAACCCTAATGGGTTGATCCAAATCTTCGTTAATGGGAACCTGGTCGGTCAGAAGATCGATACGACGCTCATCAACAATCCGTACTTTGGTGGTTTCTCGGCTACGAACGAGTATGCTGGTCTGCGGGTTGACTACGACTGGGTGCAGATAACGCCGTTGCCATAGGCCATCGGTCAGACGTTTGACAGACGGTAGGCGGAACCCTGGGACTGGCTTAGATGGGTGACACAGGGTTTCGCCCACTTTTAGATAAGATACGTATAAACGTGAACAGAAACGACCGGACAGGACACCAGAGGTTGCAGTTAGCTGGTAGACCTGCCCGGTCGTTTTTTGTTGCCCTGGATGTATACTGGCAACGGGCCTAAGCTTCGTTTTTCGCCCTGTCGCCCTCTCGCTTTGTCGCTGTGACGGGTATATTCGGTGTAATTGTTGTACGTACCGGGAAGGTTTAATAAGATGGGACAGAGTAGGCGTCGTTGGGTTTGGCTTCTATTGCTTGTGGGCTTCGCGGCCGCCGGTTTTGGCATCTGGATACCTTGCCCCTGGCCTCCACCCCCGTGAAGCGGAGATGGGTTTACAGGCCTTGGGTCTGCCCGGCAATGGAGTGGCTGGCCCTTTGCCAGTGGTCCCTGTTATCCCTGAGCTTTGATCTGTTTGCGGCCACCCTGGGCCATTCCGGCGTCGTCGGCGCTGGCTGGTGTGCTCCTGGTGCTGGTTGTTTATGCGGCGGCCGCAACGCTGCTCCAACCCACCAAACGACCCACCCCTCAACCCTTCCCCCGGCCAGACAACGAAGCCGACTCTGGCTCTGGCTGGTGGCCGTTCCTGGCCGCCCTGCTCAGTGCCATCCTTTACCCCACCCTGAGCCTGAGCCGTTGGGGCACGGGTAGTGTGTGGGGTGCGGTGCTGGCTACCCTGGCCGTGGCTTGTTTCTGGCATGGCCTGAACGCGGCCGCGACGCCCGCCCTGCCACCCCGCGGCCGCAACCGTTCCTCAGCCTTTAGCCGGTGGCCCTGGCTCACCCTGTCCCCCTGGCATTCGGCGACCCCGGCCCCGGACGTAGAGGCCCAATTGTAGGGTATAGGGGCCAGTGGGAAGGGGGTCAGGCAGGGTGAGCGTGTGTAATTGGATGAAGCTGTCTTCGGGATGGATGGTACTCGCGGCCGCGTCCAGTCCATCTGCCTGTGTATCGTCCCATCCGCTCCCAACAAATGGACAAAATTGCAGATCCAGGGGGTAAGGCGGATGCCTCAACCTGCCAGTAAGTCAACAAATGATAGGGTTCGCCGGGCTGACGGGCAGGAGTTCATATCCCGTAAGGTGATGGCGTCGTAAAAAGTGACGGTGGGAGTGATGAGAGTGATGGTCGGATTGGCTGGTAAAGCATAAACGGCGAAGGTGGGCCGGGCCGGGCTTTGGAAAAGAGGGGTGGCTGGCAACGCGCCGCTGGCGTGAACACGTCCTGGATGGGGCGAATTCCGGCACGTATAGACGACCTCTCCGCACTGAGAGACATTCGCCCCCACCAGTGGGGCAAAGGGGCCGCCAGATAATGGTAGGCGGTTCATGCCCGTACCCTCGCGAAAAAAGAGCATGTTGCCCCTGCCGAATCAAATTGGCAATAGCCGCATCCAGCACTTCATCCTGGGGGCCAAACCGGGGGTACATCCTGCAAACGAGCAGCCACACAACGGCTGCCAGCAAAAGGATGAGGGTGAAGGGTAAATGTTTTGTCCAGCGTGGCATTATCGTTTGTGCACCCCGGCAGAGAGAAAACTCTAGGAACTCTGGTTAGTGAGCAGTTACCAGCGAGCAGTAACGCGCCAACTCGCATACTCACTCCTTTCTCTTCACCCCATAAAACAGGGCGACTGCACCAGCCCCCACCGATGCAGGCGAAAGAGGGATAGATGTTTTTTTAGTACCCCCAGGCCATAAACGGTCGAGTTTTGAAATTAATCGAAGATGAATCATCCATATAGCGGGTGGGGCAGGTGATCTCGCCGATGGTGTAACCACTAAAGATTATCTGACTCAACACCTGATTATCAAAAAGAAATTGTCCGAATTTTCTTCTAGCGGCAGGGGCTTCCAATACCTGACGGGTGCAAACCCTTCGGTAACCGGTATGATATTCCGACAATTTATACCCCATGACAAGGTTCTGAAAAGCGGTCGGAATCGGTTGGAGATATATTTGTAGATGGGCATTCCCCCTTGCAACGCACCCACACCCAATATACGCGAACCCAGGACACAATCAAATAGCCCTCGGCCAGCAACGAGGACATGGCCGTAATCAGGATGGGGTGTATTGGTAATCGGGGTGGAGCATAATCACAATGTCCGCGCAACTCTAGAGCGGTCCCATAACACGTTTTCTGATTGCCCCCATAACCCCGGTTTTGCGGGTGAACGACTGTTTAATGCCTAGTTCCTGAGACACTTTGACGGTGTGATCTGACTGGCATCATCTACCAGAACAATCTCATCCACAATGTCGTGCGGGATCTCGGCGTAGGTTTGCCGCAAAGTTTTTCTGCGTTATAGGCGGGCATGACAACAACGATTTTTTATCTTTGAGCATAATTGTTTTGCCTTGAATGGAAAAAGTGGTGAGCAGGGCAACATCCGTTGTCTGGCCCATCAATGACAGGCGTTCACCCGTCGCCGGGTTGTACAAACCCGCCACGAGTTGGTATTCCCCCTGGGGAAGGGCAGGGGATTTGTAGACAGTGCATATCAGCATGATCGGGTTGGGTTGCCACTGTGAGGTGGGATAAAAGCCGAGCACCGGCACGTTGTCCCTTTGGGCGTGAACACTTAACCCGTGGCGTCACGCAGATGCACAAAAATGGTGTAATCAAGGGGGATGGGGCATCGGCGTGCCAGTACGGGGTGGTGCGAAAGAGGGCCGCCGGGTAGATAGGTGGCGGTGAGGTGTCATGCCCCAGTAAGTTGATGTTAGCCGAGAAGGGGGTGGGTATCGCGGCCGCAACCCTCTCATCTCCCTCTATCCACCGGCTCACCACCCAGTCAATTGTTGCCTGCCCAGTGGGCGCATATTTGCCCCCCGCCTCTTGCAGATCAATCACCCGTTGCAGAACCCACCCCGTTTCCGGTTTTGCTACCGGGCCTTGGGTGAGAAAACCACATCATCCCGAAAATAAACGGCCTGATACCCGTCCCGACCAATGGCCGTTTCGATCATGGCGTAATACAGGCGCGGATTCACTCCCCAGCGTAAGTCGGTCAGATTGAGCAACAGATAGTCGGCGGGCAAAAAGTCGTAAACCTGATCCCCCCGGACCCCTTTGTGGTAGAACAAATCCAGAACCGGACGAGCGGTCAGGTGGGGAGCGTAGGCCATTGTGGTGGCTACGGTGGCTTGAGGGGGGATAAGGTGGATGGCTTCGGCAAAGGCTGCCTGATCCGGGCGTTTCTCTAGAGCATAGACGCCATAGTAGGGATCGTCAACCGGTTGGGTGAATGGATTATCCCATAACCAGGCGATAAGGGTTCCCACGACCAGGGCTGCTGCTACCAGGATATCGGCTCGTGCCAGGGAGCCGGGTTGGGTGAACCTTTTTTGCCAACGGGTGGCTCCATGCGCGGCCGCGATAAAAACAAACGGTATCAGTGGGGCCATGTAATGGAAATAAATCGAACTCTGACTGGGGGTGGCTGACAATGGGTTGTACCCCAAACAAGGCAAGGCAATCGCCAGGATCGCCGGTGAGAACAAAAGATAGAAAACCCAAGGGCAGTAGCAGTTTCAGCAAGAACTGCTGGCGTAGCGGTCGCTCATTTGAGTCTGGATGACGTAACCCGGTTGGTTGAACAGGGTACGAAAAATGTCGCTAAGGTCGCTCCCCAGCCAGGCATAACGCAAGGTCACATCGTTGGTGGCACCTCGAAAAGTGGGGATGATCACAAAAAAAGCGAAAAGTGACCAGGTTAGGCCAGCGATCGCCCACGTCCATCCTAACGCCCGCTGGCGGCGTACCAGAGCCACATAAAGACCCAAGGCAAACACAGTCAGCCCGACCTCTTCGTTGCAGGCCAGGGCCAAAAGAATGAGAACGGTAGCGAGTCGGTCGCGGCCGCGGTCCATTGCGTCCCAGGCAAATAACAAGATTGGCGTCGCCAGGACAATGGTGTGGAAATCAAACCGGTTCATAAACCAATGGCGGGATAAAGTAAATAAGCCAGGCCAAAAATTAGGGGAGAAAGGGGGCTAGCTGTTGGCCGTTAGCGGCTGGCGGCTGGCGGTAGGCCGTCGTTAACGTTCGTTGGGCGATCCAATAAACGGGAATGGCACCCAGGCATAGGGCGATGGCCTGCACGATAAGCAGCATTCGGGCATCTGACCAGAGCCAATACAGAGGCGCAACTAACAGCAAAACCGGGGCCACATGATCGCCGAGAAAGCTCGACACTTCCAACGAACTGGCAAAAAGATGACCCCGGCTGGTGTTCCAGACCACCTGGCTGTAAATCGCCAGATCGTAAGCGGATGAGTTGAGCCGATTGTGGCGGGTGATAGCAAACGAGGCCAGGATAACGATCCAGATAAGAATGAGGAGTACTAAAATAGTAGTGGCTGGAGACAAAGGCCACTTGGTCTGATGGCCAGCAGAGGGTTTTCTATCCACGTCATTTATCCTGATTAGTCAGAGGCGAAATTATGCAGAGCCTAACCCCTTTGTGCAAACCCGCCTATTTTTGCTAGAATCTCACGTTGGTATCTGCAAAATTTCCTCAAAAAAGATGACCTGACTAATGATGAATGCACTGTACACAAGACCTGTGCTCATCTGTGAGTCTATTGAAATAACGCACGTAAAGGCGCAAAGGACGCTAAGACCACCAGAGAATAATTCGGCAATTCAGGCTTCTTTCAGTGAACTCATCGGTGTCATCTGTGGGTAAACGCCTTTCATGTTGACTCTTTTCTCGCGCCATTGGCTGAACCTGTCTCTCCTCACCGTTTTACTCCTGCTCCTGCTGGGTGTTTTTCTACAAACCGAGTTGCGTCTAACCGGTGGCCGCTTAGGTGTACCTCTGGATGATGCCTGGATTCATTATCAGTTTGCCCCGCAACCTGGCTCCAGGGGACGGGTTCAGTTACAACCCCGGCGAACCAACCCCTGGCTCCACCGCCCCCCCCTGTGGACGCTCCTGTTGGCTGGGGTTGGGCTGTTCACCACCGATCTTCTTATCCCTTCGCTTATCCTGAGTGCGCTTTTTCTGCTCCTTACGGTTTGGTTGACTTATGGGTTTACCTGGGAACTCGTGGAAACTCAGAGGAACTCAGCCCTCAGCACTCAGCACTCAGCACTTCCTATGCTTACATCCATATCCATTAAATCACTCTACCCCCTGGCCCTGGCCGAAGGCGAAGGCGTGGGTACAGCTTACGAATATTATGCCAAGCGGTTGCTCTTGAGCCGATTTTTAAGGCGGATAACACCACCCAAACGGATTTTAGTAGCTGGTTTGCCGGAAAAATACGGCAGTAGCCTGGACTTTTTGTTATTGGCTGAAGAGTTGAACGCTGAGGTTGTGGTGGCTGAGCATCGCCCGGCGTTTTTAGAGAAGGGAAAAAAGGCGCTCGCGGCCGCGCAACGCCAAAACCTGCTACAAAACGTTTTGCCTCATTATGTGCAGGTTACAGACCCCGTCCGCCTATCAGAAGTGGCTGGTTCCTTCGATTTAGCCATTTGTTGTGAGGTTCTGCAATCCTTACCCGTAAATGACCGAACGGCCTATTGGCGACGGTTGCGGGAACTGGCTCCGGCGATTGCCCTGTTCACCCCCAATGCCGGGAATCCAGCCCACAGCAAGCTCAGTGGTTTACGCACCGTTAGCCTGGACGAGTTGAAAACATTGACGGGGATTGCTTCCTCAACGCATGTGGGCTTAGCTGATTTACCGCCATTTCCCTCGGGGGTGACTCGTTCAGCGGAACAACGGGAGCAGGCGACGACCGGCACAGCCGAGAGTTTTGTCATGTGGGGGCTGAATATTTATGCCCGGTTGGAACCATTTTTGCCCTTGTTTGTGCGCCAGCGTTACGCCCATATGGTTTATGCTCTGGCTTTTCAACCGCGGGTTTAGGCAATATGGGACAGAGTAAACATCGTTGGGTTTGGCTCTTGTTACTAGTGGGTCTTGCGGCCGCAAGCCGGTTTTGGCATCTGGATACCTTGCCCCCTGGCCTCCACCCCCGTGAAGCGGAGATGGGTTTACAGGCCTTGGGTCTGCCCGGCAATGGAGTGGCTGGTCCTTTGCCAGTGGTCCTGTTATCCCTGAGCTTTGATCTGTTTGCGGCCACCCCGTGGGCCATTCGGGCGTCGTCGGCGCTGGCTGGTGTGCTCCTGGTGCTGGCTGTTTATGCCGCGGCCGCAACCCTGCTCCAACCCACCAAACGACCCACCCCCCAACCCTTCCCCCGGCCAGACAACGAAGCCGACTCTGGCTCTGGCTGGTGGCCGTTCCTGGCTGCCCTTGTAGTGCCATCCTTTACCCCACCCTGAGCCTGAGCCGTTGGGGCACGGGTAGTTTGTGGGGTGCGGTGCTGGCTACTCTGGCCGTGGCTTGTTTCTGGCATGGCCTGAACGCGGCCGCGACGCCCGCCCTACCACCCCGCGGCCGCAACCGTTCCGCAGCCTTTAGCCGGTGGCCCTGGCTCACCCTGTCCCCCTGGCATCCGGCGACCCCGGCCTTGAGTTTGGGGTTGGCCGGTTTGTTGGCCGGTTTGGGCTGGCTCACCACCGCGGCCGCGATTCCCTTTCCCTTACTGTTTGCCCTCTTTATCCTACTGCGTACCTGGGCCAACCGGGCCTTGCCCCCCACCCAGCAACCACCCTGGTGGCCGTTAGGTCTGGCTTTCCTGTTCACCAGTTTGCCCGGTTTACTGCTGTCCCCTTTTGACCGGTGGATAGAGCAACTGGCCCATCAACCCGAGCCGGGGCGATTGCTGGCCGCCCTGTTTTGGGCGGGCACCTCGGATTTGGCGACCAATCTTCCCGGCAGGCCGTTCCTGGATGGGGTGCAACTGATTTTGTTTCTGGTGGGGATAGCCGTTTTAGCCGGGCGTTGGCGCAACGGGCGCGGCCTGTTTCTAGCTTTGTGGTTACTTTTGGCCTTGTTACCGGCCCTACTCAGCCAGGAAAGCGACTACTGGACGCACCTGCTGTTCGCGGCCGCGCCGCTGTCACTGCTCATGGCCCTCGGCCTGGGGTGGGTGGCTCAACAGAGCATCCGCTTCAGTCAACGTTTTCGGCAACGGCCCATAGTCGGTGCTTGGGCCTGGTTACCGGTGCTTCTATTGTTGGGGCCTTCCCTGGTTTTGACCCTGCGGGCTTATTTTATTACCTACGCCAACCAGCCTGCCCTCGGCCAGACGTTTGCCGTGACGGAATGGCGTCTGGGCCAGCACGCGGCCGCGTACCCCCCCGAAACGTTGCTCTACCTTGTCCCACCCCCTGAGCCTCTCAGTACCATCCAATTTGCCTTGCAAAGCAGCCAGCGCCTGTGGACCTATCAGGAAGGCGATGGCACGGTGTTGCCCCTGGGGCGTTTACAAACGCCGGTGCTTTATATGGTGCAGGCGGGGCAGACAGCCCCTTTGGCCCAACTGACGGAAACCTTTCCTGAGGCCACGGTCAGTGACGCCCCGGTAGAGGGTTACACCACCGTTTATCTGCCCGCTTTTCTGCCCCGTTTGCCGCAAAACCACCCCACCGATGCCTTTTTGGGGGGCGAAATTGCCCTGCTAGATTGGCAAATGGTCGAAGTGGGTGATGAGTTGCAGGTGACGCTCTATTGGCAAGCGGCCGCGCCCCCGGCTCAGGATTATGTGGCTTATGTGCAGCTACTAGATGAGTTGGGCACGGTTCTGGCTGAGGTGGAACAGCTTTGGCGGGCTACCCCACCCATCAATGGCGACAACAGAGGTGGTGTCGGCGACCTTTTCGTTTGCCCGCCACGGCCCTGCCCGATGCCAGCCGTCTGGTGACCGGGTTCTATGCCTCACCAGTGGCGCCCGCGCCGGAGAAGCAACCCTACAAACCTGGCCATGATGGTTGCCCTCGGCGTACCCGCGGCGTCCAGGCAGAAACAAGAGCATCTCTTTAGTGGACAAACAAAAACCCCATCAGGTTTTCCTGATGGGGCTTTGCTCAAGGAGGTGAGATGCTACCGCTGGTACGGTTTAATCTTTATAGATATAAGAATATCCCAGCTTCGACCTTCTCGATAGTGCAATCTGTCACGCAAAATACATGACAGAATTAACTTTCTTGGTTATCCAGTGCCTGGCACGGGGGTGTGAGGCCTTGGATAGTGGCGATGGGACTGCCCCGTGCCAGGCACTTCGCGACGCTCATAACACAAATGATTGTTCCCCTGAATCTGATAGAATCACCGCCCATGAAACAATCCTGAGTGGTCAACGCACCGTGTTGAACTGTTCGCTGTGTTTGTCTTGCTCGCGGCCGCAATCCTTTTCCGCACTTACCACCTGCTAGACACCCCCCCTGGTCTCCATTACGACGAAGCCATAGATTTACGCCAATCGCTCAACATCCTGGAAGGAGCGCGGCCGCTCTATGTGGCCGAGGGGTGGGGGCGCGAGGCTTCGTTTTACTATCTGGTGGCCCTGGTTTTGACGGTGGTTGAGTCCAACCCGTTGGCCCTGCGACTCACGGCAGTTTTGTGCAGTCTGGTGACAATCGTGGTGGCTTACCTGTGGGTGCGCAAGATGTGGAGCTGGCCCGTGGCCTGGCTCGCGGCCGCGTGGCTTAGCCTCACCTTTTGGACCGTTTCTACCAGCCGGGTAGGTGTACGTAACATCACCCTGCCCCTCGCCTTCAGCCTCACCGTTCTCTGTTTCTGGTACGCCTGGCAAACCCCCGCTACACCCGGCACTACCCGCCTCACCACCTGGTTGGGCCGGGGCTGGTTCCTCTTTGCGCTGGCTGGTGTTGGCCTTGGCCTTACCCTGTACACCTACCAACCGGCTCGTTTCACCCCGTTCGTCTTTGTGGGTTTTGTCCTTTACCTGGCCCTGTTTCACCGCTCCTTGCTGAGGGAGAGATGGCGTGGGCTGGCGGTGATGGTGGCCGCGGCCGCGCTCGTCGCCTTGCCCCTTCTGCTCATCCTGTACCAAAATCGGGGGGCCGAAGTCGCCCGCGACTGGACAATTGAGCCGTTGACGGAGCTACTGGCCGGTAATCCCCGACTGGTCTGGGAAAACTTCTGGTTGACCTTAAAAATGTTCACCTTCCGGGGTGATCCGCTGGTGGCCTACAACCTGCCGCAGCGCCCCGTCTTTGTGCCCTGGTGGACCAGCCTCTTTTTCTACCTGGGTTTGCTCATGGCCCTCTGGCGCTGGCGGCAGCCCCTCTATGCCTTCCTGCTCATCTGGTTGGCTGTGATGCTGGCGCCCACCATT
>JADJUV010000111.1 GCA_016716885.1 Candidatus Trichofilum aggregatum | reverse complement strand
TAACAGCTTTTCCATCCGCTAAGAAATAGTCAGACGTATGAACTTAGGGCATGAACTTGTTTGAGAACCCGTTTTCGTGCCGGTTCAGATACAATTGACGGCATGAAGGACGCAACAAACGCAACATTACCGCCTACGCACCACGCACCACGCACCACGCCACACGCCTCACGTTTTACCCATTACGCTCCCCCCTTCCTGGCAATTCTCTTCGCCTTCCTCGGTGGCCTGGCCCTGACACGCGTTTTGTTTGAGGCATGGTTCCCAGCTCTGGCGTTTTGGGGCGACCGATTCCGGTGCTGTCCGCGGCCGCGCCTCCTGGCCACGCTCAGTTGGTTCATCTGGGAGCATACCCCCGCCTGGCCCCGCTGGCGCTGGCCCCTGATCCTGCTCCCCCTCACCGGCAACCTGCTCTACCTGTTTTCACCCGAAGTAGATTTAGTACGCGGCCGCGTTCTCTTCCTCAGCACCCTCTGGCTCTCCTTCACCCTCTTCTGGCTCCTCGGCCGCAACTTGCGACTCAAACTCGCAACCCAAAACCTGAAACCGCACAACCTCACACTTCTCTCCCTCTTCCCTTCCTCTTCCTCATCCTCTACCTGCTCACCCTGGGGCGCACCGTCGGCAAAGCCGATACCTTCGAGTTTCAGGTGGTCGCCCCGCAATTGGGCATTGCCCATCCCACCGGCTACCCCCTCTACCTGCTCCTGGGCAAACTGTGGACGCTCATCCCCATTGGCTCGGTGGCCTGGCGGCTGAACCTGGGGACGGCACTGTATGCGGCCGCGGCCGCGGGCCTGCTCTATCTCCTGTTCAACCAGTTGGCGAGGGGGCGAGGGGGCGGGGCGGGGAAGGGGAGACTGGAGACTGAGAGACTGAGAGATTGGAGTGGTCACTGCTTACTGCTCACTGTTCACGGCCATCGCCTTCGCCACCCGCCCCACCTTCTGGAGCCAGGCCGTCGAAGCTGAGGTTTACACCTTGCACATCCTGATTGTCGCGGCCGCGCTCCTCGTTATGCTTTATCCGCAGATTGAGAGGATTAACGCAGATTTATCCATTCACCATTCACCATTCACCATTCACCATTCACCATTTCTCCCCTTCCTCATCGGCCTCGGCCTCACCAACCACCTCACCACCGTCTTCCTCATCCCCCCGGCCCTGCTGACACTCTGGTGGCAACGGCAGGCAATTTCCCTGGACAGCCCGTTGGCTGGTACAGATGGCTCTGGCGGGGCTGCTGCCGCTGCTGTTGTACCTCTACCTGCCCTGGCGCTGGTGGGTGGTCAATGGCGAAGCCATGGGTTGGGGGCGTTTTGGGGATTGGGTGGTGGGCGGACGATTCCAGGGGGCGTTGCAATGGACGGCTTTCCTGAATGATCCCACCCGTTATGAGATTGTGGGCCGGTTGTTTGTGCAGGAATGGGGGATGGTGGGGGTGGTCGCGGCCGCAGTCGGTTTCCTCTTTCTCCTCACCATTAACCGCCGGGCCGCCCTCATCACCTTCATCACCTGGCTGGGTTACACCTTCTACTGCCTCAACTACCACGTCCCCGACCTGGCGGTCTTCCTGCTACCGGCGCAGCTTATCATGGCGATTTGGATTGGCATGGCTCTGGTGGGCGTGGTGCGTGGTGCGTGTTTCGTCTGGTCTCGCCTCCTTCACCATTCACCATTCACCATTCACCATTCACCATTTTTCTTCTCCATCATCATTATCACCATCAGCTTCCTGGCCCTCTTCTCCCAACTCCCTACCACCTACCGCGCCGTAGATCGCTCCGCCGACGATGGCCGCACCGCCTGGGGCGAATATGTGCTGAGTTTACCCCTGGCTGACGGGGCCATGATCCTGGCCGACAGCGAAAAAATCGCCCCGCTCTACTATCTGCAACAGGCCGAAGGCGTCCGCCCCGACCTGGAGATTCGTGTCGAGCCGGACGAAGCGGCTTACCGCAGCCAACTCGAAGCGGCCATCGCCAGAGGGCAGACCGTTTATCTGGCCCGCTTTTTGCCCGGGACTGGAAGGCATCTACCACCTGCGCTCCGTTGGCCCCCTTACAGAGGTCAGCCCGGAACCGCTAACGGAACTACCACCCACTATGTCGCCCAGCCAGCTTGTCTTGAATGGGGTGGAGATGTTGGGGCATGTGGTAGAGCGAACGGGGGAACGAACCGCGGCCGCGACCCTCTATTGGCGCACATCCAACCCCATCAACCAGGTGCTATACGTCTACACCCGCTGGGCCAACGGCAGTTACACCGGCACACCCATCCCCGCCACCGGCCAACACCCGGCTAACAACTACTATCCCACCGTCGCCTGGGATGTGGGCGAAATCGTAGCCGATTTTCACGACCTGCCCCTGCCTGTTTTGTCCCAACCCCAATCATTGGCCTTACAAGTGACCCTGGCCCCCCCGTTCAGCGACCCAGCCACCCTGGAATGGCACACGCTCGCTAACCTGTTCGTTACCCCGCCCAACCCGTTGCCTCAGGCCACCCCGTTACGCCTTGGCCTGGGGGACAACTGGTTGACGGGTATGGTGATGCCGGAACGGGCGCGGCCGCAAACCGACCTACCCATTATTATTTCTGGCTCCAGCCAGACCAACCCGGCTCTGCTTTTTACGTTGCAAGCCGTTGACGCGGCCGCGGCCCCTGTCGCGTCTACCATCACCAACGGCCCCCTGTGGCAACCCCAACTCAGCACCAACCTGCCCCCCGGTGTTTATCATCTCCTGGCCCAGCCCACCTGTAGTGACCCGGCCCAGTGTGAACGGGTTTACTGCGGTTGGCTGACGCGGCCGCGGACCACCTGCCACCTCGGCACCATCGAAATCACCGGCGTGCCCCTGCCCGAAGGGGCCACTAACTACAACGACCTCATCGCCCTGCTCAACCTGGATGTGCCAGAAACCACCCTGCAACCCGGCGGCAACCTCACCATCAACCTGCAATGGCAAGCCCTGGCCCCCATTACCGACAATTACACCGTCTTCGTCCAGGTGCTCGACGCCAACGATCAGATTGTTGGACAAGTGGATAGCTGGCCCGTTCAGGGAACCTTCCCCACCGGTCAATGGCAACCGGGCCAGATCATCAACGACAGCACCACCATTCTCCTGAAATCCGATCTGGCTCCCGGCTCCTACCGGCTTATCGTGGGCTGGTATCTGCTGGCAACCTTGCAACGCCTGCCCGTCCTCAACGCCGAAGGCACACCCATCAGCGACAGCCTCACCATGCCTGGTCTGGCCGTTCCCTAACCCTGTCAATCCTTTAGCTATCCTAGAACCGCTCTTTTTGACTGGGTTGCCTGACGTATAATTGGGTATGAGTTTTGAACCCTCACCCCGCATCAAAGAAATCCTGGAAAACCTGCCCACCCGTCCCGGTGTCTACATCCACAAGGACAAAGACGGCAAAATTATCTATGTGGGCAAGGCGGTCAACCTGCGGAGCCGTGTCCGTTCTTACTTCCAGGCCAATGTAGATTCCTACAAAACCCACAAACTCCGCCAACACATCGCCGATATTGAGACCATCATCACCGATTCAGAGCTGGAAGCGCTCCTGTTGGAGATGAATCTCATCAAAAAGCACCAGCCCCATTACAACATCCGGCTGAAAGATGACAAACGGTACCCCTACATCAAAGTCCACTGGGCGGACCCGTTCCCCAAAGTGACCGTCACCCGGCGCATGGACAAAGATGGCTCCCGTTATTTCGGCCCGTACACATCAGCCTGGGCGGTTTATCAATCGCTGGATTTACTGCGCAAGGTGTTTCCCTACCTGACCTGTGACCGGGTGATTACCGGGCAAGATGAGCGAGCCTGCCTCTACTTTGATATCAAACTATGCAATGGGCCGTGTATTGGGGCGGTGAATCAGGTTGAGTATCGGGCCATGATTCAGCAATTGATGGATTTTCTCAATGGCCGGTCGGATGGGATCGTGAAGGATATACAGAAGAAGATGCTCGCGGCCGCGGACGCCCTCGATTTTGAAAAAGCCGCCCAACACCGGGACCAGCTCAAAGCCGTGGAACGCATCGTCGAGAAACAAAAGGTCATCGCCGATGCCGACACCGACCAGGATGTCATCGCCTTTGCCCGCGTAGACGGCGACGCCTGCGTCCAGGTTTTCTTCATCCGCCACGGTAAACTCATTGGCCGCGAATATTTCCTGCTCGAAGGCACCGAAGACGAGTCCAACAGCGGCATCCTGCAAGAGTTCCTGACCCAGTTCTATGACGAAGCGGCCCATATTCCCCAGGAACTCCTCTTGCCTCATCAGGTAGAGGAGTCCCAAATCATTGAGCAATGGCTCCGCCAAAAACGGACCAGCAAAGTCACCATTCAGGTTCCCCAGCGGGGCAAAAAGAAGGATTTGGTCGAGATGGCGGCCCGCAATGCCGAAGACACGCTGGCGACATTACGTCAACAATGGGCGGCTGATCAGACGCAACAAGTAACGGCCATGACCGAACTCCAGGAAGCCCTGCGCCTGCCTCGCCCCCCCTCCCGGCTGGAATGTTACGACATCAGCCACACCCAGGGAGAGCAGACCGTGGCCTCGATGGTGGTGTTTGTGCAGGGCGTAGCCCGCAAAAGTGACTATCGCCGCTTCAACATCCAGAGCGTCACCAACGACGACTACGGCGCCATGAAGGAGACGCTGACTCGCCGTTTTCAACGCTACAAAGAATCACAGGCCGGGGAGCTACATGATCCAACCCAAATTGGCAAACAAAAAGAGACCGCCTGGGCCATTTTGCCGGATTTGCTGATTGTGGACGGGGGGAAGGGCCAACTGGCGATGGCGATGGACGTGCTGGCTGAGTTTGGCCTGACTGATGAAGTGCCTCTAGCCGGTTTAGCCAAACAGAACGAAGAGCTTTTTGTGCCGGGCCGCAAAGAATCCATCTACCTGCCGCGCCGTTCTCAGGCGCTATACCTGGTGCAGAGGCTCCGGGATGAGGCCCACCGTTTTGCCAACGAAGGTCACCGCAAACGTCGGGCCAAGGTGGGTACGGCTTCGATTTTGGATAGCATTCCCGGTGTTGGCCCCAAACGGCGCAAAGCCTTGCTCACCCACTTTGAAACCATAGACGGTATCCGCCGCGCCAGCGCCGATGAGTTGGCTCAGGTTCCCGGCATCACCCACGAAGTCGCCCTCTCCATCAAAGCCAACCTGCCTTGCGGGGGGGGCCCGGCCGGGGGGGGGGGCCGCGCCCCCCCCCGGGGGTTTCGCGAAGGGGCCCCCCCCCCCCCCGCCCCAAGAGGGCCCCGGCCTTTCGCGTGCAGTTTTGTTTGGGGGGGGGGCCGGGCGGGCGGGCGGGCGCCCCCCCCCCGGGGGGACCCCACAAACAGGACCCCAATGATTATCTGAACATCTATAATTCGTTTAATTCGTGGCAAAAACCGCTTTGGTTCTGGCTCGTCCACGCTAGGGATCAACACTTATTCGCCCTTCGTCGTTTCCGCATTAGCCGCGGATGTACCGTAGAGCGGTTTGAGGGGTGCTGAGGTATTCGACGCCGTTTTTGGTGACGAGTACATCTTCTTCCAGGCTCATGATGCCCCGGTTGGGAATGACGACGTGGGGTTCCAGGGTAAAGACGTTGCCCGCTTCAACCGGCAAATCACACATGCCGGTGTATCGTTCCCACTGTGGCCCTAAGACGGTGGCCCCATCGTGGGCTACGCGCCCCAGCAGATGACCAAAGGCGTGCATGTATTCGGGGTAGCCATTATCGGTGATGAAATCACGCGCGGCCGCGTCCACCTGCCAGCCTAACACCCCCGGTTTAAGCACCGATTCACCCGCTTGAATGGCCCCCACCACCACATCAAAGGCCCGTTGCACCTCAGGTGGAGCCGTGGTTTCGCCGTCGTCCAACACATACCACATCCGTTGCAGGTCAGAGCAATATTCGGCTTGTTTGACACCCAGGTCTACATGAAGGGTGTGCCCTTTTTCCAGTACCACGTCACCGGGGGCGGCATGGCCGACCGGCGAATGGGGGCCACAGGTAACAATGGGGTTAAATTCTTTTTCCCAGGCATAACCCAGGCGCATCGCTTCCATTTGCTCCTGGACAAAGTAGCCAATTTGACGCTGGGTCATGCCGGGTTTGGCAAATTGTTCGATGGCGTCAAACAGGGCTTCGGTGGTGGCGACGGCCTGGCGCATGAGGGCGATTTCGGTGGCACTTTTGCGGCCGCGAACCCGCTGCATAATCCCCTCAGCCGAGACAAACCGCTCGGCTAACCCTGTACCAGCCAGATATTTCTGCAACAGCCGATGCATCCCCACCGATAAGCCATCGGCCGCCACATCACTTTCGGAGTAGTTCAGGGCAATGTGGCGCGGGTTCAGGGTCGTCAACGTGCCGTGCAAATGTTCGGCAATACTTTGGTGATAGGTGATCACATCCGTGTACGCCCCTAGTTGGCGGATGTTCTCGCCATCATAATGCCCCACAATAGCGATGGAGCGGGCATCACGGGTAATGATAAAGGCAGATTGCCAGGTCATGCCCTGCCCCACGATTAAATCCAGGGCCGGATCAGGGGTCAGCATGGTTTCACGCACAAAGGTTAACCAAACATCAATATCTAGCTCTTGCAGAATCGTGACCGCTTGTTTAACCTTTTCTTGAATGAGTTGTTTGTTCAGCATGGGTTGTTACTCTAGGAATGATAGGGTGGGTTAAGCTGACTGATCTGTCTAAAACAATTTTGGAATTATGGAGGTATTGAGATGGATGGACAAGTTCCCGAATGGATGCAAGTGATGCAGAATTTTGGCTGGGAAGCGATTATCAAGGTTTTGTTGGCGACGGCCCTGGGTGGGGTGATAGGGTTAGAGCGGGAATGGCGCGGCCGCGAAGCTGGTTTTCGCACCAATATGTTGATTGCAATGGGGGCCTGTCTGTTCACCCTCATTTCCATTCATGGATTCCCTCTGGAAAATTCAGCCGCCCGTGACACCGGTCGGGTGGCCGCGGGTATCGTCTCGGGCATTGGTTTTCTGGGGGCTGGTGCCTTATTCCAGACTCCCCACCGCATCAAAGGCATGACCACCGCCGCTACCATCTGGTTAGTGGCCGCCATTGGCATGACCGTGGGCGTGGGCGCTTATCTGCTGGCTATTTTTTCCAGCCTGCTCACCTTTGTCATTCTCCGTTTTCTCCACCCCATTAGTAAAACCGTCGCCCGCCGCCACGAAAGCGTAACCGGGATTGATGAAAAAGCGGATGATGAAGAAGACTAACCTGGGGAGCGGACAGATTCTATGAGGATAGTCATCGCGGGGTTGGTGTTGAGGAGAGTGGTAATTCAGTTGATGGAAAGGGTTGGTGGGAAAACGTGTTAGTCCTTCTCACCGACAAAGCACAAAGTTCGCCTGCCAATGCATTGGCTAGCCCGGAGATGGGAAGACGTTAAAGCGGTCTTTACTGTGCTGTTTCACACCCTTGTTGACACCACCAAGCGACGTCTGAAAAAAGACGGAAACTGGTTACTCACCTCCCACTGCGCCCTTGGCTTTGATACCTTTAAACACGGTGCCTGTTTGTCTGCTTTCTTTTCCAACCTAAACAAATTTTAGCTTAGGAAAGACGCAAGACTTACTTATTTACCCCCAACATTTTGGTTGTGCAAGGCGCCTCTTTGTTACTGTTTACAGACCGGTCGAGTCACAGCGGAATCCATTATTGGACGACGGCTCTCCGAAAGCCTAAACTACAATGACCATCCCCTAACCAAAAGGAACCGCCCATGAATATTGAACAAGCCAACCAGATTGCAGTCGAACGGATGATGACCGCGCGGCCGCAACTCACCACCATCGCGGCCGCGCGCGACGTCATCCCCGGAATGCGTGACAACCTGCTCCTACACGCGGGGCCACCCATCACCTGGGAACGTGCCTCTGGCCCCATGCGCGGCGCGATTGTCGGTGCGCTCATCTTTGAGGGGTTAGCCACCGATTGGGCCAGCGCGGAACAGCTCGTCACCTCTGGTCAGATTGACCTGGAACCGTGCCACGAACACAACGCCGTCGGGCCGATGGCCGGGGTCACGTCCGCCTCAATGCAGGTGTACGTCATCGAAAACATCACCCACGGCAACAAAGCGTACTCCAACCTCAACGAAGGGTACGGCAAAGTCCTGCGTTACGGCGCGTACAGCCCCGAAGTCCTGGCTAAACTGCGCTGGATGAATGAGGTGATGGCCCCCACCCTGGCCGAGAGCCTGGCCATGATGGACGGTGGCCTGGACATCCGCGCCCTGCTGGCTGAGGCCCTGCACATGGGGGACGAAGGGCATAACCGCAACAAGGCCGGTTCCTTCATCTACGCCACCCGGCTGGCCCCCCACATCGCCCGCACCAGCACCAGCAGTGACGAGAAAAGCAAAATCCTGCAATTCCTGGGCGACAATGCCCTCAGCGTGTTGAACCCGGTCATGGCCGCCTGCAAAGCGATGGCCGACGCCGGGCATGGGGTTGAAGGCAGTACCATCATGTCCACGATGGCTCGTAATGGCACGGATTTGGGTATTCGCGTCAGTGGCCTGGGCAATCGTTGGTTCACCGGCCCGGTGGGTACACCCGATGGCCTCTACTTTTCCGGCTTCACCGCCGCCGACGCCAGTGGCGACATCGGCGACAGCACGATTACGGAGACGGCGGGGATAGGGGCGTTTGCCATGGCGGCCGCGCCTGCTATCGTCACTTTCATCAGTGGCACGCCCCAGGACGCCATCAACGCCACCCTGGAAATGTACGAAATCACCACCGCCGAACACACCGCTTTCACCATTCCCTCGCTCGATTTTCGCGGCACCCCCGTTGGTGTGGACATCCGCAAAGTGGTCGAGTTAGGCATCACCCCCCGCATCAACACCGGCATCGCCCACAAGGATGCCGGGGTAGGACAGGTAGGCGCGGGTTTGGTGCGGCCGCCGATGAATGTGTTTGAAGATGCGTTGATGGCGTTTGCCGAAAAATATTTTGGAGACGAATCATGAAATTTATAGACCTTTCTATCCCTTTGGGTATCGGCACGCCAGCATGGCCTACATATGAACCTCTACAAGTGAAATATTTCAAGCGACTTGCGCCCAATGGCGCGAATGGGCAATTGGTGACGCATAGCAACCACGTGGGAACCCATCTGGATGGCGAAATCCATTTTTATACACCGGGCAAAGATATTGCCTCGTTGAGTTTGGATTTTCTGTGCGGCGCGGCCGCAATCGTAGATTTGAGCGACTGTTGTGGCGATTATGATGTGTACACCCCAGAGATGATCGAGGAACGCGTAGAAGTGCGCGAAGGGGACATCCTCATCATCCACACTGGCTATCATCACTTTGGTTGGGATCAACCCTACGGCAACGAAGTGCGCTACATGGTCATGCACCCCGGCCCGGACGCCCGTTTTGCCAACTGGTGTATCGAGAAGAAAATCCGCTGGATTGGCGTGGATTGTGGCAGTGCCGACCACCCCATGAACACCAAAATCCGCGACTGGATGCCCGCCCAGGCTGAGGACGCCGACGCCCATTTCCGCGACAAATACGGCAAACCCCTGACGGAATATTTCACCAAAGATATGTACCAGATGATGCACCTCTGGATGTTCCACCGGGGCATCATCCACGCCGAATGTGTCGGCGGCGATATTGATCTCCTGGTTAACCGGCGGGTGCAGGTGGGCTGTTTCCCCTGGCGGTTTGTGGATGGTGAAGCCAGCATCGCCCGCATCGTGGCGATGGTGGATGATGCGGAATACGAAGAACTAATGGCGAAGAAAGCCAATATGCCGAAAACGAAGTACGGGGATTGTTATGATCCGGTACATGTGGAAAGGTTGGGCGGCCGCGGCCGCACCTATTAGCTTCATAAACTGGTGGGTAGGGGTGGGGCAGGCGGGAAACCGTCTCGGTCAAGCGGTTCAAGCAACTTCCCGCCTGCCTCACCCCGCTCTAGCCCACACCAGGGTAAGGCAAGTGGAAAACCAATCACCCTACAAAGGAGCCTGCTGTGAAAAAGGTATTTTTGCCCCTATTCATCTTTCTCCTGATCGGTTTGTTATCGGCCTGTACCACGCCAAAAGATTGTACCGAGGGCGATAACATGACCGAGCCGCGTTTACTCGATGACGGTTTACAGGCGGATGGTACGGTTCAGGTACGGATTGTTTGGGAGCAGGGAACCGGTTGTGGGGCCGATCTGGGGAATGACTACTTTGAGAAAGTTACTTTGGCCGATGATCTGGGTCTCGTCGAATCGGTCACATTAACCGCCGAACGAGAAATCACCCTCATATTCGCGGAACCACCCGCCGCCGATTCGTTCGACCTTGCTTTGCTATTCCCGGATCGCATCGAATTTGTAGAATGCACTCACCCTGGTATGCGTGATCAATATGAACTTTCCGTATCTTTCCAGGTTGCCGCTGATGGACACATCGAGGCAAATTTTGAGCAGAAGATACATTTTGGGCCGATTTAACCGGCCCCCATTCAACCAAAGGATAAACTCATGAGCCAGAATGAATTGATTCACATTTTGACCCAGGCCAAATGGCATGATTTGACGCAGAATCTCAGCATTTTTACCCCCCCGTGGCCGGGGGAGATGCCGTTGCAGGTGCATTTCTTCAAACGACTGACTGGCTCCTGGGGTGGTGGGCAGGGGGCCAATGGGCAGATCATCGAATGGAGCAATAACACCGGTTCCCATGTCGTTGGGCCACGGGCGTTCCATTCCGGGGCCAAAGCCATCGCTGATATTCCCGCGGCCGCGCTCTCTGGCGAAGGCGTCATCGTAGACATCTCCGAGGCGGTGTCCGATTACAGCCTGTACACCCCGGAAATGATCACCTCACGGGTCACGGTCAAAGAGGGGGACATCCTGCTCATCAACACCGGCTACCACAAATACGGCTGGGATCAGCCCGATGTCGCCAACCCCAACGCCCAGGGCGGCATTGAGAACAAGGAGTTTGGTTATTACGTGCGCCATCCTGGGCCGTCGCCGGAGTTTTTCCAGTGGGCGTTGGACATGAAATTAAAGCTCATCGGCGTGGATTGTGGCTGTGCCGAACACCCGATGAACACCAACATCCGCACCGCCCACGCCCGCGAATTTGACAAGGCCGAGGCCAAACTCAAGGCCAGCACCGGCAAAAGCTGGGATGAGACCTTCCCGCCGGAGTGGTATCACCAACTGACCCACATCACCATGCCGAAGGCGGGTTTGTTGCTGGCCGAGTCGTTGGGCGGGCAGATCGGGCAGTTGGGCAACCGGCGGGCCTGGATCATGATCATGCCCGTGCCGTTTATGGAAGTGGAGTCGGCGTGGTGTCGCGCGGCCGCGCTCACCCCCCCTGATGACATGTCCGAAGCTGACTTCTTTACCTTCATGCACAACACCCGGATGCTGGACATGACCCTGCCCTTCAGCGTACAAACCCCGCAATGGGCCAACTACGAACCCCTCAGCGTCAAATACACCAAGCGGGTGGGCGGGCAATATTTTGGCCTGGGGCGGAACAACGCCCATTGCCGCGCCAGCTTCCACCTGGCTACCCACATGGACGGCGAGAAACATTTCTGGTCGGCCGGGCGCACCATCGGCCAGATGCCCTTTGATTATTGGTTCGGCCCTGGCGTCATCGCCGACATCTCCCATCTGGTCAGCAACTCCAGCGTCTACACCCCGGAGATGATCGAAAGTGTGGTGGATTTACACGACGGCGACATCCTCATTGTCAAAACGGGCTGGCATCAATACGGCTGGAACAGCCCCGACTCCGACGAGTTCCGCTACATGATCAAACATCCCGGCCCCTCGCCCGACTTCGCCGATTGGTGTATTCGGCGCAAAATCAAATGGTTGGGGGTGGACTGTGTGGCGATGGAGCACCCCATGAACACCATTCAGCGGTTGTGGCATCCCAAAACGTTCGCCGAGGCCAACCAGAAGCTCATTGACCAGTACGGCAAAGATTGGGACGAGATGTATCCGCTCGACCAGTATTATCAGGATATGCACCTGAATCTGTTCCCCAAGGGGATTGTCCATGCCGAGAATTTGGGGGGAGATATAGCCGGGGCGGGTAGCGGCCGCGTCTTCATTGCCGCCTTCTTGCCCCCCGGTATGGAAACCACGTCCATGTGGGGGGTATTTTTTGCTCACCCGAATTACGAATAGCGTTTTCGGTGCGTCAAACCCCTGCCGTCACCTACAAAGCTCTGCGGGTAGTGAAGCGATTTCTATGGTTGATGGGAAATTACCGGAAAAAAGCCCCCCTCCCCGCAGAGGCAGGTGAATTGGCAAAGAATCCTGAGCAAAGCGGAGCCCGTTGATTTCCCCTAATTCGTGTTAATTCGTGAAATTCGTGGCAAATTTTTCTTCTGGAGTGTTAGTCATGCGCGTACCTTACAGCGGTGAAAAACAGGTCGAAGCCAATGGCCTGACCTTGACCTATGACAGTTTTGGTAGCCCGGAAGCGGAGCCTTTGTTGTTGATTATGGGGTTGGGTGGGCAGTTGATCGCCTGGCAAGCTGATTTATGTCAACAGTTGGCCCTGTCGGGTTACTGGGTGATCCGCTTTGATAACCGGGACATTGGCCGCTCGACGAAATTTGACGCGGCCGCGATGCCCAACTTCCCCCGGATGTTACTGCGTTTAATCCTACGCCTGCCCATCAAAACCCCCTATCTGCTCAAAGATATGGCCGCCGATGCGGTGGGGCTGTTGGATGCGTTGGGGATTGCGCGGGCACATGTGGTCGGGGCTTCGATGGGCGGCATGATTGTGCAGGAACTCCTTATTCATCACCGGGAGCGGCTCAAAACGGCTGTATCCATCATGTCTACCACGGGGGATCGTAAATTGCCCTGGCCTTCCCGTGAGGCGCTGGCCCTTCTACGCACCCCACCGGCCAAAGAACGCGACACCTACATTGAACAATCTGTGCGCTCCTGGCATGTTCTGGCGGGGAACCATTTCCCGTTCCATGCCGAGCGCGTGCGGGAAATGGCGGCGCAGGCGTATGACCGGGGGTTAAATCCGGCAGGCACGGCGCGGCAGATGGCGGCCATTTTAGCCAGCGGCAGTCGGCAGGATGCGCTCCGTTCTGTGACCACCCCCACCCTGGTTATTCACGGCGACGCCGATCCGTTGGTTCCGGTGGCGGGGGGTCATGCGACGGCCAAAGCGATTCCCAATGCCAAACTGCTCATCATTCCGGGGATGGGGCATAGTTTGCCGATTGAGACATGGCCCCAGGTAGTGGAAGCGATAACAGAACATGCGGTGGCCGCGGCCGCGTAAACCTATCCCCTTCACCTGTGAAAGTAGCCACTGATAAAAGAAACACGGATAAGGAAAAACACGGATAAACAACGGAGTTCCCCTGAGTTCCCCTAAGTTCCTACGAGTTCCTACCATTGTGGCTCATGACAAACAAACCACCCATGCCCAAACCCATCCCTTCCCCTCTGCTTCTGCGGGGCTTGAGCCTCGGCCTTGTGCTGGTGCAGATGTTTGATGTAGTGATTCATGCCGCCACCAATCAACTCGAACCCATCCGTGTGGCCGCGAACATCATCATCTTGCTCTGGCTCGTTGCGATCAATTGGGGCCGCTTCAAGGCCAAGTTTCTATCCATTTCCTTCAGTTCCATCGGTGCGTATCTGGTTCTCAACCTCATTTTTCTGGCGCGTGAAGGCCTCACCAACCCCGCCCAGGGCAACGAACCGAGGCTAATGCTCTTTCTGCTACTGATCGTAACTCTGATTCTCTCCACCGGGCTGACTTATCAACGCAGATAACACCCGAAGGTGGATACACGTCAGATGAGGCGGCTATACATGACAGCTAACAGGAAACGGTTACAAATCGGCATTCGTTTGATAATACTCCTGGTTTTGAGCGGCGTATGTTTTGGTGTCTGGGCAATCGTACAGAATCTCACCATGTCGCCGTTGCGGAAAGCATTGCCCTCAACGGCACAAGACATTCGTGAATGGTATTGGGATGAAGGGGGCCTTATCCCTCAAGACTATATGTATTTGCTAAGGGCAGAGATTACCGAACAGGAGTTTTATGAGTATGTCGCACAGTTAGGTCTGATGCCCTATAGAGCTGAGCCAACGAATAGCTTTGACTTTTACCCCCAATGGTACTTCAGCCCGTTAGCTGAGGAACAACTTGAATGGTGGACACCTACTAATAATTCAGAGGGGGCGTACATTTATGATGGTGGGTCGTGGTGGTACTATGCAAAGTATGAAAATGGATATGTTTACGTGGTGTCCTTCAATATTTGAAACAATCGGCTATGGTAAGTTGAAGAACATTACGTTGAGAGCGGTACAGGTTTATGCTAGAAATCATTGAACAATATCCACAAGTACGCAAACTACTCATGGTATTTGTTTTCCTGCCGGTTTTATTGATGCTTTTTTACTTTGTTAGCACTGGTGATAAAACGGGAAGAAACCTGTCCTATGCAACAAGTACAACCCGAATTGCCCGTCCACCGACTGGTATCGTCTATGTTCGCTTGGTACCTGAAAGCGATCCGGCTCAACTCACAGTGGAAAGCTGTTGCAACGTGAAGATTGCATCTTTCCACATGGAGCCTGGGACCGATTACACGCTGAAGCTGACTCCTGACCAGTATACTTTGCACGGCGTATCAGATGTTATCCTTATGCCAAAACCTGATTGTTACGATGACAGGTCATCTATCACAAAAAGGTTCAACGTTTTAGCGGATGGTAATGAAATAATCAATCTCTATATTGGGTATGCCCTTATCACAGATTGCATGTTAGCACCTTAAGCAGGTTATTGGTTTAGGAGCCGTACAGGTTATGTTAGAAATTATTGATTTGAGTCAGGAGATTTTCACGGGGATGCCGGTGTTTCCAGGGTTGCCGGAAGTGAATATCACGATGCACGTCTCCCATGAGCAGTGGGATGGCATTACCGATAGTAGCGTTGTTTCGCCTGCCGTGAACCGGCTGGAAATGGGGGAGCATACGGGGACGCATGTGGACGCTCTCAACCACATGGCGCGTCAATACCGGGGGCAATCCATTGATAC
>JADJUV010000110.1 GCA_016716885.1 Candidatus Trichofilum aggregatum | reverse complement strand
AACCCAGAACTGCTGGCTACCTGTCAATGATTCGTAGCCAGCGAAGGTGAGCAATAACTGGTCCCCTTGCCGCATAACCCAACGACGGCTGTCGGCCGCTTGCAAGGGCGCAAAGTCATGCCGGAGAATAGTCTGGCGACCCGTGGCGTCAATCGCTACCACATAGACTTCATCCAGGTAGGAAATTTCCGGCTCCAACTCGCGAATAAGCAAACGGCCGTCAAAAAAGTTGAGTTGACGCCATTAGGCTGCGCTCGTTCTCCGATCCCACCAGTTCATACAAAATAACGTTATCCCGCACCCATCCTGCCGCTCAACATCGTAAGTGAAGACAAAGGGGCAGGCTTGCCCACCCAGAAAACCGGCCACTTCGTGGGTGATGCGGCCAGGCAGCCGATTAACAAAGAGATCGAAAACGGCGGTAATGCGTTCCGACAAGGGTTCCGGCAAACAAGGGTTGTCCGGGGTTAACCAGTCGGGGGATGATGACCAGTAGCTTGCCGCTTCATTGCAATTTACTTCCAACGCTTCCCACGCTTTGGCCGTGGCCGCCTGCGCCGTCACACTATACACGCTGCCGAAGGGTGCGATGGTTTCCCAACTGGCTTGAGCCGCTGCCTCATCGCCGGCCAACGTGTACAACAGGCTTAACAGGTAACGCTCCAGCGGTAGATAATCAGAATAGCCGCTGGCCCGGAAAATCCGTTCGGTCGTCAGGATCAGTTGCTCCAATTGCGTGATGGCGTCGGCGGTGTCGCCAGCCATATACAGAAAATAGACGCGGAGCAGCTCGGCCATAAAAAGAGGCGAAGTGACGTAACCGGCCAGTTCAAAGCCTCCGGGCAGAGGTTCCAGCTCCTCCGTACCGCGGTTGTAGCCGGGTAAACCTGTGCGTTAACGGCGGAACTTGCTCCAGGTAACGTTGAGCCGGCTCCCGCCCTTCCTCTTGATAAACGAGATAGGCCAGCGCCAATAACGCCTCGGCGTCGGCGGGATTTTCCGCCAACAACTGCTCTAAAATGGGTTGCGCCGCCTGCGGCCGTTCTTGCAGCAGATAAACCAGGCTCAGATTTAAACGGAGTTCAGGCAGCCGGTCTATAACCGCCTCAAAACGGGATTCCGCTTTCGCCAGGTCATTCTCGCGGACGGCCAGTATGCCCGATAAGATGTAGGGGCCGGGGATGGAGGGATCTCGGGCAATCATCTCATCCACCGTTTCGATAGCGATGGAGCTAAAACCCGAGAAGTAATTCCAGGCCAGTTGATTGTAGGCGGCCAGAACGGAGTCCGGCTGCAACTCGGCCGCGAGATTAAATAGAGTAGTCGTTGAGACATAGTCAAAGGGGAGCGCGGCCAAACAAGACGAAGTCGCTTCGTACAGTTCCGGCGATAACTGTTGGCTGGCCAGAAAAACGCCCAGATTGTTGTAGGCTGGGGCAAAGTCAGGATCAAGGACAATGGCGCTAGCGTAAGAGCAAATTACCTCAACCGCGTTCTCTTCGCCGCTGCGCTCTAACTGGCGTGCCTGAAAGAAATGGAGCAGGGCCTCATTTTCAAAAATGACCGTTTCCGGCAAATTGGCCATAGCGGCGTCAAAAGCGGCGTAGCCGGCCTGGTATTCGTTAGCCTGGTAACGCAACTGGCCGATGATAAAAAGCGACAGGAAGGTAACATTTTGCGGCAGCGGCCGTTTTACCAGAAAGGCCAACTCACTGCTGCTGGAGCCCGCTTGCTCCAGGGGTAGTTCGCGCAGGCGCATCGCTTGTAAACTGTCCTGGTTACTTTCGGGCAAATGAATCCGAACTCTTACCCCTACGTCATCGTACCATCCCCAAATGAGGACCTTGCCCGCTAATTCAGTTGTCAGTGCCTCTGCTTGTTCGCGGTCTAAAATTGGCTCATTGACCACGCGCACATTGACATCGCTCAGCCCATATATTTGCAATTGTTCATACAGATTCTCTTCTAATCGCCGCGCTACGCGCACGGTTTCACCTGGGCGTGTTTCAAACTCGGCGATAATTACATCAGGCGGGCGGGTTTCGCCAGTCGTAGCTGGAGGCGTTACCGTCACTGTTTCGCTCGGTGTTACGGCGTTCGCCGGTGTGATTGATGGGGACGTAACGACCTCAACTACAGATGTTGGGTTTGTGGCCGCTGGCGGCGATGCTGCTACTTCTTCAGGTTGTCTGGGACGCAGCGAGACAGCCAGGAGCGCTACAATCAGTATAAGAAGTGATGCGGCAACGCCGGGCGCAAAATAATGCGGGTTGCCAGGCCACCAACCGGGCGCAATAGCCGCCAGCTTATCAGCAATGTTTCCTGATTGGCGCTCAACACTGGCCTCGGCGTCACGGCCAATAGCAACCCCCTGGCTGTCACTGATGTGACCAACAGAAACCTGATCGCCGCCGATCTGGTCGCCATGAATGACATTGCCTAAGTAAACGTGCTGAACGGATGGCGTAACGGCGTCCGAATCAAGAGAAGCAGGTAGCTGGAAGTCTGGCGGTATTGGGGGCCACTGAACGCGCGGCCGCTGCTCTTCAGCCAGGGTGAGTAGTTCTTGAGACGGCCGTTCCGCGCCAGGGCCACGATTAGCTCGCGGACGCGGGCTGATTTCCCCTCGCCACGTACACTATCATAATCTACTCCCAGATCAACACAAAGTGAGCGCACATCCTCTAGATCAAAATACTGATCGAGCAACCGATGTAAATTGCCTAAATAAGCTCTGTTATCAGTTGTCATATACATCCTTTCGCAGGCGTCGCAAGACGTATTTCGTGGCTCCACCAGCTACTTTAGAGATCACGGTATTGATAAATAGATTAACGAGTCCTTCAACGACGGCGGGGGCAGCTCTGGCAATGTCACCGATCAGGTCGGCCATGTTGTCATCATCGGCATTTTCCCCTTTAGCCACTTCGGCTTTGAGTGCTTGGAGTTGAGCAACGGCCGTGACGTTTTCCCGGGCTGCCTGGGCCAACAAAGGGGCAAACAACGCGGCTAACTCATTGCCAGCAGGGCCATACTGGATGCGCACATTGGCCCGCGCCCCGCGCCCGATGGCAATCCCCTGGCTGCCTGTAATGTTGCCAACAGTTATCTTGTCTCCTTCCACTTTATCTCCCCCAACTTTATCCCCATGTACCTCAGCGCCGTGGATATGTTTATCCCCGGCAATAACATCACCCCCTTCACTGTTGATGGTCATCACCAAACCAGCCTCGCGCTCTGCTTCGGACGCGAGGGGATCATGGAGAAGCCGGTTACTCCGTAGGCGGCTAAATAGGACGGGAATGGCCTCACCGGGTAGTTTGGAGGTCAGAATGTGGGCACGGGCACGGTTCGCGGCCGCATCCACTTGCCCATGTTGAGCTAACTGTTCATAAAAAGTCCGGGCAAATGCCTGGGCCGTCACCACCGGCACCAAATCTTGCATCGCCACCACACTGGTAATTCCGGCCCGAACCAACTGTGGGGCCAGCCCCCGAAACGCATCGGCCGGGTTGCGGCTGGCTGTCTGACAACTGGAGAGATAAACCAGCCGCAGGTTGGCTGTGGCAACCGTATCCACCCCCCCCAGCAGCCGGGTAAGCATGGCGACGAACTCACTGTCCCGCACGGGCTGCACCTGGTTGTTCTCATCAGCCAGATAGAGCAGGGCGTGATCCCCGCTGCGGCTCATCTGCCCATGTCCCACCAGGTGCAGGATATGAACCCCGTCACGCAGGGCAGTTTCCAGTCGGGCCAGGGTGATGGGGGCGGGCAGTTGGATCAACTCGAAGCGGGGTTGGCCGCGGCCGCATGCATCAACGACCACTCTTTCGCCACATCCACCGGCTGTAGCTCGTATTTTCCCAGGTTATCGGGGTTGGCGATGGCCACCAGAACGCGCACGGGGTCGGCAGTAATGGGGGGTTGCGGCCGCCAGGGGCCAGCCAGATAACGGGAGAATGGGGTGTTGTCGCTGGCGGCCAGGTGGCTGTGGCCGTCGTGAAGCTGTTCCCAGGGTAGGGTATGGAGTTCCGGCGCGGCCGCGTCCAGGCGCAGGCGTAACCGTCGTTGCGGGTGTTGGCCAGACAATCGTGCCCAATCCTGGCGCAGGTCTGGGTCAGCCATGAACCATTGCCATAGCTGTTCTCCCGGAGCGGTGTAGTTGGTTGTACTGGAGAGGATGGGTAATGCGGCCGCGGCGTACCGACGAGGGAATTGTTGTTCCCCGGTGTCGGTTGTCACCCGTATTTCGACTGGATACCCTCGTTCGGCCAGAGGCAAGAGGCGGATTTCAATATCAGCGATCATAGGTTCAATCCTGACAGATGACGACAAGGAATTGGAGAATAAGCGGATAGGGCGATCCACTCGTTTAATTCTTATATGTGTTGCTGTTTTGCCTCTATATTCGTTGTTGTCTGGCGAAAGTGGTGGATGGAACGACGACGATCATAGAATAAAGGAAAATAGTGAAAAAGATAGAGGTTTGAGGCGATGGGTCTTTGTGGTAAAGTGACGGTGGGCACTTGTCCCCATCCGGCATGAAACCACCCAGGCTATGAAAATGGGGTTGGTTTGTTCATCCGGTTAGGATTACCCACCTTCACGCCTCATCACCTTATGGTTAATAAACGATAGCTGCCGCGGAATTTGGTTGCCAAAAGCTTCTTCGGAAATTCAGAGGTGAGCTGTGAAAATTGGCTAGATCAGGGCCATCACTCTCGTTGCCGAACCGCTCGCGGCCGCGATCTTGTCAACCAGAGTCACAATTCTCTATGAACCATTCATCACCGGTATAAAGGTCGCAAACTTTCCCCACTACCCCTTCCCCGCTTCAGCCCCATTGCCATAATACCGCAGCACCCTCTCGACCTTCTGCCCGTTCCCCGCGTCCCCTTTATGTCGCAGGTCTGCCAGTTGGCGATGATGATGACGCACGCGGCCGCGACACACCAGCAATTACCCTATCCCTCCTTCACCCCTCACCATCCTGCGGCCGCGTCCTATATGAAGCCATGTTTCTGAACCCCCAAAAGCCCAGCTCACGTTCAAAGCAACCAGCCAAGCGGGCAATGGTGCGGCCGCGTTGCCCGTTCCTTTCTTACCCTGGCTCCCAATCGCGAGCAGCAAAAACCGCTCAGATGGTTTCGCGGCCGCGTCACTATTAACCTGGAAGGATTGATCAACAATACGTTAGGCCACCTTATCAAGTGAGCAATGACCTGGTTACCTTACGCTACTTGACCACCGAGACGGGCAAACTGCGGCATTGTACCTTATCCGTCCAGGAGTTCATTCGCCGTTTTCTTCAGCACGTCTTACCCAGAGGGTTTGTCAAGGTGCGCTATTACAGGTTCTTTGCTCCTGGTCTACGGCATCGCCTCCAACTCATTCGGCAGCAACCAGGCCAACCAGTTGCACTCTCACCAGAGGATGCCGCTGACGCAGACGTGCCTTCAACCCGTTCAAACGTACCCACACCCATTCCCTGTCCCCATTGCGGCCAATCCATGAGACGCCAGCAACGTCTCTGGCCTCGTTCCCGTTATCCACTAGGAGTTTGATATTGTTGACCCCATTCATCCGCGCTGACTCTTCTGGCCTTGGCCAGTGTCTACCCCTGCCTGATGCCAGCCTGCTTTCTGATTCTGACTGTCCTTCGACTCATTGTTTCGGTTCGTTGGCGAACACGATAACCAGACAGGGCTGGGGTCATCCCACCGTTCGTTGACAGTTTCTGCCTCTCCTGGCTATACTTTTGTTCACTATCGGTCCCGTGTCACCCAAAATTAACCATAAATTGGGCCTTAATTCTCAAACGAAACGAGACCTCACACCCGGCTTAGTTCAACAAAGATTATGCGGCGGCTCATTATCCGCTTTGGTCATTTTTGCCTTTATCGCGCCGCATCAATCTCTTAATTCG
>JADJUV010000109.1 GCA_016716885.1 Candidatus Trichofilum aggregatum | reverse complement strand
GCAAAGCGAAATTCGGGCGGGGCGTATTATGATTCGGTGGTGTTGATGCAGTTGCAGAAGGCGTTGGCTGGTCTGCCGGGGGTGCTGGATGCCGGGGTGGTCATGGCCACGCCCGCCAACCTGGAACTCTTGGAAGCCAGTGGCCTGCTCACCCCAGAAGCGAAAACAGCCAAAGCGGATGATTTGTTGATTGTGGTGAAGGGGGAAGACGCTGCGGCCGCAACCCACGCCCTCTCTCAAGTTAATGAACTCCTGCAACGTCGCCGGACCACGACCAACCAGACCTTTCGCCCCAAAAGTTTGGCCGCGGCCGCGAAACAACTCCCCCAGGCCCAATGGGTGCTCATCTCTGTGCCGGGCCGTTTTGCCGCCGGGGTCGCCCGTGACGCCCTCGACCTGGGCAAACACGTTTTCCTCTACAGCGACAACGTCACCCTGGCCGACGAAATCCAACTGAAACAGACCGCCCGCGACAAGGGTCTGCTGGTGATGGGGCCGGATTGTGGCACGGCCATCATCAACGGCGTGGGGTTGGGGTTTGCTAATCGGGTGCGCCGCGGCCGCATCGGCCTGGTTGCCGCTTCAGGAACGGGTTTGCAGGCGGTCAGCACCCACATCCACAACCTGGGTGGGGGCATCTCCCAGGCGTTCGGCACCGGCGGCCGCGACCTCAAGGCCGATGTGGGCGCGATCACCACGCACCAGGGGCTACAGTTCCTGGCCCACGACCCCGACACCGAGGTGATTGTGCTCATCTCCAAACCCCCTGCGCCCCAAGTGGTGACGGGATTGGTCGCGGCCGCGCAACAGATCAACAAACCCGTCATCATCAACTTCATCGGCTACCCACCCCCTGCCCGGCAGTTGGGCAATGTGTTTTTTGCCACGACGTTGGCGGAAGCGGCGGAACTGGCGATAGAGACTAAGAGACTGGAGACTGAGAGACTGGAAGATCGCCAATCTCTTAGTCTCTCAGTCTCTCAGTCACCTTCTTTTCTTCGCGGTCTCTTCTCCGGCGGCACCCTCGCCTACGAAGCCGTCCTGGGGTTGCAGGCGGTGTTATCGCCGCTGTTCAGCAACGTACCCATCACCGCCGAGCAAAAGCTGGCCGATCCGCTGGTCAGCCAGGGGCATACCATCCTCGATTTGGGCGAGGATATTTTCACCCAGGGGCGTCTGCATCCGATGATGGACAATGATTTGCGCCTGCGCCGTTTGCGCCAGGAAGCCGCCGACCCGGAAACCGGCCTCATCTGGCTGGATGTGGTGCTGGGTGAAGGGGCACACCCTGACCCGGCCCACGAGTTGGCCCCGGCCATCGCCGCCATCAAACAAGACCGCCCCGACCTGGAAGTTGTGGTGCTCATCATTGGCACGGACGAGGACCCGCAGGATGTGAACAAGCAGATGGAAGCGTTCGCGGCCGCGGGGGCCACCCTCTTCCGCCACCCCACCGAAGCCCTACTCCACATCACCCGCCACCTCCTCACCAATAACCAATACACCAATACACCAATAACCCTCTCCTCCCCTCAGTGCTCTGAACATCGGCGTCGAATCCTTCCACGACAGCCTCATCGGGCAAGGGGCTGAGGCGGTGCAGGTGGAATGGCGTCCCCCGGCGGGTGGGAATGAAAAATTAATGGCTCTGCTGGCGAAGATGAAAAAGTAACTCCTTGTCAAAGACTTCGCAATTTGCTAAGATTTCCCTTAAGTCTGAGCCACCATGCACATCATTTCCCACAAACGGCTCAAAGAATTCTGGCTGAAACACCCGGATGCCGAACCCGCCTTGCATACGTGGTACATCCGCACCAAACTGGCACACTGGCGCAATCTGGCCGAGTTGAAACGCACCTTTTCCACCGCCGATCAAGTGGCAAGGTTGACCGTTTTCAACGTTGGTGGCAATAACTACCGCCTTATCGCACGAGTTGAGTTTGAACGTCAAGAGGTTTATATCCGGGCTGTTTTGACTCATGCCGAATACGACAAAGGAGTTGGAAAAATGATCTCGGTACTGATGCAACTTACATGGAGCTAATCCAGGCTTTTCCACCCCGCCCCATCAAAAGTGAAGCAGAGTATGCGGCGGTTCAAGCCAGGGTGGATGCATTGGTGGACAAGGGTGAACTCACGGCCGATGAGGGCGATTATCTGAGTCTGTTGGGGATGCTGATTGAGCGGTACGAAGCCGATCACGACCCTATACCGGAGTTGCGCGGCGTGGCTCTGGTGAAGGCCCTCATGGCCGAGGGCGACCTGCGACAACGTGATCTGGTTCCCATTTTTAAGACAGAATCTATAACCTCGGCGGTGCTGAATGGGCATCGGCAGTTAACGGTGGAGCATATAGACAAGTTGGCCCACTTTTTTGACCTGCCCCATGCCCTCTTTTTTGGTGATGAGAGGCCAGTGGTACGGAGGACGGGGGTGAAGTATGCGGCCGCGCACCCCTACCACCTTCTCCACGAAAAGTCTTGAATCAATCATTTCCCTGCTTCAATTTTCTGGCATGTTTTTATCCCCTTGTCGTGTGATAACTCCCCAAAATCAGGTATTACCACGCCAAAGCTGTCCTCGTAACACCCCCAAACCCACCGTTTACACACCGGAGAGCACGTGATAACATTCCCTAACAGAACATTACCCCGCAAGATTGGCGCGGTAATACCTAGTTAGCCGCTGCGAGGTACTCGTCGACAAGCGACAATCCAGCGGAACGCCCAACTCGGAGTAAACTCTCATGGGACTTCTAACCTTCAGCCTCAACGTCACCCTGGACGGCTGCGTCGACCACCAGGAGGGAATCGCCGACGACGAGACACACGCTTTCTTCACCCGCCTCATGGACGAGGGCGGGGCGATGCTGTGGGGCCGCGTCACCTACGAGATGATGGAGGGCTACTGGCCGGCGGTCGCTCGCGGCGACGAGGAGGCGCCGCCGGCGATGCGCGAGTGGGCGGTCAAGCTGGAGGCCAAGCCGAAGTACGTGGTGTCGTCGACGCGAACGGACTTCCCGTGGACCAACAGCCACCACATCGCCGGCGACTTGCGCACGAGCGTGCAGAAACTCAAGGATGCGACCCCTGCCGGCGTGCTCCTCGGTAGCGGCAAGCTCGCGACCGAGCTGGACCGGCTGGATCTGATCGACGAGTACAAGTTCCTCGTCCACCCCAGGATCGCCGGTCACGGCCCGACCCTTTACCAGAGCGGGCTACCCAGCACGCGACGGCTCGAGCTGGTCTCGTCGACGCCGCTCCGCAACGGCGCAGTCGCTATGCACTACCGGCGCGTGCGCGGCTAACAACGGGTTGCAGCGGATGATCCGCCGCTGAACCCGAGCCTTAAGTGGTAAAAACTCATGACGGTATTTACCTTTCATTTGGCAAAGATCAAGATTGGCACAGCAGTCAGGGCACTCTTGCGCCCTCCCGCAGGAGAGCATGTTCCTGGCCTCAACCACGCCGAGTGTATGACGAGGATGACACTGGGTGCGCCTATCCTGTCACCGGCACGGATGCAGCTCCGCCATTTGACAATGTTCGCCGCGTGGGAGAGCGATACCGCCATAGATAATTTCCTTAGCGGTACGAAGCTGGGTCGTGAGCTGGCCAGCGGCTGGCATGTGCGGATGGCGTTCCGGCGCCGCTGGGGTTACATCAGCGAGTTCGATGGCCTTCCCGAAAGCGTTGGAGAACAAGACCCCACCGCACCGGTGGTAGCGGTGACCCTCGCTCGGATGAAGCTGCCCCAAGTTCCGCGCTTCATTCATTGGGGCAAGCCGGTCGAAGAACTTGTTCGAGACCACCCAGGTACAACCCTGGCGATAGCGGCCATGAGGCTGCCGCGCACGGTCTCTACCTTTTCCGTGTGGACATCGCAACAGGAAATGGTGGACATGGTTCGGGGACATAGTGCTGTGCCTCGCCCTGAACGGCACATTGCGGCCATGGCCGAGCGTCGGCGCAAGGATTTTCACTTCGAGTTTACGACGCTACGATTCAAGCCGATTGCAGAGTACGGGATGTGGGAGGGGCGTACCCATATCGTGCCAACCTGAGACTAAAGGCGTCAACACGATTAGATGAACGGCACAAACGCCTGAAACAGCCCGCGGCCGCATCCCCTCACCTTCTCCACGAAAAGCCAGATAGTTGAGCCAATCATTTCTCTGCTTCAACCTTCTGGCGTGTTTTTATCCCTTCGTGGCGTGATAATCCCCCCGAAACAGGGTATTACCACGCCACAATTGGCCTGGTAATACCTCCAAATGCACCGTTTACACACTGGAACGCGCGTGGTAACATTCCCGACAGAAGATTACCATGCTTTCAGAACCAAAAGCGGGCTAACAAATCGTTCCAGGCGACTTGCTACCGTTGCGATTTTTGTTGGTTGGTTGCGCCTGCGGTGTTGGTGTTGGCTTGTAAGTCGGTTTGCTGGCCCGCAAGCGCCTGAACTCAAGCGTTGACTGGCTTCGTGCAAAATCAACTTTAGAAACAATATTCAAAGGAGTCTTTTTATGGGTATTTCTCTTGAACCTCAAAACAATCATGCGTCTATACTTCGAGTCGCCGCAAACCAAGACCAGTTCGGAGAACATCGGGGACTTGGTGTTAGTGAGATTACTTTCAAAGTAACGCCAAAAGATAGCGATGGTGTCTTTGTTATCGAAAACACCTTTCACGAGAAAGGCGGTCCTGCGCGACATTTGCATTTTGACCAAGATGAATGGTTCTATACGATTGAAGGTGAATTCATCCTGGAAGTAGGGCAAGAAAAATTTACGTTAAACCCTGGTGATTCAGTTTTTGCACCTCGCAAAATCCCTCATGTCTGGGCATATACTGGTGGTGGTCAGCGGGGCAGAATCCTAATTGCTTTTATGCCAGCAGGGAAAATGGAATCTTTCTTTCGAGAAGTAACAAAAGCCAACGCAATGCCACCTCAAGACCCTGAATTATGGCGTTCTCATGGCATGGAGTTACTTGGACCACCTTTGAAGGTGTAATAAATAGTATTTTTTTGTTCCTGCCAAAAGATAAAAGCCTGTAAAATAATTTTATGAGTTCAGTGTTAGTGTCTTTTTCAGGCAGTGAGTCTAGCACAACAAAACGTCAGCCAACAAAGTGTGCAGTGGATGGTGGGGATTCGGCGTGATTTATAAGCATTTTTCTGGCTTTGAGTTTTTCCCATCTCAAGCCGAATCTCAGCCCGCCCAAAATCCGCTAACGCAAGCCGTTGGGCGGCTCAGTGTTACAATGAAAGGAACAGTCAAGATTTGTGTTGTTTCTCATTGTCCCCTATTATAATGGAGAATTCATTTTAACATTGGACAACTTGTAAAGCGCATTGCAATGTATCCTGATTAGTTTGCGAACCACCGTTGCAAGATTGTCCGAAGTTTATTTGAGTCCTCTATAAGTATGAAACCTTTATCAATTTATATAGTGTGTAGAAAACCAAAGGAGATTTAACGTGATAAAAATAATAGCCAAAATTGCCTTGCCCGTATTAGGTGTTGCTATTCTCTACCTAATGTTTTCTGGAAACTTCTTCTCCCTATCGCCTTTTGTGATTGCGGGTCAGTTATTGGCAGTTGCATTAAGTGCGTGGGCTCGCCGAAGTTTTCAGGGCGGACAATTCAGTATCCATGCAGAACCAATTGAAGGACCTCTGTTGCGAATTGGGCCATATCAATTCATTCGACACCCAATGTACGCCGCCGCCCTGCTTCTTATTTGGTCAAGTGTTTTCGGACACTTATCTCTTGTCACGGTAATTATTGGTTTTGTCGTTACCTTTGTAATCGCCATTCGCATCGTAACTGAAGACCAATTTTTACTCACACATTTTTCTGAATACGCAGAATACTCTCGCTCAACCAAACGAATTATTCCTTTCCTGATTTGATATGCCAATTGGAAACAAGAAACCTCGCGGCTTGTTGCGTCTTGGATTTCGATTGCCAATTTGGTTATATCGGCTAAATCTTGGCTGGATTTTAGGCGAACGTTTTTTACTGCTGACGCATACAGGAAGAAAAAGTGGCTTGATTCGTCAAACAGTAATTGAAGTTGTACGACATGATAAAGAAACTGATGTTTATTTGGTCGCTTCTGGATTTGGTCATAAATCAGATTGGTTTTTGAATATCGAACAAAATCCCAGCGTCACTATCACCATTAAGCAACGCACTCTTCCAGCACGAGCAAGATTGCTTTCAGAATCAGATTCGGCTAAAGAATTGTTGGACTATGCCAAACGCCATCCAATTGCTTTTCGGGAACTGTCCAATGTTCTTACTGGTAAATCAATTGAAGCAACAGAAGAAAGTTGCCGCCAATTTGCAAAGTCCGCACCCATTATTGCCTTCGAGCCGAATAGAACATAAACGGTGTTATTTGTTTTCACCAAAGAGTCTTACGCTTAATGCCGCCGCCCAACACAGCGTGCACCCTACTGGTGGGAGTCGCCGCGTTTTTGGGCGTTTTTCGTGGCTCAAAGCTGTTCCGGTAAAACGGCTGGATCTCTTCCCGCCCACCAGCGGGTAACACAAGCCGTTCCCACAGACGTGTTCGGTGTGGTACACACCGAACACGCTGGAGAACCTTTCCGTTGTACCTGACACAGTGTGGTACCGAGCGCCTCCTTCTGTACCGGTGCACTAATAGTTAGGCCTCACGAGAACACCATGCTTACCTCTGGTGCCCAAGCACTCATCCTTGCCGGTTTGTTAAGCGCTGTCGCCGCTTTGGCACACGTCGCGTGCATCATCATCGGCGCACCGCGTACCGATTCATGGGTGCTGGCGAACGAATGGCACAAGCCGCATCGGCTGGCAAGCTCCAGCCCACACTCTTAACTCTTGCAGTTGCGTCGCTCCTGAGTCTCTGGGCACTGTATGCATTCGCTGGGGCTGGCCTCATCGAACCCCTGCCGTTGATGAAGCTTGCCTTACCAACAATCTCGGTCGTGTACCTTGGTCGCGCCATCGGCTTCCCCTCCTGAAGTCCGCCTTTCCGGAGAACTCCCAGACCTTCTGGCTTGTCTCATCAGGTATTTGCCTGGCGATCGGCGGGCTACATGCATATGGAACGGTTCTGCGGTGGCACGAACTGTGAGGCTTAACATGGTGCTCAAGCGGGCCATGCTGTTTCGGCTTCTTAGCTCTGCGTAGCGTAACTTTACAGGTGCTAAGTAATCGTTCAAAAACAAGTTAGCGGTTTCAGATTGGTTCAATCTCCGAAGATTGAACCAATCTCCATCAAGTTAATTCCGAACGATTACTAAGTGAAAATATTAGTCATTATCCCTACTCAAAAGAATATGATTGCTTTTTGAACAACTGCCTTGAGCGTGAGTTCTTCGCTCAGAACGCCATAATCGGCAGGTTGCCCGTTGTACGAAAGTTGAGCAAGTGTCATGCCAAATAAGCGTTCTCCAGCGTGTTCGGTGGGGTACACACGGAACACGTCTGCGGGAATACATAGTTGGGCCACAAAATATTAAAAACAAAAGAATACAAACCACGGTTTGATAAAATTCCCCCCTTGACTCTGGGGTTACCTGAGGTACTAAGATACGGGCATGTTTCGGATAGGCGAGTTTTCCCGCATAGGATGTGTGACGATAGATACGCTGCGTCATTATGATGCACTGGGTTTGCTCAAACCTGCGAAAGTGGATCCGTTCACAGGTTATCGTTACTACTCAGCAAAACAGCTACAGTCACTCAACCGCATCGTTGCGCTCAAAGAAGTTGGTTTTTCACTGGAGGAGATTGCGCGCATACTCCGGGAAGAGCTTACCACAGATGAGTTGCGCGGGATGTTGAAAGCGCAGTTGGTGTTAGCTGAAAGCACCATAGAGACAGCCGAACTGCGCCGGCAACGAATCCTGGCTCGCCTGAATAATCTCACCCTGGAGGAAAATATGCCTGCCTACGAAGTAACCCTGAAATCGGTAGATATGCTTACGGTCGCTACGATCCGAGAGATAATACCAGCGATTGAGCAAATGCCTCAACGTTGTGGCGAGATGTTCAATACAATCGCTGGTTGGATGTCAGCCAACGGATTGCCCTTTGGCACTCCGATGACGATTTATCATAACGAAAGTTATACTCGGGAAAATATTGACACGGAATGTGCCTTCATCATCCCTGGAATAGAGATCGATAAAGTTCCTGAACCGATCAGACCGATTGTAGTTCGTCAAATGGAAGCTGTACCGCAAGCAGTGACCACAATCGTTGCTGATGATTTCTATCAAAAAGTGGGTGGATTAACGCCGGCCTACAATGCCCTGGGCCAATGGATCGAAGAGCACGGTTATCGCATAGTTCGTGCGCCTCGGGAGCTATACTACGGTTCTCCGGAAAAAGGAGATTTTACAGCCGAGATTCAGTTCCCGGTTGAAAAGGCGTGATCAAGTAGTAGTTGTGATGCGAAGAATGTTCCTTCGCATCACAACTATCCAATCTCTACCCCATGAAAATGGCTCAGATAGAAACCGCGATTCGCGTTGTCCTTGAGTTCAACGAGGCGTTCAACCGGCATGATGTGGCCGGGATGATGCAGTTAATGAGTGATGATTGCCTCTTCGAGAACACATCGCCCGCCCCTGATGGCACGACGTACTTCCAGGCAAGGCGAAGCGGTTACGCAATTTTGGCAGGATTTCTTCCGCCAATCCTCCCAGGCTCACATCGAAATCGAAGAGATTTTTGGCTTTAGAAGCCAATGTGTGATGCGCTGGCGCTACACGTGGGTGGATGGAGCAGGCAAAGAAGGGCATGTTCGTGGGGTGGATATCTTCCACGTGAAGAATGGTTTAATTGGCGAAAAGCTTTCTTATGTGAAGGGGTGAGGAGGACGGTTTGCGGCCGCGAACTGGGCACAGTTGCACGATAGGCAGGCCGCCCACAGCCAGGTTCTTTATGCGTGACTTTCAGGCTTGTTTTTCCCCATCGTTATGACGATCTTCCTTTGGCATGGCCTTCGCCAAGATACCGGAGTGCTTCAGGAACCTCACTTAATGGGTAACACCTATCTATAACTGGGACAACCTGGCCTGTTTCGAGAAGTTGTTTCACAAAAGCCAAATCTTTTTGGCTGGGTTTGGCTAACAAATTACCCATTTTCTGCCGCCCGGTTATTGAGAGTAAGGGTCCCAAGAGCATGCCCTGGAAAATTTGCGCCATCGAACCCCCAGCTACGACATAAATTCCCTGGGGGCTTAAGGCACGCTTGTAAGCTGAGATCGGGTGATACCCATTCACCGCCAGAATCAAATCATAACGCTGTCCGTTTTGGGTAAAATTTTCTTGAGTGTAATCAATGATATGGTCTGCCCCCATTGAGCGCACCCTGTCTACATTTCTCGGGCTACACACAGCCGTGACTTCAGCCCCGAACGATTTGGCAATCTGCACGGCAAACGACCCCACCCCACCAGAGGCCCCATTGATCAAAACCTTTGCCCTGACTGAATGTGCCCTTTATCGCGAAGGCCCTGCAAGGCGGTGACGGCGGCCATCGGCGCGGCCGCGGCCGCTTCAAAGGGCATATTAGCGGGTTTCAACACCAATACATTTTCACGTGCACACACATACTCAGCAAAACCACCAAACCCACAACTCGAACTATCGCCGAACACCTCATCGCCGGGCTTAAACGCCTTGACGTTTCGGCCAACTGCTTCAACCTGCCCGGCTATATCAGCGCCGAGTATCTTGTTGTTGGGTTTTAGCAGACCAAAGCCCATGGTGCGGGGAACAATCCCACTCAGGAGATAGTAGTCAGCGGCGTTTGCGGCCGCGGCCCGCACTTTTACCAGTACTTCATCATCCTTGGGGGTAGGTTTTTCCACCTCTTTGAGATGAAGAACGTCCGGTGAGCCGTACTTTGTGTAAACAATTGCTTTCATTTGGGTTCCTTCCTCGTTCAGGGAATAGCGTTTGCAACTAAACGGTGATAACAACATGCCCTTTCTTGTGCCCGGTTTCTACGTACCGATGAGCCTCGGCCGTCTGGGCCAAAGGAAAACAGCGATCAATGACTGTTTTGATGGTTCCCGCCTCAGCCAACTCTTTGAGGAAATTAAGATCAGCAAAGCTATCGCTCGCCAGCGCACAAACTACTTTCTGACTACCAACCATCGAAGTCCATAACATTTGGAAAAGCTGTTTGGTTTTAAAGCTGGCTAAAAGATAGGTCCCATTGGGCTTTAGGGGGTTTTTACAACGAGAAAACGAACTCCTGCCCAATATGTCAAGAATAAGATCATAGGTCTCGCCATTTTGGGTGAAATCCTCTTGGGTGTAATCAATGACGTGATCCGCGCCCAGGGATTTCACGAAGTCTATTCTCGGAGTACCACACACCCCGGTAACCTGGGCACCAAAATGGATTTAGCTAGCTGTGCGGCCATGCGGCCCCGATGCCTCCACTGGCTCCATTGATGAGAACCTTTGCCCAGGCTGGAGATTGACTTTTCTAAGGATATTTAAGGCCATTATCCCCCCATAGGAACGACGGCGGCTTCCTCATAGCTCATATTGGCCGGTTTAATGGCGACTGTTCCATCTTCAGGCATACACAAATACTCCGCATAAGCTCCCATGTTCTGACCGCGATAACCAAAACCTGGTCACCTTTCTTAAATCGTTTTACATCCTGGCCCACAGCCTCAATTTCTCCGGCAAACTCACTGCCCAGTATGGGTTTTTTGGGTTTTCGGAAACCAAAGGCCAGGCGTGCGGGGAGCAAGAGGGGCGTAGGCATATTAAACTCGCCCGAAGTGATATGGCTAAAATTTCGCACGATGAGGTCCCCATAGTTGACTGTAGTCGCATAGATTTTTACCCGTATTTCATTGTTCTTCGGCAGTGGCTTTTCTACCTCTTTAAGCTGAAGGACATCCGGTGCTCCGTATGTTGTGTAAACAATTGCTTTCATGAGATTCCTTGGGGATTGTTTTAATCCAGTCATTTTGTACCTATTCAATACGACGTTGGGCCTTGAAGCCGAAAAAGTTAAGCTGTTGTTTGGTGACGCGGCACGAACGTGTCCAGTTTGTCCGCCACCATGCCTGGGCTGTGGCGTAACAAGACCATCCCCATCCAGGCGAACCAGACGATGAAACCCAGCCCAAAGATGGTCCCTGCTTCGTAGAGAGCTGGGACAACCGTAACGATGCCCGACACACCGATCACGATACCCAGGTAGTTCAGTGCCTTCGGTAGCAACCCAGCCTGCAAAGCAGACCAACTTAACAGCAAGATCCATAAGCCGCCAGGAAGCTCAACGGCGCCGCCTAACCCGGATTCCACGGCGTCTAGCACCAGCCAGACCGATACAGCTTGAGCCGGGTCTTGACTATAGAGATTAACGACGACGCTCAGGTCGTTGATGATGAGCATACCGCTCATAATAACCGTGACTGCCCAGATAAGCCCGAAGGCGGTCGCCGTCTGGGCAAGGGCAGGCGAGCCAGCTTTCAACCGTTCATAGAGGGCCAGCACCAGGACAACCAGAAAGACACCGTTTATCACATAGATGATGAGGTGCCAAAGGTGCATGAGGGGCTGATTATCCACAAGGAAAGCGACGTATTGGTTTGGCTCTAGCTCCCAGGCGGGGGCCAGGTAGGTGAAAGCCAAGGCAAAGCCTACGATGTATGTCGCGGCCGCGATCAGCGGCCGCGCCGCCCATCTTCTGTAAATGATTCATTTCTATTATCCTTTTCTTGAACGATATGGATGAGTTTCAGCGGTTTACTTGATTGACCGAGAGCAAGGGCAACCCTAAATCACGCACTTTTTTTAGCAAGCCATGCAAGGCGGCCTGATCAACCACCGGGCCGGTTAAAAGTGTGTCGCCGTTGTCTTCCAGCGTGATGGTCAAACCCCCAAACCATTCTGTCCATTGACAACCCAGATGCCCCTCGATCCTGATTTCATAGATCATGGGTTCACTCAGGTCGGTTATTGGGTTGAGATTGTTTGACATGTTGCTGTACCTGTCGCGGCCGCGTACAACAGTCTGCGGCGTTGGCTCAATGTACAGGTAGCATATCGGCCAACCGGTATTGACGTAAGCTACTAAAGTATTGTCAGGGGTATTGTTGTGAGGGTTGTAACCAAAAACAGGCAGAGGCCACGAAGACCACTGCCTGCTCTAAACAATTTACCAGGTTTTGTAGGGGGAGCGGAAACTTTCCGACTAAAGTCTCTACTCCTGATTTGCCCTGTCCGTTCCGGTAGAGTCAACAACTTGGGCAAACTGCTTTATTGTCTTTTCGCCACGGGAATCCATATTTCACTTCTAAATGTCGGCGAACTCACATCTTTGTTTTCGTTCCACAGAATTTCCGGGCCTTCGACCAGCTCATAGCCTGATGACGGAAACCATTCTGCATAGATTCGCCCCAGATGTTTTGCAGGGTCTCAGGGAAGGGGCCTATAGACTCGAACACGGCCCACGTTGCGGCGGCTACCTCAAGCCGGGTCAGATTTTCCGGGTGCTCCTTCGTCGTGGCCACGCCAATATAGTGATCCAGTTCGCCGCCATCCAAGCGGCCTTCAGAAAAATTGGTAGACGCACTGAGCAATCCCACTGGTTCAACGTTAGAAAGGGCTTTCAGCGTGTTTATCGTGCCCTCATCCAGACTTTGCCACATCGAAGCAATGGCGGGATTCACACCCTCGTAAATCAAGGGGACTCTTTTCATGATGCCCACAAGGCCAAAGGCCTCTTTTTCTACCATTCGATACTTCATTTCACTACCTCCTTTGATCGTCAACTGGAAGGTCATTTGTGGATACGCCTTGAGCGGTTGACCGGTGTTTCTGGCTTCTGTTGGGGTTACGCCATGAAAACTGTGAAAGGCTCGCGTAAATGAGTCAGGTGAGTTGTAGCCATACTTGAGAGCCACATCAATGACTAAGACATGGCGCTGGGCTAACTCAAAAGCGGCCAGCGTCAGGCGTCTGCGCCGGATATATTCTGAGAGTGATACTCCAGCCAGAAAAGAAAACATTCGTCGGAAATGATATTCCGAGCATAAGGCCAGCCTTTCAACCTGCTTAAAGTCAATCTCATCTGCCAGAGCTTCTTCGATGTAGGCTAAGGCCTGGTTCATTCTTTCAAGCGCATCCACTGTCCGATCTCCTTTCAACCGTAGAATAGCGGAAACAAAATATTCTCGCCCGACAATCCATGTCCGGTTTTGTAGGGTTAATGTGTAGCCGCGGTCGAACCGCCAAGCTCAACTTACCTAGACCAGGCTAAATGAGCACGCAACGAAGTTGCGCAGATGGGTTTATTTTGGGTGAAATAAGTTGGAATCTCCAGAGCCTTCAACTGGTCATTTCAGGCTGCTGGCGGCCCTCCGCCCCGGTAGGGCCCCCAACCCGGCCCCACGCACCGATTAATTATTTTCTTTTCCTCAACTTTCTTTGTTGGCTGTAATCTGGGGTTTAGGCTACAACAAGCCCAACTCGCGGCCGCGGGCCACCGCTTCCGTGCGCCTCTGTACCTGGAGTTTGCCAAAGATAACCTGATTGTGTCCTTTCACCGTACTCAAGGCGAGGAAAAGCCGCTCACTAATCTCACGATTGGAGAGGCCCTGGGCAATGAGTTGGAGCACTTCTAACTCGCGCTCGCTTAATGGCTCGATAAGGGGTTGGGTAGGGGGTAGATAAGGCTTGTCCTGCGCCTTCTGGTTCTCCGCCTCAAATGCGGCCAACAGTTTACGGATATAACCCGGCCTCAGGCCACGCGCGGCCGCGTCAGATAATAGTTGAGCCATGGGCAGCCCTTCATCAACAAAGAGCCGGATGAAGCCGCCCGGCTCGGCCAGGGCCAGCGTCTCACCCAGCAGTTGCAACGCCTTCTCCTTTTCCCCCTGCGCCTGATGAGCCAACGCCTGTAGCACCATCACCTTGAGCCTTTCATCCTGCCACCCCCTGGCCTCGACCTGCTGGCGCAGGGGAGCCAATACGGCCAGAGCCGAAAGTGGGTCGGCCTGGGCCAGGTGTACTCTGGCCTGGCTCATGGGAAGTTCGTGCGTTTGGGCCAGGCGCGCGGCCGCGTCCACCTCACCCTGATGCAGTAATAGCAACACTTGCGCGGCCGCGACCTCAGGTATCTGTTGCTCAAAGTGATGTTGGCGTGCCGACTGACCCGCCTGGGCTACGAGTGCGGCCGCGGCCGCCACATCCCCCTGGATCAGTTTCAGGCGGGCCAGAAACAGTTCACAGGCCACGAACCTGTCCGTGTTTTCTATTTGCCGCGCCAGTTGCCAGCTCTGTTCCCCATGCTGTTGAGCTGCAACCAGGTCATTCCATTGGTAGGAGAGCCGCGCCAGGCCCAGATACGCCTCGCAGATCGGGGGTGGCGGCGGATCACCCGCCCATTTCAGGGCATCCCGGTAAGTCTCAGCCGCCAGATAAAGCTGGTTTTCGGTTTCCTGGATGTTGCCCAGACCGATGGTCGCCATCATGGCAATGATGGTATGCCCAATCGCCTGGCAGATGACGATGGCCTCGGTATAAGCCTGACTGGCCGCGGCACGATCCCCCTGGAGATGGTAGGCATAACCCAGCGTCCAGATAATGGAAGTGCGGACGGGTAAGTTGTCGGGATGTAAATATTCAAGGGCGCGGCGGGCTTGCACAATGATGGTCTCTACCTCGTGTTGGGTGACGGCCAGGGTGGCCCGTATGGAAGCAATTCGCCCGATGAGGTCGCGGGTTTTTTCGTCTAGCGGGGTGTCTTGCAGGGCAACTTCGGCGGCGTGTACTTTCTGTTCCACGCCCATCACCTGCCCAATCATCAATAACGCCGAGGCGTATGTCACCCACAACGAGGGCCAGGCATCCAGCACCGCTGTGGGTAGGGTTGCCAGCCAGTTGAGGATGGGAACGGCCCCGCCACGAAACTGAAGGGGCATTTTTCCCCCTTCAATCAGGCTTTCGGCCCGGGCCATATCGTTCGCGGCCGCGGCATGGTGAAACGCCTCAATTTCCAGGCCATTGTCTTCATACCAAACACTGGCGCGACTGTGCCATTGGGCACTATCCCCTGGAGATGAGGCGGTGCTTTGCTGCAATCGCTGGCGTAACAAATCTGCAAAGAGATGATGATAGCGGTACCAACGCCGCTCATTGTCCAGGGGGACGAGGAACAGGTTGGCCCGTTCGAGATAGGCCAGAGTGTCTTGCCCGGAACCAGAGGGATCGCGTAGAACGGCCTCACAAAGAGGGCCGCACAGACGGTTGAGGATAGATGTGTGTAGCAAAAAAGTCTGGACGCTGGCGGGCTGCTGCTGTAGGACTTCTTCAACCAGATAGTCCAGCACAAAACGATGGCTACCGGTGAATGATTGGATGAAGCTGGTGGTGTCTTGATGCCCCTGCATGGAAATCGCGGCTAATTGCAGGCCGGCAATCCAGCCTTCGGTGCGGCTTTCCAGCGCCGCAATGTTTTCCGCGGAGAGGGTTAACCCCATCACCTGGTTAAGAAACCCGGCCGCTTCGGCCAGGGTAAAACGTAAGTCGGTGGCCCGCAGTTCGGTTAGCTGGCCCCGGGCGCGTAACCGGGCCAGCGGGAGTTGGGGATCCTCACGGGTGGCGATGACCAAGTGCATCTGGGGTGGCAGGTGTTCAAGCAAAAAGGCCAGGGCCTGGTTAACCGTGTGGGCCTCAATGACGTGGTAGTCGTCCAGGACAAGGGCAAAATGGTCCGGGATGGCGGCGATTTCATTCAGCAGGGCCGTCAGAATCATTTCGGCTGACGGCGGCTGAGGCGACTGGAGTGCTCGCAACACCCCTGCACCTATATCGGCCACAATTGTCTGCAAAGCCGCGACCAGGTAAGTCAGAAAGCGGGCCGGGTCGTTATCCTCTTCATCCAGTGATAGCCAGGCCACCTGATTAACGATTTTAGATTTTAGATTGACGATTGGGGTTGCCTTGGCGGCATCCAATCGTAAATCGTCAATCGTCAATCTAAAATCATGTATCCAACTGCTGACCAACGTGGTTTTACCAAAACCAGCCGGGGCTGAGATAAGGGTCAGTTTATGGTGTAACCCTTCGTTCAGCCGCTCGATCAGGCGCGGCCGCAGTACAACTTTAGGCCGGGGTGGGGGGATATACAGTTTGGTGGCTAAAATAGGCGTAGACATAGATCAATCTTCTATCCCCAGGCTTCAGGTTTTTCCACTGTCATGAACCTCGGATGATTGTCGTGTCATTATTTCCAGGCTTTTTCGTAGGCGTGATTGTGTCTATGGTGTTGTCGAGTTTTTCGTTGATAACCTGGCGGGATGGGTCGGCATCGTACCAGGCCATGATTTCGCGAGCGCCTTGTTCAAAGGGGATGGCGGCCACGTAGTTGGGAACGAGGCGCTTGATTTTGCTGTTGTCGAATATCATGCTGTGGGTTTTGTCCCCTAGGAGACCGGCTCCCCAGTCAGGGTCGAAGTGGTTGATGAAGTCGGAAGGGACATGGACGAGGTGGGCTTCGGTTTTAGCGGCCGCGGCCGCGAGGGTGAATATCTGGTTCCAGGTGAGCCATTCATCCGAGGTGATTTGGAAGGTGTCGCCGAGGGCGCGGCTGTTGCCCAACAAACCCACAAAACCCTGAGCAAAATCACGGTGGTGGGTCATCGTCCACAGGGATGTGCCATCCCCATGAACAACGACTTTTTTACCCTGACGCATCCGGTTGATAACCGTATAACCGCCGTGCATAGGCAGAAGTGTCTGGTCGTAGGTGTGAGATGGCCGAACCACCGTCATGGGGAAACCCTCGTCCCGGTAAGCCTGCATAAGCCGCTCTTCACAGGCAATTTTGTTGCGGGAATAGGCCCAGTAGGGATTGTGGAGCGGGGTGGATTCGGTGACGGGCAGGGTGCGGGGCGGTGTTTGGTAAGCAGAGGCGGAACTGATGAAGATATATTGGTTGGTGCGGCCGCGGAACAAATTGAGGTCGGTTTCGATATGGTCGGGGGTGAAGGCAATCCAGTTCACTACAACGTCAAAATCGTGACCGGCCATAGCGGTGCGCACTGATTCAGGGTCACGAATGTCGCCGTTTAGGATTGTGGCTGTGGGTGGGGCAACACGGCTACTTTTTCCCCGGTTGAGGAGATAGAGATCAATGCCCTGTTCAATTGCCAATTGGGAACAAGCGGAACTGATGATGCCTGTGCCGCCGATGAATAATACTTTAAGCATGTTCCTCCTTGTCGGGAGTTTAGCGCTAGAGGCAAGAGCTTGAGGAACTTACTCTGGAAAATCCTCTGGTTTTCTCTCGCTCTGAACTCTAACCTCAAGCCCTTATACGTCATTCGGTTGACTTTCATTTATCGCAACCGTTCAGCCTTCCGAAGGTTTGTTCCACTGGTTAGTAACTCTGGCGAAACCTTCGGAAGGTTGTTTCACCCGCTTCAGAAACAACTATACAAGTGCTGATCAAGATTGTGCAAGTGAGTGCGATCGGCACGAACCTGGCACTTTGGCAACCATCATTACAGGATCAGGGATCTATCAGCGCGGTAAATTCCGTAGAAACTGCCTTGAGTTTAACGAAGGATTTGTCTCGAAAAAGGGCGAAGATATGCCCGGTTCTTATTGGCTTAACACCAGTGGTAAGAAGAGGCGATAACCGTATTCATACGCACCAATGTCACAGATAGCCATACCATCACCATCACCATCGAAGGGGCGGGGTGAGCCTTGGGCATCTGTAGCCGGGCAACTGCTGTTGTTACCGGCGTCAATGGCGGGGCTACCCGCGTTCAGGCCAAAAACAGGCATCAGGGGATTTTGATAAGCACCTAAACTACTTAACAAGGGGTCTGTGTTGATCTGATCGCCTGGCTGATTAAAAGCACAACTATCACTACTCTCCAGATTGAAGCCAGCAGAGGTTAAGGGAACCGGCCCCCCACATTGAGGCCCATCGCCGTTGTTGGCGATGATGACATGACTCAACGTAGTTGTGGGAACATAGTTGGCAATGGCACTGACGCCCCCTGGAACCGTGTTGTGGTTATCGGCGATGGTGACGTTTTGCATGGTCAGGGTGCCAATGTTGCCCAACGCGGCCGCGTTCGGAGCCTGATTGAAGGCAAAGGTCACATTTGTCAGACTCAACACACCATAATTGGTGACACCACCCTCTTCCCCCTGAACTCCCGTAATCTGGTTTTGCAGAAAGGCACTATTGTTGATGGTAGCCTGGCCCACATTAAACAAACCTGCGCCATACCGGCTGGTCTGATTACCCACGATAAGACTCTCACTGATGAAGAGATCGCCATGTGCCGTATTGAAGATACCCCCACCGTCAACATTAGAGCCGCTACTACTTACGGCAACCCGCTCCAGATACAATATATTCACATTGTGAATGCCATTCAGTTGGGCATTGTAAACGGTCAGGTCTTGAATAGAGCTGGTAGCCCCATTGTAATTGACAAAGCCGTTATCGTTTTGGTTGGCATTGATGAAGGTTTTGTCTAGCCCTGCGCCGATGAGGGTGACATCAAAACTTAGAAGCAAGCTAACGGTAGGGGTGTAAAAGCCTGGGGCAATGAACAAGGTGTCCCCACTACTACTGTTGTTTAAGCCGTGTTCAATAGTCAGGCACGGCGTGGCCTGGTTGGTACAATTGTTGCCACTATCTGTGCCTGTGGTAGCTATGTACCGGTTGACACCCTGCGGCGCGGCCGCGAGTCGTCCCACCACCAATAAACTGCCTAAAACCACCAGGCAAAACCAGAAGAAACGTTTCTTTCTTAACATGATTCATTCTCCTCAACCATAGGATTGTTTAGCTCATGCTCTTCACGTTGAGCCAGCCACTCCAGATAAACCAATAGATCTTTGAGTGTGCCGAAACCTATCACTCGTTCTGTTTTGACTTCCTGCAATGAGGCTCGCCAGCTTTCAGAATGTTCCGCCTCACGCCATAAGCGCAAAAGGAACGAGTGGTAATGGTGTAAGCGTTCAGCCATTTTTGGAGCGTACAACAGTCACCGTTAGGAAAGCGTTACTACTTGAGGAGAATGAGAAGTGAGCCGTGATCGGTGAGCGGCAGGCAGGGAATGGTGAGGTGTTATGATGAGGACTATATGTCTATTTGTTTGGCCTGAAAGCTGGTGTTACCCTTAGCCAGGGCATTTTCTACATGAATAAAAATGTCAGGAGCGGCCAGGCACCAAGCCTCTAAGAAGATCCAGTTCTCAGCACTATTTTCGTAGGATTTCAGATGAGTCAGTTACGCTTATCGTTTTTGGGTCAGTTCCAGGTGATATTAGATGGGCAGGTCGTGCGCCGCTTTGAGTCGGATAATGCTCGTGCGCTCCTGGCGTATCTGGCTCTGGAAGCAGGGCAGGCTCACCGGCGGAGTCACCTGGCGGCTTTACTGTGGCCGGATCATCCTGATGCGGCCGCACGCAATAACTTGCGCCAGACGTTGTTCAATCTGCGTAAAACATTACACGATGATCATTCCCCCACCCCATTCCTGCTTATCTCTCACCAGACGGTGCAATTTAACCGGGCCACGGACTATACCCTGGATGTAGACATGCTTGTGGCTGAGTTGCAGGCTTTAGAAAGTGGGGCAAATCAGGACAGTTCGGCTCGATGGTTAAGCCATTACAAGGCCCCACTTCTGGCTGAGGCGGCTTTAGTGACCGGCGTGACCTTTGATGAGTGGCTGTTGTTACGCCGGGAGCAGTTGCACCGCCGGGTCATGATGGCGTTAGCCCGTCTGAGTGATCTGGCCCTGACGCAACAGCAATGGGACAAGGTCGCGTTGCTGACGATGCAACAATTGGCCCTGGATCCCTGGCGTGAAGAAGCGTACCGGCAGTTAATGCACGCGTTAGCGGCCCAAGGGCAGCGAGCCGAAGCGTTGGCTCAGTTTGAACAGTGCCAGACGGTGTTGTGGGAGGCATTGGGCGTGGAGCCGATGCCGGAAACAGTTGTTTTGATGGAGCAAATTAAGGTAGGAATGCCCGCGGCCGCGACATTGCCCACACTTCTACCCCCTGCCCCACCCCCCTGCCACAACCTGCCCGCCGATATAACCCCTTTCATTGGACGACAGAGTAGTCTCAACGACGCGGCCGCACACCTGGCTGATCCTACCTGTCGTTTACTCACCTTGACCGGTCTCGGGGGCATCGGCAAAACTCGCCTGGCCCTACAACTGGCGCGGCAACAGCAAGCCCAATACCCAGACGGCGTCTGGTGGGTTCCCCTGGTCGGTTTACCCGCCGAGGGCCAGGCCGATCATCTGGATGGGGCGATTTTGGCGGCTTTGCCCCTGCCCCCGGCTGAAGGCGTTTCTCCAACCCAACAGATCAAACAGTTTTTACGCGGCCGCAACCTGCTCCTCATCCTGGATAATTTTGAACACCTCAGCCACACCGCCCCCCATCTCATCGAACTCCTGGAAACAGCCGCCGGATTCCAATGCCTGATCACCTCGCGCCAACCATTAGGTGTGCCAGGCGAATGGGTCCTGCCTGTACCCCCGCTTACCTACCCTGCCCCTGGCATCTCCCCTGTCCAGGCCGAACAATCTGAAGCGGTACGACTCTTTTTCCAACAGGCCCGCATGACCTGTCCCGATTTCCCCCTGTCTGTTGTAGATGAACCGGCCGTCATCCAGATTTGCCGGTTGGTGGGGGGCCATCCATTAGCTCTGGAACTGGCGGCCAGTTGGGTAGATGTACTGAGTTGTGGTGAGATTGCCCAAGAAATCAGTCGGGGGGTTGGGTTTTTGCGCGATGAAACGGGTCATCGCCCCCACCGCCAGGCCAGTGTTGAGCAGATATTGGCGCAAACGTGGGCCAGGTTGAGCCAGGATGACGCGGCCGCGCTCAGTCGGCTGGCCGTTTTTCGGGGCGGTTTCACCCGGCAGGCAGCCCAGATTGTGGCGGGCATCACCCTGGCTCAACTCAAAACAGTTAACCGCAAAGCCTTGCTTTATCGCGTCGCCCACCAACGGTACGATCTCCATGAACTGGTACGCCAATATGCCTTACACCAGACAGAGGCATCCCAGGCCGAGGTGCAACGCTACCATGCCGCCTATTTTGCTAACTTCCTGGCGGAACGAAAGCCTGAAGTGATGACAGCCCGATTTTTCAACATACTGCCAGAAATTGAACAGGAACTAGATAACATCGCGGCCGCCTGGCAATGGGCCATCCAGGTTCACGATCTTTCCTTTTTTGAGCAGGCGACGGAACCAGTTGTGGCGGTGATGCACCAATGCGGCCGCTTTGCTGAGACCATCCACTGGCTCAAAGCCGCCCTGGAAATATGCCCACCAGACGCACGGGTGCGGCCGCACCTGCAAAATCGCCTCAACCATTTGTGCAGTGGGTTAGGGATATCGCCGCATGAGCAGATGGCTTTGGGCCAATCGGCCTATGCCACAGCCATGTCCCATCACGATATCACCGAAGCCGCTTATGCTTACCGCCATCTGAGCACGGCCCTCTATTGCCAGGGGGATTTTGCTGGGGCCTGGGCCAAATTGAAAGAAGGTTTTCACCTGGCCGAACAGGGCGCGGCCGCGTGGGTACGGGCCATCCTGGCGAACCGGCTGTGTCTAAACGCTCCCCACGCCGCTCGTCTGGCAGAGGGAAAGCAATATGGCTTACTCGGTTTGCAATTGAGCCGGGAATTGGGAAACCCCGCCACTATCTGGCAGGCAGAATATGGATTGGCGGTTTTAAACTGGCATGAGGGGAAAATGGAGCTGGCCGGACAGCACGCGGCCGCGTCCCTGGAAATTTTGGGTACACAAGGGTTTCCCTGCTACAGAGCTATCTCCCGAAACAGATGCAGGGCTATGTTTTGTACCGCCAACAACGGTGGGATGAAGCCTTAACCCTTTTTGCCGCAGCTGGAGAGTCGGCTCGTGCCACGGGTGATGTGGATTTGTTGACCAGCATGTTGAGTGTGGCCGGGCACATCGCCACGAAACAAGAACGCTGGGACGATGCGGTGCGTTATACCCGCGAAAGTGTAGCCCTGGCCCGACAAATCCAGAACCGGTTGCAATTGGGGATTACGCTGTTTCCTCTGGGGTTGGCCTTACAACAGACGGGGATGGGACGGGAGGCGGCCGCGGCTTTGGCTGAAGGCATCCAGATTATGGATGAACTGCGTGAGCCGTACCTTTTCTTTGCCGGGTTATCCATTTTGCTGGAATGGTTAGTTTTGACCGGGCACAACGGCTTAACCGGCCCGATTGTCGCTTATCTGCACCAACATCTCACCCTCCCCCCTGATCAACGATCCGAACTGGAGAGCCTATGCCAAAAATTAAATCTCGGCCCATCCCCCGCTGCCCCGGACTGGGATACCGTTCATGTGGCTCTGACCTCACTCTAAAACTGTCATCACGCCGGTACTGTTCTCAACAGCAGCCGCCTACTGGCAAAGACGGTCGTCACCCGATAATTAAAGCACGTGCGGCCGCGTTTGTATATTGGCTGTGGCCAGTCTCCGACCGTGCCGCCTAACAATTTGTGTTCATGCTTTATTCCTCTATCCGTGTAACGACTAACGCTGTCGGGGCTGAGCTTTTTGAAGCCCGCCATGACCTTCGAGAAGCTCAGGCAACAGGCCGAGTAGTTACAAACAAAACCCAATTAAGGAGCTTTTTATGAAAACTGCTACACTCACAACCCTCTTTAGCCACAACCTGTGGGCCAATCTGCGTCTTTTGGAACAATGCGCGGCGTTGACCAGTGAACAACTGGATGCCACCATTTCGGGCGCGTTCGGTTCCATTCGTGACACCTTACGACACATCGTCCTGGCCGAACAGGGGTATTTTTCACGCATTAGCACCGGTCAACCACGCCACCAGGCAAAGAGTGACGCATCATTGACGATTACCGACATGCTGGAATCGGTGCGTCGGACTGGTACGGGTTTAATTGAATGGGCACCGAGGGTCAACGCCGAGGAGACAGTGCAAGTTGACTGGGAAGGCACGCCACGTGATGTGCCCAAGACCATCTTTCTCACCCAGGTGATCAATCACGCTACCGAACACCGTGCCCACCTTATGGCGAATTTGACGCAATTGGGCATCCAACCCCCAGATTTGGATGCCTGGACCTATTTTGACCAACTGAAGGGTAGTCTGGGACGTTCCAGAGAACGTTTTAGAGAGGAGTTCCCCATAAGCGGGGAGCGGGGCGTACCAAGATGGATGAAAATACGAGGAACTCGCAGGAGTTCTAGGAACTCTGGGGAACTTGAAACCTGGAACCTGGAACCTGAAACTTGAAACTTATTTTCGTGGGAGATGCCTCAATGAATAGGACACACGTTGTTTTACGTCAGGTTAAGGATGCCGATGGCTCACGACTTCTTGAAGCATCGGTTACCGCTAATGGTGATGTGCTGATCGAGGGCCATGACTTCGGAGATGGTGTCGAGCGAGTATTCGGTGTTCGCGAGTACGAATGGGCGTGGACAATCCCCTCGGCTTCTATTCCATCCCTGCTCCACGCACTCGGGGCGACCGACAATGTTCTATTTGCACTCAAAGAGCAATTCAGCGGCGATAACGCTACGTTGCTCAGCTCTTTCTTGGAAGCAAATGAAATTCCCACGGAACGCTGGTCACGCCTCGGTGATTAATCATAGATAACAAGCATCGCCTTGTTTATAAAGTGGTGGGCGACGATTTGTTGATTGCCAAAGGGTGTGTTTCATTTCGGTTGAGGGCGAGGAGTGAGCATCCCCAGTTTGTAGGCCAGGCGAAAGGCCTCATGTAACTGCTCACGTGGCGCAAATTCTCCTGCGCTTCCATTAGTTCATCATACAGGCCGGGCAACGCGCCCAGCCGCCGATCCGGCATCCCCATCCGCAAAAATTCGGCTTGAATCCAGGCTGTAACCTCTGCCAACCGGCCTGATTGCTCCCAGGGAAGCTCTATCACTTGTTCTGGTATAACAGAATGGTTCCTAATTTTTAGCAACCAGGATCAAGTCTCATCACTAAAGCGATCCCATCTCAATTTGTGTCAAGCTAATTTTCGGCCCGCTCGGCGAGGGTGGACCAGCGCTCAAAGGTCTGTTCGAGGTCGGCTTCCAGGGTGTGGAGTTGTTCGGTAAGCTGTTGCAGACGTTGGTAGTCCGTGCCACTGTTGTTGATGGCTTCGGTCAGGCTGGCCTGTTCCGTTTCCAGTTCAGCGATGCGAGTTTCTAGCCGTTCTAGCTCCTTCTTTTCGTTAAAAGAGAGTTTGCGGGGTTGCGAGTCTGCGAGTTTGCGAGTTGGCGAGTTGGCGAGTTGGCGAGTTGGCGAGTTGCTGGCTGATGGCTGACCGGCTAATTCCTCGGCCCGGAGCCGGGTGTAGGTGTCATAAGGGGTGGGATAACGATGGGTTTGGCCGTCGGCATCGAAACCGATGAGGGAATCCACGGTGCGATCTAGGAAGAAGCGGTCGTGGCTGACGACGATGAGACAACCCTGGAATTGATCCAGAAATTGCTCCAAAACACCGAGGGTTTGGATATCCAGGTCGTTGGTGGGTTCGTCGAGGAGCAGGACGTTGGGTTGGCGCACCAGGGTATAGAGCAGGGCCAGCCGTCGCCGTTCACCGCCGCTGAGGCTGGCGATTTTGGCTCGTTGTTGCGGCCGCGTGAACAAAAACCACTCCAACATTTGCGCCGCTTCCAACCGGTCCCCCGTATCCGTTTGAATGAGTGGGGCGGTATCGGCAATAAAATCATGCACCATCATCTCATTTTTGAGGACATTGGCTTCCTGATCAAAATAGCCTAATTCCACCGTTGGCCCCCAGACCACCGAGCCGGTGTCGGGCGGGAATTTGCCCGCCAGCACGTTGAGCAAGGTACTCTTGCCCGTGCCGTTGGGGCCGATGATGCCGACGCGGCCGCCGGGTTCTAAGTCCAGACTAAAGTCACGGAACAGGGTTTGACCGTCGAACGCTTTGCTGAGGTTGCGGGCGGAAAGAACCTTTTTGCCCAATCGCTTGCTGGCCAGGGCCATAGCGACCCGGTCTTCGCCCAGGTCGTAACGAATCTGGCGTAGCTCTTCGACCCGTTCGACACGAGCACGTTGTTTGGTGGTGCGCGCGGCCGCGCTGCGGTGCAACCATTCCAGTTCCCGACGCAAAATGCCGCGCCGTTTTTCTTCCGCGGCCGCGAACTGTTCCTGCCTTTGGGCCTCTTTCTCCAGGTAAGCCGAGTAGTTGCCGGGATAAGCCACCAATTCCCGCCGGTCTAGCTCCACAATGCGGTTAGCCACCCGATCCAGGAAGTAGCGATCATGGGTGACCATGAGCAAGGCGCGAGGGGTATCTTGCAGGTACGTTTCCAGCCAGGCGATGGCGTCGGCGTCCAGGTGGTTGGTGGGTTCGTCCAGGATGAGCAGGTCGGCGGGGTCGAGCAGGGCGCGGGCCAGGGCTACCCGCTTGCGCTGACCCCCACTGAGTTGGCCGATGAGGGCGTGGAATTCGCTGATGCCCAGTTGGGTGAGGATGGTTTTGGCGTTGTTCTCGGCGGCCCAGCCGTTGCTCTGGTCCATCTCATGGGAGAGGGTGGAGAGGCGGGCGAGAAGCTGGGGGTCTTGCGGCCGCGAATCGAGTTCCTCGACTACTTGTTCATAGGCCAACAGGAGCTTCATCTGCGGCGAATCGCTGGTGAAAATTTGCTGGAGCACCGTCAGGCTACCATCCAGTTCTGGCTCCTGGGCCACATATTGCCGCCGCACCCCACCCCAGATGGTCAAATTGCCCTCATCGGGACTTTCCAACCCGGCGATGAGACGGAGCAAGGTCGTTTTACCACTGCCATTCAGGCCAATCAGGCCGATGCGGTCGCCGCTGTTGATGAGCAGGCTGGCGTTTTCTAACAGCACCCGTTCGCTATATTGTTTTTTGATGTTTTCGATGGTGACAAGGTTCATGGGGTATAAAGGCGAGTCGCCCAATTAACAAACCGTTGGGCCAAAGGGGCATGGGATCTCAAATATTGAAATGTCACCGCCAAACCCATAGGTTTGCCGGGTTTTTCCTGCCACGCCAACCAGGTATAAAGTTCCGCTTTGCCTGCATGTTCAGGGATGAAGCGTCGTTGCTCGGCGGGCAGGTCAGCAACCGCCTTTGTTGCTTTCGGCCACAAAGGATCATCAGCTGGGATCATCTGGTTGGCAAAATGCTCCAAGAAACCGGGATTTTGATTATCGGGCATGAACCAAACTCCCAAACGCAACGAAGGCTGGGTAAACCGATTGACCGTGACAATAATGCCTTCAGGAGAAGGAGCACCCGGAAAATCAGCCTCTCCGATTGTTTGTACGCGTTGTTTAATCTGTTGCCAGCGAGAATGCACATTCCGATCGGCATCTACGACGATTCCCAGGTGAAGTAATTCCCCGCGCCGCAGATAATTCCGCATAATGGTGAGCAAGGGATCAATCCCATCTTCGGCTGTAAGGGCTATCCAATCAGAATTATGTCTTGGCTCACCGGCTTTCGTGGCCGATGTGAAAGTCATGGTCACGGAGCAAATTGCGTACGACATGAAAGTCGTATTTGCCTTCGACTATCAATCTTTTGGCATAGGTTGTCATATCAACGGGTCTCAATCTTGTATTTGATAGAAGTTTCTAAATCTTTTTCATCTAGCACAATCGCCGTATGTTGGCCGTTCCATTGTTCAAGACGGATGAGTTGCCCTTCAACTTGCTCATTTTCCTTGGCCGCATATTGAAAGGCGCTAACACAATCATCACTGTGGGTTGTGGCGAATACCTGAATGTTCAGTTCATCCGCAACCCTGAAAATCAGTTCCCACAATTGGTGTAACGTTGTGTAATGTAGCCCCATCTCTATTTCATCAATCAGGCAAAAACCGTCTTGACTGTTTACTAAGGCTAAGATTACCTGGAATAATTGACTATACCCTTCTCCCAATGTACGCAGTGGAACAGGTTCTTCATAACGGGATGTTTTCACCAGGGGATAACGATTTTGACTAGAACCATTCCGGTTCACGAAAGCAATTCGTTGAATTATTGGTTCGATCAGATTTAGCCCCTTAAGAACCAGTTCTTCACGGCTGGTAAGGGCAACTTTTTCCCACCAAAATTCTGTTAGCTGAGATGTGAAGCCTTCTGCCCTAATAAAGACGTGTGGTACTGGCTTTACCGCTTTGGTAAATAAGACAGACCTGTCGAGTGGGTAGACTGTTTCCTGAATGTCGTTGATCTTCAAAGTTAAGACTGGAATCGCTGGATGGTAGAGGGAAGGTTCGGGCGATTCTCGTAATATTTGCCCCTGAGAATCTATTGCCTGCGTCCACAATCGCGTTAAGCTGAAATGTTTTTCAGGAAGGTGTAAATCCCCTATTTCGAGGCTGGTGTCTTCGCTAAGAATCTCACCGTATCCGTGGAACAATCTTTGGCTCATTTCGACCCGATAACGTGTTCCATTTTCGGTTCGGCTTTCTATGAGGGCGGTATCACTGGCTTCGTCG
>JADJUV010000108.1 GCA_016716885.1 Candidatus Trichofilum aggregatum | reverse complement strand
TGCACGTCTAGCGCAAGTTCTTCCCCATCTTGGGCGTCATAGGGGATGGTGGCAACCTTCTTTTTTTCTAGCCGTTCCAGAAAGGAATAGCGGATAGGCGGTGCGGTCGGATGATCAGGGATGGGCACGACTTCCTGTGGTTTGGTGCCGCTGATGGATTCGTGGATGCTGGCAAATTCCAGACGCAGGGCGTAGAGGAATTGGCGGCGGTCGCCCTCGCCAATGATGCTGATGCGGATAGTAGCGGCTTTGATGTCTGCTTTGACGAGGGCAGTGAAGCTGTCTTGATGGAGCATAACCCCGGTGTGCCAGCGGATTTTTTCGTCAATGCGGTGATGTTGACGCACCACCTAAATCATGCAGAAAGCGGATGAGGGTCTGTTGGACTGCTCGCATACGTAACGCCGCTGTCCTGGCAAATCTGTTGGTAGGCTGTATAGGGAAGGTAATCACGCTCTGTTTGCATTGTGGTGAGTGTATTTTTGACCTTCATCCAACTGTCAGGGAAAGATGAGTCTACATGCTCCATTTCGGCCAAAAGAGCGGCAACTTCTGTTTTGAGTTCGTCAATACCCCTGTCATCGCGGGCAGAGGTGCAGACAAACCCTTTGATGGCTGGATATTTTTCTTGCAGACCGCGCCGATTGATGTCCAGACGATGCTGATCCCATTTGTTAATGATAATCAGGACAGGAGCATCGGGGCAAAGCTGTTGATGATGGTCAGCCAATACTCTACCGGCCTTCGTCTTCCCCTTTGACGGGCATCGGGACGAGAAGGTAGAGGCTACGTTTAGTGAGAAGAATTGGTGGGTGGCGTGCATGATTTCTTGCCCGCCAAAATCCCAGATGTTCAAGGTGATGGGAACGATACCTTGCTGAACGATTGACTGCCAGCGACCAGGGTTTTAATGTTGATCCTTCCGTCTGGGTTTCTGCTTCGTCAAACCCCTGGCCCATGAGCCGTTGACGAGGGATGTTTTGCCCACCCCCTTGCCCGACGAGGATGAGTTTGGCTTCGTGAGTGGGCGGGCGGCTTCTGCCTGCCGTTGGCGTAGATAATAAAATGGCCTGGGCGTTTTCCTCTGCGCCACAATCTCTGGCGGGATAGGTAAGCCTGGATTGCCTTCGAGCCAAAGGTCCTTCCAACTTTGTTAGGTTGTGCGATTTCGACGAACTGCCGTTAGCTGATTATCATTCAGAAGAAAACATTGTCAACTCCTGTCAACCTTGCCTCAATTTCGGCTGGAATAGTTGTTAGCTTTATTACCAGCAAGAACACACATTAACGTTCTTATAAATGCTCATCAACTGCCCAATTTCGCGGTATGGTAGTTATTGGACTTATGAAGCTGCAAGTCCATCAACGCTATCAACTGCCCAATTTCGGGCGGAACGGACGTTAGTTGATTCCCCGGAAGATAGAACGTCTCCAATTCGTCAATTGCTTAATTTCGGGCGGAAACAGCCGTTAGCTTATTACGATTCAAGATCGGCCACGTCAATTGTGTCAATTGCCCAATTTCGGCCAAGGGGGAACAGCTATTAAACCCAATTCACTCAAATCAAGCTTAGTCGCTGATTTAGCTTTCGCCTCTTTTAATGCAGCGTAGTGCTTCTTGGTAGGCGTCGTCCGGGTTGTCGTGTATTTGTATTTGCTCATGGGACGGTCTCAAGTGTGGTGCATTTTGTTTACTTATCTTGGAGAGTAGCAGAGTGGGTAGGTTTTTGGAAAGGTAGAGGTATTGGTCGCCCTGGGGCCCGCGGCCGGACACCTTCCATCCCAAGCCAAACCTCGCCCCACCAATTTCCCCGGCAAGAAACCATCCCACTTCGTCATAACTATCAAGTAGGCCACCTTGGTTGATCTTGATTGTCGGGATCAAAGGCGTCGTGCACCTCACGATGATCTTGATCATCATGATCAGAGGCATCTTGGACCTCACGATGACCTTGATCACCGTGATCAGCCTCGCCCTGACCTCACGATGACCTTGATCACCGTGATCAGAGGCGTCTTGACCTCACGATGACCTTGATCACCATGATCAGAGGCATCCTGACCTCACGATGACCTTGATCACCGTGATCAGAGGCGTCCTGACCTCACGATGACCTTGATCACCGTGATCAGAGGTGTCTTGACCCTCACGATGACCTTGATCACCCCTTTTTATCACCTGTTGGTTCATTATTTTGTAGAAGGAGCGTAAAAATGTTCAGTTTGAAGTTAGATGTTAATGGTGAGAATATAATCCGTTGGCCGTCACGGCAGGGGCAAATTATTGCTCGGGGGGGGTATGGCGTATGAGAGCAGCCTGCCCGCCAACAAACAGGTACTCGCACCACCGTTGGCGATGGTTCAGGAATCGCTCGCGGCCGCGCAAGCCGAACAAGGGGTCGCGGGTAGCAGTGAAACCTCACGGGCCACCGCCGCTGAGACGTATCGCCAAACATTAGCCACCGCCAAACCAAAACTCAACCTCGCCTTACTCCAACTCAAAGCCAAATATGCCGCCAATCAAGCCCAACTGGAAGGTTGGGGCCTGGATACCGTGTCCGGGACAGGGGGTGTGGTCGTGCGTAAACCACGCACCGGAGAAGGAATGGGCCACCTTTCTCACGACCTATGTGACCCAAGAAACCAGCCTCGCGGCCGCGAATCAAATCGCCAACCCACCCCTGGCCGAAATGAGCACCCTCGCCACCACCCTGCAAGCCGCCGATGCCGCCCGCAAAGCCGGTTCCAGCCAACGACAAGCCGCCGTAGAAACCCGAACTGCGGCCGCGAACCGGTTGCTCGATTTACTGCAAGCGGCCGCGCTCATCCTCGTCGTCACCCAATTCAATGGGGTGGTGACCAACAATTTAGAACAATGGGGTTTCCAGGTCGTCGCTCGCACCCCCCCCCCCAACGGCGACAGCGAACCAATACCCTAACCTAATCTCGTGCCTGGCACGCGCCGCGAGGCGTTGGTATTGAGAAGTGCCCCGCCCCGCGCCAGGTACGGAACCACCCAACCCTCGCCCATTCGTGCTCGGGCACGCGGCCGCGAAGCGTTGGTATTGAGAAGTGTCCTGCCCCGTGCCAGGCACGGAACCACCAAACCCTCACCCATCACGTGCCTGGCACGCGGCCGCGAGGCGTTGGTATTGAGAAGTGTCCTGCCCCGTGCCAGGCACGGAACACAAGCTCTCCCCTATTCGTCCTCCGGCACGGGGCTGCAAGGCGTTGGTATTGAGAAGCGTTCTGCCCCGTGCCAGGCACGGAACCACCAAGCCCTCGCCCATTCGTGCCTGGCACGGGGCTGAGCGGCGTTGGTAATGAGAAGTGTCCTGCCCCGTGCCAGGCACGGAACCACCCAACCCTCGCTCATTCGTGCCTGGCACGGGGCTGCGAGGCGTTGGTATTGAGAAGCGTTCTGCCCCCGTGCCAGCTGTACAAGTGATCAATATGTCTACACGTCCCACTCTCGGCCAACATTATCATTTGTGCTAAATCGTTACGCAGTCGTCTCTCCATTTGTCACAGCCCAGAAGATTTTCTAAAAATCCTCCATCTGCTTAAAGAATACGGCCGCAAATACCAGATCACCATCATTGCCTACTGTCTGCTTCCCAACCATTATCACATTTTAGTAAGGCAAGATAACACTCCTCGCGCCAGCCTACTTCCCAGCGGGTGTTCAACAGTTACAGCAAAAGCTACAAACCTAAAATTACAACCATAGCGGCACTATCTTTCAAGGGGTGGGCCCAGGTCAGAACCGGGTAAGATGCGGTTTATTTGCTTCATTTGTGCCGTTACATCCATGCCAATCCTATTGTGCATGGGCTAATACAAACCATAGATGACTGGCCCTACAGCAATTACCCCGAATGGGTCGAAACCCGCTCTGGCTCGTTGGTAGATCGGGCCTTTGTCCAGGCACATTTTTCTACCCCCACTCAATACCGGGAGTTTGTGCTAGATTACCTCATTTCGCGCCGCCACCCGGATGGGTTGAATTATTTCGAAAGATTAGGACAATTCGTGCCTGCACGGAACCACCAAGCTTCCACCATCCTCGTGCCTGGGTACGGGGCGCAAGGCGTTGGTATTGAGTTGTTCCTCGCTCCCGCGCCAGGCATTTGAACCACCCAACCCTCACCCATCACGTGCCTGGCACGGGGCCGTCGGCGTTGGCAATGAGAAGTGTTCTGCCCCGTGCCAGGTACGGAACCACCAACCCTCGCTCATCTCGGGTCTGGCACGGGGCCGATGGCGTTGGTATTGAGAAGTGTTCTGCCTCGTGCCAGGCACGGAACCACCAAGCTCTCACCATCTCGTGCCTGGCACGGGGCCGCAAGGCGTTGGTATTGAGAAGTGTTCTGCCCCTGCGCCAGCATGGAAACCAAGCTATCCCTATTCGTGCCTGGCACGCGGCCGCGAGGCGTTGGTATTGAGAAGTGTCCTGCCCCGTGCCAGGCACGGAACCACCAGGGAATGGGGTGAGGCTTTACGACTCACCACGTACAACGAAGGGCAAGAAAACAGGTTGTTCGTGGTGGCGGGTTGCGGGGGTGGTCGTAGGCGTTGAGGTAGGGGCGGCTGTTGGGGTGAGGGTAGGTGGTCAGTGGCGGCCGCGCCCGGCCAAAAAACCGCCCTGAAGTGTAGCTACCGCCAGTAGCCGCGCCGCGTCCGATTGCCCTGCCGTACTCCCCCAGGCTGTAACTCCCCCACTCAGAAACGTGGCTCCACCCCCATCCACCGTGTACCAACCGATTGAATAACCCCAGCACTGGCCCACAACCAGGAATAAAACAGCAAGATACCGAATGGCAGGTCAAATCCATCCGCCGGATGATGTGTCGCGATGGCGTCAATTTTTCTTCCTCTTAGTTGATGGGTTCAATCTTGGGCGATTGAACCCATCCATCTCTCCACCAATCCTCAACACCCCACACACCGTAATAATTGGGAACACGCCCGCGTCGTTGCGCTCCAGGACCGGGTAAGAGTACGTTCGCTGATGCCCAACCATTGGGCAAAATGACCGCCGTGCCGGAATCTATCCCCGAATTGATGTCCAGGTATTGCACTTACCACACCGGCACCACTCGAAGCAGCACTAAGAGCGCCGGTACGAATCCAACCGTAATATCCGGTGGGAGACCATTTCCGAATCTGCCTGCGTCGCGCCCAACGTGTGGTGTTGTACTGGAGTCCTTCACATCTGGCAATTCCCACAAGGAAGCCAAGGATAACCGGCGGCGCAGGCGGTCAGAGGGGGCATTGCCCGCCATAACCGTCGCATGGGTGATATAAAACTGGCGGCGGGAATTGACGGTGGATGGTGCCCATTGGCTACCATCGTATTGCAACACATCGGCGGTGGCTGGGGTGGTGGTGCTGATGGGGAACCCCTGTAACGCCCCGGTAGAGAGACTGTAACAGAGTACGGGGTCGCCGTTACTTCCTGGCGCGGTGAAAGCGGAGTGTACTTCTGTACCCGCCGGGCAACGAACCGCAATTTGTAAACCAGCGAGCCTGACCAGTGAACGCGGCCGCGCCAAACTCCCCACCCCATTAAGCGGACGCCGTAAACAGCCCATCCGTAACCGTGATGGCGGTGATGGTCTGGGTCGCCCATTTGGGGAACCAGTTGCTGGGTCATCAAACAGGGCAAAGGTCATGTCGCAGGTGTTACTGACAGGCACACCCGCGTTTCCAGCTTGCCCTGGTAGGTGAACGCTGACGTGAGAGGAGCCCGAGCCGGGTTGAGGGGAGAGCTTCAGTGTGCGGTCAAAAGGGTTGCCAACCAAAACAACGCCAGCATCAAGAACACCGTCCCAATTTGGGCCAACCAGAAATGTTTTTTCGTAATCACGTCCTGTTTTCTCCTTTGTACTATTTTGGGGTATGGGATTTTGGGCACAACAGAAGGCATCTGCCTGATGAAATAAACCTACCTCCCACTGATTTTCCCTCAATCATCGGGGTAGGGAAACTGCGTAAAATCACTTTATGTATGGGGGCCTTTCAATGTTTCGGGCGAATAGTGGTCTGAGCTTGCTGCAAGCCGTTGTTTTCGACAGGCTTAACCAACGTCACTGCGCTTTATTGGAGAAGATGCAAGATGCCGATGGGCCAAACAGAAAACGCGTGTGCGCTTATCCTGGCGAGTTCCTCTTGAGTTCCCAGAGTTCCGACGAGTTCCCCACATCCGGCCCCAGGCACAGGTCAAAAAGATGGGCCTGCCTCGTCAACTGGCTCAGTAGTTCAGATGGGCGGAAGCGCGGCCGCGTCCTGTGGGTCTACACCTCTTCCATCAACTTGCTCCAGGCGATGGCTTTACTAAGGGGCTGAAGGGTTGTTCGCCCCCCGTCCACCTGGGGAAAATAGACCCCGTCACTCCGGCCCGGTCCTGCCCAGCCAGCGGCTACCGTCTGAACCTGTATCTGCCCTTTGTGCGCCTCAGTGGGGAAAAGATGCGGCCGCAAACCGGGCAAACAACTCCAGCGTTTTTGTATGCACGGTAATGGCATCGCCCGGCGTGGGCAGAGCCATCACCCCTCTGGCGTAGCCTGGAGCAACACCACATCATTGGCTGGGGCCAGCGCCAGCCCGTCTGGAGCAAAGCCAGCCCGGTGGTCGTTTTGCCACTGCCTGACCGCCCCACCAACAAAATCGTTTGTTGCTCATCAGGGGACGCGGCCGCGAAGCCATGTACCAGAAACAACCCCCTCTGCCGTAACCACGGGGCTACCGCCACCCAAAACAGATCCTCAAAACGGCCACTATCCAGCAAACCAGGCGTCAGCCAACCGACCAACGGTTGGGTGGAGTCAGGCTGGGCGGGCACATCCACCCACCCTCTTCGGGAAAGGCGAAGCCAAAACCGCCGGTTGGGCCAGGTAAACGGCAGAGCGGAGATGGGGTGGAGCGGCGAAGAGGGGTGGAGTTTGAGGCCATGGGGAGCGTCTCTACCAGGTGCAGGTGGAATTGTACGGAGGGTGCTAGCCATGTCGGTGGGCAGACTGGGCCAGTTGCCCAGCCACGCCTGCGCCATATGCTGAATGCGCACGTCAGAGGCAATAAGGTTGAGGGAAAGTGTGGGCAGGGAGAGTAACACAGAAATGCTTGAGGCTAGACCATTGCCGAAGAAAAGATTGGTCACAGAGAACACAGAGGGGAAGACACAGAGATTCACAGAGAAAAACAGCTTGTTTTTAAAACTCTGTGCCTCTCTGTGTCTTCTCTGTGCCCCTCTGTGAACCGCTTTTCTTACTCCGGTCGCGTCCGCGCTCAACTGTTGAATGGCCTGGTCAAAACACGGCAAAGGGTTGCTCCCCGAAACAAAGTTGCCGTTAATGAAGAAGGCTGGTTCCATTGACCCCCAACTGCATACCCACATCCAGGTCATTGCTGATCATGGTGTGGTAACGGTCACTGCTCAGACATTCGGCAAAGGCGGCACCATCTAACCCCAGGGCTTTGGCGTAACCGGTAAAAATGGTATCAACATCACTGCGGCCGCTCCATTCCTGCTGGGTGGTAAACAAGGTTTCTGCATCGCCAGGTAGGCATCCGTTCATGGGCGCAATGGGCATCGCTTCGCGGTCGCGACCGCTTGCGGGTGAATGCTGGTCAGCGGGAAATCCTTAAACACATAACGCACCTGCCCGGAATCAATATATTGACTCATCAACCGCAAGTTTCAACGGCGTGACGGTAACAATACGGGCATTGAAAATCAGTAAACTCAATCATCGTTACGGGGGCATTGGGGTCGCCTATCACAATATCATCGTCATCAATGGGCACATCCACCGGGCCACTGGGTGTGGGGGGTGGCTGTTGCGCGGCCGCTTCCTGCACATACGCCTGGCCCAACTCCCCGGCTTCGGGCCAGACCCACGGCATACTCAAACAGATCATACGGCCTGGCCCCAGCGATAGGATACCCGGCCACAAAAAGCTCGGGGTGCTGAGACTTGCAAGATGGATGCCCTCATTAACATTGGCCTGGATGGCATCGTCATATTGGCCGCTATTCAGGCACGAACCGAAACTTTCCACATCCAACTCCATCGTGCGGGCATAACCTAGAGAAGCCCCTTGGCCCCTTCAACTGTACCCGTGCCGCCCAGGTAGCCTGATCGGCAAAGAGTTGGTCGCATGGTCAGGTAAGCATCCTGTTCACCGGCACAACGGGCGGCCAAGGCCCCATTCGGGCCAGCGGATGGATGGAGGCTGGGGTAAATTTGAGGAATAACGCACGCGGCCGCTCAATCAGATTACCTTCATTTGTGGGAATGTCTGGGTGCTGTATTGGGCGCAGAGTAGGGCACTGGTAGTCGGTAAACTTCGACGATGGTGATGGGTGCATCTTCCTCACCTATGGCGAAGGCGTAATCCTCGGTGAAGGCGGCGGGTGGGAGCCACGGCCGGTTGCACCGGTTCATTTTGTGGGGCTGCGTCGGTGCACCACCGATGGCCTGTCCATTCTGCACGGCGGCAATGGCCTGATCAAAAACGGCCACGGGCTGCGCCCGTTGAGGAACTGGTTGTTGACAAAGAAGCCGGGTGTGCCGGTCACGCCTCGGCTGATACCCAGATCAAGATCAGCTCGCACCAGCGGTTCTTTGGTGCCGCTTTCAAACATTGGGCAAACACATCCACGTCCAGGCCAATCTCCCCGGCATACCACGAAGGATTGGACGGCATTGCCCGTTCCATTCCCAAAACCGGGTGAAGAGGGTGTCGTGCATACTCCAGTACGCGGCCGCGCCCTGGTCACCGGCACACCGCGCCGCTACCGAAGCGATAACCGCCTGGGGGTGAATAGATTCCAGGGGAAATCATAAGAGACCAAAACGGTCTCCTCTGGCTATCTGGTTTTGTTCAATCGAAGGCAGGGTCTGCTGGAAGAAGCGGGCACAGTAGGGGCACTGATAATCGGAAAATTCTTCAATGAGGACGGGCGCATCGGTTGCCCCGGAAGGGCCGTCCTCAGCGGTGAAACCAACGGTGAGGCCGTTGGTGTCTGTGTCCAGTGTGCCTTCGGCCACGGCCAATAATGAGGCTGAATCTGCGGACGCGGACTCGGCCTCATTATTCGCTACATCACCGGGCGTTGCGGCGCGCCGCAGGCCACCAACACCCCAAAAGGAGAATCCCCACCACTATCATTACCAGGTTACGCGTATTTTTTTCATCACAAACTCCCACGGTGAATCTACTCATTAGACATTATCGGCACGAACATGATGTCACGCTAAGACAAGGGCGCAACGTTTTCTTGGCGGGCAATTTCTGGCTCTAACAGGTTTAAGGGTTTAGCGGCAGAGTGAGACTTCAGTCGGAACGTCTCCGGCTAAAGCCTCGACTCCTGATTCCATTCGCTCTGGTAGAGCCTGATTTGTTAATACCGATAATCCTACTGTGATCCATTGCTTGACATTAAAATAAAAGAGTGGACTCGCGTCCCACTTTGTATTTGATTATGTCACAACGGCCATTATTACGATAATGAGCCATCCGGTATGCTCACAAAAAGTTAGCCATTACGCAAACCGTTGCACTTTATCTTCAATAGCCGCCATCAGCGTAGTGAATGCTTTGGTAAAAGCAGTGACCCCATCCACCTGAAGTTGCTCCGTAATTTCATCCAGATGAATACCCAATTCAGCCAGGTTATCCAACACCAGACGGGCATCCTCTGCGTCATCTTCCAGAGTATTAGCCAGAACGCCATGATCACGGAAGGCATCTACAGTAGCCGGGGGCATGGTGTTAACCGTCTCCGGGCCAATGAGGTTATCCACGTAAATCGTGTCCGGGAAGCGGGTTTTTAGTGCTGGTTGAAGCCCACAGGAGCCGTTGGGCGGTGCGCCTAGCTCACGCAGGGTGGCAAAGGCCGGGCCGTGGAACAGCTTTTGAAGCGCAGATAGACGACTTTGCTGTTGGCAATGGCCGTTTTGCCCAGAAGAGCGTTCGCGCGGTCGCGTCGTCTAGTTCCGCCAACTTTATCCACCGCTGAATCCACCTGGCTGACAAAAACGAAGCCACCGAAGCCACTTGGGCCACATCCCCCTTTAGCCGCCAACTGCCGCAAGCCTTCTATGTACGCAGCCGCGACCGCCTCATAATGGGCCATATTAAACATCAGCGTAATATTAATATTGATGCCTTCGCTGATTAACTTCGTACCGCCGGAATGCCTTCGGGCGTCGCCGGAACCTTGATCATCACATTAGCCGATCCACCGCCTGATGCAAACGGAGCGCCTCAGCAATCGTGCCTTCGGTATCATGCGCTAAATGGGGGAAACTTCCAGGCTGACAAACCCATCTTGTCGTTGTGATTGGGTATACAGGTTGGCAAAGAGATCACAGGCGGCTTGAATATCGGCCAGCACCACTTCTTCATAAATGGTGTTGATATCCGCTCCCTTTCCACCAACCGCCTGATTCGCCCGTCATAATCGTCACTTTTGCCAATCGCCTGCTCAAAAATAGACGGGTTTGAGGTCATGCCGCGCAAACCATCATGCTCAATGAGTTGTTGGAGGGTGCCGTCCTGCAAAAATTTACGGCGGATATTGTCGTACCAGAAACTTTGCCCGCAGGCATGTAATTCAACGAGAGGGTTCATATTTACTCCTTAATGAGGCCAGCCTGTGCCAAAAAACAGTCTCACTTACGGCTAAAATATACCATTAACTCCCTCGAACTTCTCGCTTGACAAATCACACGCCGTCCTGATAATACAGAGCGTTACTGTTTGTGGAGACCCCCCAATGATAAGCTGAGTTCACCTAAAACCTGATTTTTTGGCCTGCACCAGGCTCTTTTGTAATCCGTGTTGCGTGTTGCGTTTTGGTTACGCACTACGTTCAGGAGTGAACTCATGTTAACCCTTCATCAGCTTAGCAAAAGCTATAACATTAAACCTATCCTCAAAGATGTCTCCTTTTCCGTGAATCGGGGGGAGCGTGTGGGCTTGATTGGGCCGAATGGCTCCGGCAAGACGACGCTGTTACGCATTGTGGCCGGGCAAGAAACCGCCGATAGCGGGCAAGTCGCTTTTTCACCGGGCAGTTTGCGCGTGGGTTATCTGGCGCAGGGGTTCGAGGCGGAGCCGACGCTGACACTGGCCGAGGTGATTGGACAGGTTGTGGGTGATCCGGCTCAGTTGGAGGGAACTGGCGCACCTGGCAACCGCCCTGGTCGAGCAACCGGATCAGCCAGAGCTACAGGCCCAGTATGATGCGGTGTTGCAGAAGTTGAGTCAATTAGACCGCGGCCGCGTGCCCCACATCCTCACTACCTTCCATCTAGACACCGTACACCCGGCCCACCCCATCGGCCAGCTCAGTGGCGGCCAAAAAACACGCCTATCGTTGGCCCTGCTTCTACTCAACGAACCCGATTTGCTCCTGCTGGATGAACCCACCAACCACCTGGACATTGCCATGTTGGAATGGCTGGAAGAGTGGCTGGCCGATTTTCCCGGTGGGGCGCTCATCGTCTCCCATGACCGAACCTTTTTGGACAACACCGTCAACCGCATCATTGATTTGAACCCGGAAACCCAAACCGCCCGCAGTTATGTGGGCAACTACAGTGATTATCTGGAGCAGTTCGGGCAGGAAAAGGAGCGCCAGTGGGACACCTACCGCGATCAGGAATTAACGATTCAGCGGATGCAGGCCGATATCAGCCGCACCAAGGAGCAGGCTCGTTGGGTAGAAGTGACCACCAAACCGAATAATCCGGGGGTGCGGCGGTATGCCAAGAAGGTGGCCCGCAAGGCCAAATCACGCGAGAAGCGGCTGGAACGGTTTCTGTCCGCGCCGGATCGCCTGGAGAAACCAAAACAAGGCTGGCAACTCAAGGTGGCTTTTGATCAGGCGGCCCACCTGGGGCGGGATGTGTTGCTCCTGGATGATGTGGCGGTGGGGTATGAAACGACGTTACTGCATGATCTCAACCTGGTGATTCAGGCCGGGGAACGAGTGGTGCTGACGGGGCCTAATGGCACGGGCAAATCTACGTTGGTGAAGACAATTATGGGAGAATTGCGGCCGCGTTCTGGCACGATTCGTCTTGGTCACAGTGTTAAACTGGGCTACATGACCCAGGAGCAGGAAGGCATTGACCCGGCCCTGACCCCTCTGGCAACCATCCAACAGGCCAGCCCCATGAACCAGACCGAAGCCCGCTCCTTCCTGCATTACTTCCTTTTCACCGGCGACGAGGCCGTGCAGAGCAACCAGTCCCTCAGTTTTGGGCAGCGGGCGCGGCTGGCGCTGGCCCGGCTGGTGGCCCAGGGTTGTAACTTCCTGGTTCTAGACGAACCCATTAACCATTTAGATATCCCCTCACGCAATCTATTTGAGCAGGCATTGGCCCAATTTGAAGGCAGTATTCTGGCCGTTGTTCATGACCGTTACTTCATTGAGCAATTTGCTACGACTCTATGGATAGTGGACAATCGGAGCATCCGCACGCAATGACTGACCCTGGAAACGCCTTAATACCTTGAGTCAACTTCTTGACCAGATGGCAAGAGTATCGGCCACGAATGACCAAACTCGTACCACTTTACAAAAGATGGGCTTACGACTTACCGTTCCCGAAACCCCACCAACCCGACTTTGTTCGCAAAGTTTCCGATAACTCGGCTAAAGGGTTGGGTAAAGCGGTCGGCAGAAAATTCGGTACCATCGTTGAAAACCTCTTTGGTTCTATAGCTTCAAGAAAAGATTTTGTTTTTTGTGGCGCGCCGGACCCCCAATCTGAACATCTAATTGCCCAGGTGAGGCGCAGCCAAAACTATCCAGTCTTCAATCTCTCACACTATCATGGATGCACACGTTCAAACTTTTAGAATCGAGAATCATCAACTGGCCTATCTGGCTTTTAACCCGCACGACACCCGGCAACCGATTATTCTGTTGCATGGGCTGACCAGTTCCATCGGTTTCTGGCATAAGGGAGCGCCCTACACCCAATATGGCCCATGTTATGCCTTAAGTTTGCCCGGTCATTATCCGGCGGTTTTCCCCCAGGATTTTCAGAGTGAGCAGTTGTCGGTGAAGGAGTTGGGACGACTGGTGGCCGAAGGGATTCAGCACCTGGTGCCGGATCGGCCGGTGACGGTGATTGGGCACTCAACGGGTGGATTGGCGGGTCTCGCGGCCGCGATCCATGCCCCCACTAAAATTAACCGCCTCATTACGATAGCCGGGTTTGTGAGCGGCCAACGCACCGGTTCATTTGGCTTTTTAGAGCGGCTAGCCCAGACCAATAGCCTGGGGCGGCTCCTGTTTCCCCTGGGTTTTGCCTATCGCTTTCACCCTGCTTTGTTGCGCCTGGCAATGGGGTCTTTTGTGGCTGATCGCCAGGCCATCACCAGCCGCCCAACCTTCAACGCGGAGTTGAACGCCACTTACACCTACATGCGCCATCTACACATCGGCTCCATGTGGGCTTATTTCAGGATGTTACCGCAAATGGATTTGGCTTACCGTTTGCCCAGGGTCGCGGCCGCGACCCTGGCCCTGGCCGGTGACAAAGACCCCATCGTACCCCCGGAACAGAGCCAGATCATCGCCAGCCGCGTTCCCAACAGTAAACTAGCCCTTATTCCCGGAGCCGGTCACTTACCGATGGTGGAGCGGCCGCAACGCTACGAACAACACATCCATGAATGGTTAGGGCGGTAAACTATGAGTAACTTTCTGCTGCTAATCGCCGACATCTGGGTCTTGACCCTCATTTTGCTCTTTCTTCATTATCGGCATCCGCGTTTTAGCTTTACCCCGTTCCTCATGTTTGTCGCTGGCCTAAGCGTATTCATTCAGAGTCAGCTCGGCGTCTACATCGAACCCGTCCCTGGTTTGCTCCTCTTTCTCAGCTCCAACGTGCTGGTTCCTGTCGTCATTGCCAGCGTTTTGATCCTGTACATCAGCAACGGCTCGGTGCAAGCCCGCATATTAATTGGGGGCATCCTTAGCGTAGGCCTGTTGGTTCTTTTTATTCAATTGACCTACCGCCAACATTTACTCCTACCCAACGGCGGTCAATTTACGCAACTACTGACCGACGACCTGATTCCCACCTTAAACTTACGGGTTTTGGCTGGCTCCATTATCGCCTTCGCCGCCGATATGTTTGTCATTGCCGTGTTTTATCAGGGGGCGAAGAACCATTTTCCCGGCTTACCAGAAACCCTCACCATTGGTCTGGCGCTTCTAGCCAGCCTGTGGACCGATGCCTTGTTGTTTCGACTGGTAGCCGATTTGGGCACGCAAGATTTTATCGATTTGATGCCCGGTGATGTCTTGGGCAAAACCATCTCGGCCCTGATTTTGTGGCCGGTGCTGGCGTTTTATTTACAGCGCGTAGCGCCCCAGCTCGTTGATTATGTCGGTAGCGAAAACCGCCCCACCCTGGATTTGGTTACGGGGTCGTTGATGGAGATCAAACAGGCGTTGCGTCATACCCGTGCGGCGTTGGAAGAGTCAGAACAAAAGCGACAACAAGAAGCCGTCTATTTCGACCAGATAGCCAACCACATTACGGAAGCGCTCTGGCTGACTGAACCAGAAAAGCACCATGCCTTTTACGTCAATCCCGCCTACGAGCAAATTTGGGGTCGCACGGCCGCCAGTCTGTATGCCGATGCGCTGTCTTTCACCGAAGCCATTCACCCGGAAGACAAGGAGCGGGTGCTGGCCAATCTCCCCCGGCAAAGTCAGGATCATTATGATACAGAATACAGGCTGATCCGGCCTGATGGAGCCATCCGCTGGGTGCGGGATCGGGCGTTTCCTATCCGCGATGAAGCGGGCAAGGTGTATCGCATTGCTGGCATCAGCGAGGATATTACCGAACGAAAGCAGTTAGAGAAACGGCAATTGGATCTGGCGATTGAACGGGAACGGGTAAAACTGTTGCGTGACTTTATTAATGAAGCCTCGCATGATCTAAAAAGCCCGTTGACCGCCATCAATTTGAAAATCCACCGGCTCATGCGTACCGAGGACCCGGAGAAACGTCAGACGTTATCCCATGAATTGCTGATGTTGTCGGAGCGCATTGGTAACATGGTCGAGGATTTGTTGACCCTGGCCCGGCTGGAAAACAAGCGGCAAATGGTCTTGACCATGTTGGATATTCGGGCCATGATTTTACTGATATGGGATGGGTTGCGGCCGCTGGCTGAGGAAAAGGATATTCAGGTTATTTTTGACCTGGCTGAAACGCGGCCGCTCCTAGAAGCTGACCCCGATGATCTGGAACGTGCCCTGGCCAATCTTATTGACAACGGCATTCATTACACCCCAACTGGGGGCACATTGAAGGTCGTGAGCCGGGTAGAAGATGAGGTGATCATCCAGGTCAGCGATACGGGCATTGGCATCAGCAAAGAGGATTTGCCCCAAATTTTTGACCGGTTTTACCGGGCGGCCAATGCCCAGCGGGTTGATCCCGGCGGCACGGGGCTGGGATTGGCCATTGTGAAAAAGGTGGTGGATCAGCACCGCGGCCGCGTCGAAGTCATCAGCACCATCGGCCTCGGCACCACTTTCACCATTCACCTGCCCCGCGCCGATGGGGGCTAGGAAGCGGAGAAGCCAGGAAGCATTTCAGCTTGTCAGCCAAGAAGCTGAAATGCTGACTAGCTGAAATGCTTCTTCAAAGAGGTTTTATGAGCCAACGCGTTATTTCCGTTTTTGGTAGTGCCGGGCCACAGCCGGGTAGTCCGGCCTATGAGCAGGCGCGAACGGTGGGACGGTTGCTGGCTGAGGCTGGGTTTGCCGTAGCTACAGGTGGGTACAGTGGCGTGATGAGTGCTGTCAGCCAGGGCGCGGCCGCGGCTGGCGGTCATGTCATCGGTGTCACCTGCGCCCAGATTGAACAATTTCGCCCACTGGGAGCCAACCAGTGGATCAGCGAAGAAATCAAGTACCAGACACTTCAAGACAGGGTGCTGCATCTGGTCAAACACAACGATGGCGTCATCTCCATGCCCGGCGGCATTGGCACGCTGTCGGAAATGGCCCTGGCCTGGAGTTTTGTACAGGTGGGTGAGATCAGCCCGCGGCCGCATGTCCTCTTTGGCGACATCTGGCGTAACACCATCCAGGCGTTCATCCACCGTGATTATGTGGGCGACTCACATATAGAGTTGCTCCATTTTGCCAATACCCCTGAAGAAGCAGTCACCCATATCAGGAATGTCGTGCGTGGGGCGTAGTGCGTATCCAGCACGCGCAAACCAGGCAGGACACAGCACAGCCTATGAATTCACTCCACTTCCTCAAACTTGGCGGCTCTCTTCTCACTGACAAAACCGGTGTGGAACAGACGCGGCCGCAAGTCATCACGCGTATCGCCCGGGAAATTGCCCAGGCCCGCAGCCAACAACCCGATCTCGCCCTGTTGCTGGGGCATGGGAGCGGCTCTTTTGGGCATGTCGCGGCCGCGAAACATGGCACCCGGCAAGGGGTTCACACCCCTGAACAATGGGTGGGGTTTGCTCAGGTCAGCGACGCGGCCGCGCGGCTGAACAAAATTGTCACCAACACCCTCATCCAATATGGTGTGCCCGCCATCAGCTTTCAGCCATCCGCTTCGGCCGTGTGTGCCAATGGTCTGCTCGAATCAATGGCTACCAAAAGCATCCACCGAGCCTTGCGCCATAATCTCATCCCACTCGTTTATGGTGACGTAGCCTTTGATTTAGTGCGCGGCGGCACAATCATCTCTACCGAAGAGGTGTTTGCCCTCCTGGTAACTGAATTTCAACCGACCTGGCTATTATTGGCTGGCGAAACAGATGGCGTTTACGATAGTCACGGCGACACGATTCCCCGCATCACCCCCGCCAACTTTGCTGAGGTAAAAGCGGCTTTAGGAGGATCACGGGGTACGGATGTAACCGGTGGCATGGCCAGCAAGGTGCAGGCCATGTTAGCCCTGGTAGAGGCCCATCCGACTCTGTCCATTCTCATTTTTTCCGGCCTACATCCGGGCAACATCACCCAGGCATTGCTGGAACCAGCCACGGTTCGCGGCACAATTTTAAGCAACCAATGAAGGCCGCTGGCCGCTGGCCGCTGGCAGGAATCATCATTCATCCTTCATCATTCCCCCCCGGAGTCCCATGAGAGAACTTCTTGACACGATCACCGATTTAGCTGTGCGTTATGGCTTAAGCATTTTGGGCGCAATGGCCATCCTGGTTTTTGGTTATCTGCTGGCACGCCTGGTAACCGCCCTGGTCAAACGGATCATGGAGCGGGCAGGCATCGAAGCCACGTTGGTTTCTTTTACCACCCACCTGCTCTATTACTTTTTGCTGATTTTTGTGGCTGTAGCCGCTCTGAATACGTTGGGCATTGCCACGGCCTCGCTGGTGGCGGTGTTGGGTGCGGCGGGGTTGGCGGTGGGTCTGGCCTTACAAGGCAGTCTTTCCAACTTTGCCGCTGGGGTGCTCATCATTATTTTCCGACCGTACAAGGTGGGGGATTTTGTGGAGCTACATGGGAAGACGGGTTATGTGGTGGCGGTGGAGATTCTGTATACGACGCTGAGAACACTGGATAACAAGGCGGTCATTGTGCCCAACGCGGCCGCGACCGGTAACATCATCGTCAACTATTCCGCCAACGACTGCATCCGTCTGGATTTAATCTATAGCATCAGCTACGGTGACAGCATCCTCAAGGCCAAACAGATCATCCTGGACGTCATGGCCCAACATGCCAAAGTAATGTCCGAACCAATCGCCACGGTGGGGGTGTGGGAATTGGCCGATCACAGCGTTAATCTGGTGGCGCGGCCTTACGTGCAGGTGGATGATATGACGCGGGTCAAGTTAGACCTGAACGAACTGATCAAATTACGCTTCGACGCCGAAGGCATTACCATTCCGTTCCCGCAGAGGGATGTGCAGTTGTATCAGGAAAAATGAGAAGAGTAGGGATTTGCGATTGTAGATTGGCAACAATCGTACAATCGTAAATCGTCAATGATTTGGGGCTACGCGGGCGAGGATGGCGGTGATGTTGTCGGTGCCGCCGTGGGCGTTGGCGGTTTCGATGAGTTTGCGCACGGCTTCATTGAGGGTCGCGGCCGCGTCAATAATCTCCACCATCTCCGCATCAGAAACCATTTCCCACAACCCATCACTACAAATCAAAAGGGTATCTTCAGGCTCAATCGTGCGGCTATACAACGCCACTTCCGGGTCGGCTTCCTGCCCCACGGCATTGTAAATGATGTTGGGAATCTGGAACTTACGCGCTTCTTCGGCGGTGATTTGCCCCGCCTCGATCATCTTAGCCTTGAGCGAATGATCTTGGGTCAACTGCTTCAAGGAACCCTTCGTGTGAATATAAGCCCGGCTGTCCCCCACATGCGCCACATACAAATCCCGGTTTACCAGGAGAGCCATCGTTAAGGTGGACCCGGCTTTTTCCACGGTTCCCACAACCATCGTGTTCGCCAACAGAATAGCTTCGGTCATGTGCCCGACCAGTAGTTGCAAATCAGGCAGTCGGGCATGTTTGAAACAGGGTATATAGACATGTTCCAGCATGTGGCTGGCTACTGTGCGCACGGCAATGGCACTGGCGATCTCCCCGCCTGCATGGCCCCCGGTGCCATCGGCTACAATAAACAGACCAAATGAATCGAGACCATCGTTGGCCTGAATAAACGAGTCGAAGGCATACAACGAATCTTCGTTTTGTTCTCGCCGTTGACCAATATCTGTTAGTTTACCAATTTGCAACATTGTCATGGCAGTAGGTGTGGGTAAGGGTTTAGTCTTGCGGTAAGGCGCTCAGAAGGGTTGTTTTCAGGGGTTGCTTTTTGGCGCAAGGGTCATGAGCCTGAACGATTATGGCTGTATGACGCTCAAGGTAAAGTCGGCCCCTGGATCAAATGTAACTTTGGATTGGCCGATGAGGGCATCCCACACGTCACCCATCGTATCGGCCAGGGCGATGGTGCAATTGAGTCGTTTTGCCACCTGCATGGGTGTCACATCATCCAGGCTAATTTTGTCCGGGTGATCAAACATGATGCGGGGCAAAATAACGAGGTCACTATACCCCGTTTTTTCTAACTGGGCAATCACGTCTTCAGCCATCAGCAGGCCGGAAACGGTGATGGTTTCGCCTAAGCGCAGGTTGATGGCGGGCATAACCTGGAGCGGAATTCCCACGAGTTGGGCGAACTCCTGGCTCGTTTTTTGCAGGATGGGCGCGAAGAGGGTAGCGGTAACCAGGGTGATGGGTTTGTCGGTAATGAAGCTCAGTTTTTTGGCCGCAACGGACTTCTTGATCGCGGCCGCGATCTCTTTCTTCACCTCTAGCCAATCATTCAAAAAGCGGCGCACCATGCCCAGCCCATTCTCGTACAAATCCTGACCGTCGTAGGCAGAGAGCGGGGGAACTTCGCGGCCGCTAACCAGATACCACTCATCAGTGGGGTAAACAAAGCGGACACCCAGGCGGGCCTGGTATTGGGGTTGTAGGGCTTCCACGTAGGCCAGGGTGGTAGCGGCTTCTTGGGTCGTATGCGGCCGCATCTGGTATTTATGCTGTTTGGTCAACCCCACCGGCACCACACTGATAGACTGCACCGCCGGCCACAGGCTTTCCAACTCAGCAATCGAACGTTTCAACCAGACATCATCGTTAAAACCAGGCACAACCACCAGTTGGGTGTGCATCTGAATGCCCCGCTCGGCCAGCCAGCGCAATTGCTCCATAATGTCCGGGGCGTTGTCGTTACGCAGGAACTTTTTGCGTAGCTCCCAGTCCGTCACATGCACCGAGACATACAGCGGCGACAGGTGCATGTTCTCAATGCGCCACCAATCGTGCTCATCCAGGTTGGTCAGGGTAACAAAGTGGCCGAACAAAAAGGAGTAGCGGTAATCGTCATCCTTGATGTACAGGGTGCGGCGGAAACGGGGGGCCATTTGCAGGACAAAACAAAATTCGCACAGGTTGTTACAGCGACGAATATCAATATCGAAGGTGGGGTGGGCAAACTCGATGCCCAACTCCTGACCGTACTCTCGTTCGGCTTCGTAGAGCAAATACTCCTCACCCCGGCGGATGAGCAGTTCCAAAACTTCTTCGGCGGCGTAGAACTGCACATCAATGACATCCTGCACCTCGTTGTCATTGATCGCCAGCAGTTCATCCCCCACCTGCAACCCGATTTCCTCGGCCAGGCTGTCAGGCATAATGTTGGCAATTTGCCCACCCACTCTTGTTGTCCAATCTATTTCGCGGAATAATGTCATAGCCGGGTGATATTACTCACTTACGGGCCGTTTGTCACTCTTTTACCTGCTGGCTCTCAATATGGGATGATAGGATTCGT
>JADJUV010000107.1 GCA_016716885.1 Candidatus Trichofilum aggregatum | reverse complement strand
GCCCAGTGCCGGTAACAACAGAGCGGCATTAAACTTGGTCGCCGCGGCCGCGCCCAGACCTATTCCCGCCAGAAGGAGTGCTGAGTGCTGAGTACTGAGTGCTGAGTTTTGAGTTTCGAGTTTCGGGTTTCGAGTTCTACGGGTTCCCTGAGTTCCTGCGTTCCTTCCTTACCCCCCACAGCCAGAACCCATACACCGCCATCACCATAAACAACGTCAGCGGCAGGTCGCTGGTGACGAGTTGGCCGTGGGCCAGGATATTGGGGTCCAGCACCAGGAGTGCGAGGGCCATCAGACCGGCGGTGGGGCTATGGAGTTGGCGACCCCAGCGGTAGACCAACGCCCCCAGGAGCAACGTCAGCCAGATGGTAGCCAGCCGACCCAGAAAGATGAGTCGTTGCGGATTGGGTTTAGCCGCCAGAGAAAGGCATCCCCCGCCACCGCCCAATCCCCTTCGGCCCAGGCGGGTTCATCTGTAGGTAGACGCAGATCAGAAACGGTGAGCAGGGGCAGGGCATTGAGGGCACTGGCGAGCAAGGGATGGCCCCAGAGGAAATGAGTGGCCCCGGTTTTGACGTAAGCCACGCCGCGAAAAAGATGGCCTTGTTCGTCTACAGTGGGGCTTTTCTGGACGGCACTGCTCACCAACAAAGCAAAGGCCAATAAGAGGATTAACAGGGTTCGACGACGCACGAGGATATTCTAGTCCATTTCGGGCCGAGGCGGTAAAACGCGGCCCGGGGGGGGCCGGGGGCGGGCGGGGGCGGCCCCGGGCCGTTTTTTTGTTGGGTGGGGGGGGGGGGGGGGGGGGGGGGTGCGGGGGGCGGCGGGGGGGCGGCGGGTCCAGAGAATTCTTTGCATCTCCATCTCGTATCGTTTCCCCTTTTGGTTCTGGCTTGTCAGGTTGGGGACAAAACGCAGTTGACAGATTAGTATTGTCCGACGCCATGCACCGCCGCCATTTTTTCCCTTTGTTTCTGGCCGGATTGACTCTGCTCCTGGCGGTTCTCATCCTGACCGATTGGCTTCCGGCATTGCGTGGCCCGGCCCCGGAGACGAGTGAATGGCATTGGCTGTATGAACTGCGGCCGCAAAGCCGCTACTGGCTTCCTGTATTATCGGCTGGCGCGGTGTGGCTTTTCGCCGTTTGGTGGTTACGCCAACAGAGGCCATTGGTGGGGTTAGGGTTGGCCGGGTTGGTCGTGGGCAGTTTGGTGTTGCAACTCAGCCTGGTGTACGCCCATCGCCCCCAGGTCGCCGCCGAACTGGTAGACCGCACCCTATCCAACGAGACCAACGGTTATTTTACCGTCGCGGCCGCGACCACCGACATCAATACCCTGCTCCGTGATTTCCCCCAGGTGATGCCCACCCTACCCAGTGAACATACCCGCACCCATCCCCCCGGCCTCATCCTGGCCCAATGGCTGACGATGAAGGCGGGCGCGGCCGCATCTCCCTTCGCTTCAGCCACTTACCCGTTGCGTTGCACCGACCTTTGGCTCCTGAACCAGCCCCCCCGACCGTTTCGGCGTTGGCGGTGTGGGCGTTTTTGCCATTGATCGCGGCCGCGTTCACCGCTATTCCTCTCTATTTTCTCGGCCACCAGCTTTACGATGCCCACGTCGCCCGATTGTCCGCCATCTTCGGGGCCACCTTACCGGCTCTGCTCATCTTCGCCCCTACCCCCGACCAGCTTTTCGCCTTGCTCTCAGCCATCATTTTGCTCATCTGGCTCGTGGCCGTGCAACGCGCCGTAGCTCCTTTTACGCTTTCTTGGCCGGGTTGCTCCTCTCCCTGACCACCTTTTTCAGCCTGGGCAACGGCGCGTTGCTCATTGTCCTGGTCGTTTTCGCCCTCTTCCACCCCCATCTAAAATCGTCAATCGTCAATCGTCAATCTAAAATCGTCCATCTAAAATGGCTCCTCTGGTTTGCCATCGGTCTGGCAAGCATCTGGCTGATCTACTGGCTGGGTTGGGGCGTCCCCCTCTGGTCAGTGGCCCGTGTGGGTTTGCAACAACATTACGAGTTAGTCACCAGTCTGCGCCGCTATGATTGGTGGGTCGTCTACAACCTGGTTGACCTGCTCATTTTTGCCGGGCCGATTGTGGTGGTGGGGTTCGCGGCCGCGTGCCTCACCACCATCCGCCGCCTGATCCTTCCGCAGGTTGCGACGACGGAGCTAACCAATAGCCCAAACCTGCGGCAGGATACTGGACTCATCCTCGCCCTGGCCTTGCTCATCCTCGCCCTCGACCTCTCCGGCTCCGCTCGTGGCGAAGTTGGCCGCCTCTGGCTGTTCTTCATGCCTCTGTTGGCGGTCGTTTCAGCCGGTCAGCTTGTTAGCTTGTCAGCATTTCAGTTTGTCAGCTTATCAGCCAATCAGCCCCCAAAACTCGAAACTCGAAACTCGAAACTCAAAACTCTCCCCCTTCTCCTCGCCGCCCACCTCATCCTTGTCCTCAGCCTGGGGGCCTGGTGGAACCGATTGAGGCGAGTGATCGTGGTGAGCGCAAGGCCAGAGATGCCCACGACCGCCCCAGGCATGAATTTGCGGTTCCTTTTGGGGAGACGATTGAGTTGACCGGATATGATGTGGATACAGAACAGGCGGGGCCGGGTGGGGTGCTGAAGGTGACGTTATACTGGGAAGCAGAGCGCGGCCGCGCGGCCTTACACCGTCTTTACCCATCTTGTCAACCAAAACGGGGACCTGGTAGCCCAAAAAGATAACTGGCCCGTCAACGGCTTATGGCCCCCCACCTGCTGGCAACCCGGCGAGGTTGTGGTAGACCCCTACACCATCCCCCTACCCCCTGACCTGCCCGCCGGAACCTTGGTCCCTCATGGCGGGCACCCCACCCCAACACCCGTCTCCTCACCCCCAGCGGCCACGACGCCCTGAAGCTGGGTGATGATTTGACAATTAGCCGGTAGATGAACGGCAGAAACTCACTACTTTGAAACGGAGAAATGATCGTCACCGTTTTAGCAAAACAAACACACAACCTAACAAAGTTAATCCACTGACAACTGCGCCGATGATGAAGTCGGGGGGGCGGAAAGTGAAGGTGATGGTGTGTTGACCGGCGGGGACGTAGACGGCGCGGACGATACTGTTGGCGCGGTAGACGTGGGTTCTTTGCCCGTCTATCCTGGCCTGCCAGCCCGGATAGTAGGTATCCCCCAGGACGACGAAGCCGGGTTCGGCCATGTCGGCGGTGAGTTCGATGTGGTTGAGGGTGTAGGAAGTGATGGTGACGGGTTTGAGTTTTGAGATGAGTTGAGAGACTGAGAGTTGGGCGTGGCTGAAGGCTGACCGGCTGATTGGCTGACAGGCTGACAAGCTGACCGGCTGAATCGGGTTCGAGGATAACCACACGATCCAGGTCATTGGCGTGGGTTTGCAGGGCGGTCAGGGCCTCTTCTTCGTTGTTGACGATGATAGCCTGGGGCACAGCGAAGGCACGGGGGAAGTAGCCTTCGTTGAGGTAGATGCGGGTTGGGCCGTCTTCGTGAACGAGTTGCGGCCGCGGCAGAGAATAACTCACAAACGCCAGCGTCGTGGCATCATCTCCCACCCCCACCGCCAACTCACCCGTTCCGGCAAACTCAACCGTCATATAAAACGCCCGCCCCCAATCGGAAGGGAAAACTTCAAAATAAAACGAATACCAATCTTCCTGGGTAACCGCGGCCGCGTCCACCGTCCCGTGAGCCAACTCCTGCCCCCTATCTGCCGTCCACACCCGCACCGTCACCATTCCCGACAGTTCTCCCGATGGTTGTAATAATAAATCCAGGCGGTGTAAACCGGCGTCGGGCATAGTGAACGGTTGCCCCAATACCGTTTCAGGGGTCAAAACTTGCCAGGCGACCCCCTGTGGCTGGGCCGCGCCCTGCGCCGGTTCCGTGCCCCAGCGATCCGCTGTGGTGACGGTATATTTCACATTGAGCATATCCAGGAGCGGCGAATCAACGGCCCGCAAGGGGATGAGTTTGCGCTCCAGACGAACACTGTTTTCACCTTCGGCGGCGTTGACGTAATTGACCACCCGGCGTAGGATGCCCGGTTCATAGCCACTTAAATTGGTGAGGCGGGGAACTAACGAGGTGTTGGGCGGATAAACCATGCCTTCGCTGAGACCTGTCAGGCGAAAGTTCTCCGGGTCGCTCTGCAAAAAGTCGGTTGTCGCCGTCGCCGGGTACAGATCAACCACGGAAGCCACGGGATTGTAGCCGTAACCAAAGGCAAACAGATCCCCTGTCAACCAGAGCAAAGCCAGCCAGCCAAACAGGGTTGGGGAAAACCAACCCCGCCAGCGTCCCCACAACAACCCCCCACTGACACAGAAGGACAAGAGGAAGAGACCGGTTCGCGGCCGCAGATAAACCCACGTCCGGGCTACATCCACCCGGTAGTAGACAAAATAGACCACGGCCACCAGTAGCAAAACACCCATCAGGGCCATGACGATACGCCCCAGATGTTGGCGTGAGGGCAGATTCAGGGCCATCAGCCGATCCAACGCCATCGCCGTCAGAACGGTCAAACAAAAGACCAGCACAATAGCCGCCCGGCTAGGCAGTAAGCCATTAAAAACGGGTAACCCATAAAGAAGGCCATAGACCGGTGTGCCCAAGGCCCAAAGTGCCCCCAACGTACCCCAGGCCAGATAAAAATGGGTCAGATTGTCGCGGCGCAGGAAAGGGGCCAGTCCCCCCAGCAAGAGGGGCAAGATACCCAAATAAACGGTGGTCTCGACATAGTTGGTCGGCGCAGGTCCCCACCAATTTTGATGCCCGGAACTGCCGAAAAAATTGGGGATGAGGAAGACGACCAGACGATTCCAGAGACCTTCGCGCAAGGAGTCACTAAAGGCCAGGGGTTGACGGTGACTTTGACGCAGGTAATTGAAGGCGGGCAACAGTTGAACCAGGCTGAGGGCCAAACCAATTAGCAGGGGCAGAGCCAGCAACGTGATCAGTTGCCAACGAAAACGGCGATTTTGTGCCTGTCGCCACGAAGGGCCAAGTCGCCAGAGCAGGTACAGGCCCAACGTCATGCTGGTATACAACGTCCAGTTCCAATGCCCACCCAACCAGGGAATCGCCAGAGCTACCCCTGCCAGAACTGCTTCCCGGCGGGCGGCAGCCCACAACGGGCCAGAGAGTGGCGCATGATCGGCCGCCAACACCCGCCGCACCATCCGTTCAACCCCGTAAAGTTGCAGAGGGAGCCAGATAACGGCCGCGTGAACGACTTGCCACTCCAGCCAGATGACCATCAGGCCGTTGAAGGTAAAGAGGATAGCCCCCGCCAGGGCCGCCAGCCGTCGGGTCACGATCAGGCGCAGGTACAGATACATAAACACCGCCCCCAGAAACATTTGCAGGGTGATGGTGAGGTTGACCGCCGCGGCCGCGGGCCACAAATAGTAAATCACCGACAAGGGGTAAAGCAGTCCGGCCTGGGTGTTGTAGATAAACGGGTAGCCCCCCAGGCCATACGGATTCCAGAGAGGGTACTCGCCCTGGCGTATGGACGCGGCCGCGAACTCCTTGATGGGATAAATATAGTTCACCGGATCACCCATCAGGGGGTTTTGTACATCCTGTAGAGATAGATCGGGCTGTTTCCAGGGAAGCCATAAATGGGTCACGATGTCGAGCGGGAGCAGGATTTTCCCGGCTGTAAGCCCTGGCTCAAAAAAAAAGTAACACCATGACCAAAAGCAAAACCACGGCCAGGCTGTCACGGAGAAGCGGAGAGTGAAAACGTTGGCGTAATGATTGCATGAGGCAAAAACTGGTTATTCACCCATTGCGGGCCAGGTAAATGAAGTCAGGCTCAGGGCGTTATTGGCAGCATTGGGGTCGGTAATGGGCAGACGCACCCCCGTGGCCCGTAAATACATACCCACAGAGAGTTGGTAGGTTCCGGCGGGCAAATCGGCAGGCAGGAAAAGGGCATAGGGGTCACGAATAATGTCACCGGGTTGCCAGCGGTGGGTGGGAGCCAAAATCGCCACCGGTTCCTGATCTACCTGAGCTACCACATTACCGCTCTCGCCTAGGATATGCACAAACACATCGTATCCCTCAACTACCGGAGCCAGACTTTGCCAGTATAGGGTCAAGGCCAACGGCTGATCCAGAGTCGTGGGTGGGGCAAAATCGTAGCCCAGAAGTTGGATGGCATCACCGAATAGGGTCCCCTGGTTCACTTGAGGCATGGCATCCTGACGATAAGGCCAGGTCATCGTGTAAACCATGGCTTCCTGCTCACCAATGATGGAATGGGTTTCCACCCAGAACCGTTGTATGGGCGTAGCAACCAACGGATTGGTAGCAATTTCCCAGTGCCAGACCGGGAAGGCGGCCAGGTAATCAGGTTGAATAAAGGAGAGAAGGCGCGCGGCCGCTTCATTGCGGGGTCGTCCTACTGCTTCACCTCGGATAACCGGCCACATCTCCGGCGAAATCAGTCCATTCAAATCAAAAATGCGCCGTTCGGAGATGAAGGCGATGGCCCCAATGTCGTCCACGGCAATCAGGGCATCCGGGGGCGTGTTTTCAGCCAGCCAATGGCCCAGGGCAACGTCTATCTCCAGGATTTCGTTGCTGTTGTAGCCGAGCATACCGGCCCAGTAGGGGAGGCGCCGGGCACCACCGACGATGATGAGGCCGAAGAGGATGGCGGCGAGTGGCGAGTAGCGAGTGGCGAGTGGCGAGTGGCGTGATACGTGACGCGTGAGCCAGGCGGCGCCGAGCGCGGCCGCAATCATCTGAAACGGTATCAGGGGCAAGGTGTAGCGGCCATGATGCCAGATGAGGTCTACGATTATGGCGGTGAGCAGGGGCAGGCCCAGTAACCAGCCGATGAGGAGACGATGCCGTTGCGCGGCCGCGATCACCCCAAACGGTAGTAACAAAAACGCCACCGGGTTATCTTGCCAATGATAGGCCAACGTCTCCCGCAGAGTACGCCAACTGAAAAAATGTTCGGAACCGGCTTTGGCGTAAAAGGTGTTGGGCAGAGGATGGCCGGTGGTAGACAGGCTGAACAGGGCATACGGGGCCGAGATCGCTCCATAAATCAATCCGGCAGTGAGCAATTGTCGCCATTGCCAGCGGGATGTTTGCCAGTTGGTCAGCAGGGTATCAGCCACAGCCAGGGCAAACAGGGCGTGGCCTTCCGGGCGCAACTGCCCACCGAGCGCAAACAAAAGAACGGGTAGCGGCCGCAACCCCTGGCGGTGATAGGCCCAAACGGCGGCTACGCTCGCGGCCGCGAAAGCCGTCGTCTCCATCGCCGCCAACCCGGCCCACAACATCCGCCCCGTCAGGATCACCCCAACCCCAGCCATGATAGCCCAAATAGAGTTGGGGACTGAGGTTTGAGTGCTGAGGGCTGAGGGCTGAGTGCTGAGGGCTGAGTTCCTCTGAGTTTCCACGAGTTCCCAGGTAAACCCATAAGTCAACCAAACCGTAAGGAGCAGAAAAAACGCACTCAGGATAAGCGAAGGGATAAGAAAATCGGTGGTGAACAGCCCAACCCCAGCCAGCATGAGCGTCCACAGGGGGGCGGTGGAGCCAGGGGTTGGTTCGCCGGGGTTGTAGCTGAACCCATCCCCCTGAGCCAGGTTGCGGGCAAACTGATAATGAATCCAGGCATCATCCAGAGGCACGCCTAAGCGGCCATCGGTCAGACGTAACTCAGTTTGTAGAAAAACACCCAGAAGGAGCAGGAGTAAAAGAGTGAGGAGAGACAGGTTCAGCCAATGGCGCGAGAAAGAGTCAACATGAAAGGCGTTTACCCACAGATGACACCGATGAGTTCACTGAAAGAAGCCACGAATTGCACGAATTATTCTCTGGTGGCTTAGCGTCCTTTGCGCCTTTACGTGCGTTATTTCAGTAGACTCACAGATGAGCACACGTCTTATGTACAGTGCATTCATCGTTAGTCAGGTCATCTTTTTTGAGGAAATTTTGCAGATACCAACGTGAGATTCTAGCAAAAATAGGCGGGTTTGCACAAAGGGGTTAGGCTCTGCATAATTTCGCCTCTGACTAATCAGGATAAATGACGTGGATAGAAAACCCTCTGCTGGCCATCAGACCAAGTGGCCTTTGTCTCCAGCCACTACTATTTTAGTACTCCTCATTCTTATCTGGATCGTTATCCTGGCCTCGTTTGCTATCACCCGCCACAATCGGCTCAACTCATCCGCTTACGATCTGGCGATTTACAGCCAGGTGGTCTGGAACACCAGCCGGGGTCATCTTTTGCCAGTTCGTTGGAAGTGTCGAGCTTTCTCGGCGATCATGTGGCCCCGGTTTTGCTGTTAGTTGCGCCTCTGTATTGGCTCTGGTCAGATGCCCGAATGCTGCTTATCGTGCAGGCCATCGCCCTATGCCTGGGTGCCATTCCCGTTTATTGGATCGCCCAACGAACGTTAACGACGGCCTACCGCCAGCCGCCAGCCGCTAACGGCCAACAGCCAATAGCCCCCTTTCTCCCCCTAATTTTTGGCCTGGCTTATTTACTTTATCCCGCCATTGGTTTTATGAACCGGTTTGATTTCCACACCATTGTCCTGGCGACGCCAATCTTGTTATTTGCCTGGGACGCAATGGACCGCGGCCGCGACCGGCTCGCTACCGTTCTCATTCTTTTGGCCCTGGCCTGCAACGAAGAGATCGGGCTGTCAGTGTTTGCCTTGGGTCTTTATGTGGCTCTGGTACGCCGCCAGCGGGGTTAGGATGGACCTGGGCGATCACCGGCCCTAACCTGGTCACTTTTCGCTTTTTTTGTGATCATCCCCACTTTTCGAGGTGCCACCAACGATGTAACCTTGCGTTATGCTTGGCTGGGGAGCGACCTTAGCGACATTTTTCGTACCCTGTTCAACCAACCGGGATACGTCATTCAGACTCAAATGAGCGACCCGCTACGCCAGCAGTTCTTGCTGAAACTGCTACTGCCCTTGGGTTTTCTATCTTTGTTCTCACCGGCGATCCTGGCGATTGCCTTGCCTTGTTTGGGGTACAACCTATTGTCAGCCACCCCCAGTCAGAGTTCGATTTATTTCCATTACATGGCCCCACTGATACCGTTTGTTTTTATCGCGGCCGCGCATGGAGCCACCCGTTGGCAAAAAAGGTTCACCCAACCCGGCTCCCTGGCACGAGCCCGATATCCTGGTAGCAGCAGCCCTGGTCGTGGGAACCCTTATCGCCTGGGTATGGGATAATCCATTCACCCAACCGGTTGACGATCCCTACTATGGCGTCTGTGCTCTGGAGAAACGCCCGGATCAGGCGGCCTTTGCCGAAGCCATCCACCTTATCCCCCTCAAGCCACCGTAGCCACCACAATGGCCTACGCCCCCACCCTGACCGCTCGTCCGGTTCTGGATTTGTTCTACCCCCAAGGGGGTACGGGGGATCAGGTTTACGACTTTGCCCGCCGACTATCTGTTGCTCAATCTGACCGACTTACGCTGGGGAGTGAATCCACGCCTGTATTACGCCATGATCGAAACGGCCATTGGTCGGGACGGGTATCAGGCCGTTTATTTTCGGGATGATGTGGTTTTGCTCACCCAAGGCCCTACAGCAAAACCGGAAACGGGGTGGGTTCTGCAACGGGTGATTGATCTGCAAGAGGCGGGGGGCAAATATGCGCCCACTGGGCAGGCAACAATTGACTGGGTGGTGAGCCGGTGGATAGAGGGAGATGAAGGGGTTGCGGCCGCGATACCCACCCCCTTCTCGGCTAACATCAACTTACTGGGGCATGACACCTCACCCGCCACCTATCTACCCGGCGGCCCACTTTGCACTACCCTGTACTGGCACGCCGATGCCCCCATCCCCCTTGATTACACCATTTTTGTGCATCTGCGTGACACCACGGGTTATGTTCACGCCCAAAGGGACAACGTGCCGGTGCTCGGCTTTTATCCTACCTCACAGTGGCAACCCAACTCGATCATTGCTGATATGCACTGTCTACAAATCCCCCCTGCCCTTCCCCAGGGGGAATACCAACTCGTGGCGGGTTTGTACAACCCGGCGACGGGTGAACGCCTGTCATTGATGGGCCAGACAACGGATGTTGCCCTGCTCACCACTTTTTCCATTCAAGGCAAGTAACAATTATGCTCAAAGATAAAAAAATCGTTGTTGTCATGCCCGCCTATAACGCAGAAAAAACTTTGCGGCAAACCTACGCCGAGATCCCACACGACATTGTGGATGAGATTGTTCTGGTAGATGATGCCAGTCAGGATCACACTGTTAAAGTGTCTCAGGAACTAGGTATTAAAACGGTCGTTCACCCGCAAAACCGGGGTTATGGGGGCAATCAGAAAACGTGTTACAGGACCGCTCTAGAACTGGGCGCGGACATTGTGATTATGCTCCACCCTGATTATCAATACACCCCCATCCTGATTACGGCTATGTCCTCGTTGCTGGCCGAGGGGCTATTTGATTGTGTCCTGGGTTCGCGTATATTGGGTGTGGGTGCGTTACAAGGGGGAATGCCCATCTACAAATATATCTCCAACCGATTCCTGACCGCTTTTCAGAACCTTGTCATGGGGTATAAATTGTCGGAATATCATACCGGTTACCGGGGTTACACCCGTCAGGTATTGGAAGCCCTGCCGCTAGAAGAAAATTCGGACAATTTCATTTTTTGATAATCAGGTGTTGAGTCAGATAATCTTTAGTGGTTACACCATCGGCGAGATCACCTGCCCCACCCGCTATATGGATGATTCATCTTCGATTAATTTCAAAAACTCGACCGTTTATGGCCTGGGGGTACTTAAAACATCTATCCTCTTTCGCCTGCATCGGTGGGGGCTGGTGCAGTCGCCCCTGTTTTATGGGGTGAAGAGAAAGGAGTGAGTATGCGAGTTGGCGCGTTACTGCTCGCTGGTAACTGCTCACTAACCAGAGTTCCTACAAGTTCCCTCTCTCTGCCGGGGTGCACAAACGATAATGCCACGCTGGACAAAACATTTACCCTTCACCCTCATCCTTTTGCTGGCAGCCGTTATGCGGCTGCTCTACTTGCAGGATGTACCTCCCGGTTTGGCCCAGGATGAAGTGCTGGATGCGGCTATTGCCAATTTGATTCGGCAGGGGCAACATGCTCTTTTCTTTCGCGAGGGGTACGGGCATGAACCGCTGTACCATTATCTGGCGGCCCCCTTTGCCCCACTGGTGGGGGCGAATGTGCTCTCGGTGCGGTTGCCCTCGGTAATTTTGGGCTTGTTGTTGGTCGCACTGACTATGCGCTGGGCCAGACGAGAGTTTGGGTCATTCGCGGCCGCGATCACCGGCATCGGTCTGGCTATTAGTTGGTGGCCCATTGTGTTCAGCCGAGTTGGCATACGCCCTATTTTGGAACCGGTATTGCTCGTTGCGGCCGCGTGGTTTTGGCCCCGTTGTCCCTGGCTGGCGGGCCTCTTTCTGGGACTCACCGTCTACAGCTATACCCGGCCCGTGTCGTTTACCTCATTCCCTTACTCTTTTTCCTTTACTTGATCGCTCACTCAAAACTCACCTCTCGCCGTGTCGCCCCCTCACCCCATCGCCCCCTCACCCCTCACTTACTGTCTTACTTGTCGCTCTCGCCCTGGCCATCCCTCTTTACCTCACCTTACGCGCCGACCCCAGCCTACAACAGCGGGTCGATCAGCTTAGTGGCCCTGTGGATGCGCTTTTGCAGGAGATATTCAACCTATTCTGGCGGCTACGCTAACAACGCTGGGTGTTTTTAGCTTCACTGGCGACCCCCGTTGGACGTACACCCTACCCAACCGTCCCTGTTTGACCCCTTCACCGCCCTATTTTTTATGGTGGCCTGCTCCTGGCGTTGAGCTGGGCCTGGCGACAACCCAAATACGCTTTCATCCTCATCTGGTTAGCGGTGACTCTTCTCCCTAGTGCCATCACCCCGGACGCCCCCAGCACCGTGCGCCTGGTTGGAGCCATGCCTATCATCTACCTTATGCCTGGTTTGGCAATACAGTGGATTTACGATTTACGAGTTGGCGATTGGCGATTGGGTTTCTCGACTACGCACCACGCACCACGCACCACGCCTCATATCTTACGCCATCTATCTCACCTCATTCTCCTCTTCACCCCTCAACCTCACCCGTACCATCCGCGACGGCTTTGATCGCTGGTCGGCAGATGTGGAGACCCGGCTCCGTTACCAAACCGTTTTGCTGGACATGGCCCGCCACTGGCAGAGTGAACCAACCGGAATACCCGTCATCGCTGATACGTTTTACGAGCCAATTGATCAGGAAACGCTGGTGCTGAATGTGGGTTATGACCTGCCCGCCCGTTGGGTGCAGCGGGGCGGGGCGATCGTGTTTCCGGCGAGCGGAGAGGGTCGTCTATACGTGCCGGAATTCGCCCCCATCCAGGACGTGTTACGCCGCGCGGCCGCGTTGCCAGCCACCCCTCTTTTCCAAAGCCAGGCCCGGCCCACCTTCGCCGTTTATGCTTTACCAGCCAATCCGACCATCCCTCTCATCAATCCCACCGTCACTTTTGACGACGCCATCACCTTACGGGGATATGAACTCCTGCCCCGTCAGCCCGGCGAACCCTATCAGTTGTTGACTTACTGGCAGGTTGAGGCATCCGCCTTACCCTGGGATCTGGCAATTTTTGTCCATTTGTTGGGAGCGGATGGGACGATAGTGACACAAGCAGATGGACTGGACGCGGCCGCGAGTACCATCCATCCCGAAGACAGCTTCATCCAATTACACACCCTCACCCTGCCTGATCCCCTTCCCACTGGCCCCTATACCCTACAATTGGGCCTCTACGTCCGGGGCGAGAGCCGACGGCTCACTCACCCTGGCGAGCCACCCGACCGGCTCATCCTGGAAACCGGTCTAGCGGTTGACGTGCCCTAAGCCAGTGATAAGATTCACCCCATGAACGAAAACCAGGTAAGCTTGTCAGCTAATCAACCATAGCCTTTCTGTGCCCCGTTTAATAGGCTGATTACTAGAGAGCTACTTCTACAGGAGATTTACAAACCATGCCTTCAGCAATTCATATCACACATAAGCAACTGATTGTTTGCGGCCGCTGGCTCTTAACTCTAGCTTTGTTTTTTGCCCTCACTCAAACAATGAGCGCACAGGAGTCAGACCGGCCTCAACCCACTCCAGCCGGGGGGGATATGTTCGTTTACTTGCCTTCGTTTTCATCCAGTCCACCCATTCCTACGCTAAACGCCATCAGCCGGCCTAACAGTGCCAACCAATGGACCGTTTCCTGGTCTGATGGTGGGTCTGCGGTCAGCCAGTATGAGCTGCAAGAGTCAACCGATAGTAGCTTTTCGACCGTGATAACATATACACTCCGCAACCACCAGCCAACAGATTCAACAGCCTATCTCACTCAACAACAATTACTATTACCGGGTTCGTACCTATACGCCTGCAGGTATTAGCCCCTGGTCAAATAGTCAATCGGTTATGGGGGGTATCGCGATGATTTTGATAATTCTAGTAGTGGCTGGCAAATGCGCCGCACAACTAACCTGAGCCGTGTTTTAGGCAATTATACGAACGGTCGCTACGAGGTGTTATCTGACGATGGTAACGACTGGGGCATCTTTAGTCCCTACGGCCAGCTCCCACCCCACCCTACATGATTGAATATCGTTCCAAAATTGACCCTCAGGTAGTAGCTTCATCCCATGGAGCCGTGTTTGAGGCGACTGGACGGGAGCACCTTGCCCCGACTACAGCACCCTTCCCGGTGTTTACGAACACAACATTTGCTTCAACCATTTTTACAACACCAACCTCATTTGGTATGTGGGGCAAACTTCAGCTCTTCAACTCATATTTGAACGGGTTGATTTTCTCGTCTGGTGCCCTGGTTGTGGCGGCAGTCCTATGAAACGGCTGACCAATAACCCTGGCTCGTGGGTTAACGTAAACCCGGCTCCTAATGTCTCCCCCAATGACTGGAATACCTGGCGCATTGAAGTACGCAACAATGGCATTAAGCTCTTTGCCAATGGCCAACAGTATGCCAGCAGTCCAGACACAACCTGGGTAAATGATCCCTATTTCGGCCTATTTGTATCGTCCTCTACCTATGAACCAGCTCGGTGGTATGCAGAATATTACCAAGTCACCTACCTGGATAATTAAATGATGTGGGTAGGGCGGACTCTGAGCCGCCCTACCACCTGACCCATGTCTACCCAACGCCCAAAACCGCGCTTCTTCAGTCTAAATCTGTTGGTAGTTGGGGTACTTTTACTCCAGTTTGCCCTGGCTCTAGGCAGTGTCACCCACAATGGGCCAACGATGGACGAGCAAGGTTTCATCATGCGGGGACTGGCCTACCTGCGGAATGAGCAGAGGCAGATACGGGTAGGGCATCCATTGGGGTTGAACGCGCTCAACAGTTTTTTGCTCGTCAATGACGACACGGTTCACCTGCCTACACAGGACCCGTCTTGGCAGGGAACCAGCTTTCATCGGCCAGGGGAGCTGTTTTTGTGGGAGATTGGCAATGATGTGCCCCGTGTCATGTTTTTGGCCCGTCTGCCTTCGGTCTGGTTGGGTTTGCTCTTGGCGGCAGTGGTGGGGCGGTGGGCGAGGGAGATGAGTCGGCGGCGGTGGGCGGGGGTGTTGGCCTTGTCGCTAGTAGCTCTAGACCCGAATTTTCTGGCGCACAGCAGTCTGGCGACGACGGATTTGGGGCTGGCGGCCGCGGCCGCGTTCTCTGGTTACACCCTCTGGCGTTTTTTACGACAACCTGGCTGGGGACGAGCCATCATTGCCGGGGCGGCCTTTGGCCTGCTCCAAAACACCAAATTCACCGCGGGTCTCTTCGTTCCCCTCTTCGGTCTCGTTATCCTTGTATGGCTCATTTACCTGGGACGCACCCCCTCCCACGCACCACGCATCACCTCCCCAAAAAGTTGGCGGAACCTGTTCGCCGCACCGCTTACCCAACTCCTCATCGCCTACCCCTTAGCCGGGTTTCTGACATTGTGGGCCTGTTATGGTTTCAATATCGGCACCTTGCCCGATAATCTGCCCACCCTCTCCCAACTGAGCGGACTGACACTCCCGCTAGCCCACCATTTGGAGCAACTGCTCGATATTGGTGGCCGCTTGCAGATGAGCACACCATCGTTTTTGTTGGGGCGATATTCCGACCAGGGTTGGTGGAGTTACTTCCCGGTAGCTTTTCTCCTGAAAACCCCTTTACCCACCCTGATTCTGTTGGTTTGGGCAGTGGGCAAATGGGTGAAAGGGCTGCAGCCTGGAAAGAGGCTATGCTGCGGCTGAACAAAATTGATCTGATCGCCATTCTCCTTCCCTCGCTGGGTTACTTCGCCATCGCCCTCACCAGCAGTATCAATCTGGGCTACCGTCACCTGCTTCCCGTCTTGCCCTTCTTCTTCGTCTTCATCGCCACCACTCAGCACTCAGCACTCAGCACTTCAGCACCCGCCCTACGCGCTACGCCTCACGTCCCACCTTCTTCTTCATCCTTCTACTCTGGCTCGCCCTCACCTCACTCCTCATCTTCCCCCATTTCCTGGCCTTTTTTAACGTTGTGGCGGGTGGCCCAGATAATGGCTGGAAGAGTCTGGTGGATAGCAACCTGGATTGGGGGCAGGACCTCGCTGGGCTGAAGGAATGGATGACCGAAAAAGGCGTGGATCACGTCTGGCTTAGTTATTTTGGTGAGGCACGGCCTGAGTATTACGGTATTAACTACACCGGGCTGGATAGCTTCCCTCCCCGTTTGATGAATCCTCAGGCCCGTCCGTTTTTTCCCACTGACCCGGCTCCAGGGTTTTACGCCATCAGTGCCAGCAATTTACAGGGCGTGTTGTTCCAAGACCATGACCGTTTTGCCTGGTTTCGGGAGCGGGAACCGGTGGACAAGGTGGGATACAGCCTCTTCATTTATGAAGTTCCGGCATATGGAGAGCCGGTCACACTGGCCTTGAGTGGGGTGCAAATAGATGAGCTAGCTCCGGCGGATTATGCCTTATTGGGCACAAATCAGGTGACGCCTCTCTGGTTTGAGGCGGGACAAAGTCTGATAGCTCCACTTGATTGGCTGGCTCTGGCCGACGGGGTGGCGTTTGATCCGCTTCTGGAATCATTTTTCGCGGCCGCATCGCCCACGCTTATCACCCAAAACAGCCAGTACACCCTGTACCAACTCCATTGGCCAGACTCATCACCAGCCCTGCCAATAGCGACCTTCCTCCAGGGTGAAGGGCAAATGACGCTCAACCAATCAGTCATCCATACACCGGAAGTGAGACCAGGTGAGGAATTGGTTTTGGTGACAGTATGGGAGCAAGAGGCGCGGTCGCAACCTGTTAAGCTATTCATCCATCTCATTACCCCGGACGGTCAGATCATCAGCCAATGGGATGGGCTGGGAGCGGCCTGGGAAGGGTGGCGTACTGGCACTACGCTCTACCAACTTCATCATCTGACCATTCCCAGCGATGCGCTAACGGGAACCTATCAAATGTGGGCTGGCATCTACCATCCCGACACCCTACAACGCTGGACAACCCAGGCCGACCCAAATGGACGGGTCTTGCTTGGTCAAATAACCATTGCCAACAATGAATAACCGTTTCATCCTGTCACCTCGTCATCTACTTATACTGGCTTTGTTCGCGGCCGCGTTCTTGCGTTTCTGGCAACTAGATAGTCTACCGCCCGGCCTCTACCACGACGAAGCGTACTACGCCCTGGACGCTCTTTCCTTACTGGAAGGCAAGACCTTTCCCATTTACTACGAAGGCTGGGAGCTATATGCCCAGGATGCCCATGCCCAACGTCCCGCTACCCCCACCCGGTTCCCCATTTTTTTTGAAGGCAACTACGGCCGCGAACCCCTTCACGTTTATCTGTTGGCCCTCTCCATCAAACTGTTTGGGGCAACTCCCTTCGCCATCCGGCTGGTAGTGGCCTTGTCTGGCGTTTTGGCGGTGTGGACGACCTACCTGGCGGCAGGAGCGCTGTTTGGGGAAAGGGAACTGGTAGGAACTGGTAGGAACTCTAGGGAACTTAGCCCTAAGCCTTCCAAACTCAAAACTCAAAACTCAAAACTCGAAACTCAGTCCTACCTTCCCGCCCTGGCCGCCTTTGCCCTGGCAATTCTTTACCCAGCCCTCACCTTTAGCCGTTTTGGTATCCGAGCCATGCACTTTGTGCCCATTGAGACATTAGCAGTTTATTGTTTCTGGCGTGGTATCTCGGCGGGTATGGGGGGACGCGGCGACGCAGCGAGGGGGCGACAGAGCGAGGGGGTGATAGGACGATGGTATGCCCCTGAAACCTGGAACCTGAAACCCCAAACCCTCTGGTTTATAGGGGCAGGATTTTTCTTGGGGCTGGGGTTGTACAGTTACGCGGCCGCGCGCCTGCTTCCTCTGCTCTTTGTGGTCTTTGTCCCCCTCTGGTTCTGGTGGGACCGGGAGCCTTCCGGCGCTACTGGCGGGCGATAGGGCTGATGGCGTTGGTTGCGGCCGCGACCGCCGCGCCCTACTCCTCTTTTTTGCCCGTTACCCCTATTTTTTCATCTTCCGCACGGGTTACGTCGCCAACAAGGGGTTGGGCGCGGTTCCCGGCAAACCGTGGCTCACCTGGCTGGGCAACATTGGCCGGGTCTTTGCCGGGCTGTTCTGGCAAGGCGAAGGACATCTGCGCCACAACCTGCCCGGTCGCCCCTACCTGGACGCCATCCAGGCCATCTTTTTCCTCTTGGGCATAGGGCAAATGGTGCGCCCAACCCAGGATAAAACCGGCCCGCGCTGGCTCTCCCTGCACTATTTTTTTCTGCTCATCTGGTTAGCGGTCATGCTACTGCCCACCCTTTTGAGCGGTGACGCCCCCCACTTTGGCCGGATGACCGGTGCGGCTCCGGTCATTGCTATCTTCATCGCCGCCGGAGCCATCTGGCTTGTCCAATGGTTACGCCAGCATCTCAGCCCTCAGCTCTCAGTACTGATCCCTCTTTCCTTCTTCCTAATCAGCGGGGCCATCACTGGTTACGACTATTTTTCCCGCTATGCCAATCACCCGCAGTTGAGCGAATTTTTCTATGTAGAGGACTGGGAGTTGGGTCAATACGCGGCCGCGCAACCCGCCAACACCATCATGTATCTCACGCCCACCCAGGAAGAAATGGCGACGATCTTCTACGCGCTGGAGGGGCAACGAGAACGTCTACATAGCTATTACGCGCCGGGTGGTGTATTGCCCCTCGGTCGTCCGGGGGAACCATTGCTCTATCTCTTGCGTTCTGGCGATGAGGCAACCCTTCAGCAGCTACGCGACTATTTTCCGACCGGGGTGGTAGACGCGGCTGCGACCAGCTTCATCCCCTTCCACGTCCCCGCCGATGCTCCTCGCATCCAGGCGGAAAACATGACCAATGAACTTTGGTCTGGACAGATTCGGTTAGCAGGTTGGTCACAAGCCCAAGAAGATAATCAGTTAGTGGTGGCGTTATACTGGCAAGCCGAAGTGGAGATGGAGCGATCCTATACCGCCTTCGTGCATTTGCTGGATGAAAACGGCCAACTGGTGGCTCAATTGGATCGGCTACCGGGTGGGTATCCTACGAATGATTGGCAACCCGGCGAACTGGTTATGGACAAGTATGTGGTCACTTTACCAGACAGTCTGCCTATTGGCTCATACACCGTGGAAACAGGCTTTTATTATCTGCCCACCCTGGAATCTTTAGGCCCACCAGCACAACTGGGAACCGTCGCCATAGCTCGCTAATGGGTTCGTTCATTACTCAGGTGAAAACATTAGGGGTTTATTGGCGTCATCTATGATTTACTTCTCCGAAACACCTCATAAATAAACAAGGACGAACCCACACGCGCAGTTGGCTCCTGGGCGCGGGAAACCAGGCAAATACATGTTTATCATCTTGCAAGGGTAACTCCCACAACATGCTGGCACTTATGGCGTACACCCCATCAGGCGGGTTTTGCGGATCAAAAGGCACATCCCACCAGAGGTGGAGATTTTGCGGGGAGCCGGGTAAGGGTTCGTAGGTGAGGCCGTAATAGTGAGGCACGCCGTGCCAAACCAGGCCAACTTCACCGAATCCACTTCGTTTTCGCTCATCCAGCCCTTCAGGCGGAGCAAATCCTGACCCCAGTCTACATTGCTGTCTACTAAAATGTTGTACCCATTGCCCGGGCCACCCGCCAACAGGTTAAAGTAACCCAGGTAAGAGGGGTAGAGCCAAAGAGAAATGAGACCGAGGCTGAGAGCCGTGAGGTGGGGATCAGCGTCAGGATGGTATGTAGGGCGTGGCGCGTGATGCGTGGTGTGTGGTGCGTTTCCAAAATCGTAAATCGTCAATCGTCAATCGTAAATCTCCCGCCAGTCCCCCAATGAGCAAATAGATGAAGGGCAACATAGGCAACAGATGGCGGTAGCCAAGGTTGAGTGAGCTTTGGGTCATGAGGATGAAGAAGAGGAGAGCGGGGAGAAGCAGGAAGAGGGCGCGGCCGCGGCTTTTTGGCTCTCGTATCAACCAAATAGCGGCTACCAGCCAGCCCACCAACGTTATCAGCGGTGTTTTCACCAGGAAAGCGATGGGAAAATAGAGCGGGAAACCGGTCACCGACGTTTTGCCTAACAGAAAGGTGGGTCGGCCTGAATTCTGGCCCAGCAAGATCATTTGCTCCAGCCCGGCGGCAAAGGTGGGCAGAGGGCCACTCTGCTCATTCAAAGCCACCAACCAGGGCAGATCGGCCGAACGAAACCGGTAGTGGCCCCATTCAAAGGCGAAAATGGCCCAAATCACCAGCAAGGACAATGCCCCGGCCACAATCAGTTGCCCCACGCGCCGGGCCGCACCCGGCCATGACCCGCCTTCGCCATACAGGGGCAGAACCGCCAGGACAAAAAAAATGGGCACAAACCCCAACGTAGATAGTTTGCTGGCGAAGGCGCAACCGAGGGTAAAAGCGGCTATAAGAAGACGGCTGGCGGTTGGCCGCTGGCGGTTGGCCGCTGGCAAATTCTGGCTAACGGCGAGCGGCCCGTAAGTTCCCACGAGCCCATCCCCACAGCTTCCATAACCCCCACACCGCCAACAACAAAAATAACGTTCCCCCCAGGTCGGTGGTGGTGTAACGGCCGTGGGCCAGGATGTTGGGGTCGAAGAGGAGAAGGGTGAAGGTCAGCGCGGCCGCGTTTCGTCCCCACATCTGCCACCCCAGCCCAAATCCGGCCAGCCCTAAGGCCAGCGTTAGCCACACAATAGGCAGACGGGCTAAAAAAATCATGCGCGTCACATCCTGATTCGTCTCCCACAAAAAAGAGTCAGCCACGGCGTACCATTGCCCTTCCTGCCAGGCCGAACTACTCGTATCCAGGTGCAACTCTGGCAACAACAGCAGGGGCAACGCACTAAGCACATTCACCAGCGGCGGATGTTCCACACTCAGCCGGGGATCACCCGTCATCAGGAGAGCATACCCTCGCGTTAGGTGGTTTTGCTCATCCATGGTGG
>JADJUV010000106.1 GCA_016716885.1 Candidatus Trichofilum aggregatum | reverse complement strand
AGAAGGTCAGCCACCACCTGGAAGAGATAAAAGTCGTGTTGATCAAAGGCATGATCAGCGATCACCTGGATTTTATTCGTGTGGCTAAGAAAGTATTCAGCATTGCTGATCTGCAAAGCATTTACCACCGGCGCATTGGTCGGGGCAAAATTGGCGGTAAAGCGGCGGGTATGCTTCTGGCCTGGCGAATGCTCCAACAACAAAACCCCGAATTTGGGGGCGACATTAGCACACAGGTAGACATCCCGGATTCCTACTTTATTGCCACCGATGTCATTTACGAATTTCGCCGTTTTAACAACCTGGATCATTACATGAACCAGAAATATCGCCCTTTGGAAGAAATTCGTCTCCAGTATCCACAAATATTCGCCGATCATATGCAAGGTGAATTGCCCGATAACATTGTGCAACGACTGGCCGATGTGTTGGAGCAAATGGGCGGACGACCCCTCATTGTCCGCTCCTCTAGTCTGCTAGAAGATAGTTTTGGTTACTCCTTCGCTGGCAAATATGAGAGCTATTTTTGCCCCAACCAGGGTACCCCCGAAGAAAACCTCAAGGAACTCCTGGACGCCATCCGTAAAGTATTTGCCAGCACCTTAAACCCGGATGCTATTTTGTATCGGCAAAAAAAGGGCCTCATTGATTATGACGAACGAATGGCCGTGTTACTCCAGGGGGTAGAGGGAGAGCGCCACGACGATTACTTCTATCCGGCCCTGGCGGGTGTCGGATTTAGTCAAAACCCTTTCCGCTGGAACGGCAAAATCCGGCGCGAAGATGGGTTCTTACGGCTGGTTTTTGGTCTGGGCACACGAGCAGTGGATCGGGTGGATCGGGATTACCCGCGTATGATTGCCCTGAGCCATCCCCAATTGCGCCCGGAAACAACGGCTAAAGCCATTCGCCAATATTCTCAATATTTTGTGGATGTGGTGGATTTGCAGGATAACTGCTTCAAAACGGTATCTGTGAAGGAAGTATTGCCTCATCACCTGCCGATATTGCGTTATATCGCTTCGTTGGATAAAGGGGATTACCTGCAACCTATCACCAATTTCGGGCCAGGCGATTCATTGGATGATGTGGTGTTGACATTTGATTATCTGACCAAGGATCGCAATTTTGTTAAATTGATGCGGAATGTGCTTCGTCGGTTGGAGCAGGGTTATGGCACACCGGTGGATATGGAGTATGCCATTCGCCTGATTCCGGGGTATCCACAACCCGAGCTAAAGCTCATTCTGCTCCAGTGCCGTCCACTCAGCCAACGGGCAGATGCTGGCCCGGTAGATATTCCCCAGGACATCCCGGATGAAAACTTGCTTTTCCGAGGTCATTATCTCATTCCTGATGGCAAAGTTGAGGGGATTCGCTACCTCATTTTTGTTGATCCCGTCATGTATAACAAAGTGCCATCCAACACGGTGCGCCTGGAATTGGGGCGGGCGGTGGGCCGATTGAATAAGCGGCTGGAGCATGAGTTGTTTGTGCTGTTGGGGCCGGGTCGTTGGGGCAGCTCTAACATTGATTTGGGGGTGAAGGTCTCTTATGCCGACATTCATAACACGAAGGTGTTGATTGAGATTGCGGCATCAGATGGGCAGATGGTGCCCGATTTATCGTATGGTACCCATTTCTTCCAGGATTTGGTGGAAGCGGGAATTTATTCGTTACCCCTTCATCTGGACAAAGGAGATAGTTGTTTCGATTGGCAGTTTTTCCGTGAGGCCCCCAACCGGTTGGCGTACCTGTCGCCCCAGGATGCCGAGTTGTCTGACTATTTGCGGGTGATTGATATGACGACGACGGCTCCCAATGCGCGGGTCTCTATTTTGATGAATGGGGCGGAAGATGTGGCGGTGGGTTTTATTAACCAGGGGCATTGGCGGGCCGGGCCGCAACAAGAGGTAGTGGTGTCGAGTTTCTAAGGAACTCGTTCAGCTTGACACAAGTCCTTAGCCGATTTAGTCGGAAGACCCATCCCCCTGCCCCCTTCCGGGGGAGGGGGACAGCGGCGCGTTTTCGGGAGGCCCCCAAAACCCGCGCCCATCCCCGCCCCTGGGGGCGGGTTAGAGGGTTTCGGCAAACAAATGGTGAGACTTGTCATAAAAATATACGCCCACCTTTCGTAAAACTGTACTGGTGTTGGGCGTTTTTTACGCTGACCTCTGGAGACTAAGAGACTAAGAGACTGAGAGATTTCCAGAGGTCGGGCTAATTTTCGCCAAAGTCGAGTAATGAAAATAAAAAAGCGTTCCCCGGGGGGAACGCTTTTTTTGACTGCGGGACCTGGATTCGAACCAAGACTAAGTGAGTCAGAGTCACCCGTTCTACCATTAAACTATCCCGCAAAGCGAGGCATATTTTAGCATGGGCTGATCGGTCTGGCAAACCGGGACGAGGTTAGAATAGAGCAATGATCTCTTGCAGGCGGGCGATGCCGCGGCCGCGACCCAGCGCATAGAGTGACTCAAACAGCGGCGGCGACACGTCCTGCCCGGTGACTGCCAGGCGCAGAACGCCTAAAAACGGCCCGGCTTTGCCATTGGTGGTATGTTTTTCACCGATCTGGCGTAACCCTTCGGATAACGTTTCGATGGTGTAGGGCTGGATGGTTTGCAGGAAGGCCAGGGTGTCATGAAAGGCAGATGCGGCCGCGGTTTCTGGCAGGTTTTTGTGTACCAGTTGCTCCTTGGACAGGGCCAGTGGTTGCTCTTCAAATAGGAATTGTAGAAAGGGAATTGCCTCAGGTAAACGTTTGATTCGCGGCCGCAGGGCCGGAGCCACCGCCAGCAACGCCTCAGCATTCACCTCATAGCCAGCTTTGTCCAGGAGCGGCTTAAGGGCCAGCGCCAAATCCAACGTCTCCATCTCCTGAATATACTGCCCATTTAACCAGTCTAACTTGCTATAAGGCAAGCGCGAGGGCGCCGGGTTCACGTCTTCTAGCCGGAACTTAGGTATGGCCGATTCGATGGTGAATTTCTCCTCATCTGTGCCCGATTGCCAGCCGACGTTAGCCAGGAAATTGTTGAGCGCCTGGGGCAAATAACCGGCTTCCTGGAATTCCTGCACCTTTACCAACACCTGGGTGCCATCATCGTTAAACGCTTGTGTGCGTTTGCTCAGTTTGCCCTTGCCGCTAGGGTTCAAAATAACGGGGAGATGGCCCAAAATAGGCATTTGCCAGCCAAAAGCCTCATATAGATTAACGTGCAAGGGAGCCGTGCTGATCCATTCGTCGGCCCGCATGATGTGGGTTATTTCCATGAAATGATCATCTACCACATTAGCCAGGTGGTAAGTCGGTAGCCCATCCGATTTGAGCAGAACGTTGTCCTGCACCTGCTTGTTGGCAAAACGGATGTTGCCCCGGATGGCATCATGAAAGGTGGTGTCCCCCTCAAGTTTCATCTTAAACCGCACCACGTATGTCTGACCCGCCGCTTCTTTTGCGGCCACCTGCGCCGGGGTCAGATGGCGGCAGCGGCGATCATAACCAATGGGGAGTTTGTTGGCCTTTTGCGTCTGCCGCATCTCGGTCAACTCTTTTTCGCTACAAAAACATTTGTACGCGTGGCCGTTTTGTAGTAACCAGTCAGCCCATTGGCGGTACAAAGTAGCTCGTTGGGTCTGTACATACGGCCCCACCGGTCCGCCCACGTCTGGCCCTTCGTCCCAATCCAACCCCATCCAGCGTAAACCGTTCATAATCACATCCACGGCTCCTTTAACGGTGCGCTTTTGATCCGTGTCTTCGATACGCAGAATAAAAACGCCGCCATGTTTGCGGGCGAACATCCAGTTAAAAAGAGCGGTGCGTGCTCCGCCAATGTGCAAATAACCCGTAGGACTCGGGGCAAAACGAACGCGAACAGTCATAGAATTACCTCATTAGAAGAAAAGTTGAGGCAATTATAGCAGGTGTGGGGCAGGTTGAACTTTTTGCCGAAGTTGGGCCAGGGAAATCACAGTTTCCTCAAAACGGCCCTTAGAAAATTCCCCGCCCCTGGGGGCGGGTTAGGGGTGGGGGGCATCTGGTTCAAGAAATGGCGTACTGAAAACCTCTGGGGTTTGGCGTTCAAAAGTAGAGGCCGTGATACAATTCGCCCCTATGTGGGTTGATTTTCTCTTTGGGGTGGGCATGGCGTTTACGGCGGTGGGCAATCCAGGGCCATTGCAAGCGTTTTATATTTCGCAGGCGTTGGCTTTGGGCTGGCGGCGCACGGCGTTGGCGGCGTTGGCTCCAGTGATCAGTGATGGCCCTATTATTGTTTTTGTGCTCCTGGTATTGACAAACCTGCCATCCTGGGTGTTGAGTCTGATCCAGATTGGGGGCGGGTTGTTTATTTTGTATTTGGGTGTGGGGGGCTGGCAGGGTTTAAGGCAACGGCAAGAGGGAAGGGGGGCCGCGGCCGCGAATCCATCTACCTTCACCACCCCCTGGCAAGTGCTGAGCAAAGCCGTCACCATGAACCTGCTCAACCCCAATCCCTACATCGTTTGGGGAACGATACTCGGCCCGCGTTTATTGCAAGCCTGGGCTGTTTCCCCCTTTCAAGCGTTAGCCCTTTTGCTCGGCTTTTATATCACCTTTGTGGCAGGCTTAGTGCTGTTTATCATTTTCTTCGGCAAAACCGGCCAAATAAACCCCCGAATTAACCAGATTCTCAGCCTCTTTTCCGTACTGGCCCTGTTCGTTTTCGGTCTTTACCAGTTGGTGACTGGGTTGCTCAGGTTATTCAACTGAGGAGAGGGACTCAGAGGGATTCTAGGAACTCTGGGAACTGTAGGAACTTTAGGAACTTGCCACTCTGCCACTCTGCACCTTGGCACTCTGCACCTTTCCACTCTACCCCCTCCCAGGAGTTATTATGTCCATTCAAGCGATTCATCACGTTCAAATCACTATACCCAAAGGAGCCGAGGCTGAAGCCAAAGCGTTCTATTGTGATTTCTTGGGCCTGACGGAAGTGGAAAAACCTGACTCCCTGCAAGGACGCGGCGGGTTTTGGTTACAAATTGGAGAGCATCAAGTTCATGTGGGCACAGAGGACGGTGTTGATCGTCGGGCCACCAAAGCCCACATCGCTTATGCCGTGCAAGGTGTGTGGCATTGGCAAGAAAAAATCACGGCGTATGGTTTGAAAGTGGCGGACTCCGTCCCCATTCCTGGTTACAATCGTTTCGAGTTTCGTGATCCGTTTGGCAACCGGGTTGAGTTTATTGAAGCAATTTAGAGGAGATGGCCTGAAGGAGCTTTACCAAGAGGAATGAAAGTTTTAACCACAGATTTCGCAGATTTACACAGATTTTTCTTTTCTCTGCGTTCTCGGCGTCTCTGTGGTTCGTTACTTTCGTAGGAACTCGCCACTCGAAACTTATTTTCGTAGGAATATCATGGCTTTAGACACCCCATCATCTATTCGTAATCTGGTCATTTATGAAATTTATGTCCGTAATCATGGACGTAATGGCACTTTTGCCGAAGTGGTGGCTGACTTACCCCGCATCCGTGAGATGGGTGTAGATGTCATCTGGTTCATGCCCATCCATCCCATTGGCACAGTCAAGCGCAAGGGCACATTGGGTAGCCCCTATGCCATCAGTAATTACCGGGAGGTCAACCCGGAGTATGGCACGAAAGAGGAGTTCAAACTGCTATGCCAATATGCCCACGCTTTAGGGCTGAAGGTGATGATTGATGTGGTTTATAACCACACATCCCCGGATGCTCATCTGCTCCGGGAGCACCCGGAATGGTATCACCATGATGCTGAGGGACGTCCCATCACCACGGTTCCCGAGTGGAGCGATGTGATTGACCTGCGGTATGATGATCCGGCCCTGTGGGAATACCAGATTGAGACGCTGAAACAATGGGTTGAATTGGGGGTGGATGGTTTTCGTTGTGATGTGGCGTCCATAGTGCCTTTGGGGTTGTGGCAACAGGCGCGTGAGGCGGTTGCACAGGTGAAACCAGAGGTCATCTGGTTGGCCGAATCGGTGCATACCAGTTTTATCATTGACCGGCGGCGGCGAGGGCTGACTGGCTGGTCTGATGGTGAAATTCATACCGCCTTCGACCTTTCCTATGATTATGATATCTGGCCGTTGTACGAAAAAGCGGTAGCCGATCCGACTTTTGTGCCCCTGTATTTATCGGCGTTGTGGTTTCAGCGGGGCATTTATCCGGCCCATCTGGTGAAGATGCGTTGTGTGGAGAACCACGATCAGCTGCGCATCATGAAGCGGGCACCCAGCTATGATCAGGCGCTGGCCTGGACGGCTTTTCAGGCGTTTAACGATGGCCCTTTTCTCATTTATGGGGGGCAGGAAGCGGAAAACAGCCACACACCCAGCCTGTTTGAGACCGACAAAGTTATTTGGGGGGAGTACTCGTTACAACCGTTCCTGACCCGGTTAGGTCAACTGAAGAAAGACCCGGCGCAGGTGCAGGGACAATTTACGGTGCTGCGGGCGGAACCAGCGATTACGGCTATGTGGCAGGGGGATGGAGCGGGTTTGTGGGGGGTGTTTAATGTGGCTGGGGTGGTAGATGTGGTGGCTACGCCACTGGCTGATGGGGAGTATGTGGATGTGTTGAGTGGCCGGATGGTGCAGGTGCGTGATGGTGAAGTGGCGATCCCGGACGCGGCCGCGATCCTGCGTTATTCGGGTACCATCAACCCCGATCCCCATGTCCAGCCGTCTCTTTTTCAGTGACGACGGTTCGTTCCTGCCCGATGATGATACTGGGTTGGCCCTGGATGTGGGTGAGAAAGATGATGGCCTGTTCGCGGCCGCGTAATCTTAACTGCCCGCGCAAATAATCCGGGTCAATGGGGGAACCACGCTTCTTAATCACCACCTGGCCGATGTCTCGTTCGTGCAAATAGTGGCGTAACTGCTTCAGTTGGAACGGGAAAAAATCCTGCACGGCAAAACAGCGGGCAAACGGCGTTTCTACTGGCTGAGAATGGGTCAGGTAGGCGATCTCCAGGTCAATTTTGTTGGCCCCGATTTGTCGGGCCAGCGGTTCTACCAGTCCGGCCCGAATGACTGCTCCATCTGGCTCATACAGATACGCCATTGGTGTCGTGATGGCTACTGGTTCATTCACGCCATCATCGGTGAGGGTGTGCCCGTTGGGCAGGAGTGTCGCCCGGCGTTGGGCGGTGGAGCGTAACACCCCAAACCAGAGCAGTGCCTCTTTCACATCCCCATTGACAGAGATAATCTCCACTTCGGCGTCCAGGTGGGCAATTTCGGCATAATCTACACCGGGACTAATCTTTGCGGCCGCGCCCTTTACCTTCGTCAACCATTTATCCAGCATGGACAGGGGTGGCTGATATTCCTGCACCGAATGGAACCGCCGCCCCCGTTCATCCCGCCGTGCCGGATCAAAAAAGACCGCATCCACGGGCCAGGGGGTCAGTTCGGCAATGTCTGCCTGAAGTGGGTGAAACTGCGCTCCATGCCCATAAACCCGCACATTCTCCTGCGCCATAGCCAGCCGCAGTGGATCCCACTCTACGCCCGTCACCTCGGCTTGCGCGGCTAAGGCCAGGGCGTCACCGCCGATGCTACAGCCGAGGTCGGCGATGGTCTGGATGCCAGCCTGCCCAAAACGAGCGGCCCGGTAGGTGGCGATGATTTCCCCAGAGGCTTGTTCCAGGGCGGGCCGGGTGAAAAACATGTGGGCAGCGCGGGTGAATTTCGCGGCCGCGAGCTGGCGTAACAGCGCCGTTTCTAGCACCGCCTGAGCCTGAGCCGCCGTCAGCGTCTGGCGCAGGGTCATAGCCAGGTTGAGATGGTTGTGAGGAGTGATGGGGGTATCGGCCAGGTGAGCCAGGTGGGTTTGTCCGGCTTCGCTCAACACGAAGGCGAGATCATCCAGGTCTTTCACAGTGATTCTGGCTCCAGCGTCTCGTTCGGCTCGGCCATTTCTTCTTCATACCATTCATCCAACTTGATGACCGGTTGCGGCCGCGCACAAAATAGTTGGTAGGCACAACGGGCACATTCGTTCAGATCAGGTGTGAGGGGCCAGGGGGTGGGGTCGGCCATTTGGCTTTCGATTTGGGCGACGAGGGCAGTCAGTTCGGCCCAATTTTGCTGGTGTTCGGCTGGGCTGTAGGTGAAGGTGATACTGGCTTCCGGGGCTTCCACAAACCAGTAGGTCAGGTGAATCTGCTCCAGGGGGATGGGCTGCTGAAGGGGCTGAATGGCTTTGGTACCTTCGGCCACCAGGGCCAGGTAGAGGCGTGTTTGTAGGTCATCCCGCAACGCGGCCGCAGAGCGGGGGCGACGTTCGGTTTTCCAATCATAGATGTGGGCGCTATTTTCTCCCAGGATGAGCAGGTCAAAACGGCCCAGGAGCAAATGCTGGCCGATGGGCACTGTCAGGCGAAATTCGGGTAGGGTGCGTCCAGGGGGTAGGGGTGGGGCATGGCCCTGCCAGGTTTGCCACCACTCGCGCAGGGGGGAAGGGAGCGCGGCCGCGTCCGTGGGCAGCCCCAAAAAATGCCGTTCCAGCAGACGATGAAACTGCTCCCCATGCGCCAAGGCCTCAGCCTGATGGGGCAGTTGGGGCGCCACCGGCCAGGGCAAATCGTCCACATAGCGCAACTGAAACCGCCGCTGGCAAGCGAGAAAAGTATGGAGTTTATAACGGCTAAAAGTAATCATGGGGCTAAACTTCAGATTTCAGGTTAGTCGGTTTAAAGTCGCCTACGGAAATGAGGGGCAGAGGGGCAGAGTGGCAGGTGGCAGGTGGCAAAGTGGCGAGAGTTCCCAGAGTTCCTACTGAGTTCCTGTTCCCCCTTGGTACACCCCTCCAGAGTACCCTCAGTCTCTCAATCTCTTAATCTCAGTCTCTCCCCCACTCATCCACCACCTCCATCATTCCCTCCAACGGCGGCAGACTCTCAAACCCAAGTAACCCACGTAAGCGACGGGTTACTTTTTCCAGGCTACCTTCCCGATACCGCTCCGCCAGCAAAGCCGCCAAATCGGCCAGATTGGCAAATTCGCCATAGGCTTCACTTAGCTGATCCTGATGAGTCAACATCCAGACAAACATATCTCCTTCAGTGCGTCCGGGAAAGTCATCGAGCAAAGTGGAATCCCGAATGATGTGCACGGTGGGCAGATAAATTAGTTCATACCAGAGTTCGGCGGCCTTCTCATAAGGGATATCTTCTTCGTCAATGTGGCGTAATTTGTCGCGCAACTCTTCAATTTGAGCCAGCAAATCGGTGTAGTGGCCCGGCGTGGTAAAACGAAGGCCATGTTCAGGAAACCGGTCGTTCAGGCCAGTTTCGGCCATAAATCGCTCTTCGCCCAGATGAATAAGGACAGCCTCTATACTGTCATCCGGCCCAATCTCCACATAGGTGGGAAATTCCCAAACATGGGCTTCGATGGTGTCCATGTTTAGTTGCCGGGCAACGGCGGCGCGGTGGTTCCATCTTTGATGAAGTAGGCATTGCCGACTTGATACAATTCGATGGGCGGCCAGCCCCGAGTGAGGGCCAACGATTCAACCCCGACCCACCGCTCTTTAAGGCTATCGGAAAGGGGCAAGTAGCTACGGGTAAACTCTTTGTAACGGCCAACACTGCCGATGATCTGGCTGACCGGAACTTCCTGGATGCCCCGGTAGAGTGGGTTTTGTTGGCGCAGGTTGGAACGAATCACCTCAAAGGGCAGGAGCCGGGTGTCCTTGCCTTTGAGACGACCCATAAACGCTTCGCGATCGGCCAGTTGTCTAGCCCGTTCGAAGTGGGACAATGCTTTCTGACGCAGAAAATTGTTGACCATACTCGAAAATAAGGAATGGTGCTCAACTAACTTGTCTCTGGACATTGGCGTTTTTTGGGGCTGACCTCTGGAGACTAAGAGACTGAGAGATTAAGAGATTGCCAGAGGTCGTCCAAATTTTCGCCAGAGTCGAGTAAGAGACAGAGAGACTGGGAGATTTCCAGAGGTCGTTCTAATTTTCGCCAAACCCCAGTAAGGATGTGGGGCCAATGAGTAAGGATGTTATTGTATGTCTTTTTGCCTTGATTTTCACGCTCCAGAATAATCAGTAACTGGAGTTTGGGTTTTGGGGACCTCGGAAATTAAGAAAGTGAGAGATTAAGAGATTCCCAGAGGTCGGACTAATTTTCGCCAAGTCGAGTCCGTAATGGGTGCTAATGGGAGAACGGGTCAAGTTGTGGCACAATTGGTTAACCGAACGCAAAAGGGAGCCGGTGAGTATTTTTACAAACGGCTTTACCGGTTGGGTTGGGACTAAAATCCCAAGTAGTCGTTGTGTGAACCTGATATACTGCTATAGCTTTCAAGATCAAGTTGTTGTTTGTAGTGACCGCTTTATGGGCTGGTCTTAAATCTCAAAGTGGTCACGAACCAAGAACCAGTGATTATCTGAACTGCTGTAGCTGAGGTAAGCTAAAAATTGAGATTTCCATTAACCATACATGATGAGGTCGCGGCCGCGTTGCATTCCGGTACGCCCCTGGTAGCCTTAGAAAGCACCGTGATTACCCACGGTTTACCTTACCCGGAAAACGTGAGTACAGCTTTGCAAATGGAAGCGGCTGTGCGCGAAGGGGGGGCCATCCCGGCTACCATTGCCATTATTCAGGGGCGGATTCATGTTGGTTTAAACCCTGAACAAATTGAGTACCTGGCGCTGCGGCCGCAACACGAAATACACAAATGTAGTCGGCGTGACCTGCCACTGGTATTGGCCCAAAAGCTCGATGGTTCCACCACCGTCGCCGGCACAATGATTCTGGCCCATCTGGCTGGAATTGCCATTTTTGCCACCGGCGGTATCGGTGGGGTGCATCGCGGGCATCCCTTTGACGTCAGTGCAGATTTGTTAGAATTGGGGCGCACCCCGGTAACGGTAGTTTGTAGTGGGGCCAAGTCGATTTTGGATTTACCCTTAACCCTGGAAGTGTTAGAAACACAAGGGGTTCCGGTGATTGGTTATCAAACAGATGAATTGCCTGCTTTTTATTCGCGCACCAGTGGTTTGCGGGTGAGTGCCCGTCTAGATACACCTGTGGCTATCGCTCAAATGATACAGGCACGAGACCAGTTGGGTTTGGCGACAGGCATCCTGGTGACGGTTCCGGTGCCTGGTGCGGCCGAATTGCCGACGGCGGAAGCGGAACGGGCTATCACTCAGGCGGCCCGTGAGGCCGATGAGGCTGGGATTCACGGCGCGGCCGCGACGCCCTGGTTGTTACAACGTGTGGCCGAATTGACCGAGGGCCGTAGCCGTACTGCTAACCAGGCCCTATTAACCCAAAATGGTCTGGTGGCGGGCCAAATTGCGGCCGCGTTGGCCCAAACCCAGTTATACTCACAAGGGTCGTGAAGTGGCATTTTGTTTAGAGAGTAGAGACTGGAGACTGGTCAATCTCTACTCTCCCGTCTCTTTGAAAATTGCCGGTATAAACCAAGATTAGCGACTCACGGGTGCATTTTTATGACGGCTTGCCTCTTTTTCCGGTACAAAGGACAATTCCAACCTAGACAAACATGATAAAAAAGACCTTGTCCCATTATTTCCGGCGACTCAATAATTATTCCTGGAGCGGCCGCGTTGTCCTCCTGATGGTTCAGGCTGTTTTATTGGCGGCTCTGGCCCAACTCTTAGAGACGCCCGTTTCATCCTGGGTTCTCATGCTCGTCATTGCCAGCCTGTTTATCTTGTTTACGGGAGGGTTAGATAGTTATTTGGCCCAACGCGCTGAGCAGAATATTCAAAAAACCCTCGATAACGATGTAGGCAAAGAATTGGTTCGCCTGCAAAAAGCCAAAAAACGGGCCGAATCCCTGCAAAATATGTCTTCGACGCTGCGCACCAGCCTCAACTACGAAAAAGTAGTTGAGGCGGCGCTGGATGTGTGCGGTTTGGCGTTTGAAGAAATGGGGCTGCCCGCCCGGTCGCTCATTGGGGCGGTGATGCTTATGACGAAGGCCATTTTGGTCCCGCTGGCTTCCCGGGGTTTTGTTATGCGCGATATGGGAAAATGAACCGGCTGAGGCCGGGGGCATCATCCATGAATCGTTAAAACAGGCTGAACCCGTCGTCAGCGATAGCCCCGCCCAAGACCCGATTTTGAAATATTACAGCGCCTTTGCCAATTCCTATGTGGCCGTCAGCATCCCGTTAAGGGCCGGTTATCAAAACTATGGGGCGATGGTTTTGGGTTGTGTGGAGAAAAATATCCAGTTCACCGAAGAAAATCTGGAGTTATTCACGGCGGTGGCCGATCAATCGGTTATTGCTCTGGAGAATGCCCGTTTTTACCAGGAACTTGAGGCCGAGAAACAGCGCATTATTCAGGCCGAAGAAGAGGCCCGTAAAGGTCTGGCCCGTGACTTACACGATGGCCCCACACAAACGATTTCGGCCATTGTCATGCGGATTAATTTCATCCGTTCTTTGCTCATGCGTGATGCGAAACAGGCGGTGCAGGAGCTAGAGAAGGTGGAAGAGCTGGCTAAGGGAGCGGTGCGTGATATTCGGGGGATGTTGTTTACGTTGCGGCCGCTGGTTTTAGAGACACAAGGTTTAGCGGCCGCGATTGAAACGGTGGGTAGCCGTCTGCTCGACAACGATGGCATCGCCGTGCAGGTCGTCGGCGCAGAGTTCAGCGATTTGCTTAACGAACGGGCGCAAGGGGTGGTTTTTTACATTGTGGATGAGGCGCTGGGTAATGCGCGTAAACATGCACAGTGTAAAAACATTGAAGTCCGTTTCTGGAAAGAGCGTGATTTGTTTGTAACACGCGTCAAAGATGATGGGGCCGGGTTTGATGTCGGTTCCGTCAATAAAAATTACAGTTCACGCGGGAGTTTGGGCATGGTGAATATGCACGAACGGGCCGCGTTGATTGACGGCTCTTTGCGGGTGGAATCGGCTCCGGGTAGGGGAACTGCCATCACCCTGATTGTTCCGCTTGGTAAACATGGGCGCGGCCTCGATAATGAATAAAACGCAACTCAACACCCCTTTTTTAGGACAGACAACGAACGAACTTTTGGGGTCTTGGTTCGTAGTGACCGCTTTAGCGGGCTAGCACCAGCCCGCTAAAGCGGTCACTACAAACAAAATCTTTTTCTTGAAAGCTATCGTTTCCAATCACTCAAACCGTAGTCAAAGTCAACATATGCGTTGGTATGACAAGCCCTTCTTTCGGCGTTTTTCTCCGCAACAGATAGGGCTTTTTTTGTTGTTGGGGTATGCTATTTTGCCCTTGTGGTTTCCTCTTGCACCGTATCACCATGTTTTTCCCCAATACGATATTCGCCGTTTCACGCCCTCACTGGGTGGTGGTTTGTTGTATGGGTTGTGGCTGGTGCTGATGAGTGGGGCTTGCTGGTTGGTTTATCGGCGGGTGCAGATGATGGCTCAACCACCCCGATTGCGCTGGTTCGCGGCCGCGTCCGGCCTGTTTTGCCTGCTTCTGGTGTGGGTTTACCCCATCAACGCCACCGATGTGTACCGTTATTTCATCCGCGGCCGCGTCACTTCCCTGTATCAAGCCAATCCGTTTGTCACCACACCAGCCGCCTTCCCTGACGATCCTTATTTCATTCTGGCCGGTGAATGGGCCGACTACACCTCGCCGTATGGCCCTGTGTGGGAAGGCGTAGCTGGTCTGGTCACCTGGCTTTTTCCCGATCACCTGCTGGCGGGCTTAGTAACCTTTAAGGTGATTGGCGCGGCCGCGTTCCTGGGCAGTGGTCTCTTGCTGTGGGGCCTGTTGGTGGATTGGCCCCCGGGCGCACGGCTGGGACGCACCTTGTTATGGTTGTGGAACCCGGCGTTGCTCCTTATTTTTGTGGCCGATGGGCACAATGACGGCCTGATGTTGTTCTGGCTGTTGCTGGGGGTGTGGCTGTGGCGTCGCGGCCGCGTCCATCTGGCCTGGCTGGTTCTGCCCCTGGCCCCCCTCACCAAACTGATCGGCTTGTTGGCCTTGCCCTTCATTTTTCTGGGCATGTGGCGGACAGTAACCCCGGGGCCGATGAGCCGTCTGTCCGCCGAACGGGTAAAGCTCTTCCTGGTGGCCTTGTTTGCCAGTGTGGGGCTGTTTTTTCTGGCCTTTTTACCCTTTGGCTCACCGTTTGCCTTGCTCTACCGGTTGGTGCAGGAGTCCCGTGGGGGGGCGGGGTTTTCTCCCCTGACGCTGGTTTATTTTCTGGGTGAGTTTTTGGGGGTAGACGTGACAGTTGCCCAACTGGCAGATATGGGTAGCTGGCTGTTTGTGTTGTTGGCGGGGGTATTACTGTGGTGGACCTGGCGCGGCCGCGATTCTTTTCGCTCTGTCACGGATATTTTTGCGGGTTATGTCGTTCAAGCCCTCAGCTTTCGCCTCTGGTATGCCGCCTGGCTCTTCCCCTGGACCCTGGTAGACCCCACCGAAAGACGGTTGCGGGTGGGGTTTCTTTTTTTGCTCACCACCCAACTCTCCGTCCTAATCTATGGGCACCTGAATGCCTCTGTATTAGGTAACATGGCTCTGGCCCACCTCATCGGTATCCCCTTTACCTTTATTTTGCCCTTGCTTCTAGCTGGGTACGGTAGCCCACATACTCCACATTTAGAAACGCCCCAAACTGAAAAATAAGCCCACTGATGTATGACCAAAAGAGGAAAGCCATGAGGGCCGTCACCGAGCCATAGAGCAGGTTGGTGACGGTTAGATAGCGGGTGAGGAAAAGGATAAACACTTGTTTAGCCAGTTCCCACAAGATTCCCCCGGCGATGGCCCCGGGCAGAATGTCGCGCCAGCGTAGTTTCCGATGGGGCAAATAAAGATATAACAAACCAAAGAGAGTCACATCTAACCCCATGCTAAACACGATGCTGGTGAGGGCGCGGTAACGCAGCCAAAGCTCAGGTACAAACCGATTGAGCACAACGCTGATGGTGCTTTGGGCGATGGAGGCGACTAACATCAAGATGGCTAAGCCTAAAGCCAGCAAAATGGCTATGCCCCGGTGGCGCCAGCCGGGACGTTGGCCATGAACCGACCAGATTTCGTCCAGGGTACGGGTAACACCCCAGAAGATGTTGGATGAACCCCAAACGAAGGTGATGACGGCCAGGCCGGTGATGGTGCTACGGGCCGAGACAATTTGGATGAGATTGTCGCCCAGTAGGGCGCGTAAACCGGGGGCGGCAAACTCTAGTTGTGCCAGCAAATCACCTTCAATGGAGAGAGGGTCTAACCACAGACTGGCGATGGCGACGGCTAACAGGATGAGGGGGAAGAGGGAGAAGAGGGTGAAGTAGGCCAGGGACGCGGCCGCGAGGTATGATTTGGCCGACAGTGTGTGGTAAAAGGCCCAGAAGAGGATGCCCAACCAGCCCTGGGTGCGTTCGTTCAGCCAGGTGATTCGTTCGTGGCTCCATCGCCGCAACTCCAACATGGCGGAAAGTATACCGCAAAACGGGTTTGGCGCGTGTGGCCCTTCTCTCTTATTTCTCCATCACCCCTGAAATCCAGAAGGTGCTTGTGGGCAAGGCCCCGAATCTTCGGGCAGACATGCTAAATTTGCGACCATTCGTAGGGGTGGGCCAGGATGTGGGAGCGGGGAACCTGTTTTCCCACCTGTCTCGCCCTCTTGTGAGCCGCAATCGTAAGAGGGCGAGACGACGCGGAAGGATCATTTCCCCGTTCACCCCGATTGAACCCGCATCGTCCCGCCCCTACTATCATTGGTTGCCAAATTGAGAATGGCTGATCTCTGGTTCACTTTCTTTTACTTTTCCTCCTTTGCCACTAGAATTTAACCTTTCCTGTCCTGAGTTTGCCTATGACACCCGAACAAAAAGCCAGACAACAGATAGATGAACGCCTGACCGCTGGGTTGCTGGGTCAAATTGAACCCGGTACAAAGGGATCATAATGAACGACAAAACCCCCGAACAACTCATCCAATCGTTAAATATGGCCGGACGTTATCCCCATCCCGACCTCATCAACGCCATCTGGGAACGGCGGTCTGAGACGGAACCGTTATTGCTTGCTTTGTTTGCTGACTCTTACGATGACAATTGGCCGGATGAGGATCCCCGTTGGTTTCGCTTCATCCACGCCGGTAAATTCCTGCTTGCCTGGCGCAACCTGGATGCGCTACCGATCTTTGCCCGTCTCTATAGCGATAACGTCCGCGTCAAACAAGACCTGTGTGAATGGTTTGAAGATGATTTATTCCACTTCGGACCTTCGGTCATTTCTTACCTGGAATCCGTCATCCGTCAGGAAAGTAACAACGAATGGGCCTATGGCAAAGGGTTAAGCGGCTCTATCCTGACCCGCGTAGCAACCTATTATCCAGAAACCCGTGAAGAAGTCTGTGCCATATTCCGGGCACAATTGCCACCCATGGCCGAAATCCCCACCATCACCGAAATGGATAAAATGTGGGGCAACTGGGCCAGTGAATTGGCCGAACTGGCCGATGAAACCAGCCACGACCATATTTTGGCTCTCGATGATGCCGGTTTGTTATATGACGACTTTTTTCGGCGGCAGAGTTATTTACGCGAGATGAAAAAGGGCTTCAAACCACAAAACCCGCCACCACCCTATGATGTTCGGCCAGATTATCAGGATGGGTATGAGGCAGAGCAGGCACGACAACAGCGTATCGCACGAGAAGAAGAAACAGCACGCCTGGCACGCATGAGAGCGGTCACACCCCGCACCGAACCCAAAATCGGCCGCAATGATCCCTGCCCCTGTGGAAGTGGAAAAAAGTACAAGAAGTGTCATGGGGGTCCAGGTATTGGGTAATACAGGTTTGCCAAAGAGTGTGTTTTATTTCGGTTGGTCTTTCCATGTAGTGCCTGGCACGGGGCAGACAAGCCTGGGCTTAACACAACTCGCCACCCCGTGCCAGGCACTCATTGCTCAACTCATTTGAAACACACCCTCTACCGCACCTGGTTCGCCAACCCGCATTGAGCAACGGGCAGACACAAGGCCAGCCCTACCTAAATCATCACTTTCCCCAAGCGATACTAAATGTGGTACTATTAGGAAATCAAAAATGAGCCAGAAAGAAAACTATTGGCGAGAGTTACGGCAGAACCCGAAAAACATTCGCCTGGAAGAGTTAGAACAGATATTACGTTGGTTTGGCTTTGAAACACGTGAAGGGAAAGGGAGCCATACGGTATACAAGCGAGGCGAATACCGTATGACTGTTCCTTATAAAAAACCATTTCTTAAACCAATCTACATCAAACTGGCTCTGGAAATCCTTGATGAACTGGGATTAGGTAAGGTGAGCGAGTAAACAGGGGAAACAATGGCAAAAACAGTAGAGGATTATTTGAAATTGCCCTACACGATTGAGATTTTCCGTGATGAGACGGATGATACATCAGGTTGGGTGGCGCGGGTGGTGGAGTTGCCCGGTTGTATGACGCAGGGTGATTCATTTGCGGAACTGGCGGAGATGTTGGATGATGCGCTGCGTACCTGGATCGAGACCGCCCTGGCCGATGGCGACCCCATCCGGAGCCACGCTCGCTTACCGATTACAGCGGCAAATTTGTGGCACGTGTGCCCCGTTCGCACCGGGAGTTAGTGCAGGCCGCGGGCGGGAAGGGGTAAGCCTGAATGCTTTTGTGACGATGGCCCTCTCTAAAGCGGTCGCCCAAACACCCGCCAACGGATCATAAATGTACGGGCAACCCTTGTGGTTGCCCTGTGATATGACACAGGGATAACGAACGAATGACGACGAATGGAATGGGAACGCGGCCGCAACCAGTTTCCCAATTGCGGCCGCGTCTTCAGTTCCTACGAGTTCCCGCAGTTCCTACGAGTTCCTTCGCATCACGCCGCCAGTTTCCGCAACACCGTGTGCAAAATCCCCCCATTGCGGTAGTAATCCACTTCCACCGGCGTATCAATCCGGCACAGCGTGGCAAAAATAGTCTCTTTCCCCTCAGGGCTGACCGCTTTCAACAACACTTCTTGCAACGGCTTTAAATCATCCCCCACATTCAACGTCGTGAACGTCTCCGTGCCATCCAGGCCGTACGTTTCCAGCGATTCACCCGCTTTGAACTGCAAGGGCAAAACACCCATGCCCACCAGATTACTGCGATGGATGCGCTCGTAGCTCTTGGCGATGACCACTTTCACCCCCAACAGCAAAACCCCTTTGGCCGCCCAGTCGCGGGAGCTACCCATGCCATAATCGTTACCGGCAAAGATAAACAAGGGGGTGCCATCAGCCTTGTAACGGAGCGAGGCGTCAAACAGGGTAGTTGTTTCGCCGGTGGGCAGGTAGGTTGTCCAGCCCCCTTCGGTGCCGGGGGCCATCTGGTTACGGAAACGGATGTTGGCAAACGTGCCCCGTGTCATCACCCGGTCGTTGCCCCGCCGTGAGCCATAGGAATTGAAATCGTTGTATTCGACATCGTGATCAAGCAGGTACGCGGCCGCGGGGCTATTCTTAGCAATAGAACCGGCTGGGGAGATATGGTCGGTGGTGATGGAGTCGCCACATTTGACCAGGACGCGGCCGCGTTCGATATTGCTGATGGGCTTCACCTCCAACGTCAGGTCCGTAAAAAACGGTGGCTCCTGAATATAAGTCGAGGCCGCATCCCAATCGTACAACTCCCCGCCACTCGTGGGGATAGCGTTCCAGGTTTCGTTGGCCGTATACGTGTTACCATACTGCTTCAGGAACATCTCCGCTTGGAGCGACTGATGCACCGTCTGTTTTACTTCCTCATTGGTCGGCCAGATGTCGCGCAGATAAACCGGGCCATTTGTGCCTTCGCCGATGGGATCCGTGGTCAGGTCAAGGTCTGTCGTTCCCGCCAGCGCATAAGCCACCACCAACGGCGGTGAGGCCAGATAATTGGCCCGCGTTTTGGCATGAACCCGCCCCTCGAAGTTGCGGTTGCCACTCAACACCGACACCGCCACCAGATTACCCGCGTCAATGGCATTCACGACCGGCTCCGGCAATGGCCCGGAGTTGCCGATACAGGTGGTACAACCATAACCCACAATATGGAAACCTAATTGCTCCAGGTAAGGCAACAAACCGGAATGAGTTAAATAATCGTTGACTACTTTAGAGCCAGGGGCCAGACTGGTTTTCACATACGGTTTGACTGTCAGACCAGCCTCGACCGCCTTCTTAGCCACCAGGCCCGCCCCAATCATGACACTGGGGTTGCTGGTGTTGGTGCAACTGGTGATGGCGGCAATCACCACCGCCCCATGCCCAATCGCCACATCGGTGCCATTGCTAACCACCCCGGTGTTGCCCAGTGTGTCGGTATTTAGACCGAACCCGCCCTTGTCTACCGACGTTTGCAGGGCTTGTTTGAACGTGCCTTTCATGTCAGCGAGCGGTACACGATCTTGCGGCCGCTTCGGGCCAGCCAAACTGGGTACAACACTGCTCAAATCAAGTTCCAGCGTATCCGTAAACGCGGGGTCAGGCTGGGTGGCGTCATAAAACAGCCCTTGTGCCCGGCAATACGCCTCAACCGTCTGCACCAAGGCCTCAGGGCGACCGGTGCGGCGCATATAGGCCAGCGTCTCCTCATCCACCGGGAAGAAGCCAATCGTGGCCCCATATTCCGGGGCCATGTTAGCGATGGTCGCCCGGTCGGGCAGGCTCATGTGACGAATGCCATCCCCATAGAACTCCACAAATTTACCCACCACCCCTTTCCGGCGCAGCATTTGTGTCACCGTCAGCACCAGGTCGGTAGCCGTAGCCCCTTCGGGCAGAGCACCCGTGAGTTTAAAACCAACCACCTCTGGCGTAAGCATGTATACCGGCTGACCCAACATCACTGCTTCAGCTTCGATGCCACCCGCTCCCCAACCAACAACCCCCAGGCCGTTAATCATGGTGGTGTGGGAATCGGTTCCTACCAATGTATCAGGGAAGAGCACCTGCTCATCCCCTTCCATTTTGCTCATGACCACGTTGGCTAAATATTCCAGGTTTACTTGATGAACAATACCTGTCGCCGGGGGCACGACGCTGAAGTTGTCGAAGGCGTCTTGTCCCCATTTGAGGAACTCATACCGTTCCCGGTTGCGTTCAAATTCCCGCGCTGCGTTGTACATGAGGGCATACGCCGAACCAAACTGATCCACCTGCACGGAATGGTCAATTACCAGATCAACGGGCACCAGGGGGTTGATCTTCTTGGGGTCGCCACCTAACCGGGCTAAAGCCGAGCGCATGGCCGCCAGGTCTACAACGGCGGGTACACCGGTGAAATCCTGCAAAATGACGCGGGCTGGCGTGAAGGCAATTTCCACCGGGTCAGGTGTTTTGGCGTTCCAATTGGCCATACGCACGACATCTGCGGGGTTGATGATGTAGTTGTCACAGTTGCGGAGCAGGGCTTCGAGCAGGACTTTGATGGAGTAGGGTAGGCGGTCAATGTGGCCGATGCCGTCATCGGTCAGTTTGCCCAGGCGGTAGTAAACCTGGTTGGCGCTACCGGGCAAACGGGTTCGCGCCCCGAAATGGTCTGCGTGTTGGGTCATTTGTCACCTCGTGAATGGTAGAAATAGAGCGAGAGCTAGGGCTAGAGGAAGAGCGAGAGCCAGAGGTTCTTTTCCTCTAGCTCTAGCCTAGCTAAGTAGTAGGTTACATCCAGGTGAAGGGATTATAACGCATGTGTGGGGAGTAAGGCACGGAAGGGGAACGCGGCCGCGGAGCAAATCGCATACTTGGTTTTCCCCACCTAACCCCGCCCCCAGGGGCGGGGAATATTATTTTGTGCCGTTTTTTGAGGGCGTACGCCCTCAAAAAACGGCACAAGTAAGGTTCCCCCTTCCCCCGGGAAGGGGGTTAGGGGGATGGATCTTCCGACTAACCTTGCTAAAGAGTTGTGTGAAGTTGTACTTTTGACTTTGGAAAAGCCCTGGGGTAGTTGTGAGACAACTTTGATTTATGGTATCTTTAGGAGGCGTTTTCCCAACAACCACCTTAACTAAATGATGATTGATATTCTTTTTACCACCTCTGATCTTGATTCGCCAAAGGAGTGTGTTTCATGAGTGATTTCGATGAAGAATTGGATGGTATCGATCCCAAAGAAAAGCTTTTCTACAATGGCATTGATGGCCGTACCGGCAAATATTTGTTTGATCCGGTTTCGGCGGAAGATTTGTCTAATGTGGCTCAGGGGCGAGAAATTGACCAGGATCACCTGGAAGAGTTAAAAGATCGCGCCAGTAGCCCTGATCATTACAGCACGATTGAGGGGATTGATCAGAAGAAAGTTGAAGAATCGGGTTGGGGGATTATTTTTGCTAACGGGGATGAGCGAGCTGAAGCCATTAAAGAAGCCCTTTCCCCCCTTTTAGAACATCGCAAGAAACAGGCCCAATCAGTTGATGAACGACGCTACAAAGAATATACCAATGTGGCCGCTTATCGCCCCGGCAAAGAGGGCAAACAGGAATTCCTGGCCCGGCACGGGGCGGCTCCTGGCCCCGCCAACCCGGACAAGGTTCCCTATTACCTGCTCATTGCCGGTGATCCCAAAGCCATCCCTTACCGGTTCCAATATCAATTAGACGTTCAATATGCGGTGGGCCGTATCTGGTTTGACACCATTGAAGAATATGCTCAGTATGCCCAAAGTGTGGTGGATGCCGAGACGAAAAAGCTGTCTTTACCCCGGCGGGGAGCTTTTTGGGGCGTCAATACCAAAGGGGACCGGGCGACGGAGTTGAGTTCCGAACATTTGGTGTCCCCTTTGCATGAATGGGCTACCGGAGATCAGTCATCCTGGGCGTTTGACTCGTATGTTGGCCCCGGCAAAGCGACCAAGAGTCAGTTGGCCTCTTTGTTGGGTGGCGGCCAGACACCCGCGTTCCTTTTCTCGGCTTCTCATGGGATGGGTTTTCCCAAAGATGATCCTTTGCAGTTGCCGCATCAGGGGGCGTTGTTGTGCCAGGATTGGGCCGGGCCAGGCAGTGGCATTGAGCGGGATCATTATTTCTCCGGTGAAGACCTGGACAGCTCATTGAATTTGTTGGGGCTGATTGCCTTTTTCTTTGCCTGTTATGGTGGCGGTACACCGGAGTTTGATGAGTTTTATAAGATTGCTAACAAGAACCGGTCAGCGGTGGCACCTCATCCGTTTGTGGCGAATTTGCCCCGGCAACTGTTGAACCGGCCCAAGGGCGGGGCGTTGGCCGTTGTGGGGCATGTGGAACGGGCCTGGGGTTATTCGTTCATGTGGGAACGGGCGGGCCGGTCGTTGGAATCATTCCAAAGTGTCTTGAAGCGTTTGTTGGAAGGCCATCCTATTGGTTCGGCGATTGAGCCGTTTAATGAACGATATGCGGAAATGGCCTCTGATTTGTCGGTGGAGTTAGAGGATGTGGACGCAGGCGCGCCGCCTAATGTGCGTAAGTTGGCGACGATGTGGACATCGAGCAATGATGCGCGGGGTTGGGCGGTTATTGGTGACCCGGCGGTGAAGTTGATGGTGGCGGAAGCGGGCGCGGCCGCAACCAGCGAACGTCCCACCATTAGTGCGGTCACACCCAAAACACCCTCGTCAAACGAAAGTAGCAGTACCACGGTTACGGCGAGCGTTGTGACTACCACCGTAGAAACAACCTCAACCAGTAGTGAAACGACCGATGCTACCGCTTTTGGGATCACGGATTTATTTCGGAGCAAAGAGCCGGAAGCCGAGGGGGGTGTACCGGCGTCATCCGGGTTTGTGGCTTCACTCCAGGAGTTTGGTACACGTTTGGGCAACACGTTGAAGGAAGCGGCCGCGGATGTGACCAGCCTGGAAGTGCGCACCTTCGTCAGTGATGATGTCAAGGGGGCGGGAAACAAATACAACCGCAATAACGCTGACCCGTTTGGGGATACGGCTTCTCTGCGGGCCATGACCCACATTAGCCTGGATGGGGATATGGATGTGCTGATTCCGCGCCGTTCCAGTGAAATTGATGACCAACTATGGCAAATCCATAAGGATATGGTGGAACAGGCCCTGGAACATCGTGCCCGGATGATTGAACTGCTAACCAGCGCGGCCGCGAGCCTGGTTAATCCGATCAAGTAGGATTGATGATTAAGTCTACCGAAGAAACTCAGGCCAAGGCGCCAAGGGCGCAAAGTTACAGGGAAAAATTCGTGTAATTCGTGGCTTCTTCTATCAGGTGACTCACGATTCAATCGTCAATCGTCAATCGTAAATTCCCATGTCTGAACCTGTTTTTGAACTCGTTGGTCTGGCCGAAACGGAAGACAGCCCGGTATTGTTGGGGTTATGGTCCGCGGCCGCGCCGGAACCTGTCTCGTTCTCTGTTGAAGAAACGGGGCCGCCTGTGCCTGTCTGGCGTTTCAACATTCCCGACGATGATGATCAGGCCGAACAATGGTTAACCGAAGGGGAAAAGCGGCTGGCGGCAGCTAAAACCAAGCTGGCGAATGTAACCCCTCGTCTGGATCATCTCATTGCCATGTCCCCGGCCATTGGAGCCACCTCTTTCAGCACGGAAACCCTGGCCCTGCCTAATGCGGAGCAGATGTTGTTAGAAGAGATAGATTTAACGGCTAGCGGCACGGCGCCGGTTAGTTTTGGGGTGGGTGAGGATGTGGGTGACGATTCGGCTCCTGTTTTTGACGGTGCAGAGTGCGGCTAAGATAACGGCTTCATTGGCGGGGGGTGGCATTACGGCCGCGGCCGCGGTTCCCATCGCCTGGAACTATATTCGGCAGGTGTTAGCCGAATTAGGGGAGCTGGAAGCCATCAAAAAAGAAAGCTAAAACCTAAAACCAAGGAGAGTAATCATGGACATCGAAACTGCTTTGAACAAAATCGCGGGCAAACTGGTGGAATATGTAGAAGACGCTGCTACCTTGTCGGTTGTGACCCAATCCGTCGATGTGGGCAAAACGGTAGATTTCAAACAGGCCAAGCCCGTTGCCAGCACGGTCATCAAAATTGATGGGGATAGCACTACCATCGTGCCGGTGCGGGCCACGGATAGTGGCGAAGAGATTGACAACGCCATGTTTAGTCTGCATGGTCAAAATGTCTCTCTGGCGATCCAATACCGCCAAAACACTCTCACCGCCCTCATTGCTGCGTTACCCACGTC
>JADJUV010000105.1 GCA_016716885.1 Candidatus Trichofilum aggregatum | reverse complement strand
CGATTCATTCCTAAAGATTTTACTCCGTCCAGCGTTGGCGGCGGACTTCAAAGACGTTGGCAATGTTCTCGAAGCGGTGGATGACCCAATCCAGTTCGGCCAGGCTGGCGACTTCGGCCACCAGATAGACGGTGGTGATGGAGTTACTAGTGGTGGTTTTGGCTTTGGGGATGCGAATGTTGCGGCCGCGGACCACCGTGGATATTTCTTCGGCCAACCCTGACCGCTGATACGCCCGTAACACCAGCGGAATGGGGTATCGTTCCTCTTCCTGCCCCCAATCCACCTCAATCAGACGTTCCTTCTCGGAAATATTGACCACCGTAGGGCAATCAGCCCGGTGAATGGTAATCCCTTTGCCTCTGGTGATGTAACCAATGACCGGTTCCGGGGCAATCGGCGAACAACATCCGGCTAGTTTTGTGTGTAATCCAGAAACCCCTTTCACCGTCAGCCCTTTGCCGGGGGCCATCATCGGCGGGGGTTTGATCAGTTGGGCCAGATCATCATCTGGCCTGATGTCCCGCTGGAGCAGGGCAATAGCGCCGGTAATCTGATTGCTTTGAATATCCCCAAACCCCACCCGCGCCAGAAACAAATCTACATCCTCATAATGCATCCCACGAGCCACATCAGCCACCGCCAATTGGGCATTCACATTCAGCCGTTTAATCTCCCTCTCCACCACCTCACGGCCATACTCAATGTTCTTCTCCCGCTCCTGCTGGCGAAACCATTGGCGAATTTTAGCCCTGGAACGTGGATCACCCGTATAACCCAGGCTCTCATTCATCCAGTCCCGGCTTGGCCCCCCTTTGCTGGCCTTGATAATTTCTACTTTGTCGCCCGAGGCCAATTTGTGATCCAGGCTGACCATCTTGCCATTGATCTTGGCTCCCCGGCAACGATGGCCTAACTCGGTATGAATGTGATAGGCAAAATCTATGGCCGTAGCCCCTAGAGGCAAATCAATGACATCCCCTTTAGGTGTAAACACGTAAATGCGTTCGGATAAAACTTCGCTCTTAAACAGTTCACTATCGGTCAGGGAATCTTCACTATCGCGCAGACTGAGCAAGGTCTGACGCAACTCCTGAATCCGCTTGTTTAGGTTCACGACCTGTTTGCCTGCTCCTTCTTTGTAAGCCCAGTGCGCCGCTACCCCACGCTCAGCAAATTCATCCATTTTGTCCGTGCGGATTTGCACTTCTAAAGTCTGTCCCTGATCATCCACTACCGCCGTATGCAACGATTGATAACCGTTGGGTTTGGGGTGAGCGATGTAATCATCAAACTCTTGGGGCACAGGCGACCATAAACTATGCACGATGCCCAACAACTGATAACACAGGCTCGACTCCTCTAGCTCTTATCACTTCCGTTCGCCCCTATCCTGAGCCAGTTTATCGATCTGGATGATGACCCGTAGGGCGTGAATATCATGGATATGCCCAAAATCTACTTTCTTGCGCTCCATTTTGCGGTAGATGGAGTAAATGTGTTTGGGTCGTCCTGATACTTTGGCCTGGATACCCCGTTGTTGGATGACTCTTTCCAGAGTTTCTACGGCTATTTTTATTTGGCGATCCCGCTCATCGCGGCGTTGGTTAATGCGCCGGGCAATCTCTTTGTAGCGCTCCGCTTCCAGGTAACGAAAGGCCAGGTCTTCTAGCTCCCATTTAAGATGCCACACCCCCAGCCGGTTGGCTAAGGGGGCGTAAATATTCATGGCTTCTTTGGCCAGGGTAAGTTGTCGGTCGGGGGGCAGGGTTTTGCCTTTGCGCAGGTCTTGCAGGTAATCGGCCATGCGGATGAGGATGACACGAATGTCACCTTGAATGATGACCAGAATGGCTTTGCGGATTTCTTCGGCGGTGTGGGCGCTATCATCCCCTTTGAAGGCGCGGTATTTGTCATGCTCGGTATATGATTCGAGGTTATCCAGCCCTTTAACCAGAGAGGCAACTTCAGTTCCGAACAGACTTAGCACTTTTTCCAGGGTGATTTTGGTATGGGGGAGTAAAATATCGTGCAACAACCCGGCAATGATGGAAGTGCCATCAAGTCCTAGTTCAGCCAGGGTTTTGGCGATGGCGAGATCGTGTTCAATGTATAGTTCGCCGGTTTCGCGGTGCTGTTGCCCATGACTGAGGAGGGCAAAATCATAAGCGCGGCGACACTCATCAGCCAGTTTGCTGCCAAAGCCGTGGGGGAGTAAGGGAATGAGACTGTCGAGGGTGGTAGGTGGATGGTGGGTCATGAAACACAAAAAAGAGGCGGTTCCCAGGGGAGACGCCTCTTGTATGGTTGGTAAGGATTGGCAGAAAAAGGTGCTTGCTTACGCGGCCGCAGAGGTGTCTCCCTGATTTTCGTCTTCACGAGCACGATTGACAACCTGGCTGACACGCTCTTTGCCTTGGTCAAGGACAATGCGCGCCCGTTCTTGAGCCTGGCTGGTTACGTCCTTAATTCGGTCTTGGGTTTCGGCCAGATAATCTTCTGTTTTGGCCCGAACCTCGTGGAGACGCTCGGTACTAACTTGCCGCAATTCGCGGCCGCGATCCGCAATTTGATGTCGTGTTTCTTCACCGGACTGGGGGGCCAAAATCAGCGCTGCGGCCGCGCCAACCAAGCCACCAATCACAAACCCGGCCAAAAAGGCCCCAATATCGCCACCACCGTTATTGTCGCTCATATTCCATCTCCTTCTAAGGTTATTTGTTCTTCGTTATTGACTTTCCGCCCACGCATAACGAGGAACCCAAAACCCATTTTAATCTGGTAAATTTCGTTTGGGATTGCCTAACAGAGTGCGTAACCCACTCGATACTGCGGCCGCGTAACCACTGATGGTAATCGTCGGTTTCACCACATTCTGGCTAACAAAACGAGTTGTGCCCTGCACAGTGCTAATCGTCTCGTTCGTCTTTTCCAAAATGGGTTTAATCTCAAATTCCAGCATGTTAACCAGGCGGATGAGCATGATTACAGCAAGAATACCAACGAGTAAGACCCCACAAGAAGAAAAAGCCAGCATAACGATGAAAATATCACGAATGGCTTCTAATTGGGGAGCATAGTTGTTCGCCAGCCAGAGAACCAGCGCGATTAAAAGGCCCACCACCACAACCAGTCCGATCACTCCCAAAACGACATAAAGGGTTGGGACTAATTTTTCCGGCTGCGGTTCTGCTGATGATACTGTAGGTTGAGTGGTTGCAGTCATGTTCTAATGGATTACTTCACTTTAGATTAAGCTTTTTGAGTATACCATTTTTAGGGAGTGGCACAAAATATACCGGAGGTAGAATGTCGAAATCAGTCGTTTCCTTCAGGAGATTCTGCCTCTTCCGGGCGGCTGAGCCAGCGCGCCAGGACCAGTGTTATCCAGGACCCTAAGCTGGCGGTCAACAAGTAAACAGTGCCTAGTTTGAACCAGGTAATGCCGATCACGGCTCCCAGAAAGTGGCCTAAGGTGAAGCCTAACCAGGCAGCCAACATATAAAGGGGCAGGCGGCGAGCAGGGCCACCCACGAGCACATGAAAACCAGCTCCATAAGCAGTGGCTAACAGAAAAGCGAAAATGAGTCCCGCGGCCGCGCCATTCATTACTTTATTGTAACCTTTTCTCCTTTAACAACACAACCAAAAACGTTGACAGTCAGGTTGCATCGGCTACGATTAAGCTGGCACAGGTTTAACGATGCTCTATCCACCTATAAACAGTGATTCTCCCTCTCAGAATTCCGGCAAATTTCTTACCCGGCTGGTTCATTACACCTTTGCCCTGTATCTGATCCTTAATTTGATCACGCCATCCTGGCGTTATGGCCCCTTTGCCTGGTTGCCGCTGGTCCGTTTTGCAGAATGGGCGGGCGCACCCGTCAAGTTGGGTCTATTTAATCTGCTCCCGCTTCTAGTTATCATCGGCTGGGGCGTGCAGATTTGGCGTTCTCGTCAGCCCGAACACCCCTTTATCAACCTGGGGCGGCGGGCACTGAGCCTGCCGTTTTTCATGTTTACCGTGTGGGGGTTATTGAGCCTTGACCCGGCCCCCACCCGGCGCACGTTTTTGCAGGGGATGGGGCTGAGTTTGGCCTGGCTGGTTTATCTATACCTGATTAACCATCGGCGCGACTGGTCGCGGCCGCTGCTTATCATCACCTTGTGCCAGAGCCTGGTCGCCTTAGGTCAATTCCTCAGCCAGAAAGATTTAGGGTTAACCCTGTTAGGGGAACTGCCCCTCAATCCCGCCTTCACAGGTGTAACCGTCTTGAGCGCCAGAGGGGTTCACTGGTTGCGGGCATATGGCCTGACCATGCACCCTAATCTGCTCGGCTCCCTGCTCACCGTCATGCTTCTATTGCTTCTACCCGCCTGGCAAAATCAGTTACGAGAACGGCCCAGGGGTCTGATGAACCTTATTTTTCCCCTGGTTATTGGTCTGGGGTTAATGGGGCTATTTGTAAGTTTTTCCCGGTCGGCCTGGCTGGCTTTCCTGGTGGGTTTTGTGATCTGGCGAATTAGTTCCACTCTAGCGGCGCGATCTTCTGTGTTACCCGCCAACCGGGCTAACCATTCACGGTTCACTATTTACACCCTGGCTCCTTATGTTTTCGCCTTTCTTCTGTTGGCTCTTTGCCTCTTTCTTTATGGTGATCTGGCCCTCAGCCGGTTGTCTAATTTTGATCAACCGCTAGAAGCCACGTCTATTAATGAGCGCATGGCCGCTATTAAGCTGGCCCAACAGGTGATTATGATCAATTGGCAGCGTGGGGTTGGGTTGGGCAATTATGCAGATTACGCCAAGGGGTTGGACGCGGCCGCGTTCACGGTACACAACATCCCTCTCCTCATGCTAGCCGAGCTAGGTGTGCCCGGTGGTTTACTCTGGCTTTGGCTGATCCTGGCCCCCTTCTACCTGGTCATAAACCGTCGTGTCACCCTCGCCCAACTCGCCCCCTGGTGCGCCATGTTAGTGATTGGCCTGTTTGATGTCACCCTCTGGCTCACGACCCATTGGCAAACCGCTATTCTCTTTGCTTTGTTGCTGGCTCACCTCAACACCCCTGTGACCAGCGAAACGCCCTCGCCACAATAGCCCCACTCAGTACAGCTTTACAGAAGTAGTGGATAGGGTCATAACTTAAGCCTCTCGAGGGCTGAGCTTGTCGAAGCCCGTTTGCCTTCGACAAGCTCAGGCAACAGGCTTAGTAGTTACCATCGGTATATGAAGTTGACTCACAAGGTACTACTTCCTTTCCAAGACTTCGCTTGGAAAAACGGTGTATACACGGATAGGAAGAACACGGATAAAAGCCAAAGCCATCGGTGTTTCTCCTATCCGTGTAGACAAGATTTCCCAAGCCTGCCATTTTTCAAGAAGATCGACAATTTTTTGTCGCGAGTGACGCCGTTAGTGCCTAAAAATAAAAAGACGGTGGTAATCCATGGATTACCACCGTCCTTTGTTATACCCGACGCGACGATAGGGCAGAAAACTATCAGCTTAGACCCATTGACCATACCCCTAAAAATCTCTTAATCTCTTAGTCTCTCAGTCTCCACAGCTAGGAACCGGTTAGGGAGTCGCTGTAGGCAAAGGAATAATGGGCAGAATCGGCTGGAGTGTCACCAAAATAATGGGGGGAAGAATAATGGTAATCCCTTGGTCCAGACATGGATCAGGAAATGCAGCTCCGGTCCGATGACCACACCAGGCAAACTCATCATTGTAGTTGCCCGCAAACTGGGTGCCTTCATCCCGCATGAAAAACTCCAGGGCGCCAGTCCCTGAACCCCGGAACCAATCGCCTCTAAACACATGGCGATCAACGGTTCCCACGACTGTGCCCTCACCATTGGCATAGGTCCCTTCAACGAATTCGCCGTTTTGCTCCAGAGTCAGCACCGCACAACCAGAAGCGCCGCAATTGGTGTCCCAGTCACCATACCAGGACGACACGCCGCACGGCTCTGGGGCTGTGCCCCCGGAACGATAACCACACCAATCGTAACTCTTGTTCCAGTTGCCGTACCAGGTTTGCCCATCAGGAGCAATCCAAAAATCGAATGAGCCATTTTGGCCGCTGGCTGACCAGGTTCCCTTCAGCCAATTGTCTTCAAAAATGCCAACCAGGGTTCCGGCCCCCTCGGCAAACGAACCAGACACGGTATTTTGATCAGCCACGTGGGTCAAAACAACCTCGCCACAAATGAGATATTCACATTCAGTTTCCCAAATGCCGTGCCAGAACCCGGCCGGAAAGGCCGTGGGTGTAGGCGTATGGGTGGGAATCAGGGTGGTGGGTGAGGCGGTCGCGGTGGGAGCGGTCGTGGGTTCAGTGGTGGGAGGCAAGGTGGCGGTGGGTGGTAAGAGAGGGTCTGAACCCAGGTTTACCTCGACGCCATCACGGACACCATCACCATCGGTATCAGCTTCGGTGGGCGAGGTTTTGTGGACGTTGACTTCATCGCCATCACTCAGGGTATCCCCGTCACTGTCTAGTTTCTTGGGGTCGGTGCCGTGTTGGTTCACTTCCTGCCCATCAGAAAGACCATCCCCATCAGTGTCAGCCTTGTTGGGGTCCGTGCCTAAGGTTAATTCCTGGTTGTTGCTCAGGCCGTCGCCGTCATCGTCGCCCGCTAACGCGGCCGCGGCCGCAGTCGCCGTTGCCGCCTCACCTGTCGCTTGCAAAGATTGGGCATCGACCGTGCCCCGTTGCGTTTCCACAAAGACCAATGCCTCAGCCGTCGCCGTGGCATTCCGGTTAGCCGTGTTAATTGAGTTGAGGGCAAATGCCCCGCTCAGGCACAAAAACAAAAAGAGTAAACCCAGCAAAGGAATCAGCCAAACCGGCAGGCGAGGCGGTACGGACAATTGACCATTGACCGTTTTTTGCTCATCCGCCGAGGTGCGAATGACCATGCTGTAGGGCATCACCTGGCGTGTGCCGATAAATGGCCGCTGTTTGGCGACCAGAGTGACTTCGCTAACGGCTCGCTCGCCAGGGGTGACGCTCAGGCGGTCTGGCTGGATGGTATAACGGATAGCTTCGGCGGCATCGCGGCCGCTAATGCGAAACTCGGCGGGCGCATTACCATCATTCTTCACCAGTAGGCGGGCCTTCTGCCCGTCTGATAGCTGCGTGGGCCGCATATCTACATAAAAATCGCTGTAGGGTTTGAGGATCAACTGTCCGGTCACAGAGGCGGCCTCACCGGTGTTGAGGGTAGACATGACCCGCAAACGGTAGGGGCGCGAACCAGCCTTGGCCTCGCCATCCCGTGCCGGATGAAGTTGAAAGGTCAGGGTTCCCCGTGTTCCGGGCATCAGTTGCAAGGTATCTTGAGGAATGGTCAGCCAGGTTTTGGGCAAATCATCTATCTGCACGCGGAAATGGTCTACGGTCATACCCTGGTTAAGCAAATCCACCTGTACCATCACCCGTTCACCGGGCATTACTTCAACAATGGTAGGGCTGAGCACGATGCTGAGTTGACCATTGGTGCTAAAAACCTGGGTTCCGCCTGGGGGCACGGATTGTACGGCGGTAGGATGGTAGGTGGGCACCATGGAGGGTGAGAATTGGGGCTGGGGCGCGGCCGCGCCGCGCCAGCGCAAATGAAACGGGCCAACCCGCAACACCTGACCCGCTTCCCACACATGGGGCACATTCGCCAGGAGCTTGCCCCCGGCCAAAAACGAGCCATTCGTACTGCCCAAATCAATCACCTGCCAGCCGGTACTCGTTCGTTCAATCCGGGCATGATGGCGCGAAACACCTTCACCCGTCAGGCTCAAATCATTTTCGGCACTGCGCCCAATCGTCAAGCTCTGTTTATTCAGCGGCAAACTGCGTGGATCAACCCCCTGCTGGGCAATGATCAACTGGGCTTCATAAGGCAAGGCGGTCAGGTTGGTGTCAAAATGGCTGGGCATAACCGGAGATTTATCCGGCAAGAGTTGGGTCATCAAGCTGAGCGTAGCCTGGGGGGGAGCAAAGGTAGTCACATCCGCGGCCGTCAGGTTGGTGGCGGCCAGGCGCATAGCCTGTGCCATCTGCTCACCGGTGGCATAGCGGTCATCTGGTTGTTTGCTAATGGCTTTTTTGATGACCAGTTCCACGGCCACTGGCAAACCGGGTTTAATCAGGCGAGGGGCCGGGGGCACTTCGCGCATGTGCTTCATGACCGCATCGGTGGGCGATTTAATGTCAAAGGGGAGTTGGCCGGTCGTGAGCTGGTACATCATCACGCCCAGCGAGTAAAGATCAGAGCGACCATCCAGGTCTTTATCCAGACATTGCTCCGGCGACATGTAAGGCAATGTGCCCATAAAAGTGCCAGTAGCCGTGTGCACACCCCCTTCCAACAGCTTGGCCAAACCAAAATCAGTGACGACCGCCCGGATAGGCGGTTCACCGGGGCGATCCGGTTGCTCGATTTTACGCAGAAGGATGTTGTCTGGCTTAATGTCCCGGTGAACAATGCCTTGTTTGTGGGCATAGTTAAGCGCATCGGCTACCTGGGCCAGGATGGAGAGGGTTTCCCGAATTTCAATCACCTGCCCGGTCTGTTGCAGGCGGCGAATGGTGGCTCCCAGGCTTAGGCCAGGGATAAATTCCATGACCATGTAAAGGAAGTCGGGTCTGGCCCCAAAGTGGTAAATGTTGACGATAGAAGGATGGTTCAGGCGCGCGGCCGCTTGCGCTTCTTGCATAAACCGCTTTTGGAATTCACTTTGTCGGGCCAGTTGCCCGTGCATCACCTTCAACGCTACCGGACGGTTCAGGTTCAGGTCAAGGGCGCGGTAAACCGCCCCCATGCCCCCTTCCCCTAACAACGCGTCTAGCCGGTAGTTATCAATTTGTTGGCCTACCATATTACTCATGTCTCAGTCACCTCTACGCCTAACAATCAACTTAATAAACTCTGGTACCATCATAAAGGGGAATGGTAAACAGGTTGTATCAGGCGTTACAACGGGTTGGTCTTTTTATTCGTTCTTCACAGATAACCATTGAGCCAACGTATCTATTCACGTTCTCGTTCCACGCTCTGCGTGGAATGCTCCCTTCGACGCTCTGCGTCGAGTAGGACGCAGAGCGTCCCAGATGGTATTCCCACGCAGAGCGTAGGAATAAGTTCGGACACCTGAATAGATACGAGCCAACAAGCCAGAGTGGGCGGGGTAAACAACCCCCTGACCGCGGCCGCAACCCCCCTCCCACAACGCCAAAACATCCCTGGCTCACCAGGAGTATAGCTTATTTGCCTTTATTCAGGAATGACCTGGGATTGAAAAACAAAACGTCCACTCAAGCACGGTTGCTTGAGCGGACGAGGATCAAACAAAACGTAAGCCCGCCCGGCGGTCGAACCGCCGGGCTAAAGACCCAGCCCCTACGGGCTTCAGCGCCAGGCCAACGGCCTTTGTAGCCATAGCCCGGCCCGTTTTACGGCCGGGCGGTCTGAACGGATAAACGAATTCGACCGACCTTACAACAAAACCAGCTCGAAAGCAGTTAACCACCCGTGACATCCCTAAGCTATCACACGCCGGACAGGAGCCATCGGGGCGGATGATGGCATAACCGGCCTGCGGGTCGCCGTTGACATCGTACTCCGTGAAGTCTACGTTGAACACGATGAGCATGCGCACGCGGCCGCCGTTGGCCGACAGGGACGTCGCCTCGGCCAGCCATTGGGCCTGCTCGGCTACGGATGTGCCGCTGGCCCAGCCAAACGCCCCCGGCAAACCGGGAAACCCATCACCGGAGAGGTAGCCTAACTCCGTGAAACAGACCTTGCGCGAACCACCAAAAGCGTTGTAATACAGGTTCAAAGTCGCGCCGAAGTACCAGCTATAGTGTGTGCCCCCCGGATGGCCGGATGTGGCTCCAGGAGCGGTGGCACCAGCATTGTGATGGACACCAATACAATCGGCGTAACTGGCTGCGCCCGCGGCCGCGAGTCCCGCCACATACCGGTTATCAGCCCAGGCATTCGTGCCATTGTCATAACCAGTGGGGGCCGGAGCGCCGCTGATAACCATCACATTGCCATTGGCCTGTTTGATGGCGTTATAGGCCGGTTTGAGCATGTTGTTCACATAGCTCGTGGGGCTGATTTCCCCCGTAGGCCATTCCCGGTCGAGATTTTGTTCATTCCACACTTCCAGGGCATCCGGGCCAAGCGCGGCCAACCCACCCATGAAGCTCACGTAACTGGCAAAATCAATGGAGCCAGGGCTGGGGAACAGGGCCGCCCCGGTGACACTGATCAGCACCTTGAAGCCGTTGGCATGGGCATCGTTGATGCGCCCCGCCAGCCCCGCCGGATCATCCCCCGGACTCCATTTGTGCTGAAATTTAATCCATTTCATGCCCGCGTATTGCATCTGACTAACGTGCCCGAAGCCGTGCGTCTGCCCACCCAGTTCAAAACTGCCGGTATTGACGGGTGGCGGCGGGGTGGCTGTGCCACCGCCGCCACTACCCACCGGAATCGTCAACACCTGTCCCACATAAATCAGGTTGGGGTTGGTGAGGCCATTGGCGGTCATGATAGCTTGCACGGTGGTGCCATAACGCAGGGCAATGCGGCCCAGGGTGTCACCGGGCTGGACGACGTAGCTAATGTTGCCGGATGGCGGTGGTGGCGGTGGCGTGGTCGGGCCGGGGGTGGGTGTGGCCGTAGGGCCTGGGCCAGTGACACCGGGGATGATAAGGGATTGGCCTACGTAGATGATGTTGATGTTGGCGAGATTGTTCGCGGCCGCAATCGCCTGTATCGTCACCCCAAACCGGGCCGCAATCAGTCCCAACGTGTCTCCCGCCCTGACCACATAGGTGGTGTTGCCGGTGGGCGTGGGCGTGGGGGTACTACCAGGGGGCGGTGTCGGGGTGGGTGTGGTATTGACATCCGGGATGGTCAGCACCTGCCCCACGTAGATGAGGTTGGGATTGGGCAGGCCGTTGGCGGTAGCCAGGGTTTGTACACTGGTATTAAATTGCCGGGCAATGCTGAACAGGGTATCCCCCTGTTTGACCGTGTACAGGGTATCGGCCAGGATGGGGGTGATGAAGAGGATGAGGAGACAAAATGCGGCCGCGATGGTGACAGGTAGTCGGCGTTTCATAAGAAGCTCCTTTGTGGATGGCAATGTAAAGAGTGAACAATCAGTGCCTGGCACGGGGCGGAAAATTGCGTTATGACAAGGTTCGTCTGCCCCGTGCCAGGCACTACCTTGAAAATCAACCGGAATGAAACACAGCCATTGGTTATTAGTGTATTAGCCAGAGGCATCTTCCGTCAATCCAGAGAAAAAGTCCATCAACCCAGGGTGAAATCAGCACATTGACGATTGACGATTTTAGATTGACGATTGAACAGCATCACTAATCGTAAATCGTAAATCCCTTGCTCCCCACCCCATTTCCCCGGACAATAACCCTAACCTGGATAAACCAGAACCAAAAAAGAAGGAACACAGAGGGTCACAGAGAAGGCACAGAGATACACAGAGTGAACGGTCTTGGCTTTTTCTCTGTGAACCTCTGTGCACCCTCTGTGAGTCTCTGTGTAACCTCTTTCTTGCTAGCCATACAAGAAGTTGACTTGAACGGTACTATGTCCACTCTCACTCTGACCGAATACCAGACCGTGGCCCTACCGGCAGATGCCCTGACGCCGGAAATGGGCTTGCGTTTACACCGGCAGTTTGGGCAACAGATACAGGTGGTAGCTCCGTCAATTTTGAATGGACAACAGTGGCAGTTGACGGCTCAGGGATGGGTCGGCACGATTCCGCTGGCCCCGGATTTGACGCTTCATCTGCAACCCAAAGTGCCGCTGGGCAATCTGTTTGGCATGGTGGAGATGGCTTATAACTTTGAACCTCGCTGGCTGGAAGGGTTGACCGGGGTGACCACGTTAACAGAGTTTTATGACCGGTTGGCGGCGATGTTGGCGCGGAAGGTGTTGCACCGCGGCCGCAACGGGTTCCACCGCACCTACATCAGCCACACCGACTTCCTGCCCACCGTGCGCGGCACGCTTAACCTGCGTCGGGTTTTGCGCTACCCCAACAGCCCGGTACTAGAATGTGAATATGAAGAGCACACCGTAGACAACGAAGACAACCGGATTCTGGCCTGGGCCTTGCGTCAGATTGCCCGCAGTGGTTTATGTACGCCACCCACCCACCATCTTGTGACCCAGGCGTTCCGCACTTTACACAAAGTCGTCACTGTGGAACCGATCAGCCCATCTCGTTGTGTGGGACGGCATTACACGCGGCTCAACCAGGATTATCAGCCGCTCCATGCGCTGTGCCGCTTCTTCTTGGAGCAGAGCGGCCCAGCCCACCAGGAAGGGATCACCTCTTACTGCCGTTTTTGCTGGATATGGCGCTGTTATTTGAACGGTTCGCGGCCGCGTGGCTTCGGCACCATCTGCCCCCGCCCTGGCAGGTCAAAATCCAGGAGCACATCCTGGTTGACCCTCATAGTTACCTGAGCGTGCGCCCGGACATCGTGCTCTACCAGGCAGAGCAACCCTACGCCATTCTGGACACCAAGTACAAAGTACCCCGCACCATCCAGAGTGATGATTTTAGCCAGGTGGTGGCCTATGCCCAGGTGAAGAACTGTCCGCTGGCGATTTTGTTGTATCCACAGGAACCGTCGCGGCCGCTGAACATCAACCTCTCCCACGTACACGTCCGCGCCCTGGCCTTCCCCCTGGATGGCGATTTGCACGCAGCCGGACAGGCTTTGCTAGCCCAACTGCTGAGAACTTAACCTGAAGATAGGTTACACAGAGCACACAGAGGGGGAAACAGAGAGATTCACTGAGAAGAAGCCAGCGGGTGTGTTTCAAGTGCCTTGAACGATCAGTGCCTGGCACGGGGCGGGAAGCTCGTTATCTTCAGGTTTGTCTGCCCCGTGCCAGGCACTACATGAACGATCAACCCCAATGAAACACAGCCAATGCCAGATTATTCTTAAGACTTTGTGTATCTCTTTGCCTTCTCCGCAACCCCAGGGCTTTTCCAAAGTCAACTAGTACAGCCTGTCACAAGTCCATAGCCGGTTTAGTCGGAAGACCCATCCCCCTGACCCCCTTCCCGAGGGAAGGGGGAACGCTAGCGGCGCGGTTTTTCGGGGCCTTCGCCCCGAAAAACCGCGCCTAGAAAAGTTCCCCGCCCCTGGGGCGGGGTTAGGGGTGGGGGAAATGCCCGATACGATGGCGCAACACTAAAAAATTGGACTTTGGAAAAGCCGTGTCCGCAACCCTCGGAGTAACCTCATCCTCGTTCAGTTGTGTTATACTTTGTCCATCCTTACTGATTGGCGTTCCTGTGAGTTCCCAGAGTTCCTCTGAGTTCCCACCTACAAGACAGACGATGAACACACCAACTCTCGAATCCACCAACGACGATTTTCTCATCGCCCAACCCGGCGAACCCATCGTCAACATTACCCCCTTCACCGCCCGGCAGAAGGTGAATAGTTATGTTGGTGATTGTATTAGCCACATGATGGGAAGTGATGAACCAGCGCTCCGTTATAGCCAGGGGCGTCTTATCTGGCGCGTACCCGTTATCTTAACTTCCCCCTTCAAAGGCACGCTGGGAATCGTGGGTTATCTCGATGTGGATGCTCGCACGGGTCGTTTATTTGTACCCGCTAATTTTGTTGAAGAGGTCCAGGCTAATGCCCGCCCATTTGTTACCGATCACGCATTGTCGCCAACAGAATGATGGGGATTGCCTGGTGGCCTGTGCCCAGATGGTTTTAGCCTATCTGGGAATCAACGTACCCTACAAACGTCTCAAGCAGATTTTAGACGTGGACGTTTGGGGAGTACCCCACAGTCATATCCACAACCTTGCCCACCACATCCCTGGTCTGGACATTATACGAAAACTTGGTGATCTCCCTGATCTGTTAGAGGTGATTGACCGAGGAAACCCGCCTATCATCTTTGTCTGGACAGGTGAACTCCCCTACGCCGAGATAATCAGTTACCATGCCATCGTTCTGGCAGGCTATGATGAGGACTATTTTTACGTTTATGATCCGGCCCAGGTTGATGCGCCCATCAAAGTGTTACAAGGGGATGTCGCCCTGGCCTGGATCGCCCACAATTCCTATTTTGCCACGATAGAAAAATCTTAATTACTCGACTTTGGCGAAAATTAGAACGACCTCTGGAAATCTCTCAGTCTCCAGAGGTGAGACTAAAAACGCCAAACTCCAGTTAATTACCAATCCCACCGAAGGAGCAACTCGTATGCCCACGCGTTTTCTTGATATCGAACAACTTCACCGCCACCACGCGGCCGCAACCTCAGTCTTTACCGATCCCAATGTGCCGGAGCATTTCCCGCCAGATATGGAACTGGAACCCACGCACCTGGATATTGATTTGCAGGTGGATATTAAGACGGAGACGGTTCGCGGCCGCGTTACCACCACCGTCACCGCCCGCCGCCAGGGGCCAACCCAGCTTGTCCTGGATGCCGTAGCCTTTGAGGAAGTAGCTGTGCGGGATACCGACGGTCAGCCCCTGACCTGGCAGTATGATGGCACAAAATTAACCGTGAACTGGGAGAAGGGGTTCGCGGCCGCGGAGCAACGCCACCTCGAAGTCGCCTACCGCATCACGAAACCCGTGGCGGGCCTCTACTTCTGCCAGCCCGATGAGGCCTACCCCGACAACCCCTGGTACGCCGCCTCCGACCACGAAACCGAGCGTGCCCGTTACTGGTTGCCCTGCATTGACCACCTCAACGTCCGCACCACCCTGGCCTTCCACCTACGCGCCGAAGCCCGGTTCACTATTCTGGCCAACGGCTTTCTGGTTAAGGAAGAAGATCATGGCGACGGCACCAAAACGGCCCATTGGCAGTTGGATCAACTGTGCCCCAGCTACCTCGTCTGTTTTACCCTGGGTGATTTCGTTCGCGCCGACGATGGGGTGTTCAATGATGGTGAGAAAGAGATTCCGTTGGCCTACTTTGCCAGCCATTACCACACCGCCGAAGATTTGCGCCGCACCTTTGGCCGCACCGGAGCCATGCTGGCCTGGATGACCAAAAAGCTGGATATGCCCTTCCCCTACCCCAAATATTACCAGTTTGCTCTGCCCGGTATTGGCGGAGCCATGGAAAACATTTCCCTGGTAAGTTGGGGGGATTATTGGGCCTTAAATGAAGCCGTGTCCCTGGAGTATGGCTGGTTTGTAGACCAGATTAACGTCCATGAGATGGCTCATAGCTACTTTGGTGACGCCATCGTCTGCCGCGATTTTGCCCATGTGTGGCTGAAAGAGTCGTGGGCCACTTACATTGAGCAGGTGTGGCGTGAGGATACGAGCAGTGAAGATGAGGCGGCCTGGGTCTATTACGACCACGCCCGCGCTTACTTCCAGGAAGCCGACGACGAGTACATGCGCCCCATCGTCACCCGCCGCTTCAAATCCAGTTGGGATATGTTTGACCGGCATCTGTATCCCGGCGGGGCCTGCCGCCTGCACACGCTACGCCGCGAACTGGGCGATGAGACGTTTTGGACTGGGGTGCAGGATTATCTCAAGAAGTACAACGGCCAGGTGGTAGAAACGGATGATTTCCGCCGTATTTTTGAGCAACTGTCGGGCCGGTCGTTGGTCGAATTCTTCACCCAATGGTTTTACAGTTCCGGCTACCCGGACTTGAAAGTAGAATTCGATTACGACGAGAAGAAGAAGCAAGGCACGTTCACGGTTGAACAAAAACAGATCGACAAGGAAAAGGGTATCCCGGCTTTCACGCTCAACACCGATTTAAGCTGGACGATTGACGGGCAGGAGCAACGTCGCGCCGTTAAGCTCAGTGAAGCCAAACACACCTTTATCTTCCCCATGGCCGCCGAGCCGCAACAGGTGCGGTTTGACCCGGAGTACAAGGTGTTGCACAAGCTGGAATTTAATCCGGGCGACGAGATGCTGCGTCATCAGGTGCGGGAGGCCCAGGATGTGATTGGCCGGATTTTGGCCGGGTATGAATTGGGGAAGACGGGCAAACGGGCCAATATCGAAGCCATCACCGAGGCGTATTTTGAGGAGCCGTTCTGGGGAGTGCGCCGGGAGTTCGCGGCCGCGTTAGGCAAATCGGGTCACGAAGCCGCCATCGAAGGGCTGGCCCGCCTCATCGCCTGGGAGCAAGACCCCAATGTTTTACGCTTTGTCATGGCCGCGGCCAAAAATTACCGGGATGCCCGTCTGCGTGACGCCATCGCCGCCCGTCTCCAGGCCGGGATGCCCCATCTGGCTACCCAGCAGGCTTACGAGGCGATGGGCATGCAACGCCAACTGGCTGATGTGGCCCTGATTCGGGCGGGGTCGGAGCAGGAAGCCTTTGGCGGTTTTGCCCAGTCGGGGGCGTTTGTGGGGTTGGCTCACACCCGCCGGGCTGAACTGGTAGATTATCTGCTGGACCGGGTGGGCTATGGGGCCACATCCAACCGGGTGCGCCCGGCGGTGGTGCGGGCGTTGGGCCACATCGGCAAGAGCCAGGAGAAGGGGGCCAGGGAGCGCATTGTGGAAACGTTGGTGGATTTGCTGCGTGACCCGTGGGAGGATGTCAGGTACGCGGCCGCGTACACCTTGCCCGTTCTCAAAGACCCCGCCGCCCTCGAACCCCTCAGCCGCTACGCCAACCGGGTTTCCCACCAGGACAAGGTGGCCCTGGAAGATGTCATCGCCAGCCTACGCAGTGAGGACAAGGTAGATGGCTCGGCGGTGAAGAAGCAGGTGGAAGAATTGCAGGAAAAAATCCGCAAGCTAGAAGATTACGTACAAAAACTGGCCGCCCAGATGAAGGTGGATGAAGAAAAGTAGTAGAAATTTATTCCCAAGTGATTAAAGTGGAGACTGAGAGATTAAGAGACTAACTAATCTCTCAGTCTCTCAGTCTCTCAGTCCCTCTCCCTTTATGACCAACAAACTCACCCGCTTTGAAGAACGCTACGCCACCGGGCAAATTCCCTGGGATCATGCTTTGCCGCCGCCGGAAGTGCAGGCGATTGTGTCCACATTGACGCCGGGACGGGCGTTGGATATTGGCTGTGGCTATGGCCGGGCGGCTATTTTTCTGGCCCAAGAAGGGTGGGAAGCGGATGGGGTGGATTTTGTGCCGCAGGCCATTGAGGGGGCGCAACAGCGCGCGGCCGCGGTCGGTCTTTCATCGGAGCAAGTGCGTTTTCACTGTGCCGATGTCACCCGCCTGGAATTCCTACACCCAGCCTATGATTTTGCCCTGGACGTGGGCTGTCTGCATTCGCTAGAAGAGGAAGATTTACAACGGTTACACGGGGAGTTGGGCCGTTTGCTGAGGCCGGGGGCGTTGTTTATGCTCTTTGCCCATTTGCGTGACCCAGAAGCGGAAGTTGATGCAGAGCGGCCGCGGGGCATTTTGGAAGAGACGTTGCGCCGGGTGTTGTTGCATGGGGATGGGGCGGGTTTCCGGGAAGAAAAAGTAGAATACGGCACCACCACCCTGCCCGATGGCACGAGTTACGCCTCAGCCTGGTTCTGGCTCCGCCGCCGAAGCGAGAGCTAAGGTATTATGTGAGTGCGTTTGAACTCACGCAAAAGGTGGGTTATGAATCCCAATAAAATGATAGCCTTCGGCTGGTATGGCGGTAAATATTCCCATTTAGATTGGCTCTTGCCTTTACTGCCGCCAACAACCCATTATTGCGAGCCATTTGGCGGTTCGGCCGCTGTCTTGATCAATCGGGAACCCTCACCGGTTGAAACCTATAACGATATAGATGGCGAAGTGGCGAATTTCTTCCGTGTGTTGCGTAACCAAAAGGATGAATTGCTGGAAGCGATTGGCTTGACCCCATTTTCCCGTGAGGAATTACGCCTGGCTGTGCAAAAATCGCCTCAACCGCTTCCCGATTTGGAGCGGGCCAGACGTTTTTTTGTGTGTGCCCGCCAGGTTCGCACCGGCCTGGCCCAAACCGCCAGCGAAGGACGGTGGGCGCATTGCATATTAACCAGCCGGGCTGGCATGGCGGGGGCCGTATCACGTTGGTTAGGCAGTGTGGAAGGGTTGGCCGAAATTGCCCAGAGATTACTGAGAGTACAAATCGAAAATGCGCCAGCTATTGAAGTGATTAAACGGTATGACAGCCCGGAAACCTTATTCTATTGCGACCCGCCCTATGTCCATGAATCCCGTTCGGACACCAATGCGTATGCTTATGAAATGTCTGATGCCGAACATCGGGCGCTGGCGGAATGTTTACGTCATGTCCAGGGCAAGGTGGCTCTTTCCGGCTATCACTCGCCGTTGATGGATGAGTTGTATGGGGATTGGAGCCGGATTGAAGCCTCAACAAAGAAAGCTCATTCCACGAATACACGCCCCGATAATACAAAACAAGATCGCACCGAAGTATTGTGGATTAACTACCCTGTTCATTCCCTACGCACCAATAACGAGCTTGAAGAATGCCAACCCCAGACGCCATACTTGAAAACGCCCTCGAACGGGCGACAACTGCAATTGATCGCCTGATTGTTACCGATGAAGAGATTCTGGAAAGAATCATCGTTGTCACACGATGTCTTACGAACCGGGCGGGGGTTCGCCTGTTAATGACATGTGCTTTAGCCAAGATACACCGCCCAGAGGTGGACATCCGCAAACCTTACACAGAGATTGGCACGTCTGACTCATTTTCGGGTCGGGCCGAATATGACGAGAAATATGTCTGGCCGTTTGCCTCGCGTTACCAACTCCCGCTGAACGCCACGACGGCTTTTTTAACGCCCGGATTCCGCACGATTAATGTACCCCTGGCCTATCCGCTCATCATCAGTGGGCGACCGAAGAAGATGTACACGGACACGATTCAATTATTGGATGATGTGTATCAGGGGAAAATATCGGCGGAAGATTTGCTGGCGGAAACGTTGCGGCAACTGGTGCTCCTCAAACAGGAGCAGGAAGGGCGATTAGGGCAGTTGCTTCGCGATTTGCAATCTACTTCTAGTAGTGTGCCTCTATCGTCAGAAGAAATTGTTAATCTCATTGAACAGCATTTGAAGAGTCCTAAATCGAGCCGATTACCTGTGCTGGTGGTCGCGGCCGCGTATCAATCCGCATCTTCTAAACTGGGCGAACAAACCAGGCTCCTTCAGGCCCACAACGCCGCTGACTTGCAAACCGGCGCACTGGGTGACATTGAGATAGTTTTGGTTGGTGATGATAGCGTGGTCACCAGCTACGAGATAAAAGCCAAAGAAGTAACGAAAACTGATATTGATTTAGCCGTACAAAAGGTTGCTCATTCGGGTAAGCGGGTAGACAACTACATTTTCGTGACAACCGACAGGATTGATAAGGATGTTGTGGCGTATGCGACTTCGCTTTACCGGGAAACAGCGGGCATCGAATTCGCCATTCTGGACTGTATTGGCTTCTTGCGACACTTCTTGCATTTCTTCCATCGCCTGCGGCTGGCGTTTTTAGAATCATACCAGGCATTGGTTTTGGCCGAACCGGAAAGTGCCGTCAGCCAGCCATTAAAAGAACTGTTTCTAGCCCTGCGCCGGGCGGCAGAGTTTGATGCGAATGGCTGACGGTGTGCCAACAACGGCCGTGTGGCATTTTAGAGAGTATCCTCGTCGTCACCCAATTCAATGGGGTGGTGACCAACAATTTAGAACAATGGGGTTTCCAGGTCGTCGCTCGCACCCCCACCCCCAACGGCGACAGCGAACCACTACCCTGATCGTGAGCCAAGAAAGATATTGTTCGTAGTGACCGCTTTAGCGGGCTAACGTCAGCCCGCTAAAGCGGTCACTACGAACTAAAACCCCCAATGATTATCTGAATAGCTATCGTTTCCTCGCCCCGGTGGGAAGAGGGAATGGGGTGAGGCTTTACGACTCACCACGCACAACGAAGGGCAAGAAAACGGGTTGTTCGCTGGTGGCGGGTTGGGTGGGGGTAGCTGTAGGCGTTGAGGTTGGAGTGGCCGTTGGGGTGAGCGTAGGCGTGGCTGTCGCGGCCGCGCCCGGCCAAAAACCGCCCTGAAGTGTGTAGCTACCGCCGGAAGCCGCGGCCGCGTCCGGTTGCCCCGCCGTACTCCCCAGGCTGTAACTCCCCCCACTCAGAAACGTGGCTCCACCCCCATCCACCGTATACCAACTGATCGAATAACCGCCACTGGCCCACAACCAGGAATAAAACAGCAAGATACCGAATGGCAGTAACAAAATAATCCGCCGGATGATGTGTCGCGATGGCTTCAATTTTTCTCTCCTTTGCCGATGGGTTCAATCTTGGGCGATTGAACCCATCTATCTCTCCACTCAATCCTCAACACACCACACCCGTAATAATTGGGAACACGTCTGCGTCGTTGCAAACCAGGGACTAATAAGAGATACGCTCGCCGATGTCCAACCATTGGGCAGAATGACTGCCGTGCCAGAATCTACCCCCGAATTGGATGTCCAGGTATTGCAATTGGCCACACCGGCACCACTCGAAGTAGCACTAAGAGCCCCGGTACGAATCCAGCCGTAAAAACCGGTGGGCGGGCCATTGCCGGAATCTGCCTGGGTCGCGCCCAACGTGGTGTTGTACTGGAGTTCCGTCACATCATAAATCTCCCACAGGGAAGCCATGTGATAACCGGCGGCGCAGGCGGTTAGAGGCGCATTACCCGCCACAGCCACCGGAGCAATATAAAACTGGCGGCGGGCATTGGCAGTGGATGGCGCCCATTGACTGCCATCATATTGCAACACATCGGCGGTAGCTGGGGTGAGGGTGCTGATGGGGAACCCCTGCAACGCCCCGGTAGAGAGGCTGTAAATGGAATACGGGGTCGCCGTTACTTCCTGGCGCGGTGAAAGCGGCGTGTACCCCCCTGTGCCCGCCGGGCAACGAACCGCAATTTGTAACCAGCGAGCCTGACCGGTGAACGCGGCCGCGCCAAACTCCCCACCCCCATTCAGCGACGCCGTAAACAGCCCATCCGTAACCGTGATGGCGGTGATGGTCTGGGTCGTGCCCATCTGGGAACCAGTTGCCGGGTCATCAAACAGGGCAAAGGTCATGTCGCAGGTGTTGCTGACAGGCACACCCCCCGTTTCTAGCTTGCCCTGGTAGGTGAACGCTGACGTGAGAGGAGCCTGAACCGGGTTGAGGGGAGAGCCTTCTTGTGCGGCCGCGTTGCCTAACCAAAACAACGCCAGCATCAAGAACACCGTCCCAATTTGGGCCAACCAAAAATGTTTTTTCGTGATCACGTCCTGTTTTCTCCTTGTACGATTTTGGGGTATGGGTTTTGGGCACAACAGAAGGCATCAGCCTGACAAGCCAAACCTATCCCACTGATTTTCCCTCAATCATCGGGGTAGGAAAACTGCGTAAACCGGTTTTGGCGTAACGGGGGTATCTTCTCAATGTTTCGCGGGAAACGTGGCCTGAGCTTGTCGCAGGCCGTTGTTTTCGACAGGCTTAACCAACGTCACCGCGCTTTATTGAGAAGATGCAAGATGCCGGTGGCCAAAGAAAAACGCGTGTGCACTTATCCTGGCGAGTTCCTCTGAGTTCCCAGAGTACCCACGAGTTCCCCCACATCCGGCCCCAGGCACAGGTCAAAAAGATGGGCCTGCCTCGTCAACTGGCTCAGTAACTCCAGATGGGCGGGAAGCGCCGCCGCGTCCCAGCGGTCTACACTCTCTTCCATCAACTTGCTCCAGGCGATGGCTTTGCTAAGGGGCTGAAGGGTTGTTCGCCCCCCGTCCACCCGGGGAAAATAGACCCCCGTCACCCGGCCCGGTTCCGCCCAGCCAGCGGCTACCGCCTGAACCTGTATCTGCCCTTTGTGCGCCTCAGTGGGGGAAAGATGCGGCCGCAAACCGGGCAACAACTCCAGCGTTTTAGGGCGCACGGTAATGGCATCGCCCGGCGTGGGCAGAGCCATCACCCCCTCCGGCGTAGCCCGGAGCAACACCACATCATTGGCTAAATAGCGCCAGCCCGCCTGGAGCAAAGCCAGCCCGGTGGTCGTTTTGCCACTGCCCGACCGCCCCACCAACAAAATCGCCTGTTGCTGATCAGGGGACGCGGCCGCGAAGCCATGTACCAGAAACAGTCCTCTTTGCCGTAACCACGGGGCCACCGCCACCCAAAACAGATCCTCAAACCGGCCACTATCCAGCAAACCAGGCGTCAGCCAGCCGACCAACGGTTGGGTGGAGTCAGGCTGGGCGGGCACATCCACCCACCCCCCTTCGGGAAAGGCGAAGCCAAAACCGCCGGTTGGGCCGGGGTAAACGGTGAGCGGAGATGGGGGTGGAGCGGCGAAGAGGGGGGTGGTTTGCGGCCGCGGGGGGAGCGTCTCTACCAGGTGCAGGTGGAATTGTACGGAGGGCGCGGCCGCGTCGGTGGGCAGACCGGGCCAGTTGCCCAGCCACGCCTGCGCCATACGCTGAATGCGCACGTCAGAGGCAATAAGGTTGAGGGAAAGCGTGGGCAGGGAGAGTAACACAGAAATGCTTGAGGCTAGACCATTGCCGAAGAAAAGATTGGTCACAGAGAACACAGAGGGGAAGACACAGAGATTCACAGAGAAAAACAGCTTGTTTTTAAAACTCTGTGCCTCTCTGTGTCTTCTCTGTGCCCCTCTGTGAACCGCTTTTCTTACTCGGTCGCGGCCGCGCTCAACTGCTGAATGGCCTGGTCAAACACGGCAAAGGGTTGCGCCCCGGAAACAAAGTTGCCGTTAATGAAGAAGGCTGGGGTTCCATTGACCCCCAACTGCATACCCACATCCAGGTCATTGCTGATCATGGTGTGGTAACGGTCACTGCTCAGACATTCGGCAAAGGCGGCACCATCTAACCCCAGGGCTTCGGCGTAACCGGTAAAAATGGTATCAACATCACTGCGGCCGCTCCATTCCTGCTGGGTGGTAAACAAGGTTTCGTGCATCGCCAGGTAGGCATCCTGTTCATGGGCACAATGGGCCGCTTCCGCGGCCGCGACCGCTTGCGGGTGAATGCTGGTCAGCGGGAAATCCTTAAACACATAACGTACCTGCCCGGAATCAATATATTGACTCATCAATTGTGGCAATGTTTCAACAGCGTGACGGTAACAATACGGGCATTGAAAATCAGTAAACTCAATCATCGTTACGGGGGCGTTGGGGTCGCCTATCACAATGTCATCGTCATCAACCGGCACATCCACCGGGCCACTGGGTGTGGGGGGCGGCTGTTGCGCGGCCGCTTCCTGCACATACGCCTGGCCCAACTCCCCGGCTTCGGCCAGACCCACGGCATACTCAAACAGATCATACGGCCTGGCCCCAGCGATAGGATACCCGGCCACAAAGAAGCTCGGGGTGCTGGAGACTTGCAAGAGGGACGCCTCATTGACATTGGCCTGGATGGCATCGTCATATTGGCCGCTATTCAGGCACGAACCGAAACTTTCCACATCCAACTCCATCGTGCGGGCATAACCCAGGAAAGCCCCCTTGGCCCCTTCAACTGTACCCGTGCCCGCCCAGGCAGCCTGATCGGCAAAGAGTTGGTCGTGCATGGTCAGGTAAGCATCCTGTTCACCGGCACAACGGGCGGCCACGGCCCCAATTCGGGCCAGCGGATGGATGGAGTCTAAGGGTAAATCTTTGAGGATATAACGCACGCGGCCGCTCTCAATCAGATTGGCCTTCATTTGCGGGAATGTCTGGGTGCTGTATTGGGCGCAGTAGGGGCACTGGTAGTCGGTAAACTCGACGATGGTGATGGGTGCATCTTCCTCACCCATGGCGAAGGCGTAATCCTCGGTGAAGGCGGCGGGGGTGGGAGCCACGGCCGGTTGTACTGGCTCATTTTGGGTGGGCTGAGTAGGCGCACCACCGATGGCCTGCCCATTCTGCACGGCGGCAATGGCCTGATCAAAAACGGCCACGGGCTGTGCTCCGTTGAGGAACTGGTTGTTGACAAAGAAGCCGGGTGTGCCGGTCACGCCTCGGCTGATACCCAGATCAAGGTCAGCGCGAATGAGGGTTTCTTTGTTGCCGCTTTCTAAACATTGGGCAAACACATCCACGTCCAGGCCAATCTCCCCGGCATACCCCACGAAGGATTGGACGGCATTGCCGTTGCCCCATTCCCCAAACCGGGTGAAGAGGGTGTCGTGCATACTCCAGTACGCGGCCGCGCCCTGGTCACCGGCACACCGCGCCGCTACCGAAGCGATAACCGCCTGGGGGTGAATAGATTCCAGGGGGAAATCATAAAAGACCAAAACGGTCTCCCCTCTGGCTATCTGGTTTTGTTCAATCGAAGGCAGGGTCTGCTGGAAGAAGCGGGCACAGTAGGGGCACTGATAATCGGAGAATTCTTCAATGAGGACGGGCGCATCGGGGTTGCCCCGGAAGGGTCGTCCCTCAGCGGTGAAACCAACGGTGAGGCCGTTGGTGTCTGTGTCCAGTGTGCCTTCGGCCACGGCCAATAATGAGGCTGAATCTGCGGCCGCGGACTCGGCCTCATTATTCGCCACATCACCGGGCGTTGCGGCCGCGCCGCAGGCCACCAACAACCCCAAAAGGAGAATCCCCACCACTATCATTACCAGGTTACGCGTATTTTTCATCACAAACTCCCACGGTGAATCTACTCATTAGACATTATCGGCACGAACATGATGTCACGCTAAGACACAAGGGCGCAACGTTTTCTCTTGGCGGGCAATTTCTGGCTCTACCAGGTTTACGGGTTTAGCAGCAGGAGTGGAGACTTCAGTCGGAACGTCTCCGGCTAAAGCCTCGACTCCTTATTCCATCCGCTCTGGGAGAGCCTGACTTGTTAATACCGATAATCCTACTGTGATCCATTGCTTGACATTAAAATAAAAAGAGTGGACTCGCGTCCCACTTTGTATTTGATTATGTCACAACGGTCATTATTACGACAATGAGCCATCCGGTATGCTCACAAAAAAGTTAGCCATTACGCAAACCGTTGCGCTTTTTCTTCAATCGCCGCCATCAGCGTCGTGAATGATTTGGCGAAGGCAGCTACGCCATCTACCTGAAGCTGCTCGGTAATTTCATCCAGATGAATGCCCAATTCAGCCAGGTTATCCAACACCAGACGGGCATCCTCTGCGTCATCTTCCAGAGTATTAGCCAGAACGCCATGATCACGGAAGGCGTCTACGGTGGCCGGGGGCATGGTGTTAACCGTCTCTGGGCCAATGAGGTTATCCACGTAAATCGTGTCCGGGTAAGCGGGGTTTTTGGTGCTGGTTGAAGCCCACAGGAGCCGTTGGGCGGGTGCGCCTAGCTCACGCAGGGTGGCAAAGGCCGGGCCGTGGAACAGCTCTTTGAAGCGCAGATAGACGACTTTGCTGTTGGCAATGGCCGTTTTGCCCAGAAGAGCGTTCGCGGCCGCGTCGTCTAGTTCCGCCAACTTCTTATCCACCGCCGAATCCACCCGGCTGACAAAAAACGAAGCCACCGAAGCCACTTGGGCCACATCCCCCCCTTTAGCCGCCAACTGCCGCAAGCCTTCTATGTACGCGGCCGCGACCGCCTCATAATGGGCCATATTAAACATCAGCGTAATATTAATATTGATGCCTTCGCTGATTAACTTTTGCACCGCCGGAATGCCTTCGGGCGTCGCCGGAACCTTGATCATCACATTAGGCCGATCCACCGCCTGATGCAAACGGAGCGCCTCAGCAATCGTGCCTTCGGTATCATGAGCCAGATGGGGCGAAACTTCCAGGCTGACAAACCCATCTTGTCGTTGTGATTGGGTATACAGGTTGGCAAAGAGATCACAGGCGGCTTGAATATCGGCCAGCACCACTTCTTCATAAATGGTGTTGATATCCGCTCCCTTTTCCACCAACCGCCTGATCTGCCCGTCATAATCGTCACTTTTGCCAATCGCCTGCTCAAAAATAGACGGGTTTGAGGTCATGCCGCGCAAACCGTCATGCTCAATGAGTTGTTGGAGGGTGCCGTCCTGCAAAAATTTACGGCGGATATTGTCGTACCAGAAACTTTGCCCGAAGGCATGTAATTCAACGAGAGGGTTCATATTTACTCCTTTACGAGACCAGCCTGTTGCAGACATTGTTGCACAAATTGGCTCTCTTCGTCGGTTAGAGGGAGGGGTAAGGGATCATGATAGTTAATCGCGGCCGCGTAGGGGCCACTGTCATAAATTGTTTGCACCAATGTTCCCATATCGAGTGGCACATCCGGGTCTGGTTCCAACAAGGGAACAGGCAAAACAGGCAGATGATCCGCCAGTTGCATGGGCCATACTTCAACACGGGGTCGCCGGGTACGTCGGCTGAGCGTAACGTAATAGGGGGCACGGGGCACAGGCTTCATCAGGGGCGGCCGCGTTCCGGCCCGCAACAAATCAATCTCCAACAAGTTCACACCCGCCCGCACCAAATCACGTCGCTTCCGCAGATAATCGCTATAGGCAGTATGGCCTCGTCGTTTATTAACAGGGGACAAAATCTCAATAGCTGTTACGAGTTCATCGGTCTCCACTACCCGAATTTCAACACTATATAGCCGGACAGGAACTTCGTAGGCAATGGTACTTTCCACGGGTGCAGGCGTAATCGTTGCTATTGTGGGGGCTATATCTACTCTGGCTGACCCTCTCTCCCATACAGCTACATCGGGATAAACGATTTGGGGATCATCATGTCGTCCGGTGCTGATTTCTACAACGTCATAAGTGACAGACATGGTGGTATTGGCATAATAAATTGGCTGAATAGATTGATTAAGATGTGACATGATCACATAAGCCAAACCACTGTGAAAACCAGACCAAAACCGTGGCGATTCTATAAAAGGATCCATACCAGGAAAGGGTGATGTCATTTTTCACCTCCATACATCTGGACAAAAACGTTACCTTACAATTCATCACCGTTTAAAAGATGGCTAAAGTATACCATTAACTGCCTCGAACTTCTCACTTGACAAATCACGGGCCGTCCTGATAATACAGAGCGTTACTGTTTGTGGAGACCCCCAATGATAAGCTGAGTTCACTCAAAACCTGATTTTTAGCCTTCCCAGGCTCGTTTGTCACCCGTGTTGCGTGTTCCGTTTTGGTTACGCACTACGTTCAGGAGTGAACTCATGTTAACCCTTCATCAGCTTAGCAAAAGCTACAATATTAAACCTATTCTCAAAGATATTTCCTTCTCGGTAAACCGGGGGAACGGGTCGGCTTGATTGGGCCGAATGGCTCTGGCAAGACGACGCTGTTACGCCTTGTGGCCGGGCAAGAAACGGCCGATAGTGGGCAAGTCGCTTTTTACGCCCGGCAGTTTGCGCGTGGGGTATCTGGCGCAGGGGTTCGAGGCGGAGCCGACGCTGACACTGGCCGAGGTGATTGGCCAGGTTGTGGGTGATCCGGCTCAGTTGGAGATGGAACTGGCGCACCTGGCGACCGCCCTGGTCGAGCAACCGGATCAGCTGGAGCTACAGACCCAGTATGATACGGTGTTGCAGAAGTTGAGGCAGTTAGACCGCGGCCGCGTCCCCCACATCCTCGCTACCTTCCATCTAGACACCGTAGACCCCGCCCAACCCATCGGCCAACTCAGCGGCGGCCAAAAAAACACGCCTGTCGTTGGCCCTGCTTCTACTCAACGAACCCGATTTGCTCCTGCTGGATGAACCCACTAACCACCTGGACATTGCCATGTTGGAATGGCTGGAAGAGTGGCTGGCCGATTTTCCGGGTGGGGCGCTCATCGTCTCCCCATGACCGAACCTTTTGGACAACACCGTCAACCGCATCATTGATTTGGAACCCGAAACCCAAACCGCCCGCAGTTATGTGGGCAACTACAGTGATTATCTGGAGCAGTTCGGGCAGGAAAAGGAGCGCCAGTGGGACACCTACCGCGATCAGGAATTAACGATTCAGCGGATGCAGGCCGATATCAGCCGCACCAAGGAGCAGGCTCGTTGGGTAGAAGTAACCACCAAACCGAATAATCCGGGGTGCGGCGGTATGCTAAAAGGTGGCCCGCAAGGCCAAATCACGCGAGAAGCGGCTGGAACGGTTTCTGTCCGCGCCGGATCGCCTGGAGAAACCGAAGCAAGGCTGGCAACTCAAGGTGGCTTTTGATCAGGCGGCCCACCTGGGGCGGGATGTATTGCTCCTGGATGATGTGGCGGTGGGGTATGAGACAACGCTATTGCATGATCTCAACCTGGTGATTCAGGCCGGGGAACGAGTGGTGCTGACGGGGCCTAATGGCACGGGCAAATCTACGTTGGTGAAGACAATTATGGGAGAATTGCGGCCGCGTTCTGGCACGATCCGTCTTGGTCACAGGTTAAACTGGGCTACATGACCCAGGAGCAGGAAGGCATTGACCCGGCCCTGACGCCCTCTGGCAACTATCCAACAGGCCAGCCCTATGAACCAGACCGAAGCCCGCTCCTTTTTGCATTACCTTTCACCGGTGACGAGGCCGCAGAGCAACCAGTCCTCAGTTTTGGGCAGCGGGCGCGGCTGGCGCTGGCCCGGCTGGTGGCCCAGGGGCTGTAACTTCCTGGTGCTAGACGAACCCATTAACCATTTAGATATCCCTCACGCAATCTATTTGAGCAGGCATTGGCCCAATTTGAAGGCAGTATTCTGGCCGTTGTTCATGACCGTTACTTTTTCATTGAGCAATTTGGCTACGACTCTATGGATAGTGGACAATCGGAGCATCCGCATTTCGGGCAATGACTCACCCTGGAACGCCTTAATACCTTACGAGTCAATTTCTTGTAACCATGGTGAGCTAAGAAAATTATCCGCAGATTTTCCGACTAATCGGTATTAACGCCAGAATTTTTAATCGGCGAACCAATTCGGCGTTAATCTGCGGACAAAACTCTTTGGTTCTAACTACCCAGGTGAGGCGCAGCCAAAACTATCCAGTCTTCAATCTCTCACACTATCATGGATGCACACGTTCAAACCTTTTAGAATCGAGAATCATCAACTGGCCTACCTGGCTTTAACCCGCACGACACCTGGCAACCGATTATTCTGTTGCATGGGCTGACCCAGTTCCATCGGTTTCTGGCATAAGGGAGCGCCCTACACCCAATATGGCCCATGTTATGCCTTTAAGTTTGCCCGGTCATTACCCGGCGGTTTTCCCCAGATTTTCAGAGTGAGCAGTTGTCGGTGAAGGAGTTGGGACGACTGGTGGCCGAAGGGATTCAGCACCTGGTGCCGGATCGGGCCAGCGACGGTGATTGGGCACTCAACGGGTGGATTGGCGGGTCTCGCGGCCGCGATCCATGCCCCTACCAAAATTAACCGCCCCATTACGATAGCCGGGTTTGTGAGCGGCCAACGCACCGGTTCATTTGGCTTTTAGAGCGGGTAGCCTTCAGACCAATAGCCTGGGCGGCTCTTGTTTCTCTGGGTTTTGCCTATCGCTTTCACTCCTGCTTTGCTGCGCCTGGCAATGG
>JADJUV010000104.1 GCA_016716885.1 Candidatus Trichofilum aggregatum | reverse complement strand
GCAAAATAGCCAACAAGGAAACGAAGGGATTCACCCCCACCGCCTGACGCATGACGCGGGGAACCAGGATACTGTTTTCTACCTGTTGAATCACAATGGTAGCCACGATGACCCAGATCAGTTTGTCTGGGCCTAAGGAGCCACCAGAACGGCGGGAACGGCTCCCAGGAATGGCCCAATAAACGGGATGGCTTCCATGACGCCGGCCACAAAGGCCAGCACCAGCACATAAGGCAGGCCGATGAGCCAATAGGCGACGAGGGCCATGATGCCGATGACCAGGCAAAGGATGCCTTGTCCGACCAGATAAGCCCCCACCTTTGTTTCTATGGCGGTAACGAGTTCGCGGCCGCTGTCCCGTTGGCCCATTGGCAAGAGTAACAACAAGGATTGTATGGTGCGCGGCCCATCGAGCGTCCAATGAAAGGCTAACAGGAGAATGGCGACAGTGGACAAAAGGGTGCTGGCTGTCAGGGCCACGTAACTCCACGCCTGACCGGCAGAAGCCAATATCTCCTCGCCCGTCTGTTGGCTTGGTGTGGGGAGGGCAAGGGTTGGGGGGAGAACCGCTCTCAGGCTCTCGGTCAATTGGTTGGGGTGTTCGCACAGCCACAGGCGGGCTTTGGTAATAATCAGCCGCGGCCGGCGATGGTCGTGCCTTGCTCTATAATCAGGGGAGCCAGCAGGAAGATGAAACCGATGAGCGAAGCCAGGAGCAAGAGGTAAACAAGAGTGACCCCAATGACTCCGGGAATGCCGTGCTGTTGGAGCCAGGTGACAGGTGTGGCTAGTATCGTGCCAATGATAATCGCCACGGCCAGGATAAAAATGATCTGGCTAAAGCGGTAGAGAAGCCAGAAGCTCAAGACAACAGCCACAAGGATAAGCGTCGCCCCCATAACCCGGCGGAATGTCCAGTTATACGGTTGTGTGAGTGGAGAAGTGGCATCAGTTCTTTCCCTATGGTTTGCTTAACTCCTGTTAATCTATTTAATGACCTATCACTACACCAGCACCACGATAGTCGCCCGCGTTCCCAGGTCAGCCCGTGACTCAATCGAGAATTGGCCCCCCAACAACTCCAGCCGGCTGCGGATGCCAAACAGACCCAGCCCGCCACGATGCGGCCTGGCAACCAGCGCGGCCGCGACATCAAACCCCTGGCCCTGGTCCGAAACCGTAAGGCTCAGGCGACCACCTTCAGCAACCACCTCGACCTGGGCCTGATTTACTCCGGCATGTTTGACCACATTAAAAAGCAATTCGCGTACCGTTTGAAACAGAAGCGTGCTCACTTCCTGCCCCGGCCAGTTTGACCTCATGACAATCTTCACTTCCACCTCTAGCCCATGCCGATCCTTCATGAGTGCCGCCAGCCAATCCAATGACTCCGTAAAATCTTCGCTTAACAAGACCGGCGGCTTCAGGTCAACCGCTACCTGACGCGTGATGTTAAATGCCAGGTCTGCGGCCTCCCGGAGTTTCTGCATCCGCTCCACAAGGACTGGTTCACCCACTAACAACATCTGGCGGATTTCTTCTACCTGCATCTGAATGATGAAAAGAACCTGCTGTAGTTCGTCGTGTAAAAGATTCGCCATAGCTTGCTGAACCTTTTGTTCCGTAATCAGCACTTCAGACGCCAACCGACGCACCCGCTCCATCTGCTCAGCCACCACCGTTGCCAGTTTTTCGGTGAGGGCTTCGATTTGTTGCTGGCTCTCTTTCAGCCTGGTCTCCGTTTCCTTCAACCGGGTGATGTCCAAAAAGGTAATGATGACCCCGTCAATGCGATCATCCAGGGTGCGATAGGGGAATATCCGCATCAGGAACCATTGATCGGCCCGACTACGGGTTTCACGTTCAATGTGGGTTCGTGACCTGAGCACCTCAGAGGCATCATCTACCAGGCTGGCGCAATCCAACCGGTCGCTCAGGCGGGTCAATGGTTGTCCCTGGTCCGAGGGTAAGATATCAAATAACTCTCTTACTTGGGCGTAAATCGTTTAATGTTCAGTTGCTGATCCAGGAATAAGGTAGCACTGTTGGTAACCATCAACAAGGTTTGTAGCTCAATGGCTCGCTGATTAGTCGGGTCAAACCGGCTATGGCTCTCGATAGCCAGAGGCACTGCCTTTCGTGCCCCGTTTGTCGGCGGCCGCATATTCAGTTCATCCCGTAGCCATTGCACTTCGGCCACTAACTCCCGGGCAATAGGCCCCGGCCATGTTACCTTGTCGGCCACGGCGGTAGCCTGAAGTAGCTCAATAACATGGTTAGACAGCACATCTTGTATCATCTGAATCCTTCCTTTCTTGCACCTCGCCTCCCACTTGCCTGAAAAATAAGTTCGTCAGAGTTCAACCTTCCGGAGAGGCCTTCCATTACCTCGCGCCCCGAAACAAAAGGTCAAAGCAAACCCAGCCGCAAATCCACCGATGTGGGCCATATAAGCCACGCCGCCGGTGTCCGCCGTGTTGGCAATGGAACCGACGCCGCTAAAAAGCTGGAGTACGATCCAAAGCCCAATGACGATCAGTGCCGGAACTTGCATCACCCCTCGGCCCTGTAATACTCTGACCCTTCCCTGGGGAAACAGCAACATGTAAGCACCCAGTACCCCGGCAATGGCCCCGGATGCCCCCAAATTGGGCACGTTTGAGTCAAGGCTAAATATCAACTGGGCCAAAGTAGCCGCCAGCCCACAGAGCAGGTAGAAGATGATGAACTTGATGTGTCCGAAACGATCTTCCACGTTGTCACCAAATATCCACAAGTAAAGCATGTTGCCCCCAGGTGAACCCACCCGGCGTGCATGAACATGGCCGTGAGAAGCGTCAGAGAGTCGCCGACAGGGTTGGCCAGAAAGCGGGCCGGCACAAAGGCCCATTTCTCGATAAAAGCATCACCGCCACTCAACTCCACAAAGAAAAACAGGAGATTCAGCGCGATCAAGGCATACGTAACCACCGGAACAGTTCTGCGGCCGCTATTGTCATCACCGATTGGGAACATAGGATTACCCTCCGTTTGTTATCAATTGCGAGTTGGGCTGACGCCCTTAAAATCAATAAAGCCACGCTCAACGTTGATGGCTATCAGTTGGACGCGAATCCGGTCGCCGACATCCATGCCCTCGAACCCATGCATCACCCGGCCTTCAACCGGGATGCTGAGTAACCTGGCCCAGGTCCCTTTCTCGGAAGCACCGGTGACAATGGCGTCAAACTGTTGGCCGATTTTCGACTCAAGCAGGAGCGCGGCCGCGGACTTGCCGACCTGCCGTTCCACTTTGTTAGCCGCATCCTCTTGAGCCGTGAAATGTTTCGCCAACACATCCAGTTCCGCAAAGCTATAGGGCGTATCCTGACCGGCCAGGGCGGCTTTTAATAATCGTTGGGTGATCAGATCCGTGTAGCGGCGATTCGGGGCTGTCGAATGGGCATAGTCCTTGACCGCCAGACCAAAGTGGCCTGGGGCGGTATCGCCAGGTCGTTCGGCCATGTACTCGCCTGCGCCGAGAAGTTTGATCACGGCCAGGGAAAGGTCGGGGAAGCGTAAGGGGTCGGCGGCTTTGGCTTTGACAAGAAACGCATCAAGGGCTACCGAATCCGGGTCGTCGGGCAGCTTGAAACCTTGTTCCTGGGCCAGTTTAACAATCCGGTCCCAACGTTTGGGGGTACGCACGACCCGGCGGATGGAGGGGAAATTCTTGGTTGCCAGATAGCGGGCGGTCACACCGTTGGCCGCGATCATGAAATCTTCGATGATCTCCTTCGCGCGGTTTTGGGGGTCGGCTTCGAGATCCCGGATTTGCTCGCCGTCAAAGACCGGTTTGGCCTCAATGGTTTCTAAACTGAGTGCCCCGTTGACGGTGCGCAAATTCCGTAGAACCTGAGCCACCCGATCTTGTAGCCGTATATTTTCGGCCAGTCCGTCCGCGGCCGCGATCTCCTCCGGAACCGCCCCATTCCCTTCCAACCAGGCGGCGACGCTGTTATAAGCCAGCTTGGCCCGATTACGCACCCGCGCCCGGTAAATATCCGACTCTTGTAAAGAGCCATCGGCCCCGATCACCATTTCCACAACCACAGCCAGACGCTCCTCATCGAAATTCAGGGAGGTGAGATCAGTGGAAAGTTTTTCCGGGAGCATTGGGAATATCTGGGCCGCCGTATACACCGAAGTTGTGTTGTGACGGGCGTGTTTGTCAATGGCTGAACCATCTTTAACCAGCGCGTCCACATCAGCCACGGCCACCCGAATCTTGACTTTGTCTCCGGGCAAGGCCTCGGCAATCGTGAGTTGATCCAGGTCGCGGGAGTCATCGTTGTCAATGGAAGCCCACAGGAGAGCCGTCAGGTCAAGAATGCCTGAACGGTCTGGGGGTGGCTGAATCCGCTCAACTTCGGTCAGCACCGCGGCCGCAAAGTTCGGGAGCAAGCCTCTTTCTAACATCGCCTTTTGGGCAATGCCCTGCAAAATTTCGCGGTGTTGTTGGGCGGTGGGGGTTTTTGCGACATGGCGCTTCTCCAATCAATGAAACGTCATGGGATCATGGTTTGTGGCGCAAGGTTCATGGATGAGCCGGTTGGAAACCCTCATTCCCACTTTAGGAGCTCACCGACCCAGAGGTGGGGCCATCGAGGTTTACTTGGCAAACATTTCGCCTGACAAACTTGTGCGGGTGCGAAGGCGGCGTAGACCGCGCCAATGAGTTGCAATATGAGAAGTATGACGGCGATAACAATCAGAATGTGAATCCAATTGCCGGTACGGGGCATTCTGGGGCTGATATTCCCACCCAAAAAGCCGAGCAACCACAAGATTAAAAGAATGACGATGATAGTCCACAACATGATATTTCTCCTTTGTGAATGGTTGGTGATGCCGCATCACCACGTTTATCCGTATTCTCGATGGTGAAAAGGTGCAACTTACTATAGTAGGGCAAACCCTTGGGTGCCCTTGGTGGTGAAGAGAAGGCCACCCTACTCGTTTGAAATTATAGGCCAAAGTCCGGCGTAGCCATAAACCTATGAGCACTACCGCCATGATCACCATGATGGGCAGGGCAATCGCTGACGCATGACTGTTGCCGCTAAATGAGGTGAGCGAGACATCGGTTGGGCCTGAGTCACAGTTGGCGATGGAGATGTCGTTGGTATCCATCGTCACGGCCCCGTTTTGAGCCAGGGTTCGGCCCGACACGTCGGCCCCGGTATTTAGGGTGACACTCGTCAGGGCGAGAATATTGCCCGCGAAGTCCGTAGCAATACCGAGAGTCGCCGAGCTACCGACCTGCCAAAATACGTTGCAATCGCTACCACTGTTGATCATTAGAACAGACGAATTGCTGGCGGTTGTGAGCGTACTCCCAATCTGGAAGATGAAAAAGGCATCAGCGTTGTTCTGGGCGTCGAGAGTGAGTTGCCCTGTCAACTGAGCCGACTGGGAAAAACAGTAGATACCGGACACAAGCGTGAGTCCACCCAGGTCTGTACCGGTTAAATCAACATCGCAGGGACGGGTGGCTGTGGAGTCAGCCAGGACGGCGAAGTTCTCGGCCGTGCCTAATATGGGCAGGCCAGGCTGAGCCAGAACGCTCGGGAATGTCGCTGAGGCGACATCGGACGAGAGGTTACCCCCTACAATCAGAAGCGCAAGAATAATTAAGATTGTGGCATAGCTAAGTCTTGACATTGTTTTGTTGTCCCCTTTTTAATTGTTCACCCTTCCGCCATCGTACAACAAGCACATTTTGTTTACATCAGTCAGTAAGAGAATGTGCGTCTCCACTACTTGGGGGAGATCAGCAGATTGACTAGGTGATGTGGTTTACAGCAAGGTACGCTTGGTGTTGTAGGGGCCATTCTTGTAGTTACCTTAAGTAGAAGGCACAAGGCCAGCCTTGCCTTGATCGGACATTAGGTGCCCTCTAATTTAGCTTGACACAAACAGAGGAAACAGGAAATAGGGCGTTTCCCTACCATGTGTCAATGGTTCTGGCGTTGTTCTTTTTTGGCTTCTCGTTCCATCTTTTCGAGACGGGTGTAGTAATCGGCAAACTCGTTGAGATGAGCCAGCGCAATTTTGCCCGTCAGGATGGGGTCATTACCTGTCACATCGGTTGCCGGGTCATTCAGACCATGCTCTAACTCGATGTCCAGACCCATACGGAATTGCTCCACGTCGAATCGGCTCCAGTCAATGCTGAGCTGATGACCGATTTCCTGAGCTTGTTCAGTCGTGAAATGTGTTTTAGCTGACATTTCTTTGTCCTTCGTAAGTGTTCAGAAATAAGTTCACGGTCAAAAAGGAGACTAGAGACTAAAAGCATACCAGTCTCCAATCTCTAGTCTCTCAATAAAATGTCACTTTATGACCGTGATGAGTATGATTCTTACATCAAGAGCCGTTTACGGCTGTTTTGCTGGCATCAACGACGGGGGCCCAACGCTCTTTTTGTTGATCAATCATGTCTTGGCCGCGTTGTTGCAACTCTTCGGCCTGCTTGTGCAGGTTGGTTGAGACTTTGTGGGCTTTGGCGCGGACCTGTTTCATGCCGTCTTCGATAGTTTCAGTGGTCTGCTCACGCATATCCTGACCTCGCCGCCATAGCTGTTTACGGGTCTTTTTGCCTGATTGCGGGGCCATCAGGAGCATCACTCCCGCACCAATCAAGCTCCCCACCAGCGTCCCGGCCAAAAACAACAGTCCGGCTAAAAAGCGGTTCAGGTTATTGACTTCATGTTTCGTTTCACGTTTGTTATTTTTCATTGTCTGATTACCTCTTTACTCGTTATACCGTTCGCTGGTTGTCGTTCGTACGACAGCATCCGGTTCGCGAGCTGTTGTCTGGGTGACAATCACTGGCTCCTGGGTCGTTGTTTGGGTAACACCCGTTACGGCCCCACTGGGGCGATAGAAAATCACCCAGACGATTCGTTCTAATGCCCAAGCCAGTAAGGCATACACCACCATAGCGATGAGGGAAGAGAGTTCTAGCACCACGCCCGCGGCCGCGGGGCTGCCGATCAACCCCTCAAAGGGGAAGAGGAACAGCGTGCTAAAACCGTAGATAAAGCTGGCAAACAAGCTCTCGGGGTTGGCCCCAATAAGCTTCAAGCCAATGCGTAAAGCAATGAGGGCTTCGAGTAAGACCAGGCCCAGCCAAATTAATTGGGTGGCCTTAAACGAGAAGAGCCGTTGTTCCTGGCCCGCGTCTCGTTGGGAAGTTCTGACTGATGTTTGTTTTTGTAACATGAGGATTACCTCCAGACATTAAGCCACCAGCGCCGGGGTTTTAACCTCTGCACTGGTGTTTATTGCTTCAATGATAAGCAGAACCAAGGGTGAAGTTAGCGCCTTGTGCCCTGGCGGAAGAGACTGACAGCAGCCAGCAATAAAATAGCCCCTAAGAAAGATACCAACAAGGCGGGCATACTGAAATTGTTTTGATTGATGGTGGTGATGCCGAACAGAGGGGTGAGGAACCAACCCGCCACGAGTGCGCCCACAATACCTACAACAACATTGAGGACCATACCCTGTTGTCCGTTCGTTCGCATTACCATACTGGCAATCCAACCAATCAAACCACCAACGATAAGCCATATAATGAAGTTCATCTGATTTTCCTTTTAGGGTTGTTTGGTGACACAACGTATTCGTGTTACCAACCCCATAATATTACTCGCGTAAGCACGGCTAAAATGGTGCGTTGCTTTGTCGTAACAGCTTTATCCGTGTTCTCGGACAAAGCTGTTACGACAAAGGATTGTTTCAAGTTAGCCTGGTTATCAGTGGGTGCTCTTCGTTGCGAAAAGCACACCTATTTGCTCTTTAGATTGGTTCAATCTCTGAGATTGAACCAATCTGGGAGATAGTTTTACTAAACCTTAGCCGCTTCTAGCCGTCGGTTGATTTCTTCTTCGGCATATTGTTTGGTGTAACCATACTTCTCTTGCAGTAAACCCACCAGTTGGTCGGCCTTGCCTTCTACCCGGTCAAGGTCATCGTCGGTGAGTTCGCCCCACCATTCTTTGACCTGACCTTTCATTTCCTTCCACTTGCCTTCAAAGATATCTTGGTTCATAGGGTTGATCCTCCTGGATCATTCAGCTAAGCTACCGTAACTTGTTGATGCTGGCGTTCCCGGTAGGGTGATGTGCTTCTGAAAGCTCAGGGCCGCGGCCCTGAGCCGATCCGCCACCCTATCTGGGGAATCGCCTTTGCTAATGAAACTATCGGCTCCGGCAGAGAGAGCGGCCTGCTCACGGGCATCCAAATGGCTAATGAGAACAATAACCACTGCCTGGGGGCAAAGCGCCCGCACCTCAAGAAGCGATGAATGGGTGGGAATTAACGCCCACTCTATCAAGAGCATATCAGGTTGGGTTTGGGCAACCTCGGTTAAGGTTGTGGCCCAGTCTGCTGCCTCACCTACGACTTGCATGCGTAGATCTTGCAACGTCAGTCGGAGGGCTAAGCGAATTGGGAATTGGCTGTCGGCTAAATATACGCGGGTCATACATTAAGAGTACAGCCAACCCATTTTGCTCACATCAGCCGAGCAGGGGGTTTTTATCTCCCCTAGTTGGGGGAGACGGGGTTTATGGGAAATGTGGGGAATGTGGGGAGAATCGGTTTGGTGCTACAGCTTTCAAGAAAGGGGTATTGTTCGGAGTGAATGCTTTGAGACTTAACAAATTAATACGGGTATCGAGGAGTAAGGCATCCCCAGATGCCGCCGGTGGTGAACCGTTCGCACGTGGGCGTGCTCACTCCTCTTTATGCCAGTGTTATTTCGTAAAACTTCAATAGCGGGCGGGCGTCAGCCCGCTATTGTGAAAATTCATTGTTTATTTCGGTAATACACCAAAACGCTCAATTGTCATTCTGAGAGTATCCACGGGCGGAGTGCCCGTTCAATGAGTGCAGAAACTTTGATTTGTCATGCTGTAGGTACGCCACGAAGTGTACGGAGTCTTCGGAGTGAAGCATCCCGTACATCTAGCTCGTCGGGATTCTTCCTCGAAGACTCGTCAGAATGACAGTTTCTGAGTAGCGGCGCTAGGTGGCGATGCCGTAACGTACCGCCAGAGCAACGGCTTCGGTGCGGCTGGTAACACCTAGTTTAGCCAGAATGTTACTGACATGAGATTTGATGGTAGATGGACTAACAAACAGCTTCGCGGCAATTTCTGTATTGTTCAACCCCGTCACCATCAAAGCCAGAACATCACGCTCACGGTCTGTCAGGTCGTGACCAAGAGAGGCGGGCTGGGTATTCGAGTGGATCAAGACCTGGGTTACTTCTTGAGAGAGGGTGGTGCGGCCCACATGGGCATCCCGGATGGCCTGAGCCAAAGCATCGGCGGATATGTCTTTTAGAAGATAGCTAATCGCTCCGGCCTGCAACGCTTTCTGTACCAGACTCGTTTCTTTGAAGCTGGTGAGGGCAATGACTTGCACCGCCGGAAACTTCTGGCGGATGATGCGGGTGACAGACACGCCATCCATATCGGGCATGAGCATATCCATGAGCACAACATCCGGTTGGATTTCGGCACAGAGTTGGATCGCGGCCGCGCCGTTATCCGCCTCACCTACGAGTTCCAGGTCATCAAAAACCTGCAAAAAGGTCGCCAATCCCCGGCGTACCATCGCGTGATCATCCACCAGCATAACCCGAATTGGTTGAGAATGGCTCATTTTTCACTCTCCGCTTGCTCCGCCCAGGAGAAGGTAATCGTACTGCCGTGACCAGGATCACTCGTGATTTTTAGCTCCGCTCCCACTGTTTCAGCCCGCTCCTTCATCATGCTCAGACCAAAATGTCCGGAGGGTATACTGCTGGGATTGAAGCCGCGACCATTGTCATGTAAGTGCATTTCTACGCCGCCCGCTTGCAGGTGAAGCTCTATGGCGACTTGATCCGCTCTGGCATGTTTGGCAATATTACTTAGTCCTTCCTGACAGGTGCGATAAAGGGCCACTTGTACCTCAGCCGGTATGGTCCCGTTGCCTTCGAGGGTTACAGTGACGGGGATGTTCGTGCGGCCGGTAAAGGCGTTGCTTAGTTGGTATAACAGGTCACTCAATTCGGTATCAGTTAAAACCACAGGGCGTAGCTCAACCAACAATCCCCGCATCTCTGCCAGTGCTCCCCGCGTCAACCGACGCAGGTCTTCCAGCGATTTCCGCCCCTCTTCAGGGCTTCGTTCCCAGAGGCGGGGTAGAACCTCAGCGATGAGACCAGCCGAGAAGAGCGATTGGTTGATGGCATCATGTAAATTCTGAGCCAATCGCTGACGCTCTTCCATCACCGCTACGATTTGGGCCTCCTCATAAATATGAGAGTTAATGAGGGCAATGTCTTTCTGCTCACTGATGCTGGCTTCTATCCTGGCTTGAAACTGCTGTTCAGCCTGGGATATACCCGCTTGGGCTTGACGCTGCCAGGCAACCACGAGTGACTCAAGGCTTATCAAGAGATGCCGTTCCGGGGACTCGACAGGCCATTGGTTGATGGGGAGAGCGGGAATGACGAGGGGAGCCTGGGCTATCTGGTCAAACAGTTCAGACAATACCGCATAGAACTCAGAAGACATATTGATTGTGCTCCCAACCTGGATAGGTCAGCACCAAAGTGATTTGGGTCTTGGGGGTTTGGCGGGGTGATGGGTCGGTAGGGGTAACCCTTGTGGTTGCTCTCGCCTGGGCAGGCACAAGGCCAGCCCCTACAAACGGTGTCAACCCCCTGAATTCTCCAAGAGTCAGAAATTTTTACCCCGCATGTCACTCATGCAGGCTAGCGGCAAACCCATCCATAATCATATGGGTGATGTTGCGCTTTTCGACTACCTGGAAAATAGATAGCGGTTCAGATAATCATTTGAGGTGTTATCTTTTTCTTGAAAGCTATAGAAATGATTATACAACGAACTAGCCGTTTTTCGGGGGGAGTTTCGCTCATATTCCTCGGGCAACATAAAGGTCGTGACGGAGCGGTCGGCCTCGGTTAGATTGCGGCCGCGACTGAGCAGGGTGGTCATCCGTACCCCATGAAATTGGTCATCCGTTACAAAAAAAATAAGCGGAGCTTTTCAGCCCCGCTTATTTCTACCACGGAAAAAGTTGAGGATCGGGTCAACGGTGGTTACGGCAGAAGCGCAAAGTCGCCAGCCACCAGAGGTAGATCGGCGGAGTGTGTGAATGTAGCGCAGTCGGGCATCCCGTTCTCACCTGTGGTGTAATTCAGGCCATCTGTGCCCCCATCCTGAACGCCAAAGCGTACATACTGGTTCACCAACCAGGTAGCGGAGTTGGAGACAGTTACCTTTCCGGCTACATAAGCGGTGTTACCATCGAACCGCACACAGACCACCTGCCCACTGACGACAGCCCCTGCATAGCTGTGCCCGGTGCCACTCGGATACACGATGCTGAATGTGCCCACCGGAGCGGCGTTGGTGTTGAATTCGACGGTGGGTGAGCCATATGCTGTATCGAGTGTACCGCTGCCTGTGACTGAGTTGTTGATTTCACAGGTGCTTCCGGTGCAATTCACTGCATCAAAGATATTCACCGCGGCGCCTTTTACCACACGGACATCATACGTGCCTTGCAGCACCGCCAGAATGACCTGATTGCTCTTGTAGGTGCGGTTGTCCACATCAGCGCCATTGGCTGTGCCGGGTGTGCCGTCGTTCAGTTTGATATAGGTATGCACGCTGCTGACGCCGGGGAAGTTGACGGTGAGCGTAGCGACGATGTCTGTGACTTCACAGGTCGCACTGGTGCAATTTACCGCATCGGCAATGTAAACTGAGGCCCCTTTGACAATGCGGACATCATAATAGGTTCGCAACACGGCCAGCGACACTTCATCGGTTTTGTAGGTGCGGTTGTCCACGTCGCCACCACCGGCGGTGTTAGCTGTGTTGTCGTTGACCTTAACGTAGGTGTGCACACTGGAGATGCCAGGGAACTCGACGGTTAATGTGGCGACGATGTCATTGATCTGGCACGCGGCCGCGTCGCAGTCCACCCCATCCACAATAATGGCCTGCGCCCCTTTCACAATTCTCACATCATACACATCCCGCAAGACCACCAAAGCGACCGTGTCGGTCTTATAGGTGCGGTTGTCCACATCACCCCCGGTGGCACTATTTCCTTGTCCATCATCCACCTTGACATAGCTGTGGACACTGGAGATGCCAGGGAAGTTGATCGTCAGGGTGGCGACGATGTCCTCAACGACACAGGTTGCGTTCGTGCAGTCCACATTGTCAATGATTTTGACTTCCGCTCCCTTCACCACCTTCACATCGTAGGTGCTGCGTAAAACGGCCAGTTCCACCTGATCCGTCTTGTAGGTGCGGTTGTCAACATCACCCCCAACGGCACTGTTATCCGTGCCATCATTGACCTTCACATAGCTGTGAACGCTGGAGATGCCAGGGAAGTAAATCGTCAGGGTGGCGACGATGTTGTCCACCGTACAACTGCCAGAGGTGCAGTTGACGGCGTCAATGATTTTGACTTCCGCGCCCTTCACCACTTTCACGTCGTAAATGCTGCGTAAAACGACCAGTTGGGCCGTGATCCGTTTGGTAGGTGCGATTGTCAACATCACCCCCAACGGCACTGCTGCCAATGCCATCATTCACCTTGACGTAGCTGTGAACGCTGGCAATGCCAGGGAAGTTGATGGTCAGTGTGGCAACAATGTCATTGACGGTACATGCGGCCGCGTTGCAGTTCACCGCATCCACGATGAGAGTCTGCGCCCCTTTCACGACTTTGATGTCGTACACATCGCGCAGCACCACCAGTTCGGCATAACCTGTTTTGTAGGTGCGGTTGTCTACGTCGCCGCCGGTGGCCGTGCCCACAACCCCGTTATTCACTTTCACGTAGGTGTGAACGCTGGCAATGCCGGGGAAGTTGACCGTCAAGGTGGCAACAATGTCGTTGACCGCCGTCCAGTTGCCCAGTACGGTCACGTTGTCAATAATTTTAACTTCGGCCCCTTTCACCACCTTCACGTCATAAACGCCATTAGCCAGATTGGCAAAAACGGCCTGATCAGTTTTGTAGGTCTGGGAGCCAGCCAGGGAGCCGCCGACCGTGCCCGGCACGTTGTTGGAGGGGTAGACGTAGGTATGCACACTGCTGATACCAGGGAAGTTGACGGTGAGGGGGGATTTGTCCAGGGTGCAGGTGTTGCCGGTGCAATCTACGTTGTCATAGATGAAGCTGTCGCTCCCTTTCACGATGCGGACATCGTAGAACCCTTTCAACACCGCCAGGACGGTTTCATTGTTTTGGTACAGCCGCGAATCTACATCCCCACCGGTCGCCGCGTTGTTGTTGCCATCCGGCACTTTGATGTAGTTGTGGATGCTGGTCATGCCGGGGAACTTAATCGTCAGGGTGGCGACGATGTTGTCTATGGTGCAACTGCCGCTGTCGGTGCAGTCTACCGCATCGTAAAGGTTGACCTGTGCCCCTTTGACAACCCGTACATCATAGAACCCTTTTAGTACGACGATGGTGGTGCTGTTGGTCTTGTAGAGGCTGCTATCCACATCACCCCCGTTGGCCGTGCCCACGTTGTTGTCGTTGGCTTTGACGTAGGAATGGACGCTGCTGATGCCGGGGAAGTTGATGGTGAGGGTTTTGACGATGTTGGTACAAGTGCAACTGCCGCTGTCGGTGCAGTCTACGGCATCGTAAAGGTTGACCTGTGCCCCTTTGACGACGCGCACATCGTAAACCCCTTTGAGAACGACGATGGTTGTGCCATCCGTTTTGTAGAGGCTGCTATCCACATCGCCGCCGGTAGCGGAGTTGGCGAGGTTGTCATTAACCTTGACGTAGGAATGGACGCTGGTGATGCCGGGGAAGTTGATGGTGAGGGTTTTGACGATGTCGGTGATGAGACAATCGTTGCTGCAATTTATGGCATCGTAGATGTTGGCCTGTGCCCCTTTGGTGACGCGCACATCGTAGACCCCTTTGAGGACGACGATGGTTGTGCCGTTGTCTTTGTAGAGGCTGCTATCTACGTCGCCGCCGGTGGCTGTGCCGTTGTTGCCGTCGTTGGTTTTGACGTAGGTGTGAACGCTGGCAAGGCCGGGGAAGTTGACGGTGAGGGTGGAGGTGGTGTCTGTGACGGTGCAATCGCTGTTGCAGTTGACGGCATCGCGCAGGTACGCGGCCGCGCCCTTCGTCAAGCGCACATCATAAACACCCTTCAGCACCACAATGGTCGTGCTGTCTGTCTTGTAGAGACTTTGCTCCACGTCGCCGCCCACCGCCGTGCCTACCACCCCATCATCCACCTTGACATAGGTGTGAACAGTGGTGATACCATCGAAATTGACCGTCATGGTGGAGACCAATGTACCTGCGTTGGCATAACCCCCCAACACAATCACATTGTCCACGATCAACGTTTTCGCCCCCCTGACCAGTTTCAGGTCATATTTGCCGTTGTTGAGGTTGGCGAAGATGGCCTGGTTGTTCTTGTAAAGCTGGGTGGCGATAAGAGAACCGGTCGCCGTGCCTGCCGCGTTGTCGCTGTTGTAAAGGTAGACATGGACGCTGTTGATGCCGGGGAAATCTACGATCAACGTGGATTTATCCAGGGTGCAGGTTTCGCCCGTGCAATCTACCGCATCCCAGATGTAGCCGTTGGCTCCCATCGTCAGGCGGACATCGTAGAAGCTCTTGAGCACGTTGTAGTTGCGTAATGCGCCGTGCTGATTAGCGGTTGACCAGATGGTGCTGCCGACACTGTTCGCGGCCGCGTCATCCAGGTGTAACCCTACCCCAATACTGGCGGGCCACGAGCCGCTCAGTTCAACCGCCAGATTGGCCACAAAATCACCCGCGCTGCAATCCACTGTGCAATTAAGGTCGCCAATATCCAGAATCTTGACCCCTTGCACCAGTTTGAGGTCATAGGTGGCGGGCAGAACCTGGTATACCCGTGCACCACCATGTTGGTTGGCGGCTGTCCAGATGGGGCTGCCATCATTGACGAGAAGCTGTACGGAGACACTGGCTAACCAGCTTCCGCTCAGGTTTACGGTGAGGTTGCTGCTTACATCTCCGGCATCACAGCTATCGTCATCGACAGTCAGTCCTGCCACATCGAACACCAGGGAGCCTTGCACGAGTTTGACATCATAAGTGTCTGGCAGCACATTGTAGACGCGTAGGCCACCGTGTTGATTGGCGGCTGTCCAGATGGGATCACCCCCCGCCACCCGGAGTTGCACCGACACACTGGCAAGCCATGATCCGCTGAGATCAACGGTGAGCGCGGCCGCTACATCCCCCGCCGTGCAACTGCCATTGGTGCAATCAATATCCACAGGGAATATCTCATCTCCTTGCACCAGTTTCAGGTCGTAGGTGGTTTTGAATACATTGTAATGCCGTTCGTCGCCATGCTGGTTGGCGGCTGTCCAGATCAGGGCTGCCCCCATCCAGCAAAAGTTGTACCGCCACGCTGGCGAGCCACGTTCCGCTCAAGTCTACGGTCAGATCGGCCGCAAAGTCACTCGCGGTGCAACTGCCGCCGGTGCAGTCAAGGTCAATGGGGAAGACTTGTGCTCCCTGCACCAGTTTGAGGTCATAATTATTTCTGAACACGTTGTAATGTCGTCAGCCGCCGTGTTGGTTGGCGGCTGTCCAGATAGGGCTGCCCCCATCCACCAAAAGTTGTACTGATATGCTGGCAAGCCATGTTCCACTCAGGTCAACGGTGAGCTCGGCCGCGAAATTACCAGCCGCACAAGTTCCACCGGTGCAATCAATGTCCATGGAATGTGTGACCCCTGCACCAATTTGACATCAAAGGCTTTCCTTAGAACCGTGTAATGGCGCACATCTCCGGGCTGATTGGCAACGGTCCAGATGGGGGCGCCTTCAGCTATCAGAAGTTGTACCGCCACGCTGGACATCCAGGTTCCGCTCAGGTCTACTGACATATCCGCGAGAATGTCCGTGGCTTCACAATCACCACCGCTACAATCCACATCAACCGTTAGTGACTCAAGCCCTTGCACCAGTTTGAGATCATAAGCATTTCTGAGTACACGATAATGGCGTTCACCACCTTGTTGATTGGCGCTTGTCCAGGCATCGCCGTCGTTCACGAGAGTTGTCGCCACTGGCGGCCAGTTTCGTTAGATTGACCGTCAGATCCGCTGACATCATTAGGTGCAGTTGCCATGCAATCCGCGTCTTCGCGGACATCGTGTTTGGCCCTTGAATGAATTTCACGTCGTAGGTTCCTGGAGTCACGGCGTAGTTTCTGACGCCACCGTGCTGATTGGCTGCCGTCCAAAACAAGGTCGTGCCATCACTGCTCCATAACTGAACAGAAACGCTAGATATCCAGTTTCCGTTCAGGTCTACTGTGAGCGTGCTGCCGCTGGCACTGACCGGTGTGGGGATGCCCAATGCAGTCACCAGCATAATGAGAGCCAGAGTTACCATCAAGAGATACTTCTTACGGGGGTAAAGAAAAGTAAACACAATTTGCCTCCAATAGCTCCAACAATACGAAATAAGGGTTCTTTGCTTTTCTTAGATGGCAAAATTTGGCACCAAACTTTTATTCTCTCGGTCTCGGGGTCCCGAGGGAAAAACACAAAACCCCCAAGGGGGGGAGAAAACGAATGAGCAATAAGGGTGGGTTGTTACAAGGGTGCAAGGGCGTTATTGCTCAACGGGATGGGGGATCATTCCTGGTATGGAGAAGCAACAATACGAATGGTTACACCCACGTAGTCAGATTTTAATTGGTGATGGTGGTGAGCGTATCAGGGTAGAGCAACGTCTCACCGGGCTAGAAAGCAGGTAGGACTAGGGTACTATAACAATCTCAATCAGTTCTCAATCGAGAGGGGTTGAAGGGGGGGGAGTTTAGTGGTTCCGCAGGATAGTTTGATGGAGAGCCTGTATCTTTTCGCCAGGGGAGACGTTTAGTTCAGAGGCCAGGTCTTTGACGAGTTGTTGGTAGCGGGCTAACGCGGCCGCGTGCTCGCCTTGTCTCAGGTATAACTGCATCAGGGCATAACACACGTTTTCCCGGCATGGGTCCAGTGACAACAGCTTCTGGTAGGCTCCTGAAGCCAGCTTGTCTTGTTGCAACAATTCGTACAGTTGGCCTAGCTCTGCCAGTGCCTCTAAGTAGAGTTCCCGTAAACGTTCTTGTTCGCGCCAGTGCCAGGAAATCGTGCCCTGCCAGGATCGGCCAAAAAATCACCCTGGTACAGGCTGTCGCTGTTTGGTAAGAGCGTGACGGCCTGTTCACGGTTGGTTTCGTGACGCGCCTGGCGCATCGTTTTCGAAAAGAGCAACATCTAGCCAATGGTCAAGACTTTGGTTGAGAAGGTAGGCGTTGTTTTCGTAAAGGATATAACGGGACTCTGTGGTGCGCTTGAGGTCTGGTTCCAGGCTGCGGCGCAGGTTGTGGACGGTGGTGTAGAGATTGTGGCGGCCGGTGGTGCTGTTCATATCCGGCCAAAGGCGTTCCAGGAGCAGTTCTTGATGGATGGGGTGTCCATTGTTGATCGCCAAAAAGGCAAGCAGGGCACGCACTTTGGTTTGCCGCCATAAACGGCCCTGCACATCGGTTCCATCAGCTCGCCAGACGCGGGTGGATCCGAGGAGATGGATGCGTAAACCTGGGTTCTGGGGGTGAGTCTTCACCCTGGGAGCGAAAGAGATGAATGAGGAAGGGGTGTTGGCCGGGTTTGTTGGTTGGGGTGGGGAAGATGGTGCTGATGTCCAGGAGCAGGGAGCGGCCATCCTTGTGTTTGACGATGGCCTCGAAGGCCGGGATGGGGTTTTCTTGTTCGACTTGCCGGAAGATGTGGCAATATTGGCAGCAGCAGATGGTATGTTGGGGAGTGTGCCCGGCAAAAAGGCGAAAACACGGTTCGCCCATAATTTCAGCTTTAGAATAACCGAGGATTTGTTCCGCGGCCGCGTTCCAAAAGATGATTCGTTGCCGGCGATCAATGAGTATAGAGTTCACTGACATTATTGAACACATTTAATATTATGCCCCTTTATACGCCAAATCTTACGTGATTTTTTGATTTAATTGAACCAATTTCCCGCCACCAAAGAATTGTTTATTGAATTCGAGAAGCAAAATGCTGTTTTTGCCAGTCATGATGGGGGCCAGGCGGTGGTTGTGGCAATGAGCGCGTACCGCTCATCCGCTACCGGCCTGCCCCAATAATCGGGCTGGCTGCTCAAGTTTTGGATGGAAACAGCGGTGAATGAGGCGGGTAACGCGGCCGCAACCTCATCTGCGTGGAGTCCGCCCCCTGTTTCCCAAAACCCTTCGATCAGTAGCAGTCGCCCGCCGGGAGTGAGCAGCGCGGCCCAGCGCCGTAATACTTCAGCCGGTTTCGGCAAGGCCCACAACAGGTGGCGGCAGACGATGGCGTCAAAGGAATGGGGGGGCAACGGGGGCGCGGCCGCGTCCATCACATAAAAAGGGATGGTATGCCCTGCGGCCGCGGCCTTTGCCTCAGCCAGCGCAAGCATTGCCGAGGATAGATCGATCCCTGTTACCGTATAGCCCAATCCGGCCATCACCACACTGAGTGACCCCGTGCCAGAGCCTACATCCAGAATTTGTGCCGGTGGGGTGGGGAGCCAGGTCTGGAGTAATTGTGTCCAGGCGGCCCGGACAACCGGATCGTGCAGGCCGTGATCCGGTTCGTTGTCGAATGACGCGGCCGCACTGTCCCAATAGCGGCGTGTTTCTGCTTCTGGCATCGCCATTGCCCTCTGAGTCTGGCTGAGGTGTAATACCCGGAAACAAAAAACGGCAGAGGCGTGCACTCTGCCGTTTTTTGTTCAAGGCAAAACAGAATTATTGGTTGAGAATAACCGGCAAGTAGGTATCAACCATGCCTGCGGCGGTGGTGAAGCTGTAGACGGCGGAGTATGCGCCATCACCACAACTGTTCACGCCGCGTACCCGCCAGTAGTGTGTCGTTTCCGCATCCAGGGCCGTGGTAGCGGTGTGGGACGTGCCGCTTATTCCCGTCGCGCTGTAAACGATGTGGGTGAAGCCGCTGTCGTGGGCCACTTCCAGGGTATAACTGGTCGCGGCCGCGTTCGCCTGCCATTGGAAAGTGGGCAGCAGCGGTATATTGGTCGCCCCATCTGCCGGGGCGGTCAGCGTGATAGTGGTCGGAATGTCGCTGAGGGTTAGCCCTACGGTGGTGGTGTGGGTAGCGGTAGGAGCTATCCCTGTGATGTTGATGGTGTAGCTGCCGGTTGCGGCCGCGGCGGTGTTCCCGATGGTTAGGGTGCTTGTGTATGGGGCTGCGCCACTGGCCGGGCTGAAGGCTGCCGTAGTGCTGGCCGGGTTGCCACTCGCGCTCAGATTCACCGTCTGGTTGAATCCAGCCACAGAGCCAACTTCAACCGTATAAACAGCATCATCACCCACACAAACTGTCTGATCGGCGGGTGTTGCGCCTAGCGTGAAGTCAGACACCGGCACTTCGGGAATGATATAGCCACAGGTCAACATTTGAGTACGCATGGCCTGGAGCGTATTGGTGGGATAACCCAGGTCTATGGCGGCCTGGAACACGGCATTCCCGGCCACATTTTGGTTGGTGCTGGAATTGGTCATGCCAATGCCTTCCCAGTGGGCGGTTTCGGTCAGATCGCGGCCAATTTGGTCCCATACTTTCATCATACAGGTAGCCCAGATTTGCCCATCGGTGTGAACCTGCCCTACCAGACCACCCGGCCACACAGCGGTATAGTTGGTGATGCGGCCGCCCCAGAACGGGTTGTGACCGTCCCAGTTAAAGACCCAATGGTAGGCGGGATCACCGGGAGTCCATTGGCCGAAGCTGCGGCTGTACGATTGGGCCACAAAGTCACCAATCCCTTCACTCAAACCATTTACCTGGGACAGGCTGCCATTGGTGACCCAGTCATGGAGACCGTGACCTAATTCATGGACAATCACATCTGCATCTTCGGCGTCATCTACGCCCCCTTCCAAAGGAAAGACGTTGTGTACCTGATGAGTAAGAAGAATTATCGGCCCCATTCCAACCGGATGGGTCAAAGCGTACACCACCGGGATAAGCAAAAGGTTCGATGTTCAACCCCAACGTGATATTGAGATAGCGCATGACGGTATCAATATGGTAATAGGTGTTGGCGGCCTCGAACGCATCATCAAAGCGTGTGTAGTTGAATGTATTGGTTGCTTGCGGGAAAAGCCCTTTGAACGGTGCTTCAAAATCTACGACTTCTGCCCAGGGGCCAACAAGGGTGTAATTTGTGCCATCAAACTGAATATCTTTCAGGGTGACATTGACCCGTTCTGCATCCAGTTGGGGGTTGTGGCATCGCTGCCGTCGGTATAACCTGGTGTATCGTAGGCAACCTGTGCGGAAGAGAGGGGGTCGGGGTCAAAGACGAAGCCTGTGCCATCTACCAGGGTGGGGGCGCGTTCGTCATCGGAAAAGGCGGTCAGGTCCACCACTTTGATAAATTCGCCGCTGTGGGCGTCTACCAATAATTCCCAGGACCCCAACGGATCAGAGGGTTCCAGGCGGATGTGGTATGCCAGGCGGGTTTCGCCGCTGTTGGCGTTGTGGTAAACGACGAGGGTGTTGGTGTCGAAGTGGAAAGGCGCCTGAGCCGTCAGATAATCTACGGCCAGACGGTGCGCGGCCGCGGCCTCAAGTGTTGGCGCGACACTGTTCAACTGTGCCCCTTCCTTGTACTGGCTGGTGACGGCGGTGACTATGTTCTGGTTGTTGATGTGGACGGCAATCTCTGCCTGGTAGACCGGTACACCGGCGATCTGTTGGGTGAAACGCACCACCGTGCCGGAAAGGCCCCTGGCGCATGGCACGGAAGACGAGATCGTCAGGCTGCTGGTTTTCAGGTGGAGTTGGGCGGCATTGGCAGTGAGGTATTGGCGGGCCATCGCTTCGGGGGCTGCGGCCGCGACCGGATAGTTGACGCCGGAACAGGGCCAGCGGCGCACCCGTCACCTGGCTGATGGATTGCCCCGGCCGTTCGAGCGTGGCTTCCAGATCGTCAGGGACGATGAAGGGATCGGTGGGGGTTGCGGCCGCGTTCTGGCTGAGCGTAACAGCCAGGACAGCCGCCACCAGGAGCAACATCAAGAACAACAACCGACTCAATGGTAAAGCACGATAGTTCAAGCGCATATTCTACTCCTTAGGAAATAACAGAAACTGTGATGCGCCAAGTATCAGTCAGATTGAAGTGTATGACAACTGCCAGGCCTGATTGCTTAAGATATACCCACGTTGTTGCTTGTGTCAGGCGAGGGGAAAAGGTTACAATACTAATATTATGATGAATGGCGCGGCCGCGGGACTCATCTTCGCTTTTTTACTGGCGACGGCTTACGGGGCCGGTTTCCATCTTCTGGTCGGTGGCCCTGTCCGGCGTATTCCTACTTACATCATTGCTTCCTGGCTGGGTTTTACCATCGGCCATTTTGTCGGAGCGGTCTTAGGCATCACCTGGTTCAAACTGGGAACCGTCCATCTGCTCACCGCCAGCCTCACCGCCTGGATCATGCTGGTTTTGGCGCGTTGGCTCAGCCGCCCGGAAGCCACCGAGGGCCAGGAAGAACTGACCGATTAGGTGGAGTCTACGGCCAAATCCAATTTTGTTCCTCTTCTCAAGGTGATATACTGAAACGGCTCAATTGGTAATGAAGTAACCCATTAAACCATGACTGCAACAACACAACCCACTGTAACCACAACCCGAAACCCCATCCGAAAAAGTTGTACCAACTGGGTACGTGGTTGGGGGGCGTCATTGCTTTGGTGGTGGTGCTGGCCCTGGTGACCTGGCTGGTGATCTGGCTGGCAAACAATTACGCATCACAGCTTGAAGCGATTCGTGATATTTTCATTATCATGCTGGCTTTATCATCCTGCGGCGTTTTGCTGGTCGGGATTTTGAGCGTCATCATGCTGGTTCGGTTGATCAACATGCTGGAATTTGAGATTAAACCCATCCTGGAAAAGACCAACGAAACGATTGGCACGGTGCAGGGCACAACCCGCTTTGTCAGCCAAAATGTGGTCAAACCAACGATCACCCTGACGGGTTATGCCGCCGGGCTGACGGCCGGGTTGCGAACCCTGTTTGGCAATCCTAAACGAAACTTACCTGATTGAAAGAATGGGAGACTGAGAGATTGAGAGATTAGGCTATGCCATAACCTCTCGTTACTTTGTCTTTTGGAAAGGAGTGTGAGAACCATGAGCGATAACAATGGTGGCGGCGATATTGGTGCTTTTTTGGCTGGTTTTGTGATTGGCGGATTGGTGGGCGCGGCCGCAGCGCTGATCCTTGCGCCCCAATCTGGTGAAGAAACACGGCATCAAATTGTGGATCGCGGCCGCGAATTACGGCAGGTCGGCAGCGAACGTCTTGATGAATACCGCTCCAAGACGGGTGACTACCTTACCGAGACGCGCGGCCGCATTCAGGATGCCACAACGCAGGCACAAGAACGCGCCCGCATCGTCCTCGACCAGGGCAAAGAACGTGTCAACCAGGTGGTCAGCCGGGTACGCCCCGAAGGTCAGGAAGAGAGTGAAGGAGACGCCCCTGCGGCCGCGTAAGAGAACTATTTCCCTGTCCTTACACAATGCCAAACAAGAGGCGTCTCCTGCGGGACACGCCTCTTTTTTGCGTTAAGCCAGACCGATTCCCAACAAAGAGGGTTAGTTATTAGTTGAACACCTGACATGACCGATCATCCTCTCGCCACCTTCGACAGCGTACTTCCCTTCCTGGCTAACGGCTCAGGCAACAAACTGGCGGATGAACTGCGCCGGGTTTATGAGTTTGCCCTCGCCGCACATGGCACAAACTCCCGCGAATCAGGCGAACTCTATATTGAACACGATGTGGCGATTGCCCGCACCCTGGCTGAGTTAGGATTGGATGCCCCGTCCCTCATTGCCGGGTTGCTGCACGACATTCTTCTGCCCCACACCAAAGTCAACCTCGAAAAAGTGCAAAGCCTCTTTGGTAGCGAAGTCGCCTCTCTTGTCAAAGGGTTGCATAACCTGGAATCGTACACCGAACACGACAAATACCAGGCGTTCAAAGATAATGAAAGTGCCCACACCGCCGAGGAAATTCGCAAAGCCATTCTTGTCATCATCCAGGGGGATATCCGCATCATCCTCATTCGCATGGCCGATTATTTGCAGGATTTACGCAAGGCCAAAACCCTGCCCCTGGAAAAACAAACAATGCTGGCGAAAGAGGCGATGAACATTTATGCACCGCTGGCAAACCGTCTGGGCGTGTGGCATCTCAAATGGGAGTTGGAAGATTTGGCGTTCCGTTATCTGGAAGCCGAGCGTTACAAAGAGATCGCGCGCCGCCTCAACCAACGCCGTGATGAGCGGAAACGCAAAATCACCTGGGCCTTAGATCAACTGGAAAAGGCGATCCAACAGCGCGGCATTCGGGCCAAAGTATCCGGTCGCCCCAAACATATTTACTCCATTTACCGCAAAATGGAGCGCAAACAAGTGGATTTTGACCATATCCATGACATTCATGCCCTGCGCGTCATCATTCTAACGGACAAGCCGATGGCCGACCGGGGCGAACGGAAGCGGCAAGAGTTGGAAGAGACCAGCCTCTGTTATCAGGTGTTGGGCATTGTGCATACCCTGTGGTCGCCCGTACCCCAGGAGTTCGATGATTACATTGCCAACCCCAAACCCAACGGCTACCAATCCTTACACACCGCCGTCATTGATGACCTGGGGCAGACGCTTGAAGTACAAATTCGCACCGACAAAATGGACGAATTTGCTGAGCGTGGGGTAGCGGCGCATTGGGCGTACAAAGAAGGCATGGGCAAACAGGGGCTGCTCCTCAACAAACGGATTCAGGAGCTGCGCCAGACCCTGCTCAGCCTGCGCGACAGCGAAGACATTTTGACGGACAGCGAACTGTTCAAGAGCGAGGTGCTGTCAGAGCGCATCTACGTGTTCACGCCCAAAGGGGATGTGGTGGATTTGCCGCTGGGGGCCACAGCGATTGATTTTGCCTACCACATTCACACCGAACTGGGGCATCGTTGCCGGGGCGCGAAGGTGAACGGCAAGATGGTCAGCCTGGATCACAAGCTGGCGTCCGGGGACAAGGTGGAAATCATCAAGGCCAGCAAAGGGGGGCCAAGCCGGGATTGGATGAACGAGAGCCTGGGTTATACCGGTGATCCGCGCAGCCGTTCTAAAATTCGGCAGTGGTTTCGGCAGCAGGAGCGGGAGCAAAATATTGAGTATGGACGCAGTGTGGTGGAGCGGGAACTGAAGCGGCTTAACGTCAGTTCGCTGTTGGGGGTTGCGGATGTTGCCAGGGGGATGCATTACGAGGATGTAGATTTGTTTTTGGCGCGGGTGGGGTTTGGGGATATTCAGACGAACCAGATTACCGGGGCGATTGCGCTGCTGCAACGGGATTTGAAGCCGGATGATGATCTGGCGCAGCTTCTCAAACCACCCCCGATGCCTGCCGTGGCGAAGGGGTTGACGGTCAAAGGGTTGTCGGGGTTGCACACGAAGCTGGCGGGTTGTTGTTCACCTATTGCGCCGGAGCCGATCATTGGCTACATCACACGGGGCAAGGGGATCACGATTCATCGTAAGGATTGCCCGACGGTGGTGAATATTTCGGAGCGGGAGCGGCTGATTGAGGTGGATTGGGGGCAAGAGGAGACGTATCCGATTCCGTTGGTGATACGGGCGTATCCCCGGTCGGGGCTGGCAGAGGAGATAGCGACGGTGGTCCGCGGCCGCAACATTCGCATCCCTCGCGCCAAAACCACCACCGGCAATGCCATGACCACCGTCTACCTCGTGGCTGAGGTTGCCAGCCTGGCCTGAACTGGATTGGCTCATTCACCGTTTTGAAAATTTAGCCAATGTCTTTGAAGTCCGCCGCCAGCGTTGGACGGAGTAAGATAGATCATCGGGCAGTGGCGTTAATAAACGAGATCAGAGCCTTGATGAGTAAGGCGGTATGAGACGGATCAAAGTCGTTATCGGAGGGGGCATGGATGCGGCGAATGACGTAACCACCCGGAATAATGCTTGGGTCTACAAAGGAAATATCTACCGCCCCCAGTTCTTTGAAGGTGAAATTGTCGGAGAGGGGGAGCCATTTCATGTCCAGGCAGAGGGTTTGGGGCATGACCTGGCGTAGATAGGGCAGCAGTTGCTCGGCCACGCGGCTTTGTTTGTGGTAGGCGAGGAGAGGGATGCGGCCGCGAGAAATACAATCCAGGTTTATGATCAGGGCGTCCTGGTACGGGTGTCCCTTCTTCGTCCACACCTGCTTCAAACTGTTCGAGCCTAACAACCCCCACTCCTCGTTATCCAAAAACGCCAGTTGTACTCCCTGCTGCATCTCCGGTTTGTCCTTCAGCCACTCCGCCAGCGCCATCAGCCCAATGACGCCGCTGGTGTTGTCTTCCCGGTTGTGGGGATTGGGAATGAAAAGGGAGATGAAGGAGAGGAAGATGAGAAGGTAGAGGGCGTTGAAGAGGAAGTTGAGGGCAGGAATGTAGGCCGGGAGCAGGATTTGGAGCAGCAGGGGCAGCCACAAAATGCCTATCAACACCACCATGGCCATGATTTGCCGGGTGTGACCGAGCAGGTTGAGCAGGCCAGACAGCCAGAATGGGGCGATGGTGGGGGTGTCGTAATGGGCGGTGAAGATGATCTGCGGCTTTTCGCATACGGTGACGAGGTTGTGGTTTTGGAGCAGGTGGCGGGCCTGGATATGTTCCGTAACCAGACCCCGCGCCCGGAGTTCCTGCTCGATTTCGTGCAGAAAGGCGTCTTTTTGTTTGCGGGTCAGCCGCACCGGGAATTGTTGGCTCCATGTCTGATCCCATTGGGTGATAGGGCTGGTGAAATCAACTGCTGACATGTTTCTCGACTCCCATTTCGTCTAAATGTAGTTGCTGCTGTTGCTCTGCCTCGCCGCGGGTAAGGATGCTGTGTTGCAGATCAAAGTGGAATGACTCTATATGATCAGCGTAGACCAGTTCACCCCAGATGGCATGGGGATCGCGGCCGCGTAGCCTCAATTTTGCTTCATGCCAACGACACCAGTAGACAAGTGGTTTCACCACGCACCTCATTCATTCATCTTTATACTGTTCAAAAATGCGCCGATACGCCGGATACGACGCCATCAACGAATCATGGTTGCCGATGGCGACGAGGTGGCCCCGGCGCAGCAGGATCACCTTATCGGCCCAGCGGATTTGGGAGAGGCGATGGGTGATGAGGATGGTGGTCTGGTGCGCGGCCGCGTGAGCAATCGCCTGCTGTATTTTATCCTCGGTGGCACTGTCCACCGCACTGGTAGAATCGTCGAGGATGAGGATACGCGGCCGCGTCAAAAACGCCCGTGCTAATGCCAATCGCTGCCGCTGCCCCCCAGAAAGCGTCACCCCCCGCTCCCCGATTACCGTCTCATATCCATCCTTAAAGTTCAAAATAAACTCATGCGCCTGGGCCGCTCTGGCCGCTTCTTCAATCATCTCCTGCGTCCCATCCGGGCAGCCAAAGGCGATATTTTCCGCAATCGTGCGCGAAAAGAGAAAAATATCCTGCTCTATGATGGAAATCTGTTGACGTAATGAAGCTAACTGCCAATCCCGCACATCCACCCCATCCACCAGCACCCGCCCGGCACTGACATCATAGGTGCGATTGAGCAGCTTGGCCAGGGTGCTTTGCCCGCGCCCGTCTGCCCCACGATGGCGACCGTTTCCCCCGGTTCCACCGCAAACGAGATGTCATGCAACACCCCATTCGCCCCACCATACCCAAAACTGACCCCTTCAAATTGGATTGCACCAGACATCGTGCCATGATACCCGGTCTGATTTTCCCCCAGTTCCGTCTCCATTTTCATCAATTCCAGGATGCGCCGTGCCCCGGCCATACCGCGTGATACCTGAGAATATGCGGTCAGGGAGACAAAGGTGGGGAAGCCGAACAGGGTCAGCAACCCCATGTAGGCGATCACATCTCCGACTGTTAGCTGCCCCGCCTGATACAGCAGCAGGGCATGGGTGAAGCCAATGGCGGTGGTGATGCCCTGGAGCAGCAGGGGCAAAAAACGGGCTTCAACGCGACCTTGATCCACCACCGCATCGCGCACCGTTTGGGCGTTGGACGAAAGAGGGTGACTTCCTGCTCTTCCTGGGCCGTAGCTTTGACCGTTTTCGATGCCGTCCATCGCTTCGGCCAGGCGGCTGTTCAGAAAGCCGAACGATTGCCGCACCCGGTCGGAGATGGGGGAGAGGACGCCAATGTAGCGGATGAGGGCCAAAAAATAGGTGATGGTGAAGAAGAGAGGGGCCAGAAGAAGCTGCGGATGGTAGCTGGGAGCAGTGATGATGGGGAGCAGGATAAAGTTGGCTGAGCCGATAACGAGATTCAGCCCCGGATACACCATCAGGTTCATTTCGCGGACATCGTTGGTGGCGCGGGCCATCGTATCGCCGACAGGTTGCAGACCGTGGAAGGTCATGCTTTTGCCGAGCAGGCTCAGGTAAAGCTCTTCGCGGGCGTCTCGTTCCAGCCGCTCCCCGATGACAGAGGCGGAGAAGTTGCGTCCCAGTTGCAGGACAGCGCGTACAATCTGGCCGATGATGATACTGATTGCGGCCGCGGCAATCACATTGATATCGGCTGGACTCTCCTGGGCCGCATTAAACGCCCGCCCAATCAAGATTGGAATCTGGGCTGCCAGGGCTGCATTCCCGAATGCGCCGACAAACAAAATGATAATCAGCCAGTATTGGCGGCGAATGTGTGACCAGACCCAACGCAAGGCTGTGCTTGATCTGGTGTGATAACTGGTTTCAACAGCAAATTCAAGTTGATTCATCAGGGGAATTGAATGCGTCCGGGCAATTGAACGGGGTAAAGAGGAACTCGTCGGAACTGAGGGAACTCTAGGAACTCGTTTTTACTCTGCCAATTGTGGTGTGCATTAGATAAATATCTTATGGCAGATTATAACGGGTAATGGCAATTATGCCTGTTTCTCATTTTGGCTGGAATACGCTAATATATTCTCACCTGAGTCTGGATTAGTTCATCCGGTTGAACTGTTTGTGTAGTTTTGGGAGTAAACAGGAATGACAGTGCCAATTTATCGTTCCGATGGCGAATGGGTCGGTATTTTTCATCAAGGCCATTTGTTTAATGCGGATGGGGAATGGTTAGGGTTTGTGGTGGGGCGTGAGGTGTATAACCCGCGTGGTGAGTACCTGGCCTTCCTGAGTGATGATCAACGGATGCTGCGGAAACGCTCCCTGATCAGTGAACCACGCAAGATGAAAGTCCCGGCGCGGCCGCAACGCCCCCCCATCCCTTCCGGCGCACCTTTGCCCCCCAACTTCCGTGCCCTGCCCTACAGCCTCATTGATATGTTCGAGGAGTTCCCGGAACGGTTCTCCTACATTTCCGAGACGCGACCCGATATGGATTAACGGGGTGCGTCGCGCATCGAAATACGTACCACGTACCCCGCAATATGTTTATGGATGCTAAACCCGTTCGTGATTCCCGTATTACCCTCACCGTTTTAATGGGCGTGGGGGATGCCAACAACCTGGGCAATGTCCACGGTGGCCTCATCATGAAGTTGTGTGACGAAGCCGGGGGCATGACCGCCACCAAACATGCCCGCCGCCCCAGCGTCACCGTGGCCGTAGACTCCATGTTTTTCCATTCACCGGTTCACATTGGCGACTTGTTGACGGTGCAGGCGGAAGTGACCTGGGTGGGGCGCAGTTCGATGGAAACCCGCGTGGTGGTGACCGCCGAGAATGTCATCAGCGGGCAAACCACCCACACCAACACCGCCTATTTTGTCTACGTCGCGCTGGGCGAAGATGGCCGACCCATTCACGTGCCCCCCCATCTTGTGTGAAACGGATGCCGAACGAGAGAGTTACGAACGCGCGGCCGCACGCCAGGCCTACCGTCTCGAACAACGCAAACAAGGCAACCTTTAACTGCTTACTGCTAACTGCTCACTTCCCACTTCCTTATGCCTCAACCCCGCTCCAAACTCCTTGAACTTTTGCTAGAAAGCCCGGCGCACAAAATCATCACCGCCCCGGATGTGGACTTAGGGCTGGCTGAGGTCGAGCTGCACCCATTTGCCGCCATTGTGGGGCAGGTGGAGATGAAACTGGCCTTGCTGCTGGCGATGATTAACCCGCGTGTGGGCGGGGTGCTGCTGGTAGGGCCACGCGGCACAGCCAAAACGACGGCCGTGCGTTCGCTGGTGGATTTGTTGCCCTATGCACGACAAAGCAAATGTGTGAACGGCTGCACCGAAGCGATGCTAGAAGCCGGGGGGATGGCGGCAATTTGTACCGATTGTGCCAAAAAAGCGGCCTACGGTGAACCGCTCACCGAAGCGATGCAGACACGGATTGTGGAGTTGCCGCTGAATGCCCGGATGGAAGATGTGGTGGGTGGCATAGATGAGCGGTACGCCCTGGAAAAACAGCGCGTCCGGTTGGAGCGGGGGTTGCTGTCGCTGGCGGATAACAATTTGTTGTACATTGACGAGGTGAATCTGCTGGATGACACGATTGCGGATGCGATTTTGGACGCGGCCGCGCAAGGGCAGTACACCGTGCGTCGTGGGCCGCTCAAATTCACCTACCGTGCCCGCTTTTTGCTGATTGGCTCCATGAACCCGGAAGAAGGACGACTGCGGCCGCAACTGATGGATCGGTTTGGGCTGCGGGCCGTGGTGCGCGGGTTAACCCACAAAGAGGAGCGGTACCAGGTGTTTGAGCGGACTGCCCTATACCGCCAAAACCCGGATGCGTTCGCGGCCGCGTATGCTGACGCCACCCTGGCCATGGCCGCGGAAATCCAGGCGGCACGGGACAAATTGCCCCAGGTATCGATTGCCCCTGCGGCCAGGGAGTTGGGGCTGGAACTGGTACAACAGGTGCGGATAGATTCCAACCGGGCGGAGATTACCTTATTTGAAGCGGCACGAGCGCACGCGGCCGCGGATGACCGCCTCGAAGTTACCCCGCCGATATTCAGGCCGTGACCCTGCTCTCTCTCGGCCTGCGCCAGAGTACCTCACTCGATCAAGTCCTCGTCGAGCAAGAGAAAGAAGACTCCCAACTCCATCATCTGCTCGAAGAACACCTCGCCACCAATAACCAATAACCAATACACCAATAACCCCCCATGCCCACTTCCCCCCGCCGCCAAACCATCCTCTACCTCAACTTCACCGCCATTTTGTTGGGGTATTGGCTGGTGTGGCTGCCAGGGCCAGTGGCGGGTTTACAGTTGATCGGGTTGGAGATGGGGAGTGGGTTAAATTCCTGCCGGAAGTCCGTGCCGGGCAAATCAGCGCGGGGCGTGACCTCTTCTATTTGCCGCCCATTTTGTTGGGGCTTTTAATCGCCTTGATCACCGTCACCTGGCAGAACCGGTGGCAGACCTGGCTGGTGCGGCTGCTGGCGGTGGCGGTCGCCTGGTTGGCTTTCCCGTCGTTAGATGCAATTCGTTTTGAACCCCGGTCGGAGTGGCTGATGCGGCTGGTTTTGGTGGGTGGGGTGGGTCTGGTGGCGGTGGGGAGTCACTGGTTGCGGGGGAAATTCGCGGCCGCGCTCCCCCTTCTGCTTGTTGTCCTGGCTTTAGCCGGGGTGATTCTGCCCACCTGGGCTTACCTGGCGCTGCGCCCGGCCATCATCAACGCCCTGGCGCGGGACGTAGGGATTGGCCCCGGCGTATGGTTGAATGGGGTAGGGTTTGGGGTTGCGGCCGCGCTGTTCCTCTGGCAGTTTAGAACAACCAGGCCATAAAAGAGTTCTCCTAGTTCCCAGAGTTCCTTCCCAAAAATAAAAAAGACGATGCCCGGCATCGTCTCTTCTGGTAGTTAGTCGTTGTTTGAGAGTGATGATTCTCAGCCGCCGCGTGCTTCAATGTAAGAAATCGCTTCACCCACTGTCGTAATCTTTTGGGCTTCTTCGTCAGAGATTTCGCTGCCAAATTCTTCTTCAAAAGCCATAATCAGTTCAACCAGGTCCAGAGAATCAGCCTTCAAATCTTCACGGAATTTGGCGGCTGGTACAACCTGCTCTTCTTCTACCCCCAAACGGTCCACGATAATCTTCGTGATCTTTTCTTGTACATCGCTCATTGAAAATCCTCCAGGGAAGTAATTAGTTTGTTGCCATGCTTGATCGGTTCAGGCAAATGGGCAGGGCAATTTTAAGAGGATTACCCTGTTTGTCAAGGACAACTGAGAGCTAAAACACCTGCCAACAGGAGAAGTTACGCCATTCTCAGGTGGTGAGCGGATGTGTCTTACGAAGTAGCACGGTCTGGAGACCCGCCACAATGATGCGCCAATCAGCCACACACCGGATGTGTACCCATTTCACGCCGGGATTACTGACGCGGCCGCAATGAATGACTATAATCTAGGCCATGCACTCTGTGACACCGTTGACACCTCAGGCAAAACTTCACACAGTTGAGCAACGGCTCGCGGCCGCGTATGGCACACCCCACTGGCAGCCCGGCCTCGACCCCGTCGCTGAACTCGTCAATACCATTCTCTCCCAGGCCACCTCTGATCTCAACCGTGACAAAGGGTTTGCCGCCTTACAAGCCCATTTTGCCGATTGGGTTGCGGTGATGAATGCTGACCCACAGGCGGTGATTGATGCCATTCGCCCCGCCGGTTTAGCCAGCCAGAAAGGCCCCCGAATCCAGGCCGCTCTACGCACCATCTGGGCGCGGCGTGGTACAATGAATCTGGATTTCCTGGCCGATCTGCCCCTGCCCGAAGCCAAAGCCTGGCTCACCAGTATCGAGGGCGTCGGCCCCAAAACGGCGGCCATCGTGCTGCTGTTTGCTTTTAACCGGCCTGCTTTTCCCGTAGATACCCACGTCCATCGTATCAGCCAGCGTGTGGGACTGATTGAGACAAAGGTCACGGCTGACAAAGCTCATGATTTATTGGAAAATGCAGGGAATCCCACCACCTTTTACCCATTGCACCTCAATCTGATCCGGCACGGGCGTGAAGTGTGCCAGGCCCGCCAACCCCGATGTGAGGTGTGCTTTGCAGACGATATGCAATTTCTATCAGACCGCAGTGAATGATACGGACAAAGAACATGGATAAACAGGCGACTCCCACCCAACAAGATCGGCTGGCCGCATTGTACGAACTCAGTGCCCGGCTGGGAACAACCCTCGATTTGAAAGAACTGCTGACCCAGATCATGGATTCCATCATTCAGTTGACCGGGGCGGAACGGGGTTTCATGATGCTCTATGATGAGTTCACCGGAGAGCTGCGTCCGGTGGCGGCCCGCAACGTGGATCAGAAAACGTTGGATGGCAGTTCGATGGAGATTAGCCGCACAGTTGTGACCCGTGCGGCGACGACGGGCAACCCCATCCTGACGAACAATGCTCAGGAAGATGATCGTTTTGCCGGGAATCAGAGTGTGGTGGGGTATCAATTGCGCTCGATTATGTGTGCGCCGCTGCGGGCACGCGGCCGCGTCATCGGGGCTGTCTACGTAGATAACCGCCTCTTCACGGGCGTCTTCTCCCAACCCAACCTGGATTTGCTGGTGGCGTTTACCAACCAGGCGGCGATGGCGCTTGATAACGCCGTCCTCTTCCAACGTACCGATCAGGCTCTGGCCCGGCGCGTGGAAGAGTTGAGCCTGTTCCAACTGATTGACCAGGAGCTAAACAAATCGCTTGATCTCAACCGGGTGCTGGGTCAGGCGTTGGATTGGGCGATTCAGCTCACCCCGGCGGATGCTGGCTCTATCGGTCTGATGATTGAGGATAAAGAGAGCAAGGAGCGTTATTTACATTTACTGGCTCACCGCGGCCGCGCCGACCATGAGCCACAGGAACGGGTTCCGGTGACACACCCGGTGCTGGCACAGGTGTTGGCGACGGGGCAGGTGG
>JADJUV010000103.1 GCA_016716885.1 Candidatus Trichofilum aggregatum | reverse complement strand
AAGGGGCAACTTGTTGGACAATTCCGTCACTCGCCTCTTATTTGCGTTAATTTATGGATGCGTCGTTCGTAGGGTGTCATTTACAGGATTGTTTTGACGCAACACGCAACACGTAACACGAGAGAATGTTATGACCACTGTCGTGAGGAACCGCCAAACACAAAATAACCATTCGCCAGGTACGCGTCGAGGCCAACATGGAACGTTATGCCTACCTCTTCATGCGTATGTCCGGCGTGGCCTTGCTCGTCCTGGCCGTCGGCCACATGCTTATCCAACACGTTCTGAATAGTAGCGGCAATCTAACTCTATTTGTCGCCGAACAATGGAATTCCTGGGGTTGGAAAGCCTGCGACATGCTTTATTAATCTTTGCCGTTGTTCATGGTCTCAATGGCTTGCGTAATGTCCTGGAAGATTTCATCCACAACCCCACCACAACTCGCTGGATTACCCGTTTTCTGGTCGTGTTTTGCATCATTACCATTATTTGGGCGGGCATCGGCATTGCCTCGTTTGACTCCGAGCGGCTCGTGCGGCCCAAGATGCCTTAAACCAATCACTCGGTCAATAATTTCCCTATTTCGTCTGGGTATTTCGCTTACGCCATACGCACCACGAGAATTCCTGTGCCCCAAGTACACATCCATCAACATGATGCCGACTATTGTCGGCGCTGGCGGCGCTGGGCTGATGGCTGCTCTTTATGCCAGCAAGAACGCCAACGTCGCTGTTGTGTCCAAACTGTATCCTACCCGCTCACACCGGCGCGGCTCAGGGCGGAATTAGTGCTGCCCTGGGTAATGTGGAGAAGACCGCTGGGAGTGGCACGCCTTTGATACCGTCAGGGTTCTGACTACCTGCCGATCAGGATGCGGTTGATGCTTTGTAAAGAGCCATTGACGCGGCTGGTGAACTGGAACACATGGGTCTGCCCTTTGACCGCTTCCCCAACGGCAAAATCTCGCAACGCCGCTTTGGTGGGCACACCAATAATGAAACCAAAAGCCGGTGCAACGGGCCTGCTACGCCGCTGACCGTACCGGACACATGATTTTGCAGACCCTTTATCAGCAGTGCATCAAGAACAAAGTCAACTTTTTGACGAGTTTCATGTGGTTGACTTAATCCGCGTGGGTGATGCGGTGGCGGGGGTGGTTGCCCTGGAAATTGCCACGGGCGATTTCCATATTTTCCACGGTAAGGCGGTGATGTTTGCCACCGGTGGTTGGGGTCGTTGCTGGGAAGTCACCTCGAACGCCCATTCGCTTACCGGCGATGGCGCGGCTATCTGTTTTCGCCGGGGTATACCGATGGAAGACATGGAGTTTTTCCAATTTCACCCCACCGGTATTTACAAGCTGGGCATCCTGATTACGGAAGGGGTGCGCGGCGAGGGTGGTATTCTGCTGAATGGAAAGGGTGAGCGTTTCATGGAAAAGTACGCCCCGACTATTAAAGATTTGGCGAGCCGAGATGTGGTCAGCCGGGCTATTTTCCTGGAATTGCGTGATGGCAATGGGGTGAACGGACAAAATTATGTTCATTTGGATGTGACACCGGCTACAGTCAATAAATATTTTGAGCTGGCTGGGGAGACGCGCCGCATCACTCGGGAGGATATTGAGCAGAAGTTGCCCGATATTGCTGACTTTACGCGCACATACCTGGGGTTGATCCAGGAAGAGCCGATGCCCATCCAGCCGACGGCCCATTATGCTATGGGCGGTATCCCCTACCAATGTGGATGCGCAGGTTTTGGCGGATGCGAAGGGGAACGTGATCACCGGGTTGTATGCGGCGGGGGAAGTGGCCTGTGTGTCTGTGCATGGGGCCAACCGGTTGGGCACGAACTCGCTGGTGGACCTGGTGGTGTTTGGTCGGCGGGCGGGGATGCATATTGCCGCCAATGTCGCCAATATGACGTTGCCAGCGTTGCCCAAGGACGCGGCCGCGCCGGTTATCGCCGAATTTGAACGCATCCGCACCAATAAGAGCCAGGCCAAACCCTAAGTGAACCCGTAACCGGATGCAAAAGACCATGACCGACAACGTCGGTGTTTTCCGTACCGCCGAAAGCATGGTGATGGCGCAAGAAGAGCTAAAACAACTGCGTCAAGAATATATGACCAACATTGCCATTGATGACAAGGGCAGTAAATTCAATACAGACCTGCTCGAAGCCTGGGAGTTGGGTTGTTTGTTGGAGCTGGCTGAGGTAACCGCCTTCTCGGCCCAAAACCGCACCGAAAGCCGGGGCGGTCATGCCCGTGAAGATTATCCCAACCGGGATGATCAGAATTGGCTCAAACACACCTTCTGCCGCAAAGAAGGGACCGTTTCCATCTGGATTACAAACCTGTCACGATTCTGCGCTATCAGCCGAAGGAGCGCGTCTATTAAGAGACTAAGAGACCAAGAGACTAAGAGACCAACGATATAATCTCTCAGTCTCTCAATCTCTTAGTCTCCTTCTTCAAGGAGAATGTTATGCAAGTACAACTGCGCGTTCGCCGCTATAACCCAGAAAAACAGAGTAAACCCTGGTGGGGCGAATATACGTTACAAAATGTCAATCGCACGGACACCGTACTTGACCTGCTCCATCGGGTGAAGTGGGAAATTGATGGTACGCTGGCTTTGCGTCGTTCTTGTGGGCATGGGGTATGCGGCTCTGATGCCATGCGCATCAATGGCGCGAATGCGCTGGCCTGCAAAACGTTGGTTTCCCGGCTCGCGGCCGCGGGCGAGCCAAATGTGCAAATTCAGGTGGAACCACTCCTGGGCCTGGCTGTGCAGAAAGATTTAATCGTCAACATGGAGCCGTTTTTCGAGCATTATCGCTCCGTGTTGCCGTTTATGGTCAACAATGACCCTGTCCCAGCCAACGGACGGGAGCGGCTACAATCACCCGAAGACCGGGCGCGGTTTGATGATACGACCAAATGTATTCTGTGCGCTGCCTGCACCTCTTCCTGCCCTAGTTTCTGGGCCAATGATAAGTATGTTGGCCCGGCGGCCATTGTTCAGGCCCATCGCTTCATTTTTGATAGCCGCGATCAGGCGACCTCAGAACGGCTGCAAGTGGTAGGGGATACGTTTGGGGTATGGCGTTGCCGAACCATTTTTAACTGCACCAATGCCTGCCCCCGTGACATTGAAGTGACTAAGGCCATTGCTGAGGTGAAGGTGGCCCTGACAACGGGTGAGGTGTAGTGGGTTATTGGTAGATTCGTCTATTGGTTATGAGGAAAGCCGCTTTGGGTAATACAAAGCGGCTTTTTTGATCTCAGGGGTAAGTCCGTTCTTGCCCTCATTTGTGAATGTTACGGGGGATTAGCGCGGCCGCAACACCACCCCCCACTTTTCTCCCACCGTCACCTTCACCTTACCCTCTGCCACTTCGTACCCGTCCCCACTCAGCAGTTCCACCCAACTTTCCCCACCAGCCGGTAATTCTACGGTATGCGCCCTCTCATCCGCATTCAAAACAACCAGCACCTCTTCCCCTTCATAGCGCCGGGCAAAAGCAAAGAGGCAACGCGCATCGTCCGTCAGGAGGGTCTGATAATCCCCAGGCGCAGGGCGGGCGATTGGCGGCGCAGGCGGATGAGTTGCTGGTAACTGGCAAACAGCGCTTCATCGAAGGTGACTTCATCCGGCGTGGGGCGAGGTGAGCCATCGGGCAGGGTGGTTTCCGGCTCGTAGGCCAGGTCGCGCCAGACCATCGGCTTGCGGCAACAAGGATCATTGGCTCCCCACATGCCAGCCTCGTCACCATAATAAATCATGGGCGCACCCGGGTAGGTCATTTGCATGAGGACGACGAGTTTTTGCATCTGGCGCGCGGCCGCGGACGGTTTGCTCGTGTCATAGGCCGCATTGTTCTCCACCTTGTGCCAGTGGCAATCATCGCTCCAGTGACGATAAGGTAGGTTCCGGTTGACGGTGTGAGAAGCCAGCCGGTGCGTGTCGTGACTGCCAAACAGGTTTTGCAGGACATACGCCACTTCTGGCGGATAAGCATCCCGCAGGTCGCGCAATTGGGCCTCAAACTGGCTGGCAGTGATGCGCCGTTGCTGGTTGATGAAAAAATCGGCGCAGGCATAGGCAAAGTCGTAATGCATGATAGCGTCGAACTCATCCCCTTGCAGATACGCCTTCTCCTCGTCCAACGTGCCAATCACCTCGGCCACCAGATACGCTTCGGGGTTGATACTGCGGACGAATTGCCGCCACGCTTTCCAGAAGGGATGGCGCACACAGAAGGCCACATCGAGCCGCCAGCCATCAATCCCATCACGCGGATCGCCATCGCCGTCAGGGTCAAGCCAGCGGCGGGTGGCGGCAAAGATATAGTCACGCGGGCCAGCCACCGTACCATTTTCATCCTGGCGTATTTCCGGCAAATCGGGCACACCAAACCAGCCTTCATAGGTGAACGGCTCCCAACTCTGCACCTTAAACCAATCGGCGTAAGGTGAGGCCAACCCTTGCGCTACCACGTCGCGGAAGGCCCAACTGTTGATCCCCATGTGGTTAAACACGCCATCGAAAATGATCCGCAAGCCGCGCCGATGCACCTCGTTAATCAGTTTCAGCATCAATTTATCGGCGGCTGTCCAGAGCCAGGTGGATGGGTCGGCCGGGTTTTCCTGGGCCATGAGGGCCAGGTCGCCTGCCGGGTCGGGGCCAAAATAGGGGTCAATGTGGTGGTAGGTAGCCCCATCGTATTTGTGGGCGGAGGGGGCCATGAAGACGGGGTTGAGGTAGAGCGCTTCGACACCCAACTCTTGCAGGTAATCGAGGGAGTCGAGAATGCCCTGGATGTCGCCGCCATAACGCCGCCGCTGGAGGTTGTGCCAGAGGTTGAGGCCGGTGGCTTGCTCGTAGGGCTGGCGTTTGTACCAGTCGGCGGTCCAGGGGTGAACCTGCCAGGGAGGTGTCTGGTTGTGGGGCCAGGAACCGGCGATGCTGTCGAGGGTAGGGTCGTTGTGCGGATCGCCGTTGCGGAACCGCTCCGGGAAAATTTGATACCAGACGATGCCTTTGGCCCACTGGGGGACGAATTGGGTGTTGTGCATGAGAAATTCCTTTGTAACATGGATAGGGTGAACACAGGCAGAGATCTGTACAAGTTTGCTGGTACCGCTTGCTGGAACACCGAACGGGGCAATGATCAGCAATCCAATATCACGCTATTTTGGATTTGATGAGAGTATTGGGGGCAAACGGCCGTCCAGACAGTAACCTGAATAATTTAAACACCCAGTCCACTGCCACAATCAATATCACCAGGATCAAAATCCATCTTGTTATTGTGGTAAAGAACGGCACCGTCGAGATAGCCTCAAGGCTGAAAATCCGGTAAACCACATACAGTCCAAACCCTTCAACACCCAGCTCCAGCCAGCGTGTGCCTCGGTTCCAGCGACCTTGCAGGAGAACGACCGTTTTCAACACCACATCCAGTAACCACGAAGCCGTCAACCACGGGATTTGCTGTATGAATTCCGTCGTCATAAGAACAAGAATTCCTGAACCATCTCCGGTAATCTCAGCCCCACCAAACCAGTTCGGGAAAAAGTTCAGCCAAGCAATAAAAATGAGGCTAAACAAAACTCCCACCAAAAGTTCTGCCTTGTTGACGCGATCTCGGTCTTTGAGAGGGGGTAGTTGATACGGATCCCACGATTTTGTTTGCTTTGGGGACAGTTCCAGGGTGTCGCCCACCGCCCGTTCAATGACAGCAAAAATCAGTGTCACAGTACCGGCATTGAGAATGGCCGAACGGCCAAAAGAAAATATGGTGCTGAGAACTATATCCCCAAAATCAGTCCCATTATTTTGCCATAGGGCAAACCCCAAACCCAGCAAATGTAGTCCACCTATAATGCTCAGTGTAATTGTGATCACCAGGCGGTAGGTTGGGAAAAGTTTAGCCCCGATCAGAACTTCTTCCGGTTGGTATTTGGCCGCAATTTCTTCTGGATGACCAAATTCACGCAACACCTCGGCGGCAATTTTAGGCGATGGTGCCCCTTCACTCCGTTCTTCCAGGGCATCTAGCAATAACGAACGCAACTCCAACTTAATATCAGCCCGCGTTTTGCGGGGTAGATGTTCGCCTACTTCATTCACATAGCGATCAATCATCTCAGTTTCATTCACTGTTTACCTCCATTGGCCAAACCTAGCAGACGGTCCATCATTAACACCATGGCCCGCCACTCCTGGGTCAGATTAGCAAAAATAGTTTCTCCTTCCTGGCTCATTTTGTAGTAACGGCGCGGGCGGGCATCATCCACCACCTGCCAAACGCTTTGCAACAACCCCTGATCTTCCAGGCGGCGGAGTAAGGGATACAGGGTGCCTTCGTTAATCTCCATCCCCTGTTCCTCCAGCGATTGCTTGAGCCAATAGCCATACTGCTCATCTCTTAGTTGGCTCATCACCGCCAGCATCAATACACCACGACGTAGCTCCAAAAGGAGTTTTTCATACAGTGCTTCTTTTTCGTTTTTCGTTACCATACGCGGCATTATACTGTATGATATACAGTATTGTCAATATCATGGTATTTGTGACTGTGTTTCAAATCTGTGGATGATCAGGTGGTGACTATGGGCGATCACCTGGCTGTGCCACCCTGCATCTACCAAAGTGGCGTGCATCTCAATTTTGAGGGGTACTTGTCAGGGGAGATGGGGGCTGTTAGAATGCCCGCCATATGAGCCGAATTGTTTTTATGGGGACGCCAGAGTTTGCTGTCCCGTCGCTCCTGAAGTTAATTGAGACGCAAGAGGTGGTGGGCGTTGTGACCCAGCCGGATCGCCCGGCGGGGCGGGGGCAGGAGTTACGCCCATCACCGGTGAAAGCCGCGGCCGCGTCCCACGCCATCCCTCTCTACCAACCCAAATCGCTCAAGGCCCCAGAAAGCACTGAACCCATCCGTGCCTGGAACCCCGATGTGATTGTGGTGGCGGCGTTTGGGCAGATTTTGCGGCCGCATCTCCTCAATCTGCCCCCACACGGCTGTCTCAATGTCCACGCGTCCCTGCTCCCTCGTTGGCGTGGGGCTTCCCCCATCCACCATGCCATCCTGGCCGGGGATACCGAGACAGGCATTACCCTGATGCAGATGGATGCGGGGCTGGACACGGGACCGATGTATGTGCAGCAGGTCATTCCCATCCACCCGGATGAAACGGCGGCGTCGCTTCATGACCGGTTGGCGTTGTTGGGCGCTGACATGGTGGGGGAGTTTTTGGCTGAGATTTTGGCGGGGTGGTTACAGCCGCGGCCGCAAGATGCCACGTTGATGACCTACGCGCCCATGATCGCCAAAGAGGCCGGGCAGATCACCTGGGGCAAAACGGCGGTAGAGATTGATCGCCACATCCGGGCGATGACGCCGTGGCCGGGGGCGTTTACCTTCTGGGACGGGCAACTGGTGAAGATTTTGCGGGCGCGGCCGCAGACCGACCCCTCTCTCCCCACTGGTGAACCGGGCCAGGTTATGCCCCATCCTGATGGGGTCATGGTGCTGACTGGTGACGGGGGTCTCATCCTGGACCAACTCCAGTTAGCGGGTAAAAAAGTGATGGAAGCGAGGGAGTTTGTCCGCGGCCGCGGTGATTTTTTGACAGCACGGTTGAGTTAGGGAGTGACCATGAAACTACTCGTATACGGTGCAGGTGCGGTGGGACGGTATCTGGGTGGGATGTTGTCCCAGGCTGGCAACGATGTGACATTAGTGGTGCGGCCAGAAGGTGTGGCGGCTCTCCAGGCGGAAGGCTTGACTATCACGGACGCGGCCGCAACCATCATGACGCGGCCGCATATCGTTACTTCGCTCCGCCAGGCCATGCTCAACAACCTCAGCTACGACGCCTTTCTCCTGACCATGAAGTCGTACTCCGTTAGCCAGACCATAGACGAGATGATCGCTTTCTGCCCTCATCCACCCCCCCTCATTACCCTACAAAACGGCATTGGCATCGAGGAGCAGTTCCAACAGCAGTTCCCCGACGCCACGGTTATCGCTGGCTCGGTGACGACGCCGGTGAGCCTGAAAAGTGAGAATGAGGTGGTGGTGGAGAAAAGCGGCCGCGGCGTTGGTGTGGCCCATACTCAGGCCAAAGGTAAGATCGGCCCCTGGAAAGATATGTTTCAGTCGGCGGGCATTAAGACGGTTAGCGTCAAAGATTATCGCAGTCTGAAATGGTCAAAAGCCCTGCTTAATATCGTAGGCAATGCCAGTGCGGCTATTCTGAACCGGCATCCGGGGGCGGTGTACCAGAGTGAGGCGATGTACCATCTGGAGCTGGCGGCTATCCGGGAAACGTTGAAGGTGATGGCGCGGCTGAAGCTGGAAGTGGTCAATTTGCCGGGTGCACCGGCCTGGTGGCTGGCTTTTGGGGTGAAAAATGTGCCCCCCGGCTTGCTGAAACCACTGCTCACCCAGATGGTGACGCGCGGCCGCGGCGAGAAAATGCCCTCATTCGCCCTGGATTTAACCGCAGGCAAAAAAGAAAGTGAAGTGCTCTACCACAACGGGGCCATCGCCAAAGCCGGGCGCGAACTGGGCATCCCCACCCCCGTCAACACCGCCCTCACCGATATTCTGCTCAAACTGGCTCGCCAGGAACTGGATTGGCATACCTATAGCGGCAATGTCAAACAACTGGTGGCCGAGATCAACCGGTATAGCTAGCCGGTCAGCATTTCAGCGAGTCAGCCGGTCAGCTAAAAGCTGAAACGCTGACTCGCTGAAAGACTATTTACGAAAGCTGGGCTACCTGTCTCCGTATCAGATTGTCGCTGGAAACCCCCACCCCTAACCCCGCCCCCAGGGGCGGGGAACTTTTTTGGGCGCGGTTTTTCGGGGCATTCGCCCCGAAAAACCGCGCCCGTTCGTTTTCCCCTTCCCTTTGGGAAGGGGGCAGGGGGATGGGTCTTCAGACATAATCTGCCCAACACCCCTGTAAGGCTGTACTAGCTATTCACCTCATTCCTTCTTGCGCTTTAGGCTGAAGCCGCCCATTAGCACCAGCAAACCAAGTGGCAACGCGGCCGTAACACCACATACACTAACCCCGCTTGAATCGTTTCCTGAACCGCTGGCGGTTGTGGCTACGGCAATCGGGTCTGTGCCGGTGGTGCTGGTTGTTGTGTTGCTGTTGGTCGTGTCATTGTTGCTTGTGGGGATGGTGACAGTGCTGTTGCCATCACCTTCTACCACCTGGTAGGCCACCCCGTTGTAAACCACCACCACCTGCTGACCGATGGCGAAATATTGACCGAGTTCGGGCGCGGCCGCGAGCAGGTCAAAGTAGGTATCGCTGGCAAACCCGACCGCTTCCGGGGTGAATTGCTCCGGGTCGAAGGCCGTATCCAGCCACACCCCATCACGCCAGACAAAGGTCTTGCTACCCACAGATTGAATCATAGTGGACAGGTCTACCACCTGGCCGGTTTCTTCATCAGTGAAGGTAGCGGGCGGGGCGGCTGGGGCTTCGGCTTCGGACATTTCGCCCTGGTCTGCGGCCGCGTCCACGGCCGCACCCCCACTCACCGGAGCCGGGGCTGTCGCGGCCGCTTCCATCGCCTCATTCGCCACATCATCCCGCCCTGTCTGGGTGAAGATGTCATCCTCTTCAATGAGGAAACTGGTGTACGGGGTGATGATGCCATAACGCACGCTCAAATTAATCACACTCTGCACCAGTTCCGGGTTCTCGCCATTCAAACGAATCTCCGTTAGCAGATGGCCGATGGCGCGGGTGGCCCACAGGCGGGGAATGAAGTCGTCGCCGCCACTGGAGCGGAAGTTTTGACCACTGTAGGTGAACACCTGCTCCTGGCCGTTGACGGTACCACGTAGGGTAATCGCGGCCGCGCCACTGTCCCGATACCGGCCCACCAGCACCAACTGGCTCCCAGCAAACAGGTCCGGCAGGGTGTCCGGGTACAACTGCTCCACCACGATGCCATCATAATCCAGGCTAATATCGGACAAAACAGGCGTACTGATTTTGGCAAAGAAACCACCCACCGCCTCGTCAATCGCCTGGCCGGGACGCACATAGGTGGTGGTTCCCCGGTGGTTTTGCGCCAGACTGTCCAGCAGGAAAGTGTCCACATCATCACCCACCCCAAAGGCAAACAGGCGTACATTAGGCCGGGTGGCCTGGCTCACCGTGTCCAGGAGTAGGCCTGTGTCAGTGATGCCTTCCGTCGCCAGCCCATCGGTCAGGAAAATAATGGTTGTGGGGCGTTCCGGGTCGGCCACGGCAATCGCTTCCAGCAGCGATTGGCTGATATTGGTGCCGCCAATGGCCTCGATGCTGTTAATGAAGCTGGACACATTACCCGCCTCACTGGCTGAAACCAGATTGCTCTGATACGACACAACGCCAGTGCTGAAAGTGATCAGGCTAAACCGATCTTGCGGATTCAAGTGGCTGATGACGTAGCTGGCCGCTTCTTTGGCCTGATCCATCTTCTCGCCAAACATACTGCCCGACGTGTCCAGCACCAAAATGACATCCTTGGCGATGACCTGGGTGGGGTCTACTTCCACACTGGGGCGGCCAACAAAACAAAGAAGCCATTTTCGCCTGGCTCTTTATAGGTGAGCAGACTCAGGCCAATGTCTTCCGGCGAGACGCTGTAAAACAGGGCAAAATCCTGGTCGGCCTGGATGTTGTTGCCTTCAAAACCCACCACCGCGGCCAAATCCCCTTCGCGGCTGATGGCCACGGCATGGCTGGGGGAGTAAATAGTGCGGATGGCTTCACTGGAGGCCACTTCCACGCGGATGCTCTGGCTTTGCAGGGGCAGGTTGGTGTATAGCTCGTTGGACTGAGGGTAAACGTAGTGGAATAACCCATTCTCGGCGGTCAGGAGCTGTTGGTATTCAATTTCGACGCGCCGTTCGCCATTGGGGGGCAAGGGGAAGACATTGGCCTGAATGGCCTGGGTGCCCACATATTTCAGCAGGGCGGGGTCACGCATCTGCCGCACGATGTCGTCGTAAATTTGTTGGGCTTCATCGGCGGCCAGGATTTTGGCCTCGATGGGGGTTCCATCTACCCACATGGTAAGCTGGCTGACGGACGCACCCAGCGGCAGGGGAAACAGATAAACTCCTTCGACCATCCAGTCATTGGGATTGACGAAGAGCTGGTCAATGTGGGTGGTAGCGATCTGGTCGGTGATAGTGACGTTGACGCGCTGGTATTCGATGGTGAACTGGTTGACGGGAATGGGGGGGAAGGGTGGTTCGATGGGTGGGGAGCGGCGTGGCCAGGGTTTGCGGCCGCGAAGCCCATCAGCAAGAAAAACAAAACAAACAGGGGGTGAGAAATTTTCTTCAACATGGCGTATCTCCTTTAGTCATAAAACCGGTTGTCACTTCCGGTCTACTGACAAAACGCCATGTCCAGGGGAAAAGTTCCACAAACTAAAAAGAAGTTACACAGAGGGCACAGAGAGTGGGACACAGAGATGCACAGAGAAAAAGCGGGATTATTCTTGAAATCTCTGTGATTCTCTGTGTCTCCTCTGTGAACTCTGTGTAACTTCCCCTTAACCAACTGCCGAGATTACAAAATTCATCACCCGGAAGTAAACCCGTTGCAGAGGGGCAGGCCAGCCACTGGTCGGCATGAAGGGGGGAAAGTTGCCCTCGGCTGTCGGTTCATCAAACGTGTTGCCGTACCCCGAAACGTCCCACAATATGTCACCCGTAGGAATGCCCATATCTTTGACAAACGCAACAGGATCGTAACCATTATTCTCGTAGATGTTGTCATGGATGTAATTGTTTTCCGGGTTGGGGCCAACATCTAGCTCGGTGGGATCAAAGGCAGCCGTTAAGCTGAATAGAGCGATACCCGTGGTTTTGTTGTTGCGGATGGTGTTGTTATACACCTCAACGCCATCGGCTCCGGCCAGGAGAATGCCCAGGCCCGGGGGCACAAAAGCCACTGTCATATCAGGTCGGGCAAAGTTGACGTGGTTGTTATCTTCGGTCACATTGTCGTAAATAACGGTGTTGGTGGAGACTTTGCTGGTCAGGTTGGGCAGAACCACAATGAAGATGCCCAGCGAGTTGTTGTAGGTGTGGTTACGGTACACTTCGCCGTTGACCGTGTTCTCTAACTCAATGCCCAACACACTGTCTGAGGCTTCGCTATCACGCACGATGACGTTTTCGCACTGCCCGGCGTAGATGGCCGCATCCATGACGTTGCTGGCTTTGACAAACTCTATCAGGACATCGGTGCTTTGCACCGGGTAAATACCATAAATGCCGGTGTCGTCGGTAATGAGGTGGTGGAAATGGACGCCCTTGACCCCTTCGACCAGCACGCCGTTGTTGGTGTAATGGCGCACATGCAAGTAAGCAATCTCAAAGTTGTTGCCGGAAGCCACCACGCCATCGGGCAATTGGCCTTCACCGTCAAGAATAGGATAGTCGCCAGCCTCGTTAGGTACGCCATGCAAAGTAATGTCGTTGAGGTCTATGACCACGCGCTCATGGTAGATACCGTAACTGACCAGGATGGTATCGCCGGGTTGGGCCTGGTCTACCACGGACTGGATGGTTTGGTCGGGTTCGACGGTGTGGGTCTGGGGGGCACGGCTGGCGGCGACACCGGTGGCGATGGCACTGTTATGCAACGCGGCCGCGTCCCTTGCTGGATTCTCTATATGGGTCACTACCGGTAAACCGGATGGAACCGTAGCCGGAATGTCGGGCAGGGAACTCTCATCGGTCAGAGCATACAGAAAGGCCACCATGTCCGCCTTTTCCTGGTCGGTAAAGTCAAACCCCTGCACAAAGTCATCTATGCCGGTAATACCATGAGCACGACCACCCCCATCGGCATAAAACTCAATCACTTCTTCCAGGGTAGCCAAGGCCCCGTTGTGCATGTAGGGGGCGGTGAGGGCGATGTTACGTAAGGTGGGCACTTTGAAAGAGCCTGCGGCCGCGTCAGCCACAATCGCCGCCCGTCCCTGGTCTTCACTGGGCACACCTACCACCCGAAACGTCTCGGTGGCAAAGGTGGGAGCGGCATGGCATTCAAAACAGCGTGTCGCCCCGGAACGGAACAGATCAAGGCCACGCCGTTGTTGACCGGTCAGGGCATCTATCTGCCCGGCGGCATATTGATCAAACGGGCTGTTGTTGGTGACTAGCGTGCGTTGGAAAGCGGCCAGGGCAAACTGCACATTGACCATCGTCACGGCATCGCTGCCGCCAAAGGCTTGCTCAAACAGGGCCACATATTCCGGGATGCTGTTAATTTCGGCCACCAGTTCGGTGGGGTCGGCGGCCATTTCGTCCACATGGGTGATGGGGGTGGTGGATTGATCTTCCAGGGAGTTGCCCCGCCCATCCCAGAATAAGGCTTTGTTGTAACCCACATTCCACAGGGTTGGGGTGTTGCGTGTCAACACGACACCCCCGGTGCGGTCAAGCCCAACACCCGTGCCGTTCGCACCCATGGCCTGAGCCAGTCCATCGCTGAAACCATAGTCAGGGTGATGGCAGGTGGCACAGGCGAGATCATTGTTGGCCGAAAGCACCGGGTCAAAAAACAGGAGTCGGCCCAATTCGGCTTTTTCCGGGGTGGTGGGGTTGTCGGCGGGGGCGTTTTCGGGCGGAAATTCGCGCAAAAGGCCTGTATACGAGGGCTGTACACTGCTAGAGCCAGCCCCATACTGCTCCGGCGGCACAACGGGGTCCATGCCCACCGGAGCAAACCCAGCGATGAGGAAAGCGATAGCCAACAGACCAACGATTGCCCCTAAGATACGATAAAGCCATTTTTTGCGCGTGGACATACGGTTTACTCCTTGTGATAGCATTTCAGCTAGTCAGCTAGTCAGCTAGTCAGCTAGTCAGCTAGTCAGCTAGTCAGCTAGTCGGCTTGTCAGCTAGTCAGCTCAGCTTGTCAGCTTGTCAGCCAAGAAGCTGAAACGCTGACCGGCTGAAGTGCTGAAATGCTGACCAGCTATTCCAGGGTTAAGAGGTACGCAACCAGCGAATCTATCTCTTCGCCGGTCAGGGTGCGGCCAAAATTGCTGGGCATAGCGTTCTCAAATCCCTCTACCAAATATTCATCGGGGCGCATGATGGAGCTAAGCAGGTAACTTTGGGCAGTTTGGTCGGGTATGCGAGTTTGGGCACGGGTGGCGACACCCAGGAGAGAAGGTCCCACCACAATGGTATCTGAGGTGGTGTTGTGGCAGGCAGCGCAATGTTTCTGAAAGACGATCTGGCCCGCGGCCGCGGCCGGTTCTAACGTTGCCGTTGGTTCAACGGGTTCGCCGCCACAGGCCACCAGGAGTAAAAGCAGGCCAATCAACCACAGAATGTTGGATTTACTGGATGCTAACATAAACGTTGTGAACAACATGGGTGTCAGCCCCAGATCAAACCAATTTTCTCTGGATGTAGGGCTGTGTAGCTGGCACGAGAGTTTAATTCCAGAGAGGACGACTGGTTATAAAATGGTGCGTCCCTCACACAATTCAGGCAATTGGCGACTTTTTGCAGGGACGCACGATTCGCACGGATCAAGGGCCACGGCGGTCGAGCACAGGGGCGTAATAAGCCCGACAGCCTTCGAGGCAGGAGCAACCTTCAAAGGGGATGGCCGGTATTTCTTCGTCGAATTCGTAGGCTCCCTCATAATGGCGACAAACGGGACAGGCATCGGCGGGAACCAGGATACGGACTTTGGTGGCTAAACCTTCGCGGATTCGTTTGAGCGCGGCCGCGTGTTCTGCTGGTGGGGTCACAGTTATTTCCTCTTTGGTAAAAATAAGGGCACAGGGTAAACCCCTCTAAACCAGGGGTATCTGAGGCGGAATTGTACGAATAAGCCCCAGAGATGACAAGATAAGCGCAATCACCAACCAGCCGCACTTACTTGAGTTTAGAGTTCAGAGCCAGAGCGAGAGGGTTTTCCAGAGTAATTTCCTCTCGCTCTTCCCTCTTGCTCTAAACTCCAGTACTTAACCCATCAATTGTTGGTATTCCTCTTTGGTGATGTAACGCCCACCCTCAATTTCGGTGCTGATAACGTTGTACTGGCTATCTAACGTGACCACGGTGGGCATACGCTGAAAACATTTACTGTCTACAATCACCTTATGCCAGGAATATTGGCCCCCATCCTGGTTCAAATCATGTTTGCGGTCGGCCCGTACACGCACGGCGGTCTTACACCGGTTGCACTGCACATAAAAATAGAGACCATCCGGGTCACCAGGGTTATCGGGGGCGGGTTTTTCTTTACCCGTGAAAAGGCGTCGTAAAAATCCCATCGCGTTCTCCTCTCAGATAGCTAGTCAGCTAGTCAGCTAGTCAGCTAGTCAGCCAAGAAGCTGAAATGCTGACTGACGGCGGAAGTGCTTTTCCCGCTAGTTTGGCCTGTTTTTGTTAGCCCGTCAAACAGAAAACGGGGACAACCATGTTCGCCTTAACCGCTCTCTTTTTGCCCCGGCGACAAGTGGGGTAAACTGCCTATTCAAGCAGGCGTTTCTGATGCTTGTCTGGCAACCACAGAGGAAAAGGAACAACGATGAAAACAGATTTGGCGAACAAGGTGTGCCTGGTAACGGGGGGAACACAGGGGATTGGTCTGGCGATGGTGCAGGCGTTGGCGGAACAGGGAGCGGTGGTGTATGCCTGCGGCCGCACCCCGGATAATCTCCACAAAGCGCAAGCCCTCATCCGGCCCTTGCCCTACGCCAGCCGTGTTCACCTGAGCCAATGTGATATAACCGACCGGCCTGCCCTGGAAAGCTGGATTATGACTGCTTACGAGGAGCGCGGCCGCGTAGACATCCTCATTAACAATGCCGCTTACACCCGCTGGCAACACCTGAGCAATATGACGGTCGAAGAAGTTGAGTTGACCCTGCAAACCGGTTTTATGGCGATGGTTGTGAGCATCAAAACGGTTTTGCCTTTCATGCAACAGGCGGGTGGGGGTTGGATCATCAACATTGGCTCTATCACGGGCAATATTTTTGTGGGTGGCGCTTCAGCGGCGTACGCGGCCGCGAAGGCCGCCATAGACGGGTTCACCCAAACCCTGACCATTGAGCTACAGGACACACCCATTCAGGTCATGCTGGTCAGGCTGGGGGCCGTGGGTGGCACCGACTTCTTCAAAAAGCATGTGGGGCTGGAGCGAATGCCCCGATTAAACGATTTCCTGCCCGTGCTCACCCCGCCTCAAGTAGCCCAAGGCGTTATTTGGGCTATCCACAAAAAACAGACCATCCTCACCCTCCCCCGCATCCACAAACTGATGTACCCCGTTTTTGTTTTATTTCCTCGTTTATCACGTTGGTTAGCCCGGCTGGGTGGCACAGCCCAACGAAATTATGCCCAGACTCCGTGGTGAGAGTAGTACCTTGCGAGTTAACTTCTTGACCAGTTAGCAAGGAAGAGGTTCCACAGAGATTCACAGAGGAAGCGCAGAGATTCGCAGAGAAAAGCCAAAACCGTTTTTATCACTCTGTGTATCTCTGTGTCTTCTCTATGGCCTCTGTGTTCCTTCTTTTTTGATTCTGGTTTGTCCAGACTAGGAGAGTGGGAGATTTCCAGAGGTCGGGCTAATTTTTGCCCAAGTCGAGAATGTCATTCTCATAGAAATTTCACCTAAAGAAGCTATGCTGAACCTGGCGCACTCTGGTACGCGCTGGAACTCTGGTGGATTTTGACGATGTTTTCCCTGGAGCTAACTAACTTTCCGGGCTTTAGCCTAACCCGATTTTGCCTGTTGTAGTGACCCCAAACGAATAAATGCAGGTCAAATCAGGAAATGCCAAACTCCGGTATCTTTATCATGGAGGTAAGATGATGAAACGAATAATGATGTTTGGCCTGGTGTTATGCCTGTGGTTTCTGACGGCTTGTACCCCAGGAAACACCACAGGAGCCGCCACTGAAGAGGCGATGCCAACAACCGATCCACTGGCTATGACGCCGACTGTTGCTGTGGATGTAACCACGAATGAAACGCCCACGATGGTAAATGAAACGGCGACGGAGATAGCCACCGCGGCCGCGGCCACCAACACCCCCGAGCCATCCAGTAACCCCCTGCCCACCCACACCACCGCAGCCCCCCCTGAACCAACCACACCACCCGTTCCTGAGCCAGACATGAGCGGCGCCCTGCTACCGGCTGATTTCCACCTCACCTTCCGCCAGGAAGGGGGTATGACTGGTATGCAAGAAGACTGGGTGATTGAGAGAAGCGGCCGCGTCCTGCAAAATGGTAATGAAGTCCGAAAACTCTCGCCCGAAGAACTCGATAACATCTACCAGACCTTGTTGGACAACGACTTTTTCACCCTCGCGCCCACCTACAAAGCCGAAGAACAGTGTTGTGATTTCTTCACCTACACCTTAGATGTTCAGGCCAACGGTCAAACCACGTCGGTAAGAGCCGTGGGTGGCCCCCCGGAAATACCAGAGTGGTTGTGGAATTCCTTCGTCCCCATTCTCGTCATCACGGGCCAATTGCCTGCGCAATAGATGACCGCCGCTTAAATTCTGGCCGCCCCCCCGCCCCCCCCTTCCCCCGGGAAGCGGTAGGGGATGGATCTTCCGACTAAATCGGCTAAGGACTTGTGTAAAGCTGTACGAGTTGACTTTGGAAAAGCCCTGCCGCTAAATAGCCCACCTTCTAGATGGCGTCAATCTTGAAGATTGACGCCATCTTGTGGGGGCTATTCTCGTTACAAACTGGCTTGACACCCTTTTTGCACTTGTTATACTTTCCTCTGGTTTGTTATTGGCGTACCACTTCTACCACTGGTGATAATGGTGATAAGCCCAATAAATTAACTTAATTCCTTCCCACAAACACATCTCACGATAAGGAGACTTTTGATTATGGACATCGAACAAATTTTTAAACAATTGCCCCAAAATGTTGACCTCAGCAAATTAGGCGATTTTAAGGCGACCGTTGTCTTTTCCCTCAGTGGCGAGGGCGGCGGTGATTATCAGGTCAACATTGCTGATGGTAAAGTAACCACTGAGAAGGCTTTAGCTTCTGCCGATGAAAAACCTACCGCCAAAGTATCCATGGATGCTGATGATTACAAGGATATGATGTCGGGTAAATTGAACCCGGTGCAGGCCTTCATGAGCGGCAAAGTGCGTGTGGAAGGGGATCTGAATGCGGTGATGAAATTACAGAGTCTGTTCAAAATGTAAATTGCTCATAACCAAAGCTGTTACACCTAACCTGGATAAACCAGAAAATTTATCCGCAGATTAACGCCGATTTTCGCTGATTAAAGAATCTGCGTTAATCCCCACAATCTGCGGTTAAACTTCTTGCCGACTGGACAAGAAGTTGACTTGGAAGGTACTAACAGTTTGTAACAACGGGCGGTGTGCTAAGCGCACCGCCCGTTGTTGCGTTTTAGGTCCCAGAACGGAGATTGGCCGCGGCCGCAAACTCCCTAACTCCGCCACCTTTTGGCAGTCGGTCACCGCCCGGTGACAGTTTCTGGCGGTCTTGACGTGCTACATTCTGCCTGAACATGAAAACCTACCTTCATGTACCAACTATCAGGTAAATGTTATGTCCAATCAAACGAAAGGTTTACTAGGTGTGGCGCTGCTAGCCGGAACGGTCTTGGGCTGGCTAGACCTCACACAGAAAGATGTGCAAACAACCGTGGTCGGTATCGCGGCCGCGACCTTTCTCCTGGCCTATGCCCACCCCAACCGGGCCTGGGTCTGGGCCATTCTCCTGGGTGGGAGCATCTTCGGGGTTCATTGGCTGGCCGGTTGGATCGGTTTCACCCCAACCACCAGTCTCAATGCCAACCTGCTCGCCTCCCTGAACGCCTTCATCCCCGCCTTTCTAGGGGCCTACCTGGCGGTCATGGTCAACTGGTCCCTCCAGCAAACCGAAGCTGAAATTAAAGCCAAAGAATTCATGAGAACAAAGGGAAACACGCTTTCTTGATCCTTTCTTTCCGTAGAGGGATGAAAATGAAAGGAACTCAGAGGAACTTGGTGGAACTCTAGGAACTTTGGGGAACTCACCACTTGCAACCTGCAACCTGCAACTTTTCTTCACAGGAGCAACAACCATGCGCAATGTCGCTATTCTCGGCGTAGGACGGACGCCGGTTCGAGAACATTGGGAACTTTCCGTCCGTGATTTATTGGCCGATGCGGGTCGGGCGGCTCTGGATGACAGCGGCCGCGGCCGCGTGGATGCCGTCTTTGTGGGCAACATGACTGCCGGAACCCTCAACCAACAGCTCCACCTGGGCGCAGTAGCCGTAGATGCCCTGGGGTTATGGGGTGTCGAGGCGATGCGATTTGAAGCCGCCTGTGGCTCCGCCGGTTCCGCCATGCGCCAGGGCATTATGGCCATCGCCAGCGGGGTCATGGATGCCGTCCTGGTAATCGGTGTAGAGAAAATGTTAGACTCCTCGCCGCGCCAGACCACCGCCGCCCTGGCTCAGGCCGCCGATGCCGATTATGAAACGCCATCCGGGGTGACATTTGTAGCCCTCAATGCCCTGATCATGCGTCGTTACATGCACGAGTATGGCTATAGCCACGACGATTTCGCCCCGTTTGCCATCAATGCCCATGCCAACGGCGTCAAAAACCCCTACGCCCTGTTCCACGAACCGATTGGCTTGAAGGAGTACCGCAAAGGTCGTTCGGTGGCTCCACCTATTCAACTGTATGATGCTTCGCCCATTGGTGATGGCGCGGCCGCGGTTCTGCTTGTGCCCGCCAGTGAAGCCCCCCAGGCCGTGCGCGTAGCCGGGTCTGCCGTCGCCACTGACACGTTGGCGATTCATGACCGGGAAGACCCGTTGTGGCTCGCGGCCGCGGAAAAATCAGCCCAACAAGCGTTTCGTCAGGCAGGCATTGGCCCACAGGATGTGGATATGTTTGAGCTACATGATGCCTTCAGCATCATGGCGGCGTTATCGCTAGAAGCGTGTGGGTTTGCCGACCGGGGACAAGGGGTGAAACTGGCTCAATCCGGGGCTATTTTCCCCCAAGGCAAGTTGCCCATCAGCACGATGGGCGGACTTAAGGCCCGGGGACATCCAGTGGGAGCCACAGGGTTATACCAGATTGTGGAAGCCACGTTGCAACTACGTGGACAGGCGGGTGAGGCACAGCTTGACGATGTGCACATTGCCCTGACCCAAAACATTGGCGGTAGCGGCGCGACCATTGCTACCCATGTGTTGGTAGCGGGCCGCTAGCAACTAGCGGTTGGCCGTTGGCCGCTGGCTTTTTGCTAACGGCCAACCGCCAACCGCTATCCTTCTACCCACATCACGCGGCTTTCCAGCGGAGCGCGTTCTTTCACTTTCGTCTCGGCGGGGTAGCCCAGGGTGATCAGCCCTTGAGGTTGCCAGTCGGGGGGCAGCGCTAAGGCCTGGCGCACCACGTCAGGGCAAAACAGGGGGGCACAGAGCCAACAGCTGCCCAATCCTTGAGCATGAGCCGCCAGGAGCAGATTTTGCCCGGCCATGGCGACACTTTGGGTGGCCATCGTCCACTCGTGATGCTGGCGTTGGGGATCGGGGTAGCTGTCCATATCCTGCATGGTCAGGCACACAAGAATGAGAACCGGGGCGTTGGTAATGCGCTGATAAGAGCGCCCAGCGTCCTGTTCAATGCGTTCCGGTGAGACACCATCGGCCTGTAAATCGGCGCGGAGTTTGGCTCCCATCGCGGCCGCGAGCCGCTGTTTGGGGGCGGGCGTGGGCATAACCACAAAGCGCCAGGGCTGGCGGTTATGGGCGGAAGGGGCAAAGGTCGCGGCCGCGAGCAGTTGTTGGATGATTTCCTTGGCGACCGGCTCAGAGCGATACCGCCGAATGGAACGACGGGTTGTGGCTAAAGCGATAAATTCGTTGGTCATTTCTGGCACACAAACACCCCGGCCTTCTTATTCACCCGAAACTCACCCTTTTGGGCAATGTGGGCACTCAGGCGATGATATAGCTGTTCGGCGACCTGCTCCCAGGTGATGCCTGATGGGGCGGCTTCCAAAAGTTTCTCCCGGGTCGTGCCAATATAGGCGATGACCGGCTCGGGCGTAGGAAAGATAAACGCGCTGTCCACATCGTAGCGGGTTACTTGAGAAAAATGACGGGCTAACAAAGCCTGACCATTCTCCAGGGTAAACGTTAGCAGCGCATCTCCCAGAGCTTCATCGTTCAAAGGAATAGCCAATTCTTTCGCCACGTCACCTACGAGCTGGTTGAGTTCTGGGCGATTGTGGGTGGCGTTGGTGGCGGCCAACAGGTAGCCGCCCGGACGTAACACCCGAACAATATGGGCCGCGGCCGCATCTTGATCCGGTACATGATATAGCATGTGATTGGCTAAGATCACATCCACGGATTCATTCGCCAGGGGTAACTGTTGGGCATCCAGGTTCAGGCGGGGAATATCAGCCGGTAAACTTTGGAGCATCCCCAAGGAGAGGTCGCCCGCCACGTAATATTCGGCCCGCGCCTGGGTGAGGCGAGCGTAGACACCGGAGCCACAACCCACTTCAACGACTCGTTCGCGGCCGCGCCAGGGAACATGATCCAGCACCCAGGCGGCAAAGTCCATCTTGGGAAAAGAATACTTTTCGTGTGTTTCTACCCGGATTTGCAGGTTCGTCTGGGTAGCATACTGATTTTGCAGATACGTTTGATTGGTAAAAAACGTGGTTGCTGACATGGGGTTTCTCCTGGGGGGAATAGGTGGTGAGTGGCAGGTGGCAAAGTGGCAAAGTGGCAAAGTGGCAAAGTGGCGAGAGTTCCCAGAGTTCCTAGAGTTCCTATGAGTTCCTTTCACTTTTCCGACTACACTCACCTCAAACCTGTCAAAGCTGTGGTGGATATGTTCCCTATCAAAGAGCCAGCCGCATGACCAGACCGGGTTCGTCGTGGGGGGAATGCAGGGGGCGTTCCACCTGGAAACCTAGCCGCTGATAAAGGAGTTGGGCGCGGGGATTGTTTTCGGCTACACAGATTTCGACCTGGCGGCAGGCTTGGGTCTTGGCCCGTTGGATGAGATGGGTGAGAAGGGTTGTGCCGAGGCCCTGGTTACGGTGTGCGGCCGCGACCTCTACCTGGGCAATCTCGGCCCGGCCTGTAGGCAGAAAGTGGAGTTGCCCTTGCCCAACTAATTGTGCATCCCGAAAAAACAGGAGATAGACCATGCGGCCGCGGGCCTGTTTATCTAACCAATTAGCCCAATAATATTGGAACTCGGTGGGGGTTTTGGTGGGGAAAAAAGTGGCCTGGAGCGCGGCCGCGTCCTCTGCCTTCACCTGCCGTATCTCATCCATAACCACCCATTTTGCCCGTTCTCAGGGGAAAAACAAAAAACCCTGCGTTTTGCAGGGCTTTTTGTGGGAAGAGGAGAAAAAAGGAGGAAATTTTGTATGAATTTTGATGACACCATGAATTATAGCGGTTTGAAGGGTGGTAGAAAGGCGTAAGCACTACAGACCTCATGTAAATTGTTTAACACCGCCATTTGATCTTGCCTGTTTATACAACGGTGGTAAATGCCCAAAACGCGGCCGCGACCCTAATCATGGCCCCTTCCAGGAGTCACCTTGACGCACTCCAGAGCGATTAGTACAATCCGCTCTATGTCTGCTACACCTTCCACTCAGTTTAACTACGGCGGTCAAGCCGTTATCGAAGGAGTCATGATGCGTGGCTCCAAAGCCTTTTCGGTGGCCGTGCGCGACCCAAATGGTACGATTGTTACCCATACCGAACCATTGAACGCCAATTTTTATGGCGGCTGGTTTGTACGTATCCCTTTTCTACGGGGGCTTACCCTCTTGTGGGATGCGCTAGGTTTAGGCACCAAAAGCCTCATGTTTTCGGCCCAGGTGGCTATTCCCGAAGAAGAGCGAGATGAAACGGGGGATATTTTCTCCGGGCCAGCACAATATGGCATGGTGTTATTGTCTCTGGCAATGTCCATTGGCCTATTCTTTGTTTTGCCCGCGTTTCTTAGTCAGCGTGTTCCCTTGTGGTTATCTTGGGAATTATCCCCCCTCGTCATCAATCTGATGGAAGGGGTGATCCGGTTGGTCTTGTTGGTGGGATACATCTGGGCGATTGGGCTAATGCCCGATGTGAAACGGTTGTATGGGTATCATGGTGCGGAGCATAAAACGATCAATGCCTATGAAGCCGGGGCCGAACTAACACCGGCTTCGGTGGCCCGTTTTCCCTTAGAACATCCCCGTTGCGGTACAGCCTTTTTGCTGACGGTGGTTTTGCTTTCCATTATTCTCTTCACTTTGTTACCACCTGTTTTTACGCAAAATATTTTGTTGCGCATTGTTTCACGGGTGTTGTTTATTCCGATTATTGCCGGGATTGGTTATGAGTTTATTCGCTTCACAGCCAAACATCAGAGTAATCCCTTTATCCGTCTTATCACTAAACCCAATCTGGCTTTACAGCGATTGACCACTCGTGAGCCTGATGAAGGAATGCTGGCGGTAGCGATTGTGGCGTTTCAGCAGGTTTTGGCGAATGAATTCTCGCCAGAAGTAAGCGGCGAAATGGTTGATGCCCCAGTTGTGTAAGGGATAACGCAGGAGAGCAGGCTATGGCAAAAACAACCCGCAACGAAACAAAGGCGGCCGCGAGCAATGCCCAGGGTTTAGATTATTATCGCCAGTGGAAACTGGATGAAGCGGTTGAAGCGTTTAAGGACGCGGCCGCGAACGATACCAATAACCCCGAATATCATCTAAACCTGGCCCGCGCTTATGCCCGTGGCGGCAAATATCATGAGGCCATTCGTGCCCTGGGTGATTACATTCATGCCGAAAAAGATGAGAAGCTGGCTTCCCGCTATGAGCGGCTCTTCTCCACGGCCCTTGATGAAGTCGAAGAGAAGATGATTGCCGGGATGCAGGGCCTGGATTTATCTTTGCCGCTGGTGGGTAAAGCGATTCAAATGTGGTTGGAGTATCGTATTGCCATTGGGCGGCAACCGCTGCGTATTCCTAAGCCAGAAATTTGGGCGGCCGCGTTGACTTATGCCGTATGTAAAGTCAACCTGATGGAGATAACCCGCGAACAAGTAGGGGAAGCGTTTGCCGTGAAGGACCGTTCGCTCAAAGAGAAATATGACGAACTACTGAATACGCTGGATTTGTTACCCGGTGATTATCGTTACTTCACCGGCGAAGAAAATCCCTTGGATGATCTTATTGAGGCCGCTGAGGAGTTAAACCAGATTTACCAAAGCTTCCGCGATGCCTGATGTTGACCCCCGATGCGCCTGCTTCGGTGCGTTTGCCCATCCTCTTAGACCGCTTGCGTCTGGCGCACCCTGATGCTCACTGTGCCCTCAATTATGAGACGCCGGTGCAGTTGTTGGTGGCTACGATCCTCTCGGCTCAATGTACGGATGAACGAGTGAACCAGGTAACGCCGGTATTGTTTGAGCAATACCCGGACGCGGCCGCGTTAGCCAATGCCCCCCTTTCAGACCTCGAAGCACTCATCTACACAACCGGTTTCTTTCGCCAAAAAGCCAAATCTATCCAGACGACAGCCCGGGTGTTACTGGAAAAACATAACGGTCAACCACCGGCTGAGATGGCTGCCTTGCTAAAATTACGGGGGGTGGCCCGCAAAACGGCCAACGTGGTTTTGGGGGAAATCTATGGTCAGGCTGAAGGCATCGTGGTGGACACCCATGTTAAGCGGTTGTCTAACCGGTTGGGGTTGGTGCAAGAACGGGATGATCCGGTGAAGATTGAGCAGGAATTAATGGCCCTTGTTCCCCGAACAGCCTGGATCGAGATTTCACACCTGCTCATTTTTCACGGGCGGCGTATCTGTGAGGCCCGCAAACCGGATTGCCCCCGCTGTCCCCTGGCCGATTTGTGCCCTTCGGCCTTGCCTGCTCCTAGTGCTCCCCGCTCGTAGTGACCGCTTTAGTGGGCTAACGGAACCGGCTAAAGCCGTTACTACGAACAAAGACCTGACCTCTACTCCCCGCTGGTAGTGACCGCTTTAGCGGGCTAACCGGCAAACACGGGCAGGTTGCCCAGGCTGACAACCTCGCTCCAATCCCCTTCCCCTTCGGTAAAAACAGCCGCCACTTTGCTGATGTGTCCACCCGCGGCCGCGACCACCTGGCGGATCCCTTTGAGCGTACTACCGGTGCTAATCACGTCATCCAACAAAATACAATAATTACCCTTTATCTGAACAACATCCTTTTCATCCAGATAAAGTGTCTGTTTACTGCCCGTGGTGATGGAGACGGTTTCGGCACTGATAGCCTCACCCATGTAGCTCTTGTATGTTTTACGCAAAACCACAAAGGGAATACCCAGCAAAGCACTTAGCTCATACACCAGGGGAATGCTCTTGGCCTCGGCCGTTACCAGGACATCGGCATGGGTCAATTGTAACTGCTCACCCAGCGCGGCCGCGGCCGCTTTGATCACGTATGTATCCCCTAGCATATTAAAAATGGCAATCCGTACACCTGGGGCCACCTCAAACAAAGGTAAATGGCGTGTTAATCCGCCGATTTGGACTTTATAACCTTCTCGTTCAGCCATGATAGAGATTCTCCTGCGAAAATAAGTTTCAAGTTTCGAGTTCCAGGTTTCAAGTTCCTCGGAGTTCCTGGAGTTCCCTCGCTTTGTCGCCGCGTCGCGTATAGCCAGCAAAATCTGCGGCTAAATTTACCGTACTACCCTGTGGTCGGCCACAATAAGGCGGCCTGGGCCAGCCATTTGAGACCGAGCGTAATCTCTTGCTCCAGGTCAACGTTTTCGGGTTTTGGTAGAGAGCCGTTTTGCATCGCGGCCGCGATGCGCTCCCGCAACGCCGCTCGATCCACCGTCCCATCCAATTGGATTACCAGAAAATGGGTCAACCCATCCAGCCGGATGCGTTCGTGACGCAGGTTTGTCACTTGCCGCTGAGTTTGGGCCTGCCAACGGGCATAGGGGCTAACCGTGGGCTGGGCGGCAATTTCCAGCGTGAACGGCGACTGCCAGGTATGCAATTCCATAAGCATCGGGCTATAAGCCGAAGCCTTCAGCAGATTCGCCGCTAAAAGGGTGGCATCTTGATTAATTGTCGCCTGATCCGGCAGGGAGGGGTAAGCCATGGTGATAGCATGGTGTAACAGGCGGGCAAAAGGAAGAGTTTGTGGGGCGATGTGCCCCAAATGAACGAGAGCCGCCTTGGTTACAGGATGGTTGGTGGCAAAGGTGGCTTCGTTGATGGCCTGGAACCGCTCCACGCTATTTCCCGTTATATCCGGTTTGTCGTTTAAAGGGTGAATACGGGCGGCAAATCGTAAATGTTGGGCCTGCGCGGGCGATAAATTGCGGTTCAGGTTGACCCCTTCGTGGCATAACAAGGTTTTGCGGAAGGTGCGGTTGCGCAGAAAATCCATCTGCTGCTCCAGGTCAATCGCATCTGTCGCCATCTGAAGCAGTTTTTCGGTGACGGCTGGCGGGAAATTACTGGGGAACACCGTGTCAAAATCGGCTTCGGCCAAATATTGGAGACCGTGCGCGGCCGCGTGCCCGGCAAACTGATGAAAATAAACCGGCTCATTTACCGTTTCTAGCTCATCATGCAGCAAGGTAGCATCTACACGTACATCTTTGTTCAACACCTGCTGGTAACTGTGCAAAAACAGGCCAAACGCCCCCGAATCCGGTTTCACCCCCTCAGACAAAAATTGGATGTAGGCCCGTGCTTCTCTCGCTTTAGCCGCTGGTTCGTGGATATGGCGGGTGTGATACAACATCATCTCTCGCATCATCCGCATGTAAAACCAGCCCGGATACAGGTTGTAACTCACATAAGCCACGCCCTGAGGGGCCAACAACTGTTTGATCACGGCCAATAACTGGTCACGGACGGTGGCGGGAACCCAGGAATACAGCCCGTGGGCAATGATGTAGTCAAATTGACCCAAATCAGGTGACATCGCCATGATGTCCTGGTGTAGAAAATGGATGTTGGTCAGCCCCAACGCTGCGGCGATGGTTTGCCCTTCCTCAATCTGGCGGGCGGAATAATCTACCACCACAAATTCACTTTGGGGCAAAACCAACGCCAAGGGTAACAGATTGCCCCCACTGGCCCCGCCAATATCCAACACCCGGCATTGGTTGATGGGTTTGGGGTTCATGCCTAACACTGTGGCAATAGCCGACAATAAATCAGGATGGGTTTCACTGTAGCTGAGAAAGGGATAGGGGGTTTCGTCGTAGGTGTTAGAAGCGTTCATACTGGGCCTTTGAGGGGTTCGACATGGGCACAAATCGCACCGTGATGAGGGGATTTTAACCACAGATTTCACAGATTTTTCTTTTCTGGGTGTTCTCAGCCTCTTTGCGGTTCGTTGTTTTTGTCGCAGAAAAAAGAATGCCAGACGAGGTTACTATCGCATACAATAAAGGCAGAGGCAAACGTTTTAGGAGGGCATATGATAACTGAAGAGCAAGAGATATGGGCGTTTCTGCACCGCCATTTGCAGAGTATTTTTAGCCGTGACGCGGCCGCGTACCAGGCTACCACCGCTACCGATTTATCTCTGTACGAATGGTTCATCACCCCGCACCGGCAGGATGGGCTTGATTTTCACCTGTTTATGATTGAGCATAGTTGGGCAGGCACAGAGGCCGATTTTCGTTATGACCTATGGGAGCCACGCCTGCAACGATACGGCGATACCGCTATTGTTACCTATACATTTATGTTGAGCATCGCGACTGCGGCCGGTATCCAACATCGCACCCACAATGAGACGCGGGTATTGGTGAAGGGGGAAATGGGTTGGCAGGTGGTGCATGTGCATAAATCACCCGCAGGAAAACATGAATAAAGATGAAAAGCCATCAGCCGCAATCCTTTACCCCTGGCTGACAGGCTGATGGCTGACAAGCTATTTTCCGTGGAGCGTGTGATGCGTGAAATTGGCCGCGTGGTGAAGCTGCAAGTTCAGATTGGGCCGCTTAAACAAGGGGCAACCCGGGACCAGTATCAGCCGGTAAATTTGCTGGAAGTGCCCGTACTGGAAATATCGGAGCGGGGTGTCGTGGGTTGGCAGGGTGAAACGGCGATTAAGGATGTGCATCACCGGGATCATCCCCGCACCACGGGAGACAAAGGGCACACGCTGTCATTTAACTTTACCAGCCACTATGAGGCGATACGCGGCCGCTACGGTGAACATGTTTTTACCGGCTGTGGCGGCGACAATGTGGTGTTCGCGGCCGCGAACACCATTACCTTAGCCGATTTACAGGGTGAAATCGTGCTGGAGACACAGATAGGGGAGCGCGGCCGCGTGCTCATCCCTACCATCGCCACTCCCTGCCTATCCTACAGCCGTTACATCCTCAACCACCCATCGCCCACCCCAGCCCAACTCAAAGACACACTCCAATTTTTGCACCAGGGCCAACGGGGTTTCTACGCCGACTGGCAGGGTGCGCCGTTGCGGGTTCGGGCTGGAGATCGTCTACTTGGGCTGATTTGAAGGGAATTGGGCCTTTTGTTTCTGGCGTAATCCTTCAACCCCTGCCATCATATCTTCAGAAAAGAACCCTACCATTTCCAGGGCCAACGAATGGTCAAAAATGGGGCCAGCATTCAGTAGCCACTGATTCAAAGCCCGTTTGGTGAATTTAATTGCCTGACGAGGGCCGGTTGCCAGGTTGGTCGCGACTTCCATCGCCTTGTCCAGGAGTCGATCATCCGGCACACAAAGGCTGACCAGATTCATACGTTCAGCGTCGCGGCCGCTGACAAAATCACTGGTCATCAAGTAATACTTCGACTTGGCCATGCCACATAACAACGGCCAGATAATCGCCGCATGATCTCCGGCGGCTACCCCCATCCGCACATGCCCATCCGCCAGGCGGGCACTCTCAGCCGCAATACTGATATCCGCTAGCAACGCCACCACCAAGCCTGCCCCCACCGCTGGCCCGTTAATGGCCGAAATAATCGGCTTAGAGCAGTGCAAAATGTTATAAACCAGGTCACGCGCCTCATCCAGAATGCGGCTCACTTCCTCATAATTGCGATAGGCATTTTCTACCAGTTTAAGGTCACCCCCCGCCGAAAAAGCTCGCCCCGCGCCGGTAATCACGGCCACATGCACATCCGGGTCCCGATCAATGGTACGCCACACTTCTACTAACTCAGTGTGTAACTGGGCATCGGCGGCATTAAGCACCTCAGGTCGGTTCAATGTCAGCCACAAAATATGAGGGGAACGGCGTTCAAATAGGATGTGCTGATAATCACTATAGTTCATTATTCACCTTTTCCTCTTGGGAATCATTTTGTCATGATTAAGGATTTAAGTTAAGATTTCAGGGTGATTTTACCAGCCTGTCCGTTCAAATAGTACCATTAGCTCTTTGTGTGGGTTGGGTGCGCCCTTATAATGCCCTCATTCAATGGTTTGCAGTTTCGACTTTTTCATTAGCTATAGGAGCAAATCATGGCTACCCTGGTTATTATCGTTCTGGTGTGGATTGCTTTTTCCACCGCTGTTGTGATTTTTGCCGCTATGGCATCTGCTCAGTTTAGCCATGAAGAAGATGGCTTAAGCGAACCACGTTCTCGGCGGAACCCCCAGGATGTAGCTGCTCCAGCAAATATGGGTCAGGCTCCGGTACATCAGTAATCAGACAGGTTTTCATCTTCCCTTTAAGTAATGGAACGCCCGTCTTCTCACGGAGAAGACGGGCGTTTTTGTTGAGGATCCACTGGTTTTTCACCCCATTGATAAGCGTCCAGATAAGGCTATTTGCTTTGCGTGTTGGTATACTAAGGAACAAGGATTAAATAACTTACAGGGGACTGGGAACGGGATCCACATGACGAAAGTCAGACTGACGTTTTTCACCGGGAAGGGGGTCAGGGGGATGGGTCTTCCGACTCAATTGACGAAGGGTTTAGGCAAATCTGGTCGAGTCTCTCATCTCAGTTCCGTCGGTTATTTAATTCTTGATCCTAAGCGTTCGTTCCCAAACAATGTTTGACTTTAGAGAACGAAACTTAAATATTCAATCCTAGAGATACAATGTGCTTGTATCCTTCATGTTGGGTTTTCGCACAAGTGCAGTGTACCCAGATAGGTTCTAACCATTTATGACGAAGCGACTCTTCTTTTTCACCCTTGTGGCCCTCTGTGCTTTTGTTTGGCTTAACCAAGACCCCATTTTAGCCCAAGACGACGGTTTGCCGCCTCTCCCAGCGGAGTTGGCTGAAGCAGACGCGGCCGCAGGCATGGCTATTTATCAAGCCCGCTGTGCGACCTGCCACGGGGTCACGGGTCTGGGCGACGGCGAGATGGCGGCTCAATCCATCACCCCTCCCTTACCCATTGGCACCGCCGACTACCTGGCGACAGCGGACCTGGCGAATATGCGTCAGGTTATTCTTAATGGCAATATGGAGATCGGTATGCCGCCCTTTGGCCCAGGTAACAGTGATCCATTAGATGACACCGAGATTACCAATATCCTGGCCTCACTCTATGACCTGGCTCAAGCCAATGCCCCGTTACCGGAAGCGTCGGTACGCGGCCGCATCATCAATGGCACAACCGGCGAACCAGTTATAGCGAACCTGGGCGTCGAACTCAGCGCTTTTGACAGCCAGTTTCAGCAGACGCTAGCAGTTACCTCTACCTTAGACGCGGAAGGCAATTTCCTCTTTAATTTGCAAGACGTTTCACCGACCTGGGCCTTCATTCCCAGCGTTGTCTATGGGGGGGTGGATTTTACGGGCGATGTGTTCCAATTCCAGGCGCAATCTCCGGATCAGGACGTTACGGTTACTGTGTTTGATCCTACCATGGATGACGCCAATATTTTGGTGCAACAATGGCACATCGTTGCTGAGGTGATTGAGGGAAATCTCCGTCTCGGCGAGGTGTTTGTTTTTGTGAACCAGGGTAATGAGGTTTATGTTGGCCCCACCGGTGATCCTGAAGAAGGCACGGTGCGTATTCCTTTGCCCGCTGAAGCCATAGACCCAACTTTTCGACGGGGGTTTGGGGGTTCGGACTCTTTCTTGCCAGCCAATGAGCTAATGCCCATCGACATGGATTGGGTGGATGTTTTCCCCTTGCGCCCTGGTCTTGGGGGCATGATTATGCTGGCGCAATACTCGCTTCCTTATGAGGGGTCGTTTACCCTGGAGCGTCCCGTTTATTACGCCGTAGAGGCTCTCTCTATTGTGGTGCCGCAAGGCGTAACAATCGATACGGACGATGGCTGGGAAGAAGGTGAGGCGCAGAATTTGACAGGACAGGGTAATTTTGTGACGTACCGGTTCGCGGCCGCAGAGCCGGGCGACACGGTGACCATTCGGTTGAGTGGCGAACCGGATGTTGTGGTTACGAGTGGTACGGGCGCGGCCGCGGTGGTGCGCAACGAAAACAACGAGCTATTCATCGGTGTGGTAGCCCTGGCCGTTGTGGCAGGTGGGGCCTTCTACCTTTATCGCTCCCGGCAAAATGCCAGCGACGAGGATGATGAGTTTGAGCCAGCCCTGGATAAAGATGGCCTGCTCCAGGCCATTGCCGACCTGGATGAAGCGTATGAAGCGGGTGAACTCAGTGAAGGGGATTACCAGGCTGAACGCCAACGGCTAAAAGCCCTCTTGCTGGATATTTGGGACAAATAGAAGAAAGTAACATGATCCACATTGAAGGTTTAATTAAAACCTATGGCCTGAACCCGGTGCTAAAAGGGGTTAATTTGCATGTCCAGGCGGGGGAGTTTGTGGGCCTGGTGGGAGCCAACGGCGCGGGCAAATCTACCTTGTTGAAAATTGTTGCCACGTTGCTCAAACCGACGGAAGGCAGCATCCGTATAGGCGGCTGGTCGCTGCCGGATCAGGCTGACCGGGTGCGGCCGCATCTGGGTTATGTTTCCCACGACCTGTTGCTTTACCCTGACCTCACCGCCGATGAAAATTTGCGCTTTTATGGTCGGCTTTATGGGCTACAGCAAATGGATGAACGCATCGCGGCCGCGCTGAAACAGGTTGGTTTGTATAGCCGCCGCCATGATCTGCTCCGCACTTTCTCCCGGGGCATGGGGCAACGGCTGGCCCTGGCCCGCGCCACCCTGCACCAACCCGACATTTTGCTCCTGGATGAACCATACACCGGCCTGGACACCCAGGGGGCAGATTTGTTAGATGAATGGCTGATCCGCGAAAAAGGCCGCGGCCGCACCATACTCCTCATTACCCACGATATTCACCGGGGGTTGCCCCTCTGCGACCGCGTTCTCCACCTCCAACGCGGCAAAATCCAACCCCCCGTTTAAGCCATCCCCACACAAGCTCTCTTTGCCTTGATCCTGGTATAAATCCTATAAAGCATGGTCACTTTTCTATAAAGAAAGGTAGACGAGGTGCTCGTACTGATGATTATTGACCCGATCCATCAAACGATTGCCTTTCTTCTGCTATAAAATCTATAAAGCATGGTCATTTTTATTAAGTGGTAGACGAGGTGCTCGCCAGTGGACAGTGCCGTCCAAGTGGACGGTCTCGTCCACGTGGACAAGGGCGTCGCCAGGGAGCAGTGCCCGCCAGGTGGAACGGCCTTGATAGCTGGTAACTAAAATGCGTCCTGGACTCCGGCAGACAAGTCTCTTTGCCTTGATCCTGGTCGTAAAGCCTGTGCAGGTGGGCCAGTTTTCTATAACGATGGACTTCCAGCCTGCCCCGGTTTCGTGAGGCAGGCGGAACTACTTGACCTGCTTGACCAACAGGGTTGCCCGCCTGCCCCACCCCTACCTATCGTTTCAAATTGAGAATTGCTGAAATCCTGTAAAGTCTGGCGGTATTCAGATGAATCGTGTCTCCATCATTATCTGAGACGTTAAATGGAGAATGGCGGCTGTTTGGGGTATCGCCTATGTCTATGCTAAAGTTATGCCATTATGAAAGATTATCATCTGGTGACACGTTCAAACATAGCCTATTGCGTAGCGTTAAAAGCCAGTAGATATACGATAAGGGAGAGAAGGACATGAGTGAGGGGGATAAGATACAAATCAATTTAGGGGATGTATTGCGGCTGGTGCTGCCGCTCGACACACAAGTTATTGCTAGTGGACCCCATACTCGCCGGGTTATTAACTGGATTACGATTATGACCCACTGGCGGCGCATCCGTGCCCACATCCGGGCGGATGATATTGTGCTGATGTCGCTTGAGGCCCAGCGGGAAATGTCGGATGAGGAGATGACGGCCTGCCTGGACAAATTAGCCAAACTGAACGCGGCCGCGCTCATTTTGTTTCAAGATGTTTCTCTCATGGTGAAAGAAGCCGCCAGCCGTACCGATATGCCCCTGCTCATCGTTCCCGGCAAAGTTACCCTGCGCGACATTCACCAGGGCATTGCCGCCCTGCTCATTGACCGGCGAGTTCAGGTGAATGATCGGGGTATGCAGTTGTATCGCCACCTCTCTGAAATCTCCCGTGATGGCAAGGGATTGGCCGCCATGGCTGATGTCATGTCTAAGCTGACGGGTAAAATCGTTGTTATTCAAGACAAGCGGCTCGAATTTCAGGCCTGGAGCGAACCCCACAACAGCCCCCTGGATGTGGCGGCGGTGAAGTCGTGGTTGCAAGAGCGGGAATCGTTGCCCAAAGTTCTGCAAAACCGCAAAGCGGCCGCGAAAACCCGCCAGACCCATTGGCAACAGCCGCTCCCCTTTGCCGATGCCACCCGGCTGGTAACACCCATCATCTCTGGGGATCGGGCCAGGGGTTATCTTTCTATTGTTGGCCCCACCTCGGAGATTGATTTGTTGGATGCGGTGTGCGTGGAACAGGGCGCGGCCGCGTGCGCTCTGGAAATGGCCAAGGCCAAAGCCATTAGTGAAGCCAAGAAAGCCCTACGCGGCAACTTCCTGGAAGGGTTGTTAGCTGGAACCCTGCCCCTCGGCGAAATCGAACGGCTGTCCACCCGGCTGGATCACAACACCGCCAAACCCCACGCCATCCTGGTTTATGCCTGGGATGGCGCCAGCGCTCCCTCACTGCGCCGCCTGGAAACGACCCTCAACTGGCTTTCTAACGAAGACCAACCGTTGCTGGTGCATATTTACGGGGGAACCCACATTTGTGTCTTCCAAACCTTACGCAAGGACGATCTGGAGCTAGCCGCCTCATTTGAACTGGATCGCCGTTTGCGCGAACAAGTGAAAGCCGAAATGCCTGACCTTTCGGCTCACTTAATTGCTGGCATGTATGGGCCAATGGAAGTCCTGGCGGAGTGGCCTTCGGCCCATCATCGTGCCTTGCAAGCCATGCAGTTAGGCAAAAAATTGCGCATGAACCGGTTGGTGGAATACAACAGCCTCGGCATTTACCGGTTGTTAGGGCAGTTAGAAAGTCAATCCGTGGTGATGCAGTTCTGTCAGCAGATCATTGGCCCCCTGGTCGATTATGATCGCAATCACAATAGCAACCTGGTGCAAACCATAGACGCTTATTTCAACCATCATGGCAACATCAGCCAGACAGCCGAATCCCTTTTTATTCATCGCAATACCTTGCTGTACCGCCTGGATCGCATTCAGGAATTAACCCGACAGTCGCTGGAGCAGTCAGACATGCGGCTGGCGTTACATTTGTCGCTTAAATTGTGGCAGCTACGCGATAAAGGGGAGAGTGGGGGCTGATTGTTTATTTTTCACAACAAACGGGGCTGATCTTCTGTCAACTTGACAGTAGATAGCACCTCTGGTCTGGCCTATACTTCTTTTCAGGATTTGCGCTTAGGTGCGCGGCTCAATGGGAAATAGTGGGATGCGCGAAGCGGATGGCAACACCATCCGCTTTGTCGCGTTTAGGGGGAGGAGTTTTGAGTTTCGAGTTTCAAGTTTCAGGCCGCACAATCCATTAGTCTCCTAGTCTCTCAATCTCTCAGTCCCTCAGTCTCCCACCCCCCCCGGCTTCACCGCCCAAACCTGATCATACCCCACCTGCCACAAGGTAATCTCTACCTGAATCAAACCTAAAGAACGAAGCAGATCGGCCATGTTGTCGCGGGAGCGATAACGGTGCAGAAACGCTTTGCCTTCCCAATCGCGGCGGCGGCTGGTGAGGAGCAAACCATCGGGTTTGAGTACACGCACCATTTCTCGTAACGCGGCCGCATCCGAAGGCAAAAACTCCAGCGCTTCCAGGCAGGTCACCGCCTCAAAAGAGTCATCAGGAAAGGGGAGTGGCGTTGCCGGGTGATGAATCAATGTTACCCGGCCCGCATACGGCGTGAGTTTCAGTTGGGCTTGAGCCAACATGAGGGCTGAGGCATCCAGGGCGGTGACGCGGCCGCGAAACGCCTCTTGGGCTAACAATAACGCTGGCAACCGGCCCGTCCCCGTGGCGACATCCAAGATATGCGGGGCCGGTATGTCCTCCAGACGGCGCAGCAGCGGCCGCGCCAGAAACGCCTCTTCATAATCCGCATCAAACTGTTTGATACCATCATATTGCCGGGCCACCCGGTCATATAACCAGACCACCACCCGCCGCCCCAGGAAAATCCCCTCGGTAGCGATGAGCAGGTAGTACAACAGCCCAAGGATGAGCGCAAGTAGGACGAGAACGAGAAACCAGATCATAGGGATTGGATGATTGACGATTTTAGATGTGCAATAGTTTTTAATCGTCAATCTAAAATCTAAAATCGTCAATCCAGATAGCCTGCCTGCCGTAGCCAGGCTTCGGTGTGGCGCATCCCTTCGGTGATGGGCACGCGGGGTTGGTAGCCGAGCAGGGTTTGGGCTTTGCTGGCCGGGAAATCGGAGCGGATGAGAAAGTAGGTGAGCCGTTCGCGGGTGAGGGGTAGACCCAGGCGGAAGGTGTCGTTGAAAAACACGAGCAAACGGGCCAGAAACAAGGGCATGGCGACGGGTTTGCGGCCGCACATCTCACCGTAATAACCAAACCATTCCTTAAATGTCACCGGCGGATCACAGAAGTTGAAGGCCTGACCCACCGCCGCCGGCTGGGTGGCCGCCAGGATCATGCCGTCAACCAAATTATCAATGTAAATGGGGTAAGCATGGCCGGTGCCACCCCCATAGATAACCGGGACACGCTTTTGCACCAGTTGCAGCATCCGCACCGACCAGCCGATGGCCCGTGGGCCGTACACCATGCCGGGGCGCACGACGGTCAGCGCCAGACCCAGTTCGTGGGCCAACTTCAAGGCGTTCTGTTCCCCGGCCCCCTTGGTGCGGCCATAGAGGTCGTTTTGGCTGGCAAAGGGGGTGTCTTCATGGATGACGGGCTGGGTGGGCGGGCCGTACACGGCGATGGAACTGGTATGCACGAAGCGGCTGACTTTGTGCGCGGCCGCGAGCCTGACCAGCATCTCCGTCGCCTGCACATTAAACGCCTCAGCCTTTTCTGCCTGCCCATGACTGCCCAACCAGGCCGCCACGTGGAAAACCACATCCTGACCCGCTACCAACCCATTCATGCCCGTTTCGTCGAGCAGATCAACCGCCTGGAGTTGAACACCCGCCTCAGACAAAAACGGTACTTTGTCTAGATTGCGCCCGGTTCCGGTGACGATGGCCCCTTCTTCCGTGGCTAACCGCTAGGCCAACCACCCACCGATAAAGCCGGTGGCCCCGGTCACAAGAACCTTTTTGCCTGATAGGATGCCCATAAGTGTCTCTAAGATGCTCGTGGTGCGTGGTGTGTGAAATTATCTTAAGCACCACGCAATATACTGGTCATTGGTCATCAGTACATCTTTGCGAAAGGTGAGCTTATGTTTTTATGATAAGACGCGCTCTCGGTTTGTCGCCGGAAACCCCTCACCCCCCCCCCAGGGGCGGGGAATGAGAGCGGTTTTTCGGGGCATTCGCCCCGAAAACTGCGTTGAAGAGCCCCCGCCGGGAAGGGGGCAGGGGGATGGGTCTTCAGACTAAATTTACCAAAGACTTCTGTAAAGCTGTACTAGCCACTGGTCACTGGTCACTATTTACTCGTACTTCATCCCGGTGGCCGAGGCCGAGGCTGTTGTCAATGAAGTAGAGACGCCGCGGCCGCAGACGGTACCAGTTCACTTTTGCCAACGCCGGGCCGATGGCCGGGTTGTCCGGGCTGACAAAGGGGTATTTTGTTTGGTAGAGCCGCAGGGCTTGTGCCCGTTCTACACCTGCCAGCAAAGTCACATCCCCTTCTAGCTGGATGCCCCGGATGGCCGGCCAGTCGTGGTAATCTTCTTGAATGGTCGCGGCCGCAACCGGGTTCTGGGCCAGATTTTGCCCATGCCGGGTGTGCCCCGCCGAGAGGAAAAACAGATCGAACCCCTCATTGACGTAGAAAACGGCCGCCGCCCACACCCCCTCTGGCCCCGTCGTTGCCAGCGTTAAGACGTGATGTGCCGCCAGATAAGCCAACGCCTCAACCTCAGCCGTCACGGTTCACCTTGCCCCCACCTTGCCAGCGGGTAAACAAATCCTGCGGTAACTCAATGTCCAGCAAATCCAGTACCCGGTTCACCGTCTGGTTGATGAGATCATCCAGTGTTTTAGGGCGGTGATAGAAGGCGGGCATGGGCGGGGCCAAAATGGCTCCCATCTCGGTGATGTGGGTCATCAGGCGCAGGTGGCCCAGGTGCAACGGGGTTTCACGCAGAACCAGCACCAGCCGCCGCCGATCTTTCAGCACCACATCAGCGGCCCGCAGAAGCAGGTTGTCGCTGTAGGAGTGGGCAATACCGGCCATTGTTTTGATGGAGCAGGGAATGACCACCATGCCGTGGGTCTTGAAGGAGCCAGAAGAGATCGCGGCCGCGATGTCCCTAAAACGATACGTCACATCCGCCAGCGCCTCTACTTCATCCACCGTGTAATCCGTCTCCAACCCCATCGTCTGCGCCCCCGCCTGGCTCATCACCAGGTGCGTCTCCACCTCATCCACCTGGCGCAGCACCTCCAACAACCGAATGCCATAAATAATGCCACTGGCCCCCGATATACCTACAATCAACCTTTTTTTAGCCATAACCCCCTCAACTTGAAACCTGAAACCTGAAACCTGAAACTCAAATCCCTCACGGCACATCATACACGGCAAACAGCGGTTCGCCCGTTTCCCGATTAAACTCCTGATAGGTGCCATTGGGAAAGGCCGCCTGAACCAGGGTAAATTCCTCAAGTCTTTCCGGCAGAAAGATAAAAAGGAGATTATCCTGACTATTGATGCCGGGAGCGGTGGGAAGTGGCTCCATAATATCTATGCCGTACATATGAGGAGCCAGATAAGGAATGGTAGAGTGGGTAGAATAACCCATGCGGGGCAAGCCATAGAAATAAACCACTTGCCCTTGTTGGGGATGCTCGCGCAGATAGACAGCAATTTCGGTAGCGGCTTCGGTGTTGATGCCCCCGAGGACATAACCACTTTGGTATACCTGGAAAAAATAGTAGTGCAGGTCGGTTAGCATGAGCCAGAGAAGGAACGCGGCCGCGAAACCCGCCACCCATTTCTGCCGTTTAGGCCAGGCCCGTTGCAACCAATCCACCGTGCGGGCCAGCGGCAGGGCCACAAATAAAACCACCACCGGCACGACCCACACAAACCGTTGCGACGCTGGCGCATCCTGGCTGAATCCCCCCAATAAAACGTGGGCCACCAAGGGCAACCACAGGAGCAAATAGCGCAAATCAAAGGCCAGCACCGACCACAAAACCCCCAGCAGAAACAACGCGGCTGGCCCCGCCAATAACAACGGTGTGCCCGGATTGTACCAATGGCGTAGCGGCTCGTGGGTAATACCCAGAGCCGTGTTCTTCATCTGGTCAAGAATGACCTGGCTGGCCGAGTACCCGGTACGCATCTGCTCCAGTTCCAGCCAGCCCCCGAAAACAGTCACCCGTTGCAGGGGCGCGTTAAACTCCATGGGGTGGCTGGCAAAGTAGAGTAGAAGGGGCAAAAAGACGATCAGGGCGATGAAGCCGGTCAGAATGAGATCAGGCCAGCGGCGGCGAAAGGTGGAGCGCTGGAAAAGGAAGGCAAACCCGGCCCACACCAACAGTAACAGAGGCAAAATACGCAGGCTGACATAAAAATATTGACCCAACCCCACCGCCAGGCCACACACAATGAAGGCCCCGCGCCAGCCCGTCTTCCAGCCGTACCACAAGGCGGCTAAAGCCAGAGCCAAAAACAGGCCATCCCAGATGTTGTTCAGGCCAATGCGGCTGAACTGGATGTGGTAGTGGGAAGCGAGCAGGATCGCGGCCGCGATCAGCCCCACCCATCGGTTAAATAGCGCCCGGCCCAGCCCATAAACCGCCACCACCGTCAGGGAACCCGCCACCGCCGAGGTAAACCGTAAACCCGCCACCGTCTGCCCCAAGAGATGAATGCCCCAACTTTGTATCCAGTAATAAAACGACGGGAAAGAAAACCAACCGACCCCCAGCACATTGTTGAACTCTCCTGTGCGGAAGGCTGCTGCCGTTAATCCGGCCGACCCTTCATCGCCGGATAGGGTGTTGGGGTATTGGCTCAGGAAGGTCACGCGCAACAAAAAGGCCAGCAGAAACAATCCCACCAAACCCAGCACCTCACCCCGGCTGACGGTGAAGGGTACTGCCTGCCACCAGCGATAACTGCCCACCACCAAACAAATTACGGCCAAGGCCCAGGCCAGCAAGGCCACCGCCGGGCTGAGGGCTTGTAAGCTGCTGCCTGCGGCCAACCGGGCCAACCAGGCAAACAGGGGGGCCAGGCTAAGTAAGGTGATTTGCCACCCGGCCAGGTGAAAAAAATGGCTCAGTCGCCAACTGAGGGAGAGGAAGTAGCGATGCGGCCGCGGCCGCATCGTCAGCCGTGCCCCGCCTAAAAACAGGGCAACTCCCACCACGACCAGTCCCACCAGCCACTTTTTCCAGTCCAAGAAAACAGCGGTGTAGGTAACTTGAGCCATCACGGTCAGCAACAGCCCCCCGACCAGCAAAATGGTGATGGTGGGGCGCAATTGGGCCAGGGTGACGCTCGTGGGTGTGGGTGGGATGACGGGCCGCGGCCGCGGATGTTCAGGGGGCAGGGGTAATTTGAGCGGCGAAGCGACCGGGGTAAGGAGCCAGGCGGTTAGTCTGGCCTGGCGGGTGTTGCTGGATGGGGCAGGGGGCGATGAAGCGTCGCGGCCGCGACGTGCCCAGCGGCGCACCAGCCCCCAGGCCATCGCGACCAACCCCAGCAAAGCCAATAACAAATAGAAAAATTCAACCGGCATAAGGCTATTATCAATCAGAAACCGGCCTGGTTCAACTTATCACAGGAATACATCCATTTGTGCCATTGATGCGTCAGGAGGGAGGGGGCAAAGTGGCAGAGTCGCAAAGTGGCAGAGTCACAAAGTGGCAGAGTCAACCGGCACCAACCTCAACCTGCAACTAAACTCATCCCTGCAACTCTGCAACCTGCAACTCTATCACTCTCCCCCATCTCAAGGCTTATACTCCTGTGCTACAATTGGGTCATATGAATCACCTTGAGTATGGAGTCGGTTTATGAATGACGCGCAACTTTCCGATGAAGAACTGTTGCACCGGATCACTCAGCAAGATGCTGAGGCGTTGGCCTGTTTCCACGAGCGGTTTGCCCAAAAAACCTTTAACCTGATTATGCACATTGTTCGTGAGCGGACGTTGGCCGAAGATTTGTTGCAGGATACATTCTTGCAAGTGTGGCACAAAGCCGAGGATTTTAAAGGGGATGGGGTGGTAGCGGCCTGGCTGTACCGGATTGCCCGGAATAAATGTCTGGATGCGTTGCGGCGGGAAAAAGCGCGGCCGCAAACCGAAGAACTCACCCCCTTAACCGTCGAACCACAAGCCCGCTCCCTTTCTTTTCCGGTCGAACAAAATGTCAACCGTCGTTTAGACCAGCAAAAAATCCATCTGGCCCTGGGCGACATTCCCGATGAACAACGTCAATGCCTGGAACTAGCCTTCTTTGGTGGCCTGAGCCAGCGAGAAATCGCCGCTCAAACCAACACCCCATTGGGCACAGTTAAAACCCGCATCAATTTAGGGCTGGCCAAGCTGGAACATTCTTTGCGCACAGGTGGCTACCGGGAGGAAGATGTGCGATGAGTGAAACAAAACAATGGACAGAGGCCGAAATTTTGGAGCTGTTACCGCTCTATGGGCTGGGAGCCTTAGAGCCTGAAGAGGTTGTCATGATAGAAAAGCATCTGGCGGCCCATCCCCATTTGCTGGCGCAGGTCGCAGAAACGGACCACGCCCTGGTGGCCCTGGCCGAACTCGCCCCGTATGCGGCCCTGCCCGTCAACGCCAAAGAGCGATTGCTGGCAGTTGTCCAGGGAGAAAATCAGCCAGCCACGCAGACTGGTTCGCTCCCCATTCGCCCGGTGGTGATGCCCACCGATTCGGCTCAACCCTCGTTTGTTACCTGGCTAAGGGAAGTGTGGCAGGGGAAAAGAATATGGCAGTTCGCGGCCGCGACCAGCTTTGCCGCTCTGTTTATCCTGGCCCTCTATACGGCCAATCTTTCTAACCAGCTAGATGAAACCGGCCAACAGGTAGCCGCTTTGGAGCAAGAAGTGACGGATTTGGCCCAGGTGAATGGTGAATTGGTGGAGAACCGGGATGCGCTCGCGGCCGCGAACCAGGCGCTCACCACCCAGGTTCAACTTCTGCAACAAGATTTCAACACCAACCGAGAACTCCTGGCCTCAGCCCAAAGCGATCCGTCGCTTTTACAGGCTGTCATCAATGCCAACAACACTGTCGTTTTGCACAACCATGCTAACGGCGACCTGCCCCGTGGGGTCTTCTACCAATCAGGCCACACCGGCCAACTTGTTGTCCACGGCCTCGCCTCACTGCCCGCCGATCAGACCTACCAGCTCTGGGCCGTCACAATAGATGGAACACAGATTGCTACGGGTATGATCACTGTCAAGACCCCCAGGCCGCGACCTGACCAGCATCACCCCCTAGCCTGACCATCCTCACCGTCGCCGATGTCGTTGCCATTGGCATCAGCATCGAACCCGCCAGCGGTAGTGCCACCCCCACATCTCTCCCATGGCGGTTAAGTGCCTAATCAGTTATACGCATCATGGTCATAAAGTGACATAACATTTGGAGACTGGAGACTGGTGAGTCTCTAGCCAGTCTCTATCCTCCGCGATAATCATTGTTTTCGTGACCGCTTTGCCAGCCCGCTAAAGCGGTCACTATGAACTTATACAACTTCTTGAAAGCTATAGTACAGTTTTACGAAAGGTGGAAGGTTTTGTGACATCACCTCCGTTGTCGAACCCCACCTGCCCCCAGGGGCGGGAACTTATGGCGGTTTTGGGCCTTGGCCCCGAAAACGCGCCGTTAAGTTGGTCAGGGGGCTTCCGACTAAACCGCCAAGGACTTGTGTAAAGCTGGTCCAGCCCCCTGAAAAATGTCAGATTATGCCCATTGCCGGTATATAGCCGTGTTTGACTCATCCGTGACCACCCTTTTGATGGCTCTCCCCAACACACCCCCCCCGACCTGCTTCAAACAACAAAACGCCTCACCGAATAAGGTATCCGGTGAGGCGCTGGGTATTCGGTTTGGGGTTGACCCTGTGGGGCAACCCTTGGTCCCTCGTCTGCGGCAGAGCCCCACCGGCCCCAATCTCGATCACCCCGCGAAATCCCCAAGACCCTGAATGATGTCATGCTGAGAGTATCCACGGGCAGAGTGCCCGTTCAATGAGTGCAGAAACTTTGATTTGTCATACTGAGGTAGTCCTCGAAGTGTAGGAGTCTTCGGAGTGAAGAATCCTCACCCCCATTCGGGATTCCGAAGACCCGCGAATGGCTGTTTCTGAGTAGGTCCGCCGAAGCATCCCGTTTACCTGGAATGACAAGTCGTTGACACCTTTATCTTGCCAACACCCGCTTCAGTGCATCTAGTAGCCTGTACACATTCTCTGGTTGGCTGTTGTCCCCAATCAGACCAACCCGCCACACCTTGCCCGCCAATTCACCCAGGCCACCGGCAATCTCAATATTAAATTCGTTAAGCAAACGACCCATCACCGCTTTGCCATCTACCCCTTCGGGGATGCGGACCGTGGTCAGGCTAGGCAGCCGATAGTTTTCGACATGGCACGCCAGCCCTATTCCGGCCAGGCCCGCCCAGAATAGCTCGGCGGTAGCCTGATGGCGTGCCCACCGTTCCGCCAACCCTTCTTCGGCGACCAGGCGCAAGGCTTCACGCAGGGCGTAATTCATATTGATGGGCGCGGTGTGGTGATAGGTGCGACTTTCGCCCCAATAATTGGCGATCAGGCTCATATCCAGATACCAGTTGGCAACCTTGGTGCGCCGCGCCTTCAGTTTTTGCATTGCCCGTTCCCCCAGTGTCAACGGAGCCAGACCAGGGGGGCAGTTGAGGCATTTTGCGTGCCACTGTAGGCCACATCCACTTGCCACTCGTCCAGAATAGGGGCACACCACCCAGACTGGTCACTGTGTCTACAAGGAACAAACAATCATTAGCCCGGCACAATTCGCCTATCCCTTCCAGCGACTGCCGTGCGCCGGTGGATGTTTCGGCATGAACCAGGGCCAGAACGGCTGGCTGATGTTCGGTTATGGCCGCGTGCAGTTCATCCAGGCTGAACACCTGCCCCCACGGTTTCTGGATGATCCGCACATCCGCGCCCATACCGCCCGGCCATATCGGCCAGGCGCAGGCCAAAGTAGCCGTTAATGCCGATGACAACCACGTCACCCGGCTCAATGACGTTGGCCAGGGCCGCTTCCATCCCGGCACTACCCGTGCCACTGACGGGAATGGTCAATTTGTTTTCTGTCTGCCAGGCGTAGCGTAGAAGTTCCTGGATTTCGTTCATCAGATGGATGAAACGGGGATCAAGGTGGCCGATAGTCGGCAGGCTCAAGGCTTGCAAGATGCGTGGGGGGGTGTTGGATGGGCCAGGGCCGAGGAGAAGCCGGTTGGGGACATCTAATTGGGCGGTGGTGATCGATGAGATTCGTTGAGGGAAGGGTTGTTGGTCATGGTTTACCTCGAAAAGTGGGAAAAGCCACGGATGGCAGGATAGGGAACAAGACGTGGGTAGATAAGTTCCTTCAGCAGCGGTTACTGAAGAACCACGGATGAAGGGAACACTGATGGACAAACAGAGAAGAGGGGACAAGTTCCCAGAGTTCCAGAGTTCCCAAAAGACTTCTTGAGCTAATTGTGCCCATTCAGGATCAACTCCTCTGTCTGTCAGGTTTTGCAAAACCTGACAGTCTCCCCGTCCATAGGACGCAGTCCATCGGTTGTCTCTTGACGGGATCGGGTGGTCTGGTAACATTCGCCACCATAAAACATCTGTGCGAGAAAATTGTGATGACCAGCATAACAGAAGCCACAACCCAATCCTGCCCGCAATGTAACGCGATGATTCCAGTGATACCAGGCTATATTACCTGGTGTGATCAATGTAATTGGAATTTAATCCCACAGAAAAGGCAACAACGCCAAAGTATTTTTCGTACCCTTTCAGATAAACTGGGAGAATGGCAAAGTAACTTTCTCTTGAGCCGTCTACTACGGGCAAAAAATGTAAGCCGCCAAATCTTTCTGACGACGGTTTTGGCTTATGGAGCGGCTAGTGTCGTGCATCTTTTTCCAGTAGCTGTAGCTGTGGTCGGAGTCTGGATACTTTATTATGCTTTTACGGTATTAGCTATTCCATTAAACCTTGTAGGTACTTTGGTTGGTCTGGCTCTTTTACTAATGGCCTGGCAGACGCGGCCGCAATTCCCCTCGTTACCCTCAACTATCAATCCAGAAAAATATCCCCAACTTTATCAGCTAGTAGCCCAAATTTCAGATGAACTCAAATTGCCGCCTATTCATGGGATTGCGCCAACGTCCTCTTTTAGTACCTATGTGGGTGAATACACCTGGCGACAGTGGCGTATCCTGTTCCTGGGTTTACCTTTATGGGATGTTCTGGGGCCGCAAGAACGAATTGCTTTACTAGCCACGACGCTGGCACGGGGTGGAACAAATGAAAACAATCGGGCTTATTCTTTGTATTTAGGCATTAATAATGCCTTACATATTGCCTCTTACCTCACACCGGTCTTGTTATTCATCTTTTTCGTACTTTTGTGGGGCCAGACTGATAACACCAGCGCTAATTCTCTTAGCTGTTGTTATGGGTTTTGGCTTTTGCTCTTGAGCATGTATGCGCTCTTGGCGATGGATGCTCAACGGACAACATATCTGGCATATTATCGAGGAGCAGGAATATCCGGTACAGAAGCGCAGATCAAACTTGTTCAAAAGCTTTATCTAACAAACAATTGGCGTCATGCCTTGCACCGTTATGCGATGGATCGGAATAATCGCGCCAAAAGTTTTTTTGCTACGGTTCGCCAGGAAATCGAACAAATCCATCCCCGAGAGTTAGAACGTCTGAAACGGGTCATAGAATCTGAATTGACCCGTTTAGATGCCTTTTATCCGCCTTTACAGCAGTTGATGATGTTTCTCTGGGAACATCTAAGCGAAACCCCTCAAATAACCGTTCATTTTCTGCGTTGGGAACAAATTGATAAGGAAGTAGCCCGACTAGAAGAGAATCTACAAGAAACGATAGCTCTTAACTTGTGGGGTGTGTAATTAAAGGGTTGACTTATGAATGAATCAATAGGCTACATTGTGGGCGGGGGGTTAAAGGAAGGGTTCCGTATCCGGCTGACGGTGGCGGCGGAAACGGTGCAGGAAGGGAGTTTTATTGTCTGTGACAGCGGCCGCAACCGTTATTACGGCCTCGTCACCGATTTACAACTGGGGGCTACCGACCCCCGCTTCGCCGATGAACAGCCCACCCGTCTGCAACCAGCCATTAGCCAGGCCCTGCTGGGCAAAACGCTCTACACCACTCTCAACGTTTATCCCACTCTGATGCTGGATACCGGCCCGGCGTTGGGCACAACCGAGCGGCTGGAATGGGAGCAACGGATCGATCAGGGGATCGAGAACCCCGGCCCCAAACCGGTGAAAACTGTGCCCGCCCACCATGCCCCGGTGCGGACAGCCGATGCCGGGGATGTGGCCGAGATTTTTGGGCAAGAAGGCAAGGGGATGTTTATCGTCGGGCACACCATCGAACAGGGTCATCCCATCCGCCTGGATTTGAACAAATTTGTGAAGCGTTCCAGTGGCATTTTTGGGGCTACAGGCACGGGGAAGAGTTTCCTGACCCGGATGGTGCTGGCGGGGCTGATGCAGGAAGATGTCGCGGCCGCGCTCGTTTTTGACATGCACAACGAATATGGCCTGGACGACCTGGACACCGACAAAGGGGTGTCGGTGCGGGGGTTGCGCTCCCTCTTCCCGCGCAAGGTGCAGATTGCCGCCCTGGGCAAAGGGGCGATGGTGCGGGGCAAATCCCCTGACTTCACCCTGGAATTGGCCCTGAGCGACTTCACCACCAACGATATCAACCTGTTGGGCGAATCGCTCAACCTGACCGACACCGCCGCCGTCACCCTCAACGCCCTGGAACGGGCTTTTGGCGTTCACTGGTTCGGCGAATTTATGAAGTTAGACCCGGGGGCTTTGGAGTTTGACCCAGAGACGGGTAAATCCCGTCCGGCTCCCGGTTCGGTCGCCTACTGGGCACGGGAGAACAACATCAACGACAAGGCCGCCGAAGCCCTGCACCGCAAACTCAGACTGATCTACGATCGGCCTTATGTGGTGGAAAAACCAGCCATTGACGCCGTGACCGACATCGTGGACAAGTTGGAAAATGGCAAACATGTCATTCTCAGTTTTGGTGAGTATGAAAGCGACCTGGATTACCTGCTGGTGACGAATATTTTGACCCGGCGCATCCGCCAGCATTGGGTACACAAAACGGAGCGGCACAAGAGCCACGGCGCGGCCGCGCCCCGTCCCCTGGTCATCGCCATCGAAGAAGCCCACAAACTGCTCAACCCCCAAATCGCCAGCCAGACCGCCTTCGGCATCATCGCCCGCGAGTTACGCAAATATTTTGTCACCTTGCTCGTGGTAGACCAGCGTCCGTCTGGCATTGACGACGAAATTTTGTCCCAGATTGGCACCCGCATCACCGGCTGGTTGGGGATGAAGACGATATCCGCGCCGTATTGACCGGATTGGCGGGACGGGAGCAGTTGCGCGGCATGTTGGCCCGGTTGCAGGAGAAAGAAGAGGTGCTTCTGCTAGGTTGGGGCGTCAAAATGCCCATTCCCATCCGTTCCCGCCGCTACGACGACAAATTCTACGCCGAGATCAACCCACGGCCCGGCGGCCGCGGCCTCAGCGACCTCACCGATGTTGAAATCAACAACGACCTGTTTGGCTAACACCCGCTTTGACCAACAATGATGAACAAAACGGCTATCAAAAAATACAAAATTGACGAAGCTCCCAGTGATTTTGCTTACTGGCAAACTCGTCCTTACACCGAACGGTTAGCAACCTTAGAAGCCATTCGGGAAGAATACATAAGGTGGCGTTATGATCCTCAACCAAGATTTCAGAGAGTTTATCGAATCGTTAAACAAGAATGATGTGCATTATCTGGTTGTTGATGGCTATGCGGTTGCTTTTCATGGGCATCCTCGTTACACAAAAGATATTGACATCTGGGTAAACGTTGAGCCAAGAAATGCTGAGAAAATCATCCAGGCCTTAGTCGAGTTTGGCTTTGCTTCCCTTGAGCTAAAACCGGATGATTTCTTAACCCTGGTTACGTTATTCAACTGGGTCATCCCCCTTATCGCGTTGATCTGCTCACAGAGGTACAGGGTTTGGATTTCGAGATATGTTATCCGCAACGCGTAATAGCGGACTTTAGGGGATTACCCGTGAATTTCATTGACCTGGAAAATTTAAAGCTTAACAAAAGATCGGTCGCCAGAGAACAAGACCTGGCAGACCTCAAAGCGCTACAATAATTGAAAGCATGAAACCTTTTCTTAAATGGGCCGGGGGGAAATTCCGGTTGATCGAACGCATCAAGGCAGTTTTACCACCCGGCAAACGGTTGATTGAGCCATTTGTCGGCTCCGGAGCCGTGTTTCTCAACGCTGACTACCCGGCTTACCTGCTGGCCGATAGCAACCCCGATTTAATCAACCTTTACCGTTATCTCCAGGTTGAAGGGTCAGATTTTATTACCTATGCACGCACTTTCTTTCAGCCGGAACAGAACGAAAAATCAGCTTTTTACGCCTGGCGTGAGCAGTTCAACCAGACCAAAAACCCTCGCGAAAAGGCAGCTCTGTTTCTTTACCTGAATAAACACTGTTTTAATGGCCTCTGTCGCTACAACAGCAAAGGCCAATACAATGTACCCTTTGGTCAGTACAAGCAACCCTATTTTCCAGAAACAGAAATGATTTTTTTCTGGCAACGCGCACAACGAGCAGAATTCTTGGTCGGCGACTTTGTGGCGACAATGGAATCAGCTCAACCTGGCGATATCGTTTACTGCGATCCCCCCTATGTCCCCCTCTCGAACACAGCAAATTTTACCAGCTACGGTGAGTTTCCTTTTGGTGAAACGCAACAACACAGACTGGCGCAAATGGCGGAGAGCCTGGCTGGACGGGGCATTGTAGAGGTGAAAATCTCTAATCACAACACCTTATTTACTCAAGAAATATACCGACGTGCTAACCATATTGAACGATTTGAAGTACAACGATTTATTAGTTGCGATGGGGCGAATCGTAATAAAGTGGATGAACTACTTGCTATTTTTCGCCGGGAGTCCAAATCATCATGAGACAAGGTGGTCTAGCCAATAGCTCTGGGAACACCCTCGAAACAACAATTGTTGGAACATTGACCAGTAAAGGATTTGTTTTGGTCAACTATCGGGAGTGGCAACGCCATCCCGAACGATATGGACAAGAGCTTTTACTTCGCAATGTACCCTATAAGACAATTTATGATCACTCGGGCAACACTGAATTCTTGATAAAATCGGTCAAATATCAGATGGAAGTGCGGATTGAATGTAAGTGGCAACAATCGTCTGGGAGTGTGGACGAGAAATTCCCTTATCTCTACCTGAACTGTATTGAACGAATGCCGGAACGGCAAATCATCATAATTGTAGATGGTGGTGGAGCTAAAGCGGGGGCTATTACCTGGTTGAAAAAAGTTAGTCAGATAAAACAGTACCTTTCACCTGGCCCTGTGGACAAACAGATTTCAGTTATGAACTTGTCGGAGTTTCTCATTTGGGCTAATCGAACTTTCCGTTAAGCGTCTTGTCGGCTGGATCGTACAAGAGCACCTGGTCGAACGCGGCATCCCCGTCCTCATTTCCAACCACGACACCGCCGAAATCCGTGACTTGTACGCCGGAGCCGAACTTAGCTATTTTTCCGTCCAGCGGTTCATCAGTGGCGACGGCGCTAATCGCCGCAAAGCCCCCGAACTGC